>JAVBNR010000016.1:0-168991 GCA_031551395.1 Bacteroidales bacterium
TAGCCGTTCGAGCCCGGGTAAGGTTCCTCGCGTATCATCGAATTAAACCACATGTTCCTCCGCTTGTGCGGGCCCCCGTCAATTCCTTTGAGTTTCACCGTTGCCGGCGTACTCCCCAGGTGGAATACTTAACGCTTTCGCTTGACCGCTTACTGTATATCGCAAACAGTTAGTATTCATCGTTTACTGTGTGGACTACCAGGGTATCTAATCCTGTTTGATACCCACACTTTCGTGCATCAGTGTCAGACCTGGCCTGGTAAGCTGCCTGCGCTATCGGGGTTCTTCGTGATATCTATGCATTTCACCGCTACACCACGACTTCCGCCTACCTCGGTCACTCTCAAGACTGACAGTTTCAACGGCAGTTCCGGAGTTAAGCTCCGGCATTTCACCGCTGACTGATCAGCCCGCCTACGCACCCTTTAAACCCAATAAATCCGGATAACGCTCGCATCCTCCGTATTACCGCGGCTGCTGGCACGGAGTTAGCCGATGCTTATTCATAAGGTACATACAAAACACCACGCATGATGCACTTTATTCCCTTATAAAAGAAGTTTACAATACATAATACCGTCGTCCTTCACGCGATTTGGCTGGTTCAGGCTCACGCCCATTGACCAATATTCCTCACTGCTGCCTCCCGTAGGAGTCTGGTCCGTGTCTCAGTACCAGTGTGGGGGATAAACCTCTCAGTTCCCCTATCCATCGTTGGCTTGGTAGGCCGTTACCCTTACCAACTACCTAATGGAACGCAGGCCCATCCATAACCAATTAATCTTTAACAAATACCACCAGGCGGTGCCCCTGTGTTATGGGGTATTAATCCGGATTTCTCCGGGCTATCCCCCGGTTATGGGTAGGTTGCATACGTGTTACTCACCCGTGCGCCGGTCGCCACCATCCGAAGACGTGATGCCCCTCGACTTGCATGTGTTAAGCCTATCGCTAGCGTTCATCCTGAGCCAGGATCAAACTCTTCTTTGTTAATTTGTTCTTTTTATATCCTTTGCTCTGTTTATCGAATCTCAACTATTCCTAATTGACAGGTTCTTTTATCTTTTCCCGAAATCATATAAATAAACCAAGGTAATTATACCCCAATCTAAAAATACGACTCGCTGTACTACGTTGCATGAAATTATTTCAAAGATCGTTAAATCATGTTTTCCTAAAAAAAATCGGAAAGCGGGTACAAAGATAATAAAATTTCTTTTTCCAAACAAATTTTATGCTTTTTTTCTTTGTAATTTTTATTTGTATTTCAACTTTCTGATTTCCCCGTTTAGGAAAGCGGATGCAAAGGTAAATGGTTTTTTCTTATCTCCAAACAAATCGTTTCAATTTTCATTCAAACACAAATCAAATCATTGTTAGTCAAATGAATATTTTTGAAATTAATCTGTTAGAAATTCGGTTTTGTAGATTTTAAACAATACCAACAAACCGGATATCATCAACGGCCCAAAAATAATTCCCCAAAAACCAAACAAATTCATCCCTAATATAATGCCTAAAATAGCTACTAACGGATGAACATTGGCATATTTCTTCAAGAATACCATTCTGATGACATTATCTACACTTGATATAATAAGCGCTCCATAAATAATCAATACAACTCCTTGCCAAATAAACCCCTGTAATAACAGATTTATAGACAAAGGGAACCAAATCCCTGCCGTACCAATAATCGGGACCAGACCGAAAACTCCGGTCAACAGTCCCCACACGACAGGATCTCCGGCTCCAAGAATCCAATAAGCCAAGCCGGCAAAAAGGCCTTGACCGATAAGTATTAAAGGGATACCGATTGCATTACTGACGACCATATTCTGTGTTTCTTTTTTCAACAGAGAAACACTTTCTTTGGAAAGAGGCAGATTATCTTCAATGGCAGATTCCATTTTTTTACTTTCCTGTAACATGAAAAACAGTAAAAAAATCATCATCAAACCGTTTGTCAGAATACTACCTGCTGTAGAAAATACATTCGGGAGGAAACTACTCAAGGAGCTTATCGTGTTATCAACGATATCTTTAGAAAAAATATCATATCCTGTTTTATTCAAGATCGCATCATGGATACTATTGACATTATCAATAATTATCTGGGGCTGAAACGATCCGACTTCAGAATAAACAGCTCCAAAGACAGCTCCTCCAATCACAAAAACGATCAAGACAGTCAGCGACAATAAAACGGTTGTCGACATTATTTTGCTCCAACCTTTTTCCTGCATCTTACGATGCGGATTTCTCAATAACATGTAGATGGTAAAAGCTCCAAGGAAAGAACTCAGAAAATAATTCAACTCCTTTATTATCAGAATAAAAAGAGCAACAAGTATAACAACGAATGCTACTTGTTTAATCATTTGATTGAGCTGTTTACCGGAATACATAAAATTATAAATTATTACATGATACCTTTTTCGCGCAATTTCAATTGCCACCTCCAGCAGGATTTCAACGTATCATCAATGGTCTCAACTGCTTTCCAACCCAATACATTATTGGCATGCGCAGGGTTTGCCCATACTTTTTCAATATCTCCTTCTCTACGTCCTACAATTTTATAAGGCACCTTAACTCCGGTCGCTTGTTCAAAGCTATGGATCAATTCCAATACGGAAAGTCCTCTTCCCGTACCCAGATTAAAAGTCTCGACCGCCGATAACGATTTTCCGATAAGCATCCGGTCAACGGCTACCACATGTGCCTTAGCCAGGTCTATCACATTGATATAGTCTCTGATACAAGATCCGTCGGGCGTATCGTAATCATCTCCGTACACGCTCAATTCTTTTCGGATGCCAATTGCAGCCTGAGTAAGAAAAGGCACCAGATTTTGAGGGACACCATTAGGCAACTCTCCGATTTCAGCGCTCGGATGTGCTCCAATCGGATTAAAATAACGCAGAATAATGCTTTTATACGGAACTCCCGAATAGATTGTATCCCTGATTATTTCCTCATTGATTTGTTTGGTATTTCCATAGGGAGACAACGCCGGTTTAATCGGAGCATTTTCATCGACAGGGAGTACGTCCGGTTGTCCGTAAACCGTACATGAAGAAGAAAAGACAATTCCTTCAACACCATATACAGGCATTAATTCCAATAAGTTCAATAATGAAACGATGTTATTCCTATAATATAGTAAAGGTTTTTGAACAGATTCTCCAACAGCCTTGCTTGCTGCAAAATGAATAATACCTTTTATTCCGGGGTATTTATCGAATACCAGCTTCAGCCCCTCCCAATCATTACAATCAACTTCTTCAAAAGCCGGACGTATACCTGAAATACGTTCGATGCCATCCATTACATCTGCACTGGAATTGGATAGATTATCTACAATAACAACCTCATAGCCTGAATTTTGCAACTCAACAACAGTATGAGAACCTATGTATCCTGCGCCTCCTGCAACTAGAATTTTATTTTTCATAAGAATAACAACTTTATAAATTAGGTCAATATAAGGGTACAAATATAGTACTTTCCGTTAAAAATACTGTGCTAAAGTTCTGAATCGATCAATAAAAACTTACCAAGTATAATTCAATCCGAAACTGACAACTTCATTTATCTGCCAGTATCCCCAGGTCGGATCTTTTGCAATCCCTTTACTGTCATCGAATCTGGCATATAGAAATATACGGGTAGAAAAGTATCTATTTATTGCCATGTTAAGTTCGTTTTCGGATTCAAGTTCTATTTTATTATAATCTGTAAAACACTTGAATCGGGTACTGAAAGAAATTCCCCGATTGAAATTTACTTTAAGCGTACTGTTTATTTGAGAACCCAAAGAAAGAAGGTCATTTTTTCCAGCCAGGATACCATACCTGGCCGGATCTACAGCATCGTTACGCACATAGATATATTTGATTGACAACGGAGAGAGATCGGCATTGAATGTTAAATTTTTATACTTATTATCCTTGTATGTTTTAACTAACTGATACTTCATCCCTAAAACACCCATATTCAAGAAGAAAGGAGACATAAATGCAGCTGTTTTTGTCGTTGAGTTTTCAATGTAATTATTAAACAACTGTGTTTTCAATTCCAGGTTAACCGAATAAAACCATTTATCTCCGAAAGCTTTAAAACCAAAGTCGCTATACGTTCGAAACAAGTCTGTCCCTATTTTTGTTTCGCGCAACGTGTCATTCGGATTGGTATACAGACTTAGCTTCCATTCTATCAGATTATTATTTTGAATTTTATCTTTTTTATAATTGAAATTAATGGAATGATTATTGATCAGGTTCATATTACCGACCCCTCCTTTATACCAATTTTCAGAAATATATGTTTGAGAAATCTGAAATTGATCGGCTCCTGTGATGAACCAATATTTGCGTTTGGTCAGATACCGTGTGGGCGTTCCCACATTTGAAAAATCCGGGGTATTTTCTACTTTAAAAAGATCTGAAAATACACTGATCTGCATCGGTTCAGGCTTTCCGACATCATCTATTATCTCAGAAAAAACATCTGAGGAATATTTTACAATGGAAGGATCCGTCAATATAGCATCCCAATAGACTTTGTGCCTTAGATTCCGGGCATATTCATTTTCCTCGAACGGATTTTTCATTTCTTTTAAAGGAGAATACATCGGAAATTTTTTTCCCATTTCAAGAGGTTTTAACTTCAGAAGATCTCCAACGAACAATTTTCCGTCAAACACAATAGGCAGGAACATCGGGTCCATAATGACCGTATCTTGAAATGTAATCGGAAATTTAACCGGATCCAATGAAGGATCAGATAATATATCATTGAAATACAATGGTTTTCCGTTTTGCATCATTTGGTTATAGCGAGTCTCTACATAAGGGTTTCTATTGGGGAAATAATACTTATTACTACGTTCCCAAACCGATCTTAAATTCGTATTTTCATTCAGAATACTATCTTGATTCTGAGGCTCTGAAGCTTGTTTTTGTTCAGAGACTTGAAAAGAATTATTTTCTTGAGACAGCAAGCAGGCAAAATTTGATAATAAAAACATTATTACCAAAATCAGCGAGTGCATTACATTTGAAAATTTATTCATATTAGTCCAAAATCGTCATTTGCAGTGCGAAATTAGGCATTCATTCTTATTTTTCAAAAACTTTTAGATATTATAACATTTTTAATCCGTTTGTACCTGCAAATAAATTGACAGTATCTGTATGATTAATAGAAAATATTCTTTTACTTTTGCAAGAGTTTTAATTTTGTTGCAATGTCTCTCGCGTATATCATCCGTTAAACAGATGAAGAGCATTGAAAACATATAAAAATCACATGAACACTGAATTTTTCATAGCAAAACGAGTTTATTTCAGCAAAGACGGAGAAAAGAAAGTCTCGCCTCCGGCCGTACGGATCGCCATTGCCAGCATTGCTCTCGGTCTGATGATAATGATCCTTGCCGTGGGAATTGTGATCGGATTCAAAAAAGAAGTACGCAATAAAGTCGTCGGGTTTGGATCCCATATCCAGATCTCTTACTTCGACAATAACAGTTCTTATGAAACCCAACCGATCGTTATCAGTGACAGTTTAATCAACAACGTCATCCTCAAGACACCCAACGTATCTCATGTCCAGCGATTTGCAACAAAACCGGGCATCATGAAAACAGATGAAAATTTCTATGGGATCATTCTTAAAGGTGTCGATACGGACTATGATTGGGACTTTTTCAAGCAAAACCTGATTCGTGGAACCGTTTTAAGTATTGATCCGGATACGATATCTTCCTCTGTGATTATTTCCAAAACGATGGCAGACAAAATGCTTTTAGACGTAGGAGATTCTTTTTTCACTTATTTTATCCAAGATGAAATGCGGGCACGCAAATTTCATATTGCCGGCATCTATCAAACGAACTTCATCGAATATGACAAGTTGTTCATATTGGCAGACATTAAACAAGTCCGCAAGTTGAATATGTGGGATGACGATCAGGTTAGCGGAGTGGAAATATTGGTTCGTGATTATGATCAGTTGGATCAAACGACAGATCATCTATACCTGAATATGGTCAATTTGCATGATCGCAATAACAATATTTTTTATACTCGTTCTATCAAGCAATTAAACCCAATGATTTTTGCCTGGTTAGGTGTTTTAGATACCAATGTCGCTATTATCATTGTATTGATGCTTCTTGTTTCCGGGTTTTCCATGATTTCCGGACTCCTCATTATTATTTTGGAGCGGGCTAATATGATTGGTATTTTAAAATCTCTGGGAGAAAACAACATGAATATCCGGAAAATATTCCTTTATATTTCCGCTTTTATAATCGGCAAAGGTTTGTTCTGGGGTAATCTTATCGGAGTTAGTCTCTGCCTCATTCAAAAATACTTCGGTATATTCAAGCTCAATCCTGAAACCTATTATGTCTCAACAGTACCGATATCCATCAACATCTGGCATATCATAGCCCTCAATATAGGAACACTTTTACTTTCGCTGTTGATCCTGGTCGGTCCCTCCTACTTAATAACCAGAATATCTCCGGCCAAATCCATCCGGTTCGACTAAATTATTTTATTTCTGTAACAAATCCAGCAACATCAACATTCCGGTGTTTGTTGCCCGGATGATATTATTTTCCCGGCTTTTAGAAAAATAAAATTGTTTCGATACGATTTTATCTTTACATGCCACTGCAATCCAAACTGTCCCGACTGGTTTTTCGGCGGTTCCCCCTTCAGGGCCTGCAACACCCGAAGTGGCAATAGCACAATCGGTGTGCAAAGTTTGTAGAGCACCGGAAGCCATTTGGCGAACGACCTGTTCGCTCACAGCTCCAAAATCGGCTAAGTCTTCAGACGACACATTCAGTAGTTCGTGTTTAACCTCATTGGCATACGCCACAATACTTCCCTTGAAATAGCGGGAACTTCCCGGCACGGATGTGATGAGATGTGCAATATTTCCACCCGTACAACTTTCCGCAGTGGCCAAAGTCATCTTTTTTTTCAACAGCACCTCTCCTATTAACATTTCCAAAGGTTGGTCTTTTTCTGCAAGAATATCATTTTTCAAGAGTTCCAGTAATTTCACACGCTGTTCATCCATCTGTTTCGACAATATTTTTTCAGAAGAATGTCTGCCCGTCAATCTTAACCGGATCAATCCGTAAGAAGGCAAATAGGCTAATTTAATATTTTCGGGCAGGTTATCTTCAAATGGCTCCAGATGCATGGCCAATAAAGATTCCGTATAATGGGTAACCCAAAAAGTAAGATGCTGGATAGAATCATGCGCTTTGAAATGAACCTGTAAACGAGGAAGGATGTCTTTTTCCATTGCATTTTTCATCTCATAAGGGACGCCGGGCATCGACACGACGACGACTCCATCTTTCTCGAACCAAGTAATCGGAGCTGTCCCCATCTGATTTTGAATAACCGTACAATTTTCAGGCACATACGCCTGGTTTCGAGTCAATTCGTTCAGTTGTCGATTACTGGCTTTCATCATCTGTTCCAGTGTATTGAATACACGATCATCAAAAATAAGTCTTGTATTGAAAAAACGGCAAAGCGTATGTTTTGTGATATCATCCTTCGTTGGTCCTATCCCTCCTGTTATTAATACAGCGGATGCTCTCGAACAGGCACGCCCAAGAGCATCCACTATATCATTTTCATTATCTCCGACAGTCGTCTTGTACCGGATATCAAATCCGATTTTATTCAGTTCCTGAGCCATCCAGGCCGAGTTCGTATCAACGACCTGACCTATCAGCAACTCATCGCCGATAGTTATTATTTCGACATTAATCATAGTTTTTCCGCGATTACTCTGGCCAAAGCGATACAATCCTCTATGGTTGTTTCCGTAGGAGCTTGTTTCATTTCAACTGGATCTCCGGCCACTTCAAAGCCGGAAGTTTCAGCAAAAGTGGCTATGCGCTTAACTGCGGCTCCAGCCCATGTGTACGAACCAAAATATCCAAACACCCGATTTTTCATATCGCGTCCCTGGATTTTAGAAATCAAAGATTCTATTCCGGGAAATAAATCGTTGTTATATGTCGGAGAGCCGATAATCAGTCCTTTGTATTTGAAAATATCACGGATGACATACGATAAATCCCGTTTGGAAACGTTGTGCAGGATAATATCCTTTACTCCTAATTCCGCTAATTCCGCAGCGATCACTTCCGCCATCAATTCGGTATGACCATACATACTTCCATAAGCAATGACAACACCTTTGTCGCCTTCATAGCGACTCATTTTATCATAAAGTCTCAATACCTCTTTGATGTTTTCTCCGACAGTCCAAACAGGTCCGTGGGTAGAACAAATGACGTTTATTTCTATTTCCGATAATTTAGCCAATGCTTTTTGTACCGGGTTTCCGTATTTTCCTACAATATTGGAATAATATCGAATCATCTCATCCCAATATTTATCCGGATTCAACTGAGTATCAACAACTCCGCCATCTAATGTACCAAACGTACCGAAAGCATCTCCTGAAAACACAATGCCATCATTTGTTTCGTAAGTCATCATTGTTTCCGGCCAGTGTACCATCGGAGTAAGGTAGAACTTCAGGTTATGTACACCTGTATTTAACTCATCTCCATCTTTGATGGCAATCAGGTTTTCGGTTACGCCGTAATAGCCTTTAACCATGTCTAATGTACGCGCATTTCCAATGATTTGGACTTCGGGATATTGTTTTTTCAATAATCCGATCGATCCCGAATGATCCGGTTCCATATGATTAATAACCAGATAATCCAGTTTTCTGCCATTCAATGCCGTTTCCAGCTTTTGAAAAAACACTTCCGAATAACATATATCTACCGTATCGATCAACACCGTTTTCTCATCTCGCAATAAATAGGAGTTGTATGAGACACCTTTAGGTAATGGCCAAAGGCTTTCAAACAAGGCTTTAGTCCGGTCATTCACTCCTACGTAAAATAAATCTTTTTTAATTTCTATTGGTTTCAACATGCCGTTTATTTTTTTAATGCTTTATACACACACCATCCCCCAGCAATAATAAACGGGAGGCTTAAAATCTGTCCCATATTAATTATCCAACCTGCTTCGAAAGTCTCTTGATCGTTTTTCAGGAATTCGATGAAGAAACGGGAGACAAATATTCCAAGAAGAAATATTCCAAAAATCAATCCCTGTTTTTTATATGCTTCTTTTTTCCAGTACAAATACATACAGATACAACCTGTCAGCACATAAAACAGCGCCTCATATATTTGTGTCGGGTGTGAGGGTTGCGAAAAGATCGGGCTCGCTCCCCGTTCCCATGTATGTAAATTTGTAATGAAACGAAACGCCCAGGGGACTGTTGTCTCATGCCCGTAAACCTCATGGTTCATTAAGTTTCCCATACGAATCAAGGCTGCGACAAAACCAACGGGAACGACCAACCGGTCTAAGGTCCACAGCATGCTTTTATGCGTCACTTTTTTCGAGTAGAAATAGATTGCAATAATGATTCCCAGTGTTCCTCCATGGCTTGCAAGTCCGCCTTCCCATATCTTAAATATCTCGATCGGATGAGCAAGATAATATTCCGGGCTATAGAACAGGCAGTGTCCCAACCGGGCTCCAATCGTTGCAGAAATAATGACATAGAAAAATAGTTTATCGAACCATTCTTCATTTAACTTTTCATTTTTCCAGATTTTATTGACGATATAAGCTCCCAGAGCAAAGCCTATCGCAAAAGCGATTCCATACCACCGGACTTCTTTATCAATAAAGGGGATGGTAAAAGCAACCGGGTCTACAGTCCACGTAATAGATGATAACATAGTTCTTTATACTAATTTTTTAATGAGACTTTCTTTATCTCCATACAGCATATCGATGACCGGAATTTCGATCATTGTATAAGCCCCTGACGGCTGTTTAAAGCTTGCACGGGCTGCTGCCACCATAACCTGAGCTGTCAATGCCGGATTGTTGATGTGCATATTGAAGTTCAGTAATTGATTCTGTGTTTTTCCGGACACACCCTTCCGGACAAGGTTTACGCCATGTCCCCTATCGATCAGGTCATCCACACAGTCTACCTGCATTACATGAGTCTCATCATGAGCAAAATAATCATCGGATTGAATTGCAGCTGAGACTTTATTGAAATCGTATCCGTCTTTCACTTCGACATACACCATCCGGCGATGGACTCCCGTTCCCGTAGGAATGGTCATTGATAAAGCCGCTTTGACTCCATCGATAGCCTTGACTGCCACTGTATGTCCCATACTCATTCCAGGTCCGAAATTCGTGTAAGTTATACCTTTGGGTACAATTGCTTCCATTAATGCTCTGACGACAGAATCGCTACCCGGGTCCCACCCGGCAGAGATGACAGCAACCGTTTGGGATGCTTTGGCTACCGGATCCAATTCTCGACGAAGATCAACGATCCCGCCATGGATATCGTAGCTATCAACCGTATTGATTCCCAGAGCAAGGATTTTTTTAGCTTGTTGTTCCACACTTCTTGTCGGCGTAGAAAGGATAGCCACATCGACATCTTTTAATTTTGAAATATCATCAACAACTTCCAGTTGAGCTATTTCTGAAGGTTTTTCAACAGGATTCCGACGGACAATCCCGGCCAATTCAAAATCAGGAGAGGCTTCAATCGCTTCCAGGACATATTGACCAATGTTCCCATACCCTATAATCGCTGCTCTTTTCTTCTTCATTTTTCGGAATTTTAATTTTAAAACATGCTGCAAAGTTAAATTTTTTATCGAGAGCCATCTCATAAGTTTCAAAAAAAATAATCCCAGGATATCCATTTTATCCCTGTGTCAAATCACTCTTCTTCATAAACAAATTGATTTTAAAACATTTTATTTCCAGTCAATGTTATAAATAAAACAATAAATTCATGCTTAGAGATTCTTTTTTTCTCCTATTGAAAACAATTATCTTTTTTACGGTATTATTCTGTTTATGTCATTCGGCAAGCAGTCAGGATAATAATCAACACATTGCTCGTAGCGGAGAGGTGTATCCTTACCCTTATAAGAATTTCACGTTTATACAGCCGCGTTTCGATCGGCAAGATCTGTTGTATGGAGATTATTTTAATTCGTATGTCATCCGGGCAGCAAAAACATTCAATAGTTCTTATCACTTGAGGATCGAGTTACCTACAGCTAACACAAACACTTCAGGAGAAAATATTTTCGGACTTTCCGATATTAAAGTCCGGTTGCTGCATGCAACTCCTTTATTCAAGAACTGGTATGCCGGATATGGAGGAGAAATAACATTTCCGACGGCTACCGACCGATCACTGGGTAGTGGAAAATGGCAGATGCGTCCGGAGTTGGGGATCATTTACTTCTTTGGTCGACCCCAAGAGACTATCGGTACGTTCTTGTTCGGGGTGGATTATCGCTTTGATTTTGCAGGACAATCGGAGCGCAATCATATCAGTGTATTAGGGATTTCCCCCAATATCGATTATTGGACTAAACGCTGGTATATAGGATATTATGCTACATGGACATACGACTTCATAAGCCATACCTGGGATATTCCGATCGATATCGAATTCGGTTATAATGTCTACCGAAAGATCACATTAGCAGTCGAATATATTCAACCATTAACCCAAAAAAGGACATACAATAACGAATATTCCATCAAATTAAGATATTCTTTCTAAAAAAACATTATCTTTGTACCTTGAGTGAAGTATAATATGAAAGTAAAAAAGATCGGAATCATATCGTTCTTATTGATTATCAATATTCTTATATTGAGTCACATTATTGTACCACATCATCATCACGACAATATTCCTTGTTTTACGGCAGATATGACACATTCCGGTTGTACCCACGACGATCCAGCCCAGGAAGAGCATGAAAATAACTGTTGTAATCATCACAATCACTCAGAAAAAGAGGGTTCATGTGTTCTGGATGAATTTGTTATTATCCATGACCTGAACCAAAAGACAGATCATCAATGTCCAGACTGTTTTCATAGCCACGACCCCAACTTACTGCAAGCCGTTTTATTCATCATCAATTATGATCTTTCTATTCCCGAAGATTCTCGAATATTACGACAACCACCCTATTTAATCTCATACCACTCCGATTTTGTAAGTCAAAATCTTGGTTTACGCGCTCCTCCGTTTTTGAATATCTAAAACCATCGGTTTTAGTCCGTAAGCTTAGAAAATATCTAAGCGAGAGATTCATATTAAAATTTCAACTTTTATTTTTCATCTACAAACAATGAAGAAATTATTTTTCATACTTGCAGTTTATTGCATGTTAATTATATCGTGTCAACATAAGCACGAACACAATCAGGAACAATCTCATGAACATCCGCAGGAGCAGTCTCAGGGGCATGAACATGGGGATGGATGTGATCACGAGCATGAACATAATCACGAGCATGAGCATGAGCATGGAAGTGAATGTAACCATGAACACGAGCATACTTCTGATGAAGAGAATACGGATCAAGTATCTGCCGGAGCTATTACTTTCACCAAAAAACAAGCATCAAAAATTGATTTCGCAACAAGTTTACCCGCATTTGAACCGATAGGACAAGTTCTCAAGACGACGGCACAAATTTTGTCTGACCAGACAGACGAAACGGTTATTTCCGCCCGTGCGTCAGGAATTGTGTTATTTTCCGGTAATTCAATTGTAGAAGGTAAGAACGTGGCTTCAGGACAGGAATTATTTTCTGTTTCAGGTGCAGGAATGGCCGAAAACAGTGTCAATGTCAAATTAAGCGAAGCACAAAGTAATTATGCCAAAGCCCAAGCGGATTATGCCCGGGCACAAGACTTGATTAAAGATAAGATCATATCGGATAAAGAATTCCTGCAAATCAAAACAGAACACGAAACAGCCAAAGCAGTATACGACAATCTTTATAAAAACTTTTCAGGAAACGGACAACGGGTATCAAGTCCCGTCAGCGGATATGTAAAACAACTCTATGTCGCTAACGGACAATATGTAGAAGCAGGGCAACCATTAGTAAGCGTCTCAAAAAACAAGTCGCTATTATTGAAAGCGGATGTTCAATCCAAATATGCTTCTTTACTTCCGTTTGTGACTTCTGCCAATATCCGGAAATTGAATGACCCTGTGACCCACACATTGGAAAGCCTCAACGGAAGAATTCTTTCCTACGGAAAATCCGTCAATGAAAATAATTACCTCATTCCTGTCAATTTTCAGATCGATAATAAAGCCGGTTTTATTCCCGGAAGCTTTGTTGAGATATACATCAAAGCAAAATCAGACAGGCCTGTATTGAGTCTTCCGAAAGAATCACTGATCGAAAACCAAGGGACTTTCTACGTATTTGTTCAGGTTACTCCGGAATCTTTTGAAAAAAGAGAAGTTAAAATCGGTGTGAATGATGGGATTCGCACAGAAATTATTTCCGGGCTATCTAAAGATGAGCGTGTTGTTGTTAAAGGGGCAATTTCTGTCAAATTAGCAGAGTCTTCCGGAGTGTTGGATCCGCATGCAGGGCATGTTCATTAAAAATAAAGAAAAAATTATGCTGAATAAGATAATAAGCTTTTCGTTGAACAACAGGTTATTTATCCTGTTGTCTGCTATCATATTGATAGTTGCCGGAATATATTCCATGGAAAAAATGGACATCGATGTATTTCCGGATTTGACGGCCCCTACGGTTGTCGTCATGACCGATGCTGAAGGAATGGCATCCGAAGAGGTAGAGCGACTGGTTACATTTCCTATAGAAACAGCAGTGAACGGCGCCACAGACGTACGACGAGTCCGTTCCGCTTCCATGCAGGGTTATTCGTTTGTATGGGTTGAATTTGATTGGGGTACCGATATTTTCAAAGCCCGGCAAATTGTCAGTGAAAAAATGGTTACATTAACAACCTCCATGCCGGCCGGGGTACAGCCTGTTTTAGCTCCTCAGTCAAGTGTTATGGGCGAGATTCTGTTTGTAGGGTTACAATCGGATTCCACTTCCATGATCGATTTGCGGACGTTGGCCGAATGGACTGTCCGTCCGGTTATCCTGGCCACAGGAGGAGTTTCACAGGTTACAATCATCGGAGGAGATTACAAACAATATCAGGTATTAGCAGATCCACAGCTCATGCGGTATTATAAAGTCAACATGAATGAGCTGACAGAAGTATGTAAAAGCATCAGTGATAATTCTTCCGGAGGAATTGTCAGAGAATATGGAAATGAATACACCATCAGAGGGATTGCCCGTACATCAGACCCGGAAGTTCTGGGGCGTTCACTGGTAAAAATGAACAATGGAAAACCTGTTTATTTGAGTGATGTTGCAAAAGTGCAGATCGGAAGCGCCGTAAAAATGGGTACCGCTTCACACAATGCCAAGCCGGCTGTTATCATCTCTATTTCAAAACAGCCGAATATCAACACTTTAAATGTCACTCGCAACATCGAAAAAAATCTGGCCGAATTGCAGAAAACACTTCCTCCGGATATAAAGATGGATACTAAAATTTTTCGTCAGGCCGATTTTATTGAAACTTCCGTTAAAAATGTGTCACATGCTTTGATTGAAGGTGCTATATTGGTCATTATCATTCTTTTTGTATTTCTTGCCAGTTTCCGGACAACAATCATTTCCGTTATTGCAATCCCGCTGTCTCTTTTAGGATCGATTATTGTTTTGAAATTACTGGGAATGAATATCAATACGATGAGTTTGGGTGGAATGTGTATTGCAATCGGTTCATTGGTCGACGATGCGATCATCGACGTTGAAAATGTATACAAACGACTGAAACAAAATCATTTGAAACCTAAAGAAGAACGAGAATCCGCTTTCGCTGTCGTATACGATGCTTCGCGTGAAATCAGAGCGTCTATTTTAAATGCAACCTTGATTATTATTGTGGCATTTATTCCGTTATTCTTCCTGACAGGGATGGAAGGACGTATGCTTAAACCTCTCGGAATCGCCTATATCATTTCGCTTTTCATGTCTTTACTCGTCGCGATGACTATAACACCATTACTTTGTAAGCTTTTACTCTCCGACAGTAAGTACCTGAATAAAAACATAAAAGAAAGTTGGGTAGCTTCCCGTTTGACGAAGTTATACCGGGAGTCATTAATTAAAGTGCTCAATCATAAAAAAATGGTATTACTCCCCTCTTTAGGCTTACTTATTGCAGCAATCGTCCTTTTCATCACTATGGGCAGGAGTTTTTTGCCTGAATTCAATGAAGGCGCCTTGACTATCTCTGCCGTTTGCAAACCAGGGATTTCACTCAATGAAAGCGACCGGATCGGCAATCTGATGGAGAAAGAATTATTGAGTATCCCGGAAGTTACTTCCACCACCAGAAGAACCGGAAGAGGAGAACTGGACGAGCACTCTCAGTCTACTAACGGAGCTGAAATTGACGTCAATTACAGCTTGAAAAAACGATCGCAGGAAGAGTTTATGGCTGATGTCCGGCAAAAATTAGCTGAAATACCGGGAATTGCAACTACCGTGGGACAACCTTTGGGGCACCGTATCGATCACATGCTATCCGGAACCCGAGCTAACATTGCGATTAAAATATTTGGAAATGACTTAAACCAACTATTTAGATTGGGCAATCAGATTCAAAATGCAATTTCGGATACCAAAGGACTCGTAGATGTAAGCGTAGACCAACAAACGGAAATACCTCAACTCCAGATCCAGGCGAATCGGGACATGATGGCTCGTTACGGAATTACAACTGAAGCATTTAACAATTATGTATCTCTGGCATTTTCAGGTAAAAAACTAAGTGAAATATACGAAGGACAACGCAGTTTCGATCTGATCCTGAAGCTAGACAGTAGTTATACCAACACCATTGAAGGGATTCGGTCATCATTGATCGACACCGAGAACGGGAGTAAAGTCCCCTTGGAAGAAGTTGCTGAAATAAAATCAGTTACAGGCCCCAATGCGATCAGCAGAGAAAATGTCCAACGTAAAATAGTCGTTTCTGTCAATGTGGCCGGGCGCGATTTGAGCAGTTCCGTCAAAGACATACAAAAAACGATTTCACAACAAATTACATTACCGGAAGGCTATCGGATCGAATATGGAGGTCAATTCGAAAATGCTCAACACGCATCACGAACATTGATGATCGCTTCTTTACTCTCAATAGGTATTATTTTCTTGTTATTGTACCAGGAATTCAAAAACATTAAACTGGCCGGAATCATTTTACTGAACTTGCCGATGGCTCTTATCGGAGGAGTATTTGCTGTGTTCCTTTCTTCCGGCGTCGTAAGTATTCCATCCATTATCGGATTCATTACGTTGTTCGGAATTGCTACAAGAAATGGTATCTTGCTGATATCCAACTACAAAAATTTATACAAACAAGGCATTAGTTTGCAGGAAACGATTATTGAAGGTTCTGCCGATCGCCTGAATGCGATCTTAATGACGGCTCTCACTGCGGGATTAGCTCTTATTCCACTGGTTTTCAACGGAGGGAAGCCCGGAAATGAGATCCAAAGTCCGATGGCAATAGTGATTGTCGGAGGATTGTTTACTTCAACATTACTTAATATTTATATTGTCCCGATTATTTATGAACTAATGAACAGAAAGAAATGAAAAAAATGAAGATATTGGATCCATTATTAAATCGACGAATCCCAATGAAAAAGGTAAGGGCGTGTATAAAGTTCACAGCACCTGTCTTTGTACTTAGTCTGTTGACACAAACAGGTATGGCACAGGCTGTTTTTGAGCCTGTCTTACAACAGATCGAACAAAATAATACCGGACTTGCAGCTTTAAGACAACAAGTTGAAGCTGAAAAGATCGGGAATAAAACCGGAATTTACCTGGAGAATCCGGAAGTAGAATTCCATTATCTCTGGGGAAATAAAAATGAAATCGGAGACCGTGTGGATTTCAGTGCAACACAACGTTTTGATTTTCCAACGACCTACCATCATAAAAGCCGGTTATCACAAAGAAAAAACGATCAGGCAGAGATGAGATACCAGATTGAAAGAAAAAATATTCTACTGCGTACCAAGCAAATATGTATTGAATTAGCTTACTACAACGCACTGGATATGGAATATCAAAAACGGTTGGACCATGCAAATCTAATAGCCCAGGCTTATCAAACTCAATTCGACAAAGGAGAAGCTAACGTTTTAGACCGGAATAAGGCACAGTTGAATCTGTTAAATGCCCGGAAAGCAACAGAAACAAACAAGGCTAACAGGGATTTACTTATCGCAGAATTGACTGCACTCAACGGCGGTAATCGCACTTCTTTCGATCATTCTGAATTTTTACCGATTCTTCTCAATGACTTTGAGTCATGGTATAACACCTCAAAAGATAAGAACCTGAGCCTTCAACTCATACAACAGGAAATTGAACTGAGTAAACAAAATGAGAAATTACAGCGATCATTGAATTTACCTAAGTTTTCTGCCGGATATATGAGTGAAAAGGTAATGAATGATCAATTCCAGGGAATCACTGTAGGCGTATCCATTCCTCTTTGGGAAAATAAAAATACAGTTAAGCATATCAAAAAGCAAACACAGGCTTATCAGCAACTGCAACAAGACACTGAGTTACAATCCTACAACCGGATAAAAGCAGCCTATGAGAAAGCGCAAAACCTGCAAAAAATTTCCAATTCATACAAAACGACTCTACAAAACATCAATAATTCAGAGTTACTGAAAAAGGCATTGGATAAAGGAGAAATCTCGCTTATTAATTATCTGACAGAGCTGGGAATATACTATGACGCTATCAATCAATCTCTTGAGACAGAGAAGGATTTTCAATTGCTGGCCGCAGAATTGTTTCAGTGGGAATTGTAATTTTATTTTTATATTTTTGCAGTTTAAATAAGAACCGCAATGAGTCATAAAGTATACGTTGAGTTATATATTAAGTTATTTTTAGTAACTATCATTCTTAGTGTGCCTTTTGTCCACTGTACTTCGGCACAAAACCACTCCCTCAAGTGGTGGTATCGTCAATCTGCAGCCAACTGGAATGAAGCGCTTCCTATTGGGAACGGCCATACAGGCGCTATGGTTTACGGGAAAGTCGACAACGAAATAATTCAATTCAACGACAACACTTTATATAGCGGGGAACCGGCTACTGTGTGGAAAGGTCTGGATATCACAACAACATACGACACTGTTGTATCGCTATTGAATGCTGAAAAATATGCAGAAGCCTCCGATTTCTTATTGAAAAATTGGATGGGGCGGTTGCATCAGAGTTATCAGCCTCTCGGAGAATGGCATATACAAAACCATGTTCAAGGACAAGTCACCGGCTATAAGCGGGAACTGGATATGAAAAATTCCATGGTACGCATTTCATATACTCAAAATGGGACACATTATAGCCGTGAAGTATTTGCCTCCCACCCTGACGATGTTATTGTCATGCGGATTAAATCGGATAAAAAAGCCGGATTGGATTTAACGATCGCCCTTTCCTCCGTACATCCTACTGCCAAACAACAAGTTGCGTCAAACGGAATTTCTTTGAACGGGCAAGCGCCAGGATATGTAGAAAGAAGAACGCTCCGACAAATCGAAGAATGGGGTTTTCAGTCCAAGCACCCGGAATTATTTAATCCGGACGGTAGCCGTAAGTTCGATAAACAGGTCCTTTACGGAGATGAAATACAGGGGATGGGCACTTATTTTAATGCCTCCATAAAAGTCATAGCTCCTGGAGCTCGATTCAGGCAAGAAGCAACCGGATTAAGAATTTCCGATACCAATGAAATTGTGTTCATTCTTTCATCAGCAACCAGTTTCAACGGATTTGACAAAAGTCCTTCCAAAGAAGGAATCGATGCCGTTCGAAAATCAGAAGAGACAATAAAAAAAGCGATGACAAAGAGTTACGAAACGCTTAAAAACACCCATCTCAATGATTATCAATCGCTTTTTAATCGGGTCGATTTCAGCATGCCTGCATCAAAAGCACTCGATACGATCCCAAGCGACAGGCGACTTTGTCTGACTGCCGCAAAAAAAGAATTGACCGATTTCGGATTGATTACTAACCTGTTTCAGTATGGCCGTTATCTGATGATCAGTGGTTCTCGTCCGGGTGGACAACCTTTAAACTTGCAGGGAATGTGGAACGATAAAGTTATTCCACCCTGGAATGGGGCTTACACGATGAATATCAATACTGAAATGAATTATTGGCCGGCAGAACTGACAAACCTCAGCGAATGCCATCAGCCATTGATTCAAATGATCAAAGAAATAGCAATAAACGGGTCGGAAGTTGCAAAAAACATGTATAAAAGAAATGGCTGGGTCGGACACCACAATACATCTATCTGGAGGGATATCTACCCTAACGATGGGAATCCGGTCGCTTCCTACTGGCCGATGTTAGGTGCCTGGTTATGTAGTCACTTATGGGAACATGCAACTTTTACGGGAGATACGATTTTTTTGAGAAATGAAGCTTATCCGTTGATGAGAGGCGCTTCGGAATTTTTCGCAGACTGGTTGATCGAAAATAAAGATGGATATTTAGTGACTCCTGTCAGCACGTCTCCTGAAAACTTTTTTATTACGAAAGAGGGGAAAAAAGCTTCCGTCAGTATGGGTTGTACCATGGATATGTCTATGATTCGCGAACTTTTTACGCGTACCGTAGAAACGTCCGAATTGTTCGATATAGACCCTGATTTCCGGATGGAACTGAAAAACAAACTAAAAAAGCTACTGCCATACCGCATCGGCTCCCGGGGGCAACTACAAGAATGGCAGTATGATTTTAAAGAAGCGGAACCTCAACACCGTCATCTTTCCCACTTGTATGGGCTATATCCAGGGAATCAAATCCATTCCTCCTATTATCCCGAATTAAGCCAAGCCGCCATGCGCTCGATGGAAATCCGGGGAGATGAAGCTACCGGTTGGTCGATGGGTTGGAAAATCAATTTATGGGCTCGTTTATTAGACGGAGATCATGCTGCGAAAATCATCAAAAACTTATTTCGTCCGATTGATTTCGGAGAAATAAAGTACAATGGCGGCGGATTGTATCTTAATATGTTAGATGCACACCCTCCTTTCCAAATCGATGGAAATTTCGGGTTTACGGCAGGAGTTGCAGAGATGCTTCTACAAAGCCATGCCGGATTTATCCACTTACTCCCGGCTCTACCATCCGGCTGGAAATCAGGGAAAATCAAAGGACTAAAAGCCAGAGGCGGATTCATCGTAGACCTGGAATGGGAAAACGGCCAGATCAAAAGAGCAACAATAACCTCTACTTTAGGAGGAAATTGCCGATTGAGAACTGCCGGACCAGTCGGCTTGAAAAACATTCCAGTGAAGTCAGCTTCCGGAGAAAACCCTAATTTGTTTTTCAAAGTTGTAGACCCAGGAAAGCCTCAATGCAACAACGAAACAGATCTGTTAACAAATCAACAAAAAACATACTACACCATTGATTTTACAACAGAAAAAGGGAAAACGTATACCCTGATACCGGTTCAAAAGTAATTGTACGAAACGAGTATGCAAGACAGCTACAAAACGATAGCGAAAACAGCAGAGGGATACATTACTGAACAACGAAGCAAGTTCATCGCATTTGCCATTCCGGTAACAACACCGGAAGAGGCTAAGACATGTGTAGAGTCTTATCGTAAGCAGTACTACGATGCACGCCACGTATGCTGGGCGTATATGCTTGGCAATGATCGGACGAATTACAGGGTCAACGATGACGGAGAACCTTCTTCCACAGCAGGGAAACCCATCCTTGGAGTCATCAACTCCAATGAATTAACGGATATACTGATTGTTGTCATCCGTTATTTTGGCGGAGTAAAATTGGGAACAAGCGGATTGATTGTCGCCTATCGGGCAGCCGCTCAGGATGCCGTAGAACATGCAGAAATCATTGAAAAAACGGTTGATGAAGACATTGTCATCACTTTTGAATACCCTTTTTTAAATAGCATCATGCGAATCGTCAAAGAAGACAATCCGCAAATCATTTCACAGCAATTTGAAATGGATTGTGAAATGGCTTTACGTATTCGCAAAGGAGACGCTCCCCTATTAAAAGAACGCTTGTTGAAAGTAGAGACCGTGCGTTTAATCGGTAAATAATTTCTTTTTTATCTTATACCTTTGCTATATAAAAAAAAA
This sequence comes from Bacteroidales bacterium, assembly GCA_031551395.1. GTDB lineage: Bacteria > Bacteroidota > Bacteroidia > Bacteroidales > Azobacteroidaceae > BNXB01. Next base: position 21,230 of record JAVBNR010000016.1, read on the forward strand.
TATCTAATTTTGCGATTCTAAGTTTGGCGCATTCAAATAAATTAATCTTATGAATTCAAGGATTTTACCACAATGTTTTTTAATTATTCTTTTGACCCTATTCTTTTCTTGCAGTTCAAAAAAAAACATTGTATACTTCCAAGATACAGATAAGATTCCTGAATACGTATACGAAAACGATTCATCCAAATACAGCATACGCATTGCTCCTAATGATAATCTGCTAATCAAAGTATATGCAGCCAACCCTCAGGCCGTAGAAATTTTCAATAATTCTTCCATGGATAACGGATCTAATTTATCAGGCTATCTGATTGACGAAGAGGGGTATATCAATTTTCCCGTACTGGGAAGAATAAAATTAGCAGGACTTACAAAAGCGGAAGCCATTAACCTGTTGCAAGGAAAGATTTCGGAAAAGTATGCTGAAAATCCCATTGTCAATATTCGTTTTATGAATTACAAAATAACTGTCCTCGGAGAAGTTAGAAATCCAGGCACTTATCTTATCGAAAACGAAAAAATATCTCTTCCCGAAATCATAGCCATGGCTGGAGACTTAACAATTAACGGAGAACGAAAAGATGTGATGATTTGCCGCGTCATTTCCGGAAAAAAAGAATTTTTCAAGATGGACATGACTTCTCCTGAAATTTTCTTTTCGCCTCATTTCTTTTTACAACAAAATGATATCGTCTATGTGAAACCCAACAAAGCCAAAATGGATTCTTCTTCTTCGGCTTACAGAAACGTATCGTTTGTGATATCCATCATCTCTTTCGCCACGGCAATAGTAGTCTTGTTTTCCAAATAAAGCAATCATTATGCAAGTCTCAAGTACGAATTCCAGCAACACAATAAAAGAAGAGCACTCTTTTATCGAAATAATTGTTTCCTATCTAAAATACTGGCCTTTATTTCTTATTTCCCTGATTGTATGCATCGGTTCAGCTTTTGCTTATTTGAGGTATACAACACCCCAGTACTATGTATCAGCCAAAGTTATCATCAAGGAAGGAGAAAAAAATCAGGCAGGAGTTGATGTCAGCACATTCAATGACTTAGGAATTGTGACTCAGACACAAAACCTGGACAATGAAATAGAGTTTCTTCTCTCCAAAGAATTACGTAAAAGTACAGTAGACAGCCTTGGCTTCGGAGTCTCCTATTATAAAGAAGGAAGAATCAAAGACAATGAGATTTATAAAAATTCTCCGGTATTTGTTTCTGTTATTGATTTTGTAAGCGCCGGCTATTTCACTATAAGTAAAATTTCAGGGAACGCCTTGGTTATAGAATCAGACAAACAGAATTTCAAAAAAATAGTCCAATTCGATGAACAATTCCATTCTCCCTGGGGCATTTTATCCATTCAATCAAATCCGTGGGGATCGGCTCGTTATCCTATCATTGTCGGAATAAATCATCCACAGGATCTTCCTAACGTAAATGTTAAGCCACTCAACAGAGTCTCTTGCGTAGTCAATGTATCCCTGGTTACGCCTTGTCCGGAAAAAGGAAAAGATTTTGTGAATGCTCTCATCGATATTTACAATCAAAAAACCATTGAAGAGAAAAATTTTACGGCGACCAATACGAATCAATTCATCGATGAGCGATTAGCTATTATTTCCGGAGAATTAGGTTCTGCAGAAAAAAATGTAGGCGATTACAAACAATCACAAGGAGTCACAGATATCAATACCGAGACACAGCTTTTTCTCTCTAAAACAAATGATTATAATTCTCAAATAGCAGAAAAAGAAATCCAGTTGAATTTATTGAAATTTACGAAAGACTTCCTAAATAATCCTGAAAATACGAATAATATAGTACCTGCGAACGTTGGACTTACAGATCCAACCATACTCAATTTAGTAAGCAAGTACAATCAGGAGATGGCAGAAAAAAACAATGCTACAGCAGGGATGAAAGCCGAAAACCCACAACTGAAAGAGTATAATGCAAAGGTTCAGACACTCAAGGAAGACTTATTAAAAGGGATCCGTATTTCTGATGCCAGCTTACAATTGACAACCCAAGAACTTCGGAAGCAAGGCAATTTGTATGCAAGTAAAACGCGCATACTGACGACACAAGAAATTGAATTAAGGGACTTATACCGCCAGAAAGAAATCAAAGAATCTCTTTTCATCTATTTATTACAAAAACGAGAAGAAACAGGATTATCCATGGCGCTGGCAACTCCAAACGCAAAAATATTGGATAAAGCCAGTTACTCCATGACCCCGATAAGTCCGAATAGCAACCAGATTTACCTTATGGGCCTATTGGCTGGACTTGTCATTCCCATATCAATCGTATATACCAAAAATTTACTCGACACTAAATTAAGGAGTAAAAAACAACTGACAAATGCTGTCAAAGCTCCATTTCTCGGAGAAATTCCTAAAGTAAAAGGAAATGATCCTTTTCCTGTATTAAAACTCAGATCCGGGATGGCTGAAAAGTTCAGGCTCATCAGTTCCAATCTGAATTTCATTACCGGAGGAAGTCAAAAAGACAAGGTTGTTATTGTCACTTCCACGGTTAGCGGAGAAGGAAAGAGTTTCTTCTCAAGGAATCTTGCTCTAAGCTTAGCAACTTCCGGAAAAAAAACATTATTGATTGATTTAGATATGCGTCGCTCTCAAATGCATCAAGTCGTCGACCTCAATGTAGAAAAAGGATTGGCCATTTATCTCTCCGACTCAGACACTCAGGTTAATGAGATAATCGACACTTCCGGTTGTTTGCATAAAAATTTGGATATTATTCCAACAAAAAATTTCCCTCCTAACCCTGCAGAATTATTAGATTCTCCGCGTTTGGAAAAATTATTTGAAGAATTAAAAGGAAAATATGATTACATCATATTAGACACCGCCCCTTTAGGATTAGTTGCTGATGTCTTTCGTATCAATCAGTTTACGTCCGCTTGTATTTATGTCGTGCGTGAAAATTATACCAATAAATATATTTTGAAAGATATTCAAGAATTATATAAAAATCATCGATTAAAAAATCTGACTTGTGTTTTGAATGCCACCTCCCAATCCGGCAAATATGGTTATGGCGATTATAAACACAATTATTATCATAATGAAGACTAAAGACTGGTATGTACTATATACTGCATCCCGTTCTGAAAAGCAAGTGGAGGAACGATTAAAGCGACTCGGCATAGAGACTTTCTTACCGCTTCACTTGTCTCCACGTAAATGGTCGGACCGGATTAAACTAGTAGAAATTCCTCTTTTTTCTTCTTACATTTTTGTCAAAACAAATGATCTGATCTTACTTTCATTATTACAAATTCCGGGAGTTTCCCGGATTGTATACTATGATGGAAGCCCGGCGACTGTCAGAGAAAAAGAAATTGAAGCCATTCGTTCTTTTTTGGAACAAATCAAAGCCCATGAGTTAACTTATTCTGTTTCAGAAGAAGTATTAATTGCATGCGGACCTTTGAAAGATATTTCCGGAAAAATAAAACGAATTGGGAAAACACAATTACTGTTACACCTGGAACAATTGGGAATAACAGTCAGTGTGGCATTGAATCAGATAATAAAAAAGCCTAGCTGAATTTCACTTTTATTTCAGACTAAGCTAACCGACTATAATAAAAAAGGTTATTCGTTCCACAATGGGAGTGAAGAACCTTTGGTTTACCATAACATTCGAAAAATATGAAAGTATTGGTTACCGGAGGAGCGGGATTCATTGGATCTAATCTTTGTGAAACATTATTAAAAAAGGATTACAAAGTCGTTTGTCTGGATAATTTTTCAACAGGGAAACCGGAGAATATAAACACATACACTAACCACCCCCGTTTTGAGTTGATTGTTGGAGACATTCGGAATCCTGAAGATTGTCACAAAGCCTGCCAAGGTGTGGATTATGTATTACACGAAGCTGCATTAGGGTCGGTTCCTCGTTCCGTCAAAGATCCTATAACCTCCAACGAAGTTAATATTTCCGGATTCTTAAATATGCTGGTCGCAGCTCGTGATGCTCATGTAAAGCGCTTTATCTATGCAGCCAGTTCGTCTACATATGGAGATTCTCTCACTCTTCCTAAAGTTGAAGATGTGATAGGAAAACCACTCTCTCCTTATGCCATTACAAAGTATGTAAACGAATTATATGCCGATGTTTTTTCAAAAATTTACGGCTTGGAATGTATCGGATTAAGGTATTTCAATGTTTTCGGTCGCCGTCAAGACCCGGAAGGAGCCTATGCCGCTGTTATTCCTAAATTTATCATTCAATTGATGAATCATGAATCTCCCATCATCAATGGGGACGGCGAATATTCTCGTGATTTTACATATATCGACAATGTAATAGAAGCAAACCTGCTGGCACTACACACCAATAATCCGGAAGCATTGAATACAGTTTATAATGTAGCTTACGGAGAACGTACGACTTTGAATCAATTAACCGGCTATCTGCAAGAATATTTATCTATTTTTGATCCGGAAGTTGCAACAATAAAAATCGAGCACGGCCCTAACCGGACCGGAGATATACCCCATTCATTAGCAAGTATAGAAAAAATAAAAAAGTTATTGGGTTATACTCCTCGGTACAATGTGAAACAAGGACTGAAAGAAACAGTAGAATGGTACTGGAAAATCAACAAATTTTTACCCAAATGAATCATCTAAAAATAGCAATCATCGGACTTGGTTATGTCGGACTTCCTTTAGCACGCTTATTTGCCACCCAATATCCTGTAATCGGTTTTGACATCAATCCAATAAGAGTAAAAGAATTAATGTCCGGACACGATCATACATTGGAAGTTTCCGATGCAATCCTGCAATCTGTTCTCGTTCAGGACAATTCATTTCATTCTCAAACAAATGGTCTCTTTTGTACCACTCATCTTGACGATATCCGGGACTGTAATTTTTATATTGTCACTGTCCCTACTCCTGTAGATAAACACAATCGACCCAATCTGGCACCATTGATCAGCGCCAGTGAAATCGTCGGACAGGTAATTCGCAAAGGAGATATTGTCGTCTATGAGTCTACGGTCTATCCCGGAGCAACAGAAAACGATTGTCTTCCCGTGATAGAAAAAATGTCCGGATTAAAATTCAACACCGATTTTTTTGCCGGTTATTCTCCCGAACGTATTAATCCGGGCGACAAAGAACATTCCATCGAGAAAATCATAAAAATCACTTCCGGCTCAACTCCCGAAATCGCACAAAAAATCGATTCGGTCTACCGTTCTGTGATTGTAGCAGGAACACATCTTGCCCCATCGATTCAAGTTGCAGAATCAGCCAAAGTGATTGAAAATTCGCAACGAGACATCAATATCGCCTTTGTCAACGAATTGAAGAAAATATTCGATCGCATGGATATCGATACTCATGCTGTATTGGAAGCAGCAAGGACCAAATGGAATTTTCTTGATTTCAAACCGGGTTTAGTCGGCGGACATTGCATTGGAGTCGATCCTTATTATTTGGCTCAAAAGGCACAAGAGTATGGTTATCACCCTGAAATCATCCTAGCCGGACGCCGGATCAATGACAGTATGGGAGAATATATTGCCTCACAGGTTATAAAAATGATGATTAAAAACGAGATCCCGGTTAAAGGCGCTCGAATATTGATCTTAGGAATCACTTTCAAAGAGAACTGTCCGGATGTTCGAAACACAAAAGTCGTAGATCTCATTCATTCATTAAAAGAATATGGTATAGAGATTACCGTATATGATCCTTGGGCAGATATTCAGGAAGTCAGGAACGAATACAACATTGAAATACTAAATAACATGCCCGAAAAGAATTTCGATGTCGTCATCTTAGCCGTAGGGCATACAGCATTTAAAGATCTAAAATTAGACAACGGTCTATTATACGATCTAAAAGGAGTCTTAAAAACAAAATAAAAAGTTCTTTCAAATAATGTTTCATAAATCTTTTTGGAGATATTTTTCTTTTTTTCATCAAACGATAGGAAACCACCTTTATCTATTTATTTTTGTAAGTATCGGAGTGGGGTTGTTAGACAGCTTTGCTTTAGCGCTTTTCATCCCTTTATTAAGCTCTGTATCGGGAAGTTCCATTGCAGGAGAATCATTAGGAAACCTGAAATTTCTGACTGATTTTATTTCTTTTTTAGGACTTTCAATTAATTTGGATACGGTTCTGATTTTCATTTTATTTCTTTTTCTGATCAAAGGAATTTTCAAATTTTTTCAAAGAAAATATTTCACATTCATCCGGTTTATTTTTTTGACAAAAATACGAAATCAATTACTGGACGATTTAGAAGTGCTCAGTTATTCCGGATTTTTAAAAATAGACGCCGGACGTATCCAGAATATATTGGTAGGAGAATCCGGAAAGTTATTTTCTGCAATGACAAATTTTTTTACAACGCTACAATCTTCCGTATTACTTTTTACTTATGTATTACTCGCATTTGTCGCCGATTGGAAATTTGCAATTTTTGTGTGCATCGGAAGTGGAATTTCCAATTATTTGTACCAATACCTGTTCAAAAAAACCGGTCGTATATCCAAGTCAATCAGTCAACAAGGAAACGACTATAACGGATATTTGATCCAAGCGATAAACCACTTCAAGTACCTGAAAGTGACGGGTAAACTGAAAATATATTTCTCACGGATCCGGCAAATTGTATTTAATTCTGAAAGATTAGGAGTAAAAATCGGCCGGAATGATGCTATTATGGAAGGTTTAAGGGAGCCATTAATGGTGGCTATCATTGTCGCCGTCATCTTTGTCCAGATCAAGTTAATGGACGGTTCCATGGACGTTATTTTAGTCAGTTTGCTCTTTTTCTATAGAGCCCTGATTTATTTGTCTTCCATGCAGGGTTCCTGGCAGGGATTTGTAACGAATCTAGGTAGCTTTGAATCTATTTCGGAACTTCAATCGGAGATGCACTCTTCTTGCGAGCAAACAGGAGATAAATCGATAGAGAAAATCAAGCACATATCGGTTCAAAATATCACGCTTCGTTATGACGAAAGAATCATCTTTGAAAATCTATCCATCGATGTTCCTTGTAACAGCTCCATTGCTTTTATAGGCGGAAGTGGTGTAGGTAAAACCAGTTTAGCCAACATTATAGCAGGATTATTTCCTCCTTCGGAAGGCAAGCTATGGATCAATGGAAACCAGATGCTTTCAGAAACCGATTTGAATGTTTATCGTAGCAAAATCGGATATATCACTCAGGAACCCGTCATTTTTAATGATGATATTTTCAATAATGTCACTTTTTGGGCAGACAGAAATGAAGAAAACAAGAAAAAATTCTGGTCTGTGATTCAAATGGCATCTCTTTCAGATTTCATTCAATCATTGCCTTCTCAAGAAGAAACTTTGCTTGGTGACAATGGAATCCTGATTTCCGGAGGACAAAAACAACGCATTTCAATCGCACGGGAATTATATAAAGAGGTCGATGTGTTGATTATGGATGAAGCCACTTCTGCTCTGGATTCAGAGACAGAGCATAATATTCAGGAAAATATTGAACGACTGAAAGGTAAATATACCCTGATTATCATTGCACACAGGCTATCGACCATCAAGGAAGTAGATACTATTTATTTAATGGGGAACAAAGGGATTATCGCACAAGGAAATTTTGAAACATTGATGGAAAAATCTTTAGATTTTCAAAAGATGGTATCTTCTCAGAATGCTAAATTAAAAAACGATGAAGAAAAATAAAGTTTTAGTTTTAGGACTTGGGCAAAATAATTTTTTATATTACCTCTATTCTGCTATAAAAAAGAATTATTCTAATTACATCATAACAGTTCCTGAATATCGCGAATTAAGCGATAACGTCATTTTTGACAGTAGTCTTTATGACAATGAAGGCCTCAAAAAAAATATCTCTTTATTTTCTTATATCAAAGCTTTTTTTTCTTTATTTTCATATTCACATATCTATCATACACTTACTTTTATCCTATTCATTGAGTTGAAATTTCCCAAAGCAATTCATTTCTTTTATTGCAGTCTGAAAGAAAAAGCTTTCTTCATACAAAACTCCAATTTCAAAGATTATGATGTCTTTCATTTTCATTATATCCAATACAGTTATCTGAGAAGTATTTTCTTTATTCCTAAAGGAAAAAAAATCATTTGTTCTTTTTGGGGCTCAGATTTATTAAGAACAGGAGACTCTTTCAACCATTTTTTTGTAAAAAAGGCATTAAACCGAGCATCCAGAATAACATGTCAAACGATTGAATTAAGAGAAATTATACTTTCTAAATACGGCAGGGAGTACTCAAACAAAATGGATTACATACCCTTTCCCCTTGAAAATCTTACTTTTAATGAAATTGACAATCTGAGAAACCAACAAAAATCGATTGATTTATTTAAAGAAAATAACTATTCGACCGCAGACAAAATAAACGTCATTATCGGACATAATGCAAATCCCAGCAACAATCAAATTGATATAATTAAAGCGATCTGTCAAGATAAAAAATTGTGCGAACAATTACATTTGGTTATTAGTCTTGGTTACGAAGCGAGTAGAATAAAAAAAGAAGAATTAAAGATAGAATTATCAAAAATTTTGTCGTCTTCGAATATGAGTTATACCTTTATTGAAAAATTCATGACAGGACAAGAGTTAGCTTTGTATCGATTATCGCCCGATTTTATGATACATATGCCAATATCCGATGCTTTAAGTGGAACAATGACGGAAGCTTTATATGCAGGAACTCTTGTCATTACAGGATCATGGCTTCCTTACAATATTTTACGAAAAAACGGAATATATTTTTTCGAAATAGAGCAATTCGATCAATTGCCTTCAATTTTAAACCATATAATATCAAATATAAACACCGAAAAAGAAAAATGTTTAAAAAATAAGGAAATCATACAGAATGTATTATTGAATGATAACCTTATCAAACAATGGTCTGATATTTTATCTTCACATTTATCATCATAAATAATTATGATATTTCATTTTAACATTGGAACAATTAGATGTTTAGTGCTGTTTTACTGATTATCCTTCTATTTATTGCTTCACAACCTATTTTATATTGGTTCGCAAAAAAATATGATTTTTTCGATCTGAAACTGCTGAACAAGATTTTTGTCTATCATTTTGCTTTAGGGATAGTCTATTATATATACCTTCTGACCAATGGAGGTGATGCCGTAGGATATTACAAGGTCGCAGCCTACTACAATGAAATCCCGTTTTATAATACAGGGACTCAATTTATAATATTGGTATGCTATCCCTTAACTTCAATAGGTTTTTCCCTTGAGGCAGTTATGGTCATTTTTACCTGGTTCGGATATTGGGGATTTGTCTTTTTTTACCTTTTTATGAAAGAAAACTGCCCCAAACCTGTCTATTGGAAAAATATCGATTTAATGACTATCTTTCTTTTTCTACCTAACATGCATTTTTGGAATACTTGTATAGGCAAAGGCCCCTTAATTTTCTTAGGATTGGCCTGGTTGGCTTATGCCATGAATAACCCCATCAAGCGTTTAGTCCCTTTGGTTTTAGGGTTACTGATCATATACAATGTGCGTCCTCACGTATTCATGTTTATGTTGGTAGGTATTGCTTTCGGTTATATGACCGGAAAAGAAAAAATCCCTCTCTTCCAAAAGATTGCTCTATTAGCAGTAGCAATAGTTTTGCTTTTGACTCTTCAGGATAATGTTTTGGAAGCAATCAATATGAGCGAAGGAAATTACGAAGAAGCCATGGCTTCCAAAGCGGAACGGCTATCTCAATCCGGCTCCGGAGTCGATATGAACAATTATCCTTTACCATTAAAATTATTTACTTTTTGGTTCCGTCCCCTGTTTATAGATGCCGGTAATGTGATGGGATTAATTGTTTCTTTTGAAAATTTATTTCTGCTTTGGTTGACAGCAAGTTTGTTCAATAAGCAATTTATCCGGTTCTTGATTCAATCCCCGGCTATAGTTAAGATGAGTTTAGCTATTTTTATCGCATCATCAGTAGCTATGTCTTTTGTGATGTCGAATTTGGGAATTATCATCCGGCAAAAAACGATGGTTATGTACTTCCTGTTATTTGTGATCCTGGCATTTTTATATCAGAAAGTATATGATACACAACCAATTATGACGAATACAATCACCAAAGAAAGTCCATGAAAAAATTAATCCGTATAACGACGATTCCTTTTTCCTTAGAGAAATTGATAGGCAACCAGTTGGCTTTCATGAGTCAACATTATGAAGTTATTGCTGTATCATCGAATGAAGAAGAATTATTAGCTTATGGAAAAAAGCAGGGAATCCGGACAAAAACCATCCATTTTACGAGAGAAATCACTCCCTATAAAGATTTGAAAGCGTTATGGCATTTATATCGTTTTCTAAAAAAGGAGAGACCTCATATTGTTCATACGCACACTCCTAAAGCTGGATTGATAGGAATGTTAGCTTCTTATTTAGCAAGAGTTCCCCACCGTTTACATACAGTTGGAGGCCTCCCGTTGATGGAAACGAATGGAAGCAAACGGAGAATGCTGAAAAGAATGGAGAAATTGACATATCACTTAGCCACCCGGATTTACCCAAATTCTTTTGAACTCCGACAGTTTATTGTCGATCATCAATTTTGTCCTGAAAATAAATTAAAGGTGCTTGGGAATGGGAGTTCCAACGGTGTGGATACTGTTTTTTTCAACAAAGAAAACACTCCGGTAAAAAACATTCCCTTTTTGACACATACTGAATTCGTTTTCTGTTTCATCGGTCGTATTGTACGAGACAAGGGAATTGTAGAACTAGTCAATGCTTTTGTGAACGTTCAACGCCAGTTTCCCAGGACGAAGCTATTATTGGTCGGATTTTATGAAAAGAACCTAGATCCTTTGGACATTGAAACCGAAAACTTGATTTTGAAGCATCCGGATATTATTTTTACCGGATATCAGGAAGATGTAAGATCTTATCTGGCTGCTAGCGATGTCCTTGTATTGCCCAGTTATCGGGAAGGATTTCCTAATGTTGTTTTGCAGGCCGGAGCAATGGATTTGCCATGTATCGTTTCGGACATTAACGGTTGTAACGAAATTATTCAGAATGGAGTCAATGGGCTTATTGTTCCTGTAAAAAACATGGAAAAACTTCAGGAAGCGATGGTCAATTCAGTACAAAATACAAAAAAGCTGAAACTTATGGGAGGTAATGCCAGAAAAATAATCAAAGAAAAGTATGAACAGCAAATGATTTGGAACGATTTGCTGAAAGAATATCAAAAACTAAATTAAAGATCCCTAATAAACACATCATTTCTACAATATAATATGAGATTTATTGACAAAATAAGATGGAGAATCAAGAAAATAAGGAGTTTTACATCTTTTTTTCTAAAATCATATAAATATGATTCGAAAAAATATGATACATCGTTAATTCTCGGAGATATCTTCCATCCTTTATGTCTGAAATACAATAAGCACATTTGTTATAGTAATTCAGTAAGCCCTTCTCTTAAAAATTATCGGTAACGTCTATTTAATATGGATTTTAAAAAGCTATATTCTTCTAATATACATTTACTCAAACCTAAGATTTTATATCTGAATATGAGAATCAAAGGAAAAAGGGATCAATATTCCCGAATATTGTTGTTCGGAAAATGTGGCTTCCATTTTTTCAAAACATCCACAATAAATATTTTATCAGGACATCTGGTTTTTAATCGATACATTAGCAAACCGGATCCATTCATTGGAAATGTGGAGTTGTATGAACATGCCACAATAAATGTCAAAAATACTTTTTTCTTCCACAGTGGTTGTGATATCATGGTTTTCAAAAACGCCATCCTGAATCTAGGAAGCGGATATATCAACCGATATTCAAAAATACGGTGTTATCGGAGTATAACAATCGGAGAAAATGTTGCCATCTCCGAAAATGTAACGATTTGGGACAGTGATGCCCATACGATCCTAAATTCATCTTCAGCAAACACTCAACCTGTAGTGATCGGAAATCATGTCTGGATTGGAGCTAATGTAACCATTTTAAAAGGTGTTCAAATTGGAGATGGAGCTATTATTGCAGCAGGTGCTGCCGTGAATAAAGATGTTCCCGCCCATTCAATGGCAGCAGGAATTCCGGCCCAAGTAATCAAAAATAATGTAGAATGGAAATGATATGTTTTCTGTAATCATACCTCTTTATAATAAAGGAAACTATATTGAACGTTGCATTCGTTCAGTCTACAATCAAACATATAAAGAGTTTGAAGTAATCGTTATTGATGACGGTTCCACAGATGAAAGTACATTGATAGTAGAAAACTTGAAGTTCAAAAACCTCCAACTGATAAAGCAGGTCAACCAAGGAGTATCCGTAGCCAGAAATCGAGGAATTGAACGGGCAATCAATCCATACATTGCTTTTTTGGATGCTGACGATTTCTGGCATCCAAATTATCTGGAGATGGCACATCAAGTGATTTTAAATAATTCCAATGTTCAAATAATCGGAACACATTACACACGAGAAGAACAAAAATGGAAAGATACCGGACATTTAGATTATTACAGAATACAAAATTATTTTTCACATGCAATCAGAACCACCTTGTTTTTAACATCTTCCACAATAATCAGAAAATCTTTTTTTGAACAAAACCTTCATTTTAATCCTCTACTCACAAAAGGAGAAGATCTTGATGTATGGTTTAGAGCCGTATTAAACAGTGATTCTATATTTTATATAAAAAATACACTTGTGTTCTATTCTAACGAAGACCTGAATCAATTAACAAAAAAACAAATTCCTATTGAATCTTCGTTAATTGGTAGCATGCAAAAGCTATATAGTGATCTTAGAAGTTCAAATGAATCATTTTCTATTTTTATAGACAAATACATTTATTTCAATTTATACGAATATTACTACACCCCTGAACATAGAGACCTGGCAAAGAAAATAATTCGACAAATAAAGCATAAATTTCTTTTTGCCCACATCGTATACTGCATGCCCTCATTTATACATGGTTTTTTATTTAAAAAAAAGCATTGGATAAGAAGATATTTAAAATTCGTATTTAGATACATTACAAAATAATGCTATGAAAATTATCAGGCTTACAACATTTCTTGATTTTGGCGGAATTGAGCGTAAGATGGAAAATTTATCGTCCTGGAAAGATGATAATTTCTGGATCTTTGTGAGCTTATCTAAAGGAGGAGATGCAGAAAAAAAAATAAGAGAGAACAAAAAGACAGTATATTGTCTAAACCTACCATATAAAATTCCTAGTTTTAGAACTATTTGGAAACTTTATAGACTATTCAGAATAGAAAAACCCGATATTGTTCATACGGCAGGCGCAGAATCTAATTTCCATGGCATTTTGGCGGCAAAATTGGCAAAAGTTCCCATAAAGATATCAGAAGAAATAGGGACTCCGAAACACAGCAAAATGGCAAAATTCGTTTTCAGATGGATCTTTCATTTATCGGATTACGTTGTTGGTGAATCAAAATTTGTTATATCTCATTTAAGAGATCGTTATCATATAAAGGAGAAAAAACTATTACAAATACCAAATTTTATTCCCGACACAGCAAATCTTCCTGAGCGAACAACTCTTCGATCATTTTTTTCCATGGTATCCATATCCCGGCTTGAACCGATAAAGAATATTCGATCCATTCTTAAGACAATCCCAAAATTAGTTGATGTATACCCTGATTTCCATTATACAATAGTGGGAGATGGAATAGAAAAAAATCAGTTATCCCTATTAGTTGACGAACTGAAAATTTCAAACTTTGTTACATTTGTCGGTTATCAGACAAATCCATATCCATTTTTACTTCAATCGGATCTATATATTTTGAATTCATTCTCAGAAGGTTTTTCCAATTCTTTACTAGAAGCAATGTCGGTAGCAACTCCTTCTCTCTCTACAAAAGTTGGAGCTGCAGACGAATACATTATAGACGGATGGAATGGCTGGCTCATAGCTCCTGATAATGAAGAAGAACAACTCAAGAAGCTTATTGAAATTATCGGTCTATCTCTAACAGAACGAGAAAAAATAGGGAAAAGAGGTCAGGAAACCGTCGTTAATAACTATTCTCTAAAAAATCATATGAACAAATTAACTATGATTTATAAAAGATGAATTCTAAAATCAAAATTCTTCATATTCAGGAAACCATTCATTCCGGAGGAGTTGAGAAACGAAGGTTATTATTGGCCAAATACCTGGACAAATCAATCTACGAGCAAAAAATCATTTGCACTTTCGCCGAAGGTCCCATTCTTTCCCAATTAAAACAAGAAGGAGTTGAAGTTATTCCAATTGGCAAGTTTCATGGGCCTTTTGATTTTCTTCAATACAAAAAGATCATACAAATCATCAACGAATACCAACCGCACATTATCCACGGAGCCGTTTTCGAAGGAGTTACCATGGCTTGTGTATGTGGTTTCTTGAAACGTGTTCCGGTTATTATTGCAGAAGAAACATCCGATCCTCAAAATAGATCCAAAAAAGCCAGTTTTCTGTTGAAGTTACTCACTCTGGTAGCAGATCGAGTCGTGGCCATTTCTCCCGGGACAGAAGAGTATCTTAAAAAAGTTGCAAAAATGAAGTCATCTAAGATTCAATTGATTAACAATGGTGTTGAATTTCCTCGGAAAATAGATGATAATGAAATCAAACGAACCAAAGAACAATTTCAAATACGGGAAAATGATTTTGTTGTAGGGAGCGTCGGACGCTTGCGAAATAATCACAAACGATTTACCGACTTGATCGATGCTGTCGCATGGATGAAAGATAGATCTAACGTTAAAATTCTCATAGTGGGAGAAGGGCGAGATAAAGAATTAATCGAACAGCACGCGGCATCTTTGAACTTGTCTGATCATTTAATCATGGTCGGTTATCAGGAAGATACCTCGCTGTATTACCAGATGATGGATACTTTTTGTCTGGTTTCTCAATACGAAGGATTCGGATTGGTCGCTGCAGAAGCAATGCTAAATGAGTTACCGGTTATAGCGACTGCTGTTGGCGGGTTAAAATCTGTTGTTGAAAACGAAACTTCCGGTTTTCTCGTTCCTGTGAATGACCCGCAAGCCATCGCCGAAAAATTGGAAATCCTAATGAATGATCCGATAAAAAGGAAGCAATTCGGACAAAAAGGATACGAACGGGCGATGAAAGAATATAGTGCAAAAGTATATGTGGGCAAAATAGACAAAATGTATCAAGAGTTATATAAAAAAAAGATCAAGCATTCGTGAAAAGACTTCTTTTTATCACTTGGGACGGCCCACAAACCAACTACTTGGAGAGTTTGTTTTATCCTGTTTTTGATGCTATCCGGCAACAAAGAGAGCTTGAATTCCATATTATTCAATTTACCTGGGGGCATCACGAAAAAATCCGGCAAACGAAAGATCAGTCTATCCTACTAGGGTTTCATTATGTCTCCATGGAAGTGAATCGTTTCCCCCACCCTGCTTTCGGAGCTTTTTACGCGGCCTGGAAAGGAAGTAAATTTATTCAACAATACATTGAAAAAAATCAAATCGATATTGTGATGCCACGCAGCACAATGCCTGCATTAATGATCAATCGGATACAGAATAAAATAAACAACGTAAAAATCATTTTCGATGCAGATGGTTTACCTTTGGAAGAACGAGTGGATTTTGCAGGATTAAAAAAGAAAAGCTTTCAATATAAAAAACTCAAATCTGAAGAAACCCAATTGTTGGAGAATGCTGATGCTGTTATTACCCGATCCAACAAAGCCATAGACATCCATCGGAATAATTTCGGACAGGAATACTTACCCCCATTTTTCAAGGTAATCAATGGCCGGGATATAAAATTCTTTTCTCCGGACGATGGCCTACGAAAAAAACACAGAGATGAATTAGGCGTTTCTCCCCATGAAATACTCTTTATTTACTGTGGATCTTTAGGTCCCCAATATGGATGGGAAGATATGTTATCCATTTTCAGTCAATATCATGCTCTAAATCCGGATGCCCAATTTTTAATTTTAACAGGAACGCCGGACTTTCTTTCAAATAAGATTCCGGATCTGCTGAAAAATAAAATAATGATCCGGTCTGTTCCATACGCTAAAATTCCAGCTTACCTGAATACCGGAGATATCGCTTTTGCTCTCCGGCAACCGACTTACAGCATGCAAGGCGTAGCCCCCATAAAACTGGGCGAATATTTGCTTATGGGACTTCCTACGATTGCATCTAAAGGCATTGGCGACACTGAAGAGCTGATTCCTTTGGATTCCTGTTTTTTATATGATCACAAAGATCCCCAACGGATTGAAAAAGTGGTTAATTGGAGTCAATCCATTCATACAATTGATAAAAATAAGATTCGGGCAATCGGCTTGAAATATTTTTCGTTAGAGGAAAGCGTAAAAAGCTATTTAAACGTAATAGACACACTGTGTGTACCACCCCTGAAATGAAAGTACTCTATTTCACAAAATACTCCCGCAAAGGGGCTAGTAGCCGGTTAAGAAGTTTCCAATACATCCCGTACCTGCAAGAACACGGCGTAAAAGTGTCGGTATCTCCTCTTTTTAACGATCTCTATCTGGAAAAACGATACCGATCGGAATCCGTCCTGCTCTTATCCCTAAGATTATATCTCCAACGATTTTTAGCGCTCTTTAGAATATTCGGATACGATTGCATTATTATTGAAAAAGAATTGTTTCCCTATTTTCCTGCATGGGCCGAATTTTTATTAAAATCATTCAAAATAGAATACATCGTCGATTATGATGATGCCATTTTCCATAATTACGACTTAAATCCCAATCGATTAATCCGTTTTCTATTTAAAAATAAAATCAATCGGGTAATGAAGTGGAGTTGTTGCGTCATCGTCGGAAACGAATACCTTCGCAATAAAGCTCAATTGGCTAAAGCAAAAAAAATTGAGTTCATACCAACAGTTATTAACTTAGAAAAGTACAAAAAAAAGGAGTACATCACAACGAATGAACCAATTACAATTGGTTGGATAGGCTCAAAATCGACTTTCAAATATTTAAAAAACATACAAATTATACTGGATCAATTAGTTGAAAAACACAACGTTCAAATACACATTGTCGGAGTCTCAGAATCATTGAATTTACACAAAAACGAACAACATATCAACTGGTCTGAAGAAACAGAAGTTTCCTCCATATTGAACTTCGACATAGGCGTTATGCCTCTAACCGACACTCCCTGGGAAAAGGGAAAGTGTGGCTACAAACTCATCCAATACATGGGTTGCGGGATACCGGTCGTTGCATCTCCTGTCGGAATGAATAATGATATTGTTGAAGACGGAATTTCCGGTTTTTTGGCAAAAAACGATTCCGACTGGTACAATTACTTGGAAAAATACATCCTGAACCCGGAATTAAGAGCAGAACATGGTAAAAACGGACGAAAAATAGTAGAAAAAAAATACTGTACCCGAATAACAGAATCTGAGGTTTTACAAATCATTCAGCCAAACATTCTTAAGAACATACTGCAATTTTAACTATTTATCGGAATACCTTTTAAAAAAAAATCAACAATAATACTGATTTAGAAAAAAAGTAATACCTTTGTATTTATATCTATGTATTAATCCTATTTAATATGAAAAGAAATTACTATCTTTTTACTTTGTTACTATTTTCTTTTATCTGTTTGAATGCCCAAGAAAATCATATAGAAATTCACTCCAAAGAAATTAAGCCATCCACAACAGATACCCTATCTGATCAATCTCAAAATTCAAACAAATGGTTTTTTTCTCTTGGTTTCGGAGCCGGGCGGTTGTTAGCGGAAGATGCACTCAAGCTTCCTTTTTTCAAAGAAATGCAACCCACTTTTTCATTCTCCTCAGGAAGATGGATTACTCCCATTTGGGGACTCCGGCTTGAAGCAACATACGGAGGAGGGCGTGGATTTGCCTTTTGGTCGGAAGGCTCAATCGAAGGAGATCCCGGACATTCGGGAGGATACTGGTATTTAGGAAAAAACTATCCAAGCCCCGCAAAAGGATCTGCAAGAGACCTGTTCAACACTTATTTGCCAGCTTATGATCCGGATCCGGATGTTAGAAGATTTATCAAGAATACTTTTTTTGACTTGGATCATCCGCGTGTCAGCGAAAAAGGAGATCACGGATACAACTATGATATCCAATATCTGACTACAATGGTCGATGTTCTCTTGAATGTAAACAATCTCTTTCAAAAACCGGATTGCGATCGCTTTTTCACACTGATCTCATACGGAGGTGCCGGTTGGGCGCATACTCTCAAAGAAAAAAACAGATCGGCAGTAAACAGCATAGCAGTAAAAGCGGGTTTAATAGCGAACTTCAGAATACACAAACAACTCGGTTTGAGCTTGGAAAGTAACCTGCTAGTTGTTCCTGAAATTTTTGACCGATTTGCCGGAGACAATGAAACTCAAGATATGATGTTCGGTCTCATGGCCAATATCACTTATCGAATGGGGGCGTCCTGTTATTTTAATGCTGTAGACCAAAAACTTATTAATCATTTAAACAACAAAATCAACAACTTACAAGAACAAATAAGGACTCTTCCGGCTCCGGTTCCGTGTCCGGAAATACCACAATGTATCAATGTCAACATCAATGGGATTGTTAAAGACAACAATAACAATCCAATAGAAGGAGCCAAAGTGTTTATCCTGAATTCAGATGACAAGTCCGTGATTGTATTGACATCGGATACAAATGGAAAATACTCGACGATTGTCCCATGTGGATCGCCACTGATAATAAAAGCAATCAAAGGAGGCTATTCAGACAATTGCTTTTCTTATGTAACTTCCAAAGAACAAACAGGAAAAACGATAGAAAGCAATGTCTCTGATCTAAAATTAGATCCATTCAAACTGGGACAGGTTTTCAAAATTGAAAACATATACTACGACTTCGATAAGTGGGATATTCGCCCTGATGCAGCCCTTGAATTAAATAAAGTAGCCCAATTCCTGGAAGAAAATCCTCAAATCCAGGTGGAACTCGGATCCCATACCGATAGCAGAGGAGCTGACAAATACAACGAAACATTATCACAACGCAGAGCCGAATCTGCAGTCACTTATATCTACGTCGAAAATGGAATTGATAAAAACCGGATCACTGCCAAAGGGTATGGAGAGCGAGAACTGGTTAATGGCTGTAAAAATGGTGTCAAATGCACCGAGGAACAACATCAGGCCAATCGTAGAACCGAATTAAAAATTACAGGTTTCATCGAGCCCAAGGATCAGGGAAAGGATCTATGGAGTAAATACCTGACGAGTGAGATTTATAAAGAGGCCGATTTGCCTATCGGTTTCTTTTCCAAATGTCAATAGGATCATTCCGTCCAATAAACCATCTAATATTATAAACCATCAATACACAATAACAATGTTTTTATACGGTGCAAGCGGGCATGGCAAGGTCGTTGCCGAAATTTTATCAGAAAATGAGATTGAAATAGAAGGAATATATGACGACAATTATTCTATTCAATCTTTTAATAATCTCCCATTCTTAGGAATTTTAAATCAAACAAATGAAAATCAGGAATTTATCATCAGTATCGGAGATAATTATAGTAGAAAAAAAATTGCAGAATCTCTGCATGTTAAATGGGGAACCGCAATCAGTAAGTACGCCAATATATCGCCTACTTCAAGCATAGGAGAAGGGACTGTAATTATGAGAGGAGTCAGCATTAATGCTGAGGTATCCATCGGTAAACATGTTACTCTGAATACCAATTGCAGTATTGATCACAATTGTATCGTGGAAGATTTCGTGCATATTTCTCCGAATGCGGCTTTGGCAGGAAATGTCATCGTAGGCGAAGGAAGTTTTATCGGGATAGGATCTTGTATTATCCCTGGAGTAAAAATCGGAAAATGGGCTGTCATCGGAGCGGGAACAGTTGTGATAAAAGACATTCCGGATTATGCGGTTGTAGTTGGAAATCCGGGAAAAGTCATTAAATATAAAGACACGGCGACTGTAGTATAAATTTATTTTCTTCAGATCAAACGATTGCATGTTTTTATGGAACGAAAAAACATCACTCACATCAACATAATGAATATTTCGGGAAAAAGCATAACGGTTGAAAAAGCATACAACCATTTTATTAAACTTTGTAAGGAAGTTCCTTATCTTCCTCAATGGTTCGTATTGGTTTGCGATCTTTTCACTGTTCTTACAACCTTCACACTTACTTATTTCATATGTTACAGTCTTATTAATCAGTCTGTAACCATAAAAACATTTGCGATAAGTGCATTTATTAATTTACTATTTACAGGATCTTTTTTTCTCCTTTTCAAAACATACAAAGGAATAATCAGGTATTCGACTTTCAAAGATGCTTTACGCCTGTTTATTTCCTTATTTTTTGCCAATTTATTACTATTTCTGGTCAATGAAACGTTTCTCTATGTTCAGCATCGACCTTTATTCCTGGCCAGTATCATTTTTATTATCAATTTCACATTGGCGTTTGTAGTCCTTTTCTGCTCCAGAATGTTCGTTAAAGTATTTTACGATTATACAAGAAGCAATTCTCCTTCTTCTCAGAAAGGAATACCGATGCTGATGTATGGAATCAGTACGACAACCGTCGAAATAGCAAAAATAATCATTCGGAGCCCCAACTTACCTTATAAACTCATCGGATTTTTAGTCTCGGATTTACATGCTACGGATAAAACATTGCTCAATGTTCCAGTTTATCATGAAAAACGGGATATAGAAAATTTATTAAAAGAAGAACGGATCGAAGCTTTAATGATTAGTCCGACTGAATTGGAGAGAAGCGTAAAGCGACAAATTGAAAACTTCTGTCTCCAATACAATATCGAATTACTATCAACCCCTTCTCTTCCGGATACAAAAGATCAGAATAAATCCTTAAAAAAAGTTCAAAAGATACGTATTGAAGAACTTTTAGGTAGAGTTCCTATTGAAATAGATGTATCTTCAATCAAGAAATCACTGGAAGGTCAATGCGTCCTTGTAACAGGAGCAGCCGGTTCCATCGGAAGCGAGTTGGTACGTCAAATCAGCAAGTTCAATCCTGAATTATTACTGTTGTGTGATATAGCAGAAACTCCAACTCACTTACTACAGCTTGAATTAACAGAAAAATACCCTCACTTGAAATTTTGCCCGATCATTTGTGACGTCCGGAACTTATCCCGGATGGAATATATATTCAAAAGATACAACCCGATGTTTGTCTACCATGCAGCAGCATACAAACATGTTCCATTGATGGAAGAGCATCCTTGCGAATCCGTACTTACCAATGTATTAGGAACAAAAAATGTAGCAGATCTGGCCAACCGGTATCAAGCAGAAGTATTTGTGATGATTTCGACAGATAAAGCTGTCAATCCGAGCAATGTGATGGGAGCCTCCAAAAGAATTGCCGAGATGTATGTCCAAACATTAACCCAGAATGGGCAATCCGGCAATAAATCCGATGCTCAGAAGCACACCCGTTTCATTACCACCCGATTCGGGAATGTTCTTGGTTCCAACGGGTCGGTAATACCTCGTTTTCAGGAGCAAATAGAAAAAGGCGGACCGGTTACCGTGACTCATAAAGAGATTATTCGTTATTTTATGACAATTCCCGAAGCTTGCCGGTTGGTACTTGAAGCCGGAAACATGGGAAAAGGTAGTGAAATTTTTGTTTTTGATATGGGAGATCCTGTTCCTATCGTCGACTTAGCCGAACGAATGATTCGATTGTCGGGATATCGTCCGTATATCGATATTGATATCGAATTTACAGGATTAAGACCCGGAGAAAAACTTTATGAAGAACTATTGAACGATAAAGAGCAAATCATACCGACGCACAACCGTAAAATCATGATCGGAAAAGTCAGAGAGCAGGATTTTTCAAAAGTTTTGAAACAAATTTCTTCACTCATAATTGCTGCTGAAAGCTTCAAAAACCTAGAAACAATCAACATTATGAAAGAAATAGTTCCTGAATTTATTAGCAAAAATTCATCATTATGAAGATATTTGCGGTCATAATCTTTAGAATTGTTATTTCAGATGAATCTTTAAAATATAAATAAATTAATTCTATTAAAATCGCACACTTACAACCCGTGGAATCACTACCCAAACCACTATTCCTCACTAATTTAACAGGAAATAATGAACCTAAATTCCTTCACAACTGATCAATCAAATGAATTTTTATTGTTTATTAAATTATTATTATTTTAACCAATTATTGATCTCAAACTCTAAAAAACAACAAATAAATTAAGTACCTTTTATACATTTGCAATCCAGACTTAGCAATTTAACCGTAAACTTAATTGTCTGGATATCAATTTTCATATAAATTTAGAAGATTATTATATCAATCATGCGATTTAACAATAATTAACAGAAAATAAGATACAAAATACGAGTTATAATTATAATTTTGGTACAGAAATCAAGACAATTGTGTCAAAATACAAATGGTTTCTTAATAAGTTTTTTAGGCAAATAAAAAAGTTTTAGTTATGAATGCTACTCAATTTCAAAAAAAGATTTTAGACATTCAAAGCAATATGTTCAATTTTGCGATGATGCTTACGGCAAATAAAGACGATGCTCAAGATTTATTACAAGATACAACATTAAAAGCATTGGATAATCAGGACAAATATGTCGATAATATCAATTTTAAGGGATGGGTATTAACAATTATGCGTAATATCTTTATCAACAACTATAGAAAAGTTGTAAGAAGCCAAACTGTTATCGACAAAACAGAAGATCTTTATCATTTGAATCTTTCTCAGGATTCAGGATTTGATACACCGGAAGGAGCTTACACCATCAAAGAGATCAACCAAACAATCAATGCGTTGAGCAATGATCTGAAGATCCCGTTCTCCATGTTTCTGGCAGGATACAAATATAATGAGATTGCAGAAAAATTAAATCTCCCGTTGGGGACAGTAAAAAGTAGGATTTTCTTCGCCCGGCAGGAACTGCAAGACGTATTAAAAAATATGAGATAGTTTAATAGGCAAAAAGATAGTTTTCTTTCACTTTTTTAGTCAAAAGCTGCCGAATGGCAGCTTTTATTTTTTTAAATATTATCTTTGCCTATCAAAAATCAATCCGATGCTATCAAAAGAATTAAAAACACTGTTGTGTTCATTATCCGGACTCATCTTCTTATTGATCTTCCTTATCATAACGGGAAGCTTACTGTGGATCGTTCCCGGAGAATACAACATTCCGGAAAACGGCTATGCATCAATGAGCCAATTCTTTGTCCTGGCGCCTTTTTTATTGATGTTTCTTATTCCGGCATTAGCCATGAGAACTTTTGCCGAAGAAAAACGCAGCCATACCTTGTCTTTGTTATTGACACGGCCGGTAAGTTTGCCTAAAATCGTTTTTTTAAAATTACTGGCTGTTTGGATTACAGTCATTATCGCACTGATACCAACTCTTATTTATGTCGTTTGGATTTATAAAATGGGGAATCCGGTAGGAAACATTGATCTGGGAGCTGTAATCGCATCCTACACCGGACTCCTGTTTCTGGTTTTATGTTTTTCCTGTCTATCGATATTCACTTCGTCGGCTACATCTAATCAGACCGTTGCCTTGATTTTAGGCCTACTACTCATCGGTTGCTTATTTTGGGGATTCAACTTATTGTCCGGATTATTTTCGTCAGGAGAAACGCAAATTTCAGTGCGAAAGCTGGGGTTATTATTTCATTATCAATCCGTACAAAGGGGATTGATAGACAGTCGCGATATGATTTACATGTTAGCGGTTTCCTGTTTTTTCTTCTTGCTGACCTGTTATGTAATAGGATTAAATTTTCGATCCCGATTCTCCATCACAGGAATTGCAGTTTTTCTTTTGATTTGCATTGCCGGTATCCTGTTTCAATTCCGTATGGATTGGACTAAAGACAAACGCTACACAATAAGTGATGTAACAAAAGAGATCCTGCACCAGGTTAAATCCGATATTGTCATTGATTTCTATTTAGATGGAAAGCTAAACTCAGGATTTGTTCAATTAAAAAAAGCGACTCTTGATATGATCGATGATTTCAACCGGGCTACTTCAGGAAAAATAACCGTTCAAACGATTAATCCTTATCAGGTAACTGATAAAAATTTCATCACACAATTGAATGAAAATGGGATTAAAGGGATTGCCGTCAACGAAAAAGATCCCGAAGGAAGAATCTCGCAACATGTCTTATTCCCCTGGATGAAAATCAAATACGACCATTCAGAAATTGCCGTCCCATTATTAGTGAATCAGCAAGGACGCTCCGGAGAAGAAAATCTAAACACTTCAATCGAAATACTCGAATATCAACTAACTCATGCCATTCAGACGCTAACCCGAAAAAATGTTCAGAAAATTGTATTTCTGGAAGGACATGGAGAATTAGATGAACAGTCGCTGGCAGACCTGTCGGACATCCTCGAAAATTCTTATCAAATCGACAGAGGGACTATGACAAACGACATCAAACAATTGAACGACTATCAATTAGTCATTATTGCAGGACCTCAACTCCCCTATTCCGAACAGGAAAAATACATTCTCGATCAATATCTGATGCAAGGAGGTAAAATTTTATGGATTATCAACGGAGTACAACTACAATCCGCCGAAGCCCTCGCCATAGAAGGAAAAACCGTAAGCCGGGTCAACGACGTCAACTTATCGGACTTATTATTTACATACGGAGTTCGTATTAATCCGGTTCTGATCCAGGATGTTCAATGCATGGAAGTACCTGTCAACGTTTCATCAGAATCCACGGCTCCTGAATATAAACTCAAACCCTGGAATTTTGCTCCGTTATTGATTCCGAATCAGAATCAGCCCATAACCAAAGGATTAACACTGATCAAAAGCGAATTTGCAAGTACACTTTCTTTTCCGGGAAAAACAGATCTGGAGATGCAAAAGCAAATACTTCTTATGTCGTCTCCCGGAACGCACCTGGTTCCTGTTCCGGAAATCATATCTTTACAGGAAATCGACCGGAAACCGGATCCTGCTTATTATAACCAGTCTTATCTTCCTGTAGCCGCTCTTCTGGATGGCGTTTTTAATTCGGGGTTCAGAAACAGGTTAACCCCAGACAGTGTGAAAACAAACGGACAACCTTTTTATTCCCGCAGCAAACCGACCCAAATGATCGTAATCGCTTCGGAAGAAATTATTCGTAACGAAAACAATCCAAACGCTCAGCAAGGGTACTGGCCGATAGGATACGATCCTTATTCACAGATACAATTCGGTAATCGCGATTTCATCCTGAATGCAGTCAACTTCCTGACCGATGATTCAGGGCTAATGAACATAAGAAACAAACTTCTGACATTAAGACTGTTAGACAGACAAAAAACTGTTGAAAACAAGATAACATTAATCGGATGGAATATCATTTTTCCTCCTGTATTTATCATCATCTCATTCTTACTTTTTTCCTGGACTCGAAAAAGAAAATATAAGTCTTGGAGATAAAAATAAATTCTTATATTTGTGGAGCAAAATTAAAAACAATTAAAAATACAATAATATGAAATTCGTCGTTTCTTGTAATTCGTTATTAAGTCATTTGCAGACTATTGGCAGAGTGATCGCATCCAAAAATTCGATTCCTATCCTGGATTGTTTTTTGTTTGATGTAGACGGAAATCAACTGACAATCACGGCTGCAGACACTGAAACCCGTATGTCCACCATCATTGAAATAAATAACACGGATGGTAACGGGATATTTGCAGTTCCTTCCAAAAACTTGTTGGATGCACTTAAAGAATTACCTGAACAACCGATTACTTTTGACATTAAAGACGAAAATGTAGAAATATTCATTTATTATGAAAACGGCAAATACAATTTTGTAGGACAAAAAGGAGACGAATATCCTCAGCCCAAGCCATTGAAAGAAGATGCTTCCAACCTGCAAATCCCGGCTGAAGTCCTGCTTTCCGGAATTAGCCGCGCTTTATTTGCCACTGCCGACGATGAATTAAGACCGGTCATGAATGGATTGTTCCTGGATATCACTACGGATGATATCACTTTCGTGGCTTCCGACGGACACAAATTGGTTCGTTGCAAAACATTGGCAGCCAAAGGAAGTGAACGTTCGTCTTTCATATTACCTAAGAAACCGGCAAACTTATTAAAGGCAATCCTTCCTAAAGAATCAGGAGAAATTTCCATCGGATTTGACGACAGCAACGCATACATCACGATGGAAAACTTCAACCTTGTTTGTCGATTGATCGAAGGACGTTATCCGAACTATAATGGCGTCATTCCGGCACAAAATCCATACAAAGTAACTGTAGACCGATTACTTCTGTTCAATGCACTGAAACGGGTATCCGTATTCTCAAATCCGGCAAGCAGCTTAGTCAAATTGAGTATTTCGGCTAATCATATCTTAATATCCGCTCAGGATATTGACTTTTCGACTTCTGCAGAAGAAACGATTCCTTGTGTATATGAAGGATCTGATATGAATATCGGTTTCAAAGGAACTTACCTGATCGAAATTCTGAATAATATCCCGTCGCAAGAAGCAATATTAGAACTGGCAGACCCTTCAAGAGCAGGTCTTATCTTACCTTCGGAAAACGATACGGATGAAGATTTGTTGATGTTACTAATGCCAATGATGCTAAACGACTGATACAATGCGACTAAAATTAAAAAATCCACTTATTTTCTTCGATCTGGAAACAACTGGAATAAACATCATCAGTGACCGGATTGTAGAAATATCGTATCTGAAAATATATCCCAACGGAGACGAGGAATCTAAAACACGCCGGATTAATCCGGAGATGCCGATCCCGGAACAGGCGACTGCTATACACGGGATTACAAACGAAGATGTTAAAGATTGTCCCACTTTCAAAACCATAGCCAAATCTTTGGCCGCACAAATAGAAGGTTGTGACCTGGCAGGATATAATTCCAACCGCTTTGATATCCCTCTGCTTGCAGAAGAATTTCTACGTGCGGATATCGATTTGGATCTGATGAGGCGTAAATTCATCGATGTACAAACCATCTTCCATAAAAAAGAACAACGAACATTGTCGGCTGCTTATAAGTTTTATTGTGATAAAGAGTTAATCGACGCCCATAGCGCCGAAGCAGACACGATGGCAACATATGAAATTCTGCAATCACAATTGGATCGTTATCCTGATCTCGAAAATAACATTGATTTCTTAGCCGAATATTCGGCTTTTAGTAACAATGTAGACTTTGCCGGACGCTTGATATACAACGAAAAGAAACAGGAAATCATTAATTTCGGAAAATACAAAGGCCGAATCGCTTCAGAAATCCTGAAAGAAGATCCCGGATATTATGGTTGGATCATACAAGGCGATTTTCCCTTACATACGAAAAAGATGTTTACAACAATCAAATTACGGGAGTTCAACAAATAATTACCCCATCTTAAGACGGAATATTCAGAAATTTCGCATAAAACTGTCGTTGGATTAAAAAACTTCGGCAGTTTTTCTGTTTTCGATAGTCCCTCCTCTGATTTTCAGGATAATCCACTGACATTCAACGAATAAAAAAGGAGTTGCAGGTCTAAACCTGCAACTCCCTGTATAAAAAACAATTGACAACCGTCAATTATTTCGGAATTCTCATTTTATAGAACGATCTCCAAACAAATACCAATGCAATAATCAGGAATGGAATCGCAATATACAAAGAATAATCGTGTCCCGATGCTTTCATTTCAATACAAATTTCTGTTGCCAACAATCCGAATAAGGTAGAAAACTTAATGATCGGATTCAAAGAAACAGAAGAAGTATCTTTAAAAGGATCTCCCACGGTATCTCCTACAACTGCAGCTTCGTGCAAAGGAGAATTTTTTTCTTTCAGATCGACTTCCACCACTTTCTTGGCATTATCCCAGCTACCACCGGCATTAGCCATATAAATAGCCTGGAACAAACCGAATACAGCGATGGAAATCAGGTAAGCTACGAAAAAGTTCGGATCCATGAAAGCAAAAGCTAATGTGATGGAAATAAGAGCAATGAAAATGTTCCACATCCCTTTTTGAGCATATTGAGTACAAATCCTTACCACCGTATTAGAATCTTCCGAATTTGCTTCGGTTTGATCCATATTAAATGTGCGTTTGATAAACTCTACTGCACGATAAGCACCTGTTGTTACAGCTTGAATAGAAGCTCCGCTGAACCAGAAAATAACAGCACCTCCACAGATCAATCCTAGAATAACCGGAGCATCTGTCAACGATAAGCTCAATAAACCGGCTTTTTCCAACAACAAGATAATAGAAAAAATCATAGTCGTTGCACCAACTA
Organism: Bacteroidales bacterium; assembly: GCA_031551395.1. GTDB lineage: Bacteria > Bacteroidota > Bacteroidia > Bacteroidales > Azobacteroidaceae > BNXB01. The sequence goes on from JAVBNR010000016.1 coordinate 49,741, forward strand.
CAGCCGTACCGATCAATACGGGTTTCGCTGTGGCTTTGAATGTATTTCCTGCAGAATCGTTTGCTTCCAGGTAATGTTTTCCTCTTTCAAAATTAGGTTTGAATCCGAAATCTTTTTCAATCTCACTTTCAATTCCATTAACCTTCTCAATTTGAGAAAGTTCAAACACAGACTGAGCATTATCTGTAACAGGGCCATAACTGTCGACGGCAATCGTCACAGGACCCATACAAAGGAATCCGAAAGCAACCAAACCAAAAGCAAAAATAGAGGCGTGGGGACCTAACACAGCGTCTAAGCCCATTCCGGCAGTAAAATAAGCAACTGTCATTAAAGCAACGATCAGCATACCTGTCCAAAATGCACTGAAATTTCCGGCAACAATACCGGAAAGAATATTCAAAGAAGGACCTCCTTCCCGGGAAGCGGTTACTACTTCGCCGACATGCTTCGATTTCGAACTGGTAAATATCTTTGTAAATTCAGGAATCAATACAGCAGCCAAAGTTCCGCAACTAATGATTATCGCTAATTTCCACCAAAGAGACGGATCTGCCATACCTCCCAATAATAAATGACTCATAAAGAATGTTGCAGAAATACAGAGAATCGCTGCAATCCAGATCAAACGCATCAAAGGAGATTCAAAATCGAACTCTTTCTTATCTCCATATAATTTTTGAGAAATTCCTTGATTGATAAAGAAAGAACATCCCGAAAGGAAGTCCATCAAGAAACGCATACCAAAGATCCAAACGATCAACTGCGCTTGAATCGCCGGTTCTTTAACGGCTAATGTAATAAAGGTAATCAACGCAACTCCCGTTACTCCATATGTCTCAAATCCGTCTGCAGTCGGGCCTACACTGTCTCCAGCATTGTCTCCCGTACAGTCTGCAATAACTCCGGGGTTACGAGGGTCGTCTTCTTTTACTTTGAATACGACTTTCATTAAGTCGGAACCGATATCTGCAATCTTTGTAAAAATACCTCCGGCAATGCGCAAAGCACTTGCTCCCAATGATTCTCCAATAGCAAATCCCAAGAAACAAATTCCTACAATTTCACGAGGAACAAACAGGAGAATGATAACCATCATGACAAGCTCCAGAGAAATAAGGAACAGTCCCACACTCATACCCGCTTTCAAAGGAATGTTTACGACATCCAGAGGACGACCTTTCAGAGAAGCAAAAGCCGTACGAGCATTGGCATAAGTATTGACACGGATCCCGTACCAGGCAACTATATACGAACCTCCCATACCAATAATAGAAAACATCAACACTTGCAGTACCACGAAAAAGCTTTGACCTAACAGCCCGAAGAAATACACACAAAGCACAGCTGCAACCAAAGCAAATAACATCAACAAAAATTTACCTTGTTGTTTCAAATAAGTACTGCATGTTCGATAAATTGTTGCAGCCACATTCAACATCGATTTGTGAGCTGGCAATTTTTTAATTTGGAAAAACAATAGTAAACTGAAACCCAAGGTTCCGGTAATTACCAAAGCTCCATATAGAAGAAAACTCCAGGAAGTCATTTCCATTCCAAAAATGTGAAATGTTCCTTCATGTAAATCTGGAATGGCCAAATCGGCCTCACTTGCATGTATGCTCATCACCGAAGCAAAAAGCATACCGATAACAGACAAATAAAATTTTAGTTTATTCATGAATATTATTATTAAGTAAAAATAAATAAGCTGCAAATATATTCTTTATTTCGAATTGTTACATCAAATTATTAAAATATTCATAAAAATAGTTTTTAAGCCCCTTTTTTATTCGATCTCATTTTTATCCAAAATTCATCCAAAACTTTTTTTTTTTTACAAAAAGTCATACCTTAGCATCCTATTAAATCTATGGCCATGAATATGACTATCGGGAAGACATTACCTGAGTATCCTGTTTTTGTCGAAGGTATTCGCCGGGCGCCCGGACGCGGATACAAACTTTCGCCTGAACAAACAAAAACAGCGCTCAAAAACGCATTACGCTACATTCCGCAACAGCATCACGAAAAGTTAGCGGACGAATTTTTAGAGGAACTGGTTACATACGGGCGAATTTACGGATATCGATATCGGCCTCAGGGAGATATACGTCCAAAACCTATCGATGAATATAAAGGTCGTTGCATCGAAGGAAAAGCATTTCAAGTCATGATAGACAATAATTTATGCTTCGATATCGCCTTATATCCCTATGAACTGGTCACTTACGGAGAAACCGGACAAGTGTGTCAGAATTGGATGCAATATGTGCTGATCAAACAATACCTGGAAGTATTGACCAATGAACAAACATTGGTTATCGAATCAGGACATCCTCTGGGATTATTCAAATCGAAACCCGATGCTCCACGTGTCATCATCACTAACTCCATGATGATTGGGATGTTCGACAACCAATCCGATTGGGAAATAGCGGCATCAATGGGAGTCGCCAACTACGGGCAAATGACTGCAGGAGGTTGGATGTACATTGGTCCTCAAGGAATTGTGCACGGGACATTCAATACCTTACTGAATGCCGGACGAATAAAACTACATATTCCGGAAGATCAGGATCTTCGTGGACATTTATTTGTTTCTTCCGGGCTGGGAGGAATGAGCGGCGCCCAACCCAAAGCCGCCGAAATAGCCGGAGCGACAGCCATTATCGCAGAAGTAGATTACTCGCGTATTGAAACCCGATATAAACAAGGATGGGTACAACACATCACTTCCGACATAAAAGAAGCTTTCGAATTAGCTCATGAAGCAGTTGAACAAAAAATTCCCCGTTCGATCGCTTATTTCGGGAATATTATAGACTTACTGGAATATGCCGAGTGTCACAAAATAGCAATCGAGTTACTTTCCGACCAAACATCCTGTCATGCCGTGTACGAGGGTGGATATTGCCCTGTCGGTATTTCTTTTGAAGAGCGCACCCGGTTGTTGAATGAAGACCGGAATCTTTTCCGGAGACTGGTCGACCAATCCTTGAAACGGCATTTTGAGGTAATCCGTCAATTAGTCGCCGGAGGAACTTATTTCTTCGATTACGGTAATTCTTTTATGAAAGCGATATTTGATGCCGGAGTCAAAGAAATATCCAAAAACGGAAGAGACGAAAAAGACGGGTTTATCTGGCCTTCTTATGTAGAGGATATCATGGGACCTGAACTATTCGATTATGGTTATGGGCCTTTTCGTTGGGTTTGTCTGAGCGGAAAACAGAAAGACCTGACCTGTACCGACCGGGCTGCAATGGAATGTATCGATCCCAACCGCCGCGGACAGGACCGGGATAACTATAATTGGATACGGGATGCCGAAAAAAATAAACTTGTCGTCGGGACACAAGCCCGTATTCTGTACCAGGATGCCCTGGGGCGAATGAATATTGCCCTGCGTTTCAATCAATTGGTGCGAGAAAAAGCGGTCGGTCCTATTATGCTTGGTCGGGATCATCATGATGTCAGCGGAACGGATTCGCCTTTCAGGGAAACGGCCAATATCAAAGACGGGAGTAACGTCATGGCAGATATGGCGGTACAATGTTTTGCAGGAAACGCTGCACGCGGGATGAGCCTGATCGCACTCCATAACGGAGGAGGCGTAGGCATAGGTAAATCCATCAATGGTGGTTTTGGTCTGGTGTGTGACGGAAGTGAAAGAGTCGATGAAATCATCCGGTCGGCCATGCTTTGGGATGTGATGGGAGGTGTTGCCCGGCGCTCCTGGGCAAGAAATCCGAATGCCATGCAAACTTGCGCTGAATTCAATCGTTCACATCAGGACAATTATCACATCACGATTCCATATATTGTTGAAGAAGAATTATTTAATAAAATAAATACATAAAAATGAATAAAATAGTAGAATGCGTACCTAATTTCAGCGAAGGGAGAGACTTGCATAAAATAGAAAAAATCGTTGATGCTTTCAGGGCTAAAGAAGGTGTTAAATTACTTAATTACAGTAACGACAAAGATCACAACAGAATGGTAGTGACAGTTGTCGGAAAGCCGGAAGCTGTCAAAGCAGCTGTCATTGAAGCCATAGGCATTGCTGTTAAAACCATCGATCTGACTCAGCATGAAGGCCAGCATCCACGCATGGGAGCTGTGGATGTCGTACCGTTTATCCCTGTCAAAAATGTCTCTATGGATGAAGCGATTGCTCTTTCTAAAGAAGTAGCGAAAACAGTAGCCGAACAATATGAACTTCCTGTTTTCTTATATGAGAAATCAGCATCTGCCGCTCATCGTGAAAATTTAGCATCTGTGCGTAAAGGAGAGTTTGAAGGATTGGAAGAAAAAATGAAATCTCCGGAATGGAAACCCGATTTCGGACCGGGTATGCCTCATCCCACTGCAGGTGTTGTTGCCATCGGAGCACGAGCTTTTCTGATTGCATACAACATCAACCTGAATACCAATAATCTGGAAATAGCCGACAAAATAGCTAAAAAAATCCGGTTCTTAGGAGGCGGATTACGTTTTTGTAAAGCGATGGGAGTCGAATTGAAAGAACGAAACATCGTTCAGGTTTCAATGAACCTGACCGATTTCAGCAAAACCGCTATTTACCAGGCTTTTGAAATGGTTCGTTTTGAAGCTCAACGTTATGGCGTATCGATCGTCGGCAGTGAAGTCATCGGACTCGTTCCTATGGCAGCATTGGTTGATACCGCTTCTTATTACCTCGGATTGGAAGATTTTTCAATGGACCAGGTACTCGAAACACATCTATTGAGCTAAAGTGAAAGGAAATATCATTATAAAAAATGCCTCCCAGGTAGTCACTTGCAGCGGATTCAACGCTAAGAAAGGAAAAGAAATGTCCGATCTGAAAATCATTGAAAACGGAATGATCATGATCACGGATGGCCTTATTTCTTTTGTAGGGAAATCAACCGACGCACTACCGGTAACCGATCCGGAAACATATGAAATAATCGATGCCTCCGGCAAAGCGGTGCTACCCGGATTCGTAGATTCTCATACACATTTCGTATTCGGAGGATACCGGGAAGAAGAGTTCTCCTGGAGAATGCGAGGCGACAGCTATATGTCGATCATGCAACGCGGAGGCGGGATTCTGAACACGATGGCGGCTACTCGCAAAGCCTCGGTCGACGAATTGAAAGCTGCAGGAAAAAAACGCCTGGACAAGATGTTGTCAATGGGTGTGACTACCGTAGAAGGGAAAAGTGGATATGGGATGGATAAAGAGACCGAAATCAAGCAGCTGGAAGTGATGAAAGCGTTGAATGAAGAGCATCCTGTCGATATTGTCAGTACATTCCTCGGAGCACATGCAACTCCATCCGAATACAAAGGCAGAGAAGATGACTACATTGATTTCCTGATCAATGAAGTAATGCCGGAAATAAAAGCAAGAAATCTGGCGGAATGTTGTGATATTTTCTGTGAAAAAAATGTCTTTTCTATCGAGCAATCCCGCAAACTTTTATCCGCCGCACGCCGGATGGGATTTGAGCTAAAGATCCATGCGGATGAAATCATATCTACAGGAGGTGCAGAATTAGCTGCTGAACTCAGGGCACTTTCCGCCGATCATTTGCTGCAAGCAACGGATGAGGGGATAAAAGCCCTTGCTGAAAACAATGTTGTAGCAACTTTGTTACCTTGCACGGCCTTTTCATTAAAAGAACACTTCGCCCGGGGCAGGTATATGATCGATTCCGGTTGTGCTGTAGCCCTATCCTCAGACTTAAATCCCGGAAGCAGCTTTACATCCTCTATCCCGCTTATTTTTGCCTTAGCATGTATTTATATGCAATTCTCCCCGGAAGAAGCCGTTACAGCCATGACTATTAATGGCGCCGCTGCAATAGGGAAAGCGGATCGTATCGGAAGTATAGATATAGGAAAGCAAGGAGATCTCATTGTATTGGAGTATCCTTCTTACCAATTTTTACCATATCATATAGGAATGAATATTGTTGAAACAATCATAAAAAAAGGAATAAAATGTTAGTAGAATTATCAATAAAACAGTTTTTAGGAAAGACCGCAGGTAATGAACCGGTTCCCGGAGGCGGAAGTGTATCAGCATTGAATGCAGCTTTAGCATCGGCTTTAGCTGAAATGGTTGCCAATCTTACCATCGGCAAGAAAAAATACGAAGAGAAAGAGCCTGTCATGCAGCAAATTGCCAAAAAGGCCGCCAAGTACCAAGAAGAATTCATTCGTGACATCGATGCCGATTCGGATGCTTATAATAAGGTTTTTGACGCCTTCAAGCTACCGAAAGAAACAGATGAAGAAAAAGCGGAACGCAGTCGGCAAATCCAGGCAGCCACCAAGGTTGCAGCAGAAGTGCCAATGAAAGTCGCCCGCAACGCTTATGCCGTCATGGACATCATTGAAACGGCCGCCAGGGAAGGAAATCAAAATGCAGTCACAGATGCCTGTGTGGCCATGATGGCTGCCCGTACGGCAATTTTGGGCGCCTTATTGAACGTACGGATCAATCTGACCTCCATTAAAGATGAAGCTTATGTTGTCAAATTCGTAAAAGAAGCTGATGAGCTGGAAAGTATGGCCATAAAAAAAGAAGCTGATTTATTAAGCTGGATAAAAACACAATTATAAAAATGAAGAACGTATATCACATCGGATCCGGAGAGTTAACCTTTGAAATTCTGGAAACCATTATCAATAATAACTGGAAATTGGAATTAGCTCCGGAAGCTGTAGAAAGAATACAAAAATGCAGGGATTTCTTAGACACGAAAATCAAAGGGCAAGATACCCCGGTGTATGGAATCACAACAGGTTTCGGTTCTCTTTGCAATAAAAATATCTCTCCCGATGAACTGAACCAGTTGCAGGAAAACCTTGTCAAATCTCATGCCTGTAGCATCGGGGAAGAAATTTCTCCGGTCGTTGTCAAGTTGATGTTATTGTTGAAAGCGCATGCCCTTTCATTGGGATACAGTGGAGTGCAGGTAATTACCGTACAACGTATCATCGATTTTTTCAACAACGATATTATTCCGGTTGTATACGATCGCGGCTCTTTGGGAGCTTCAGGAGATTTAGCTCCTTTAGCCAATTTGTTCTTACCTTTGATCGGGAACGGAGACGTTTACTACCGGGGAGAGAAACGAGAAGCGATGAGCTTATTGAATGAATTCGGATGGCAGCCGGTTCGCCTGATGAGTAAAGAAGGGTTAGCCCTTCTGAATGGCACTCAGTTTATGAGCGCCCACGGCGTCTACGCCATCCTAAAGGCATTCAGATACTCAAAAATAGCTGATTTTATCGCAGCAATCTCATTAGAAGCTTTTGATGGACGAATAGATCCATTTTTAGACTGTTTGCACCAAATGAGACCACATAAGGGTCAAATTGAAACGGCGGCCAATTTTCGTCGCTTATTAAAAGGTAGCGAACTGATTGACAAAAAGAAAGATCACGTTCAGGACCCCTACTCTTTCCGTTGTATTCCTCAGGTGCATGGAGCGACAAGAGATGCCATCCGTTATGTCGCATCCGTGTTATTAACGGAAATCAATTCCGTGACCGACAATCCGACGATTTTCCCGGATGAAGACAAAATCATATCCGGAGGTAATTTCCATGGACAACCGTTAGCGATTACTTTTGATTTTCTGGCCATTGCGTTGTCCGAACTCGGAAATATCTCAGAACGACGTGTAGCACAGCTAATTATGGGTCTTCGCGGGTTACCCGAATTTTTAGTAGCCAATCCGGGTGTCAATTCCGGGTTCATGATTCCTCAATACACTTCAGCATCCATGGTCAGCCAAAACAAGATGTACTGTTATGCCGCATCGAGTGACTCGATCGTATCCTCCAACGGACAGGAAGATCACGTGAGTATGGGTGCCAATGCAGCCACCAAATTATTTAAAATAATGGATAATCTGGACCATATTTTTGCCATCGAATTGATGAATGCAGCTCAGGGAATTGATTTCAGACGCCCTCTAAAAACCTCTCCTATCCTGGAAGAATTTCTGAAAGAATACCGAAAAGAAATTGCTTTTGTCAACGATGATATTGTAATGTATAAAGAGATACATAAAACGGTTGCATTTCTTAACAGAAAATCATTTGATTAAGTAGCTTCCTATATCTCAAGCCATCGATAATGAAATTGCGAGTTCCATACAATCTTATTATAAAAAATAAAATTTAAACAATTACTAAATTTTTAAAGAATTTTAAATAGACGTTCGTATTACAATAAAATTATGGTTATATTTGCATCATAATTCATCATAAAGTTGTGATAAGGGTAGATCACTAATTAATTGCATACGTAACATGCTATCGAAAATCAAAAAATCAGGACTTGGCATCATTTTTTTATTTGGATGCATACAGTTAGCCATAGCTCAACCTCAGTATAAGCAAGAATTTTCCTTTTCCTTAGGAGGAGGAGTTTCTTCGTTTTATCCCGAAAAGATGAATATCGGAGAAAACAAGCTAGGGATTAACGGGAACATATCTATAGATTATACATGCCTTTTTAGTCGGTTTGTGGGCATAACTACCGGGATCAATTTATTTCAGTATAATACTAAAACGAGTATATCATCGGTATCCGGAAATTATCCGGCTTATGATGGCGTCGAACCTTTCATATATAACTATGCAATTAATAACCTGGATGAAAGTCAACAGTTCATTTACTTGAAAGTGCCATTAATGCTCCAATTCCAGACATCGGGATACAATCGTTTTTATTTTCGTATGGGAGGAACAGCCGGATTACCTGTCTATCAAAGATATACCAGCAAACAAAATACACTCTCCGCCACAGGTTATTATCCGGAACAAGATATAACCAAAAATTTAGGATTATATGAGAATAGCTCATACAAAGGTAATTTGGATTTGGATCTTATTTATACTGCTACAATCGAAACCGGAATAAAATGGACTGTCTTTGATGATTTTTATATCTACACCGGAATATATGCTGATTATGTGATTAACAGTATAAGAAAACAAGGAACAGGAAATAAAAATTTAGTTGACTACAATATAGAATCGCCTTATACCCCAACTATAAATTCCATGTTACATTCAGCAGTAACCCAGGACGGTGTCTCCACCCCCTTTATAGACAAAATCAACCCGGTATCGTTGGGAATTAAAATCCAATTATCTTTTGGATTTGGAGATTATATTGGAAAAAGAACCAGCCCGGCATCCAAAATTATTGAATATACCCGGTAATCAATCGCATTGCAAGACTTAAAAAGTATATCCGAGTTTGAGTTGCAGAGCAGTAATCTTGTCAAAATTGGGAATTTGTTCATACGACACACGTAAAAACAAGGCTTTGCTTTCCCTTACCTGATAGTCAACCCCAACACCACAATTATAGCCAAATGACAATGTCGGAAGATAAGCCGGAGCACTTCCGTCAGATAAAGACTTTTTATCTCTCAATTGAGTTTCGGTATAACTGGAGACTTCTTCTCCATATCGAGTTTCTGTATACATTGTTTCCGTGCAATTGAAAAAATTATACATGCTTAATCCAGCCTCAACAACAGGTCTCCATTTACCATTCGGATAAGTATATTTAAAGTCCAGTCTGCCGGACAGCACAAGCGTTTCAAATTCATATTTTCGATAGACATTTTTATTGTTCGAATTATCCGTTTCTCCTTTCATACCAGACAAGGCCAGATCGAGTTGCAAAGCAAGGGATCTGACGATTCGCGGAAAAGTTATATCGACCTGAGATCCGATAACCGGCGATATGGATTCTGTCGGGCCGAAATTATTTAACCCTTGTCTCGCTCCAAAAGAATATTTTTGAAATTGCACTCCTCCATACAGAGAAAAATTAAATTTCACGTATTGTTTTTCAGAATCATTTTCAAAGTAAATACATTTTTCTCCCGATGTACAAGTCAATTCATGATATTCCTTTGCCAAGTGAATCATCGAACTTCTGTCAAACGAAATTTTATTTATATTATCCAGGATATCCGGACAATCACGGAATAAATACGTAAGTTTTCCCAAATATTTATTGTCCGGAATTATCTTACCATCAACGATTTCATCCGGATTTTTAGTAATCGCGGTTAACGTTCCTTTTTCATCTTCAAAAAAATAATAATTTTGATTGAGACTGGAATCAGAGTAATAATATAAATTCATTACTCCATAAACTAAATATTCCAAAAAGGCCTTACGATCTTCTCCATTTATCTTAATTGTATGAGACACATAATATTTCCATTCATCCAGAAAGCGATAACGGGAAATATCTCCCGGATAATAAAGTTGTTCCGGGGCGCTATCCGATTGTTTGAAACGACAGAAGCGACTATTCATTGCATCCGTACGAAAATCAATGAGCCCCGTAACACTATCTCCCTGATTCGTTATGATATAACCTCGTTTAAAATTACTTTGAGCATTAATGCTTAATGTTACGAATAGAATCGAAACAACGATTATAATTTTTCTGGTATGCATTTTGAGTTATTTTCTAGTGATGTTTTGTAAAAAAGCAACCTCATCCTGGAATATTTCCAGTTTTTGTGTATACGTTACAGTTTCCCCATCTTCGAAGGCAAATGTTTTTGATTGAGGAACATAACCATCTTTGCTAAATAGCAGAAAAGCAGTACCCCCATGTGCCAGCTGGAATGTATAATTGCCATTCAGATCCGTTTCAATCTCTTTGTTTTCGAAAATACAATCAACTTTTACTTTAACAGAAGAAATACCGACTCCGGAAGGATCCACGACTTTTCCATTAAAAACAACAGTGCCATCTTCACTAACCAAGCAAGAATTAAAGAGGCATAATGATAAAATCAAAATTAAAATCAAGTAAACTTTTCTCTGTAACATATCCATTTTTTTATTGCTTATGCCTGGATATAAATTTCAGGCAAACTGGTTTTTCAATTTGAATCTCTATAGAGGTATTTTCCAATAATCCGGTCTCTTTGTGAATAGAAAAAACCGATACATTATTGTTATCGCGGGAAGCAACTAATAAAAATTTTCCATTCGGAGTTATAATGAAATTGCGAGGATGTCCTCCTGTGGGCTGATATCCGATCGACTTCAATGTGCCGTCGGAGTTCACACTAAAAATAGCAATTCCATCTGATTTCAAACGATTGGAAGAATACAGAAATTGACCATCCGGAGTCAGATGAATATCTGCACTTCCCTTTTTATCCGTTCCTGAAGTTGTATCTGAAGCAACAGATTGAATGAGGTTGAGATTTCCTTCATCGTATTGAAATACAGCTATTTTACCCGATCGTTCACAGAGACAATACATCCAATGTCCATCCCGGCTAAAACTTAAATGTCTGGGACCGGAACCTTTTTCCAAGTCGGCAACAGTGGTCTGTTGCTGTAAAAACATCCCCGAATCAGCATCCGCTTTGACTGTATACCGGTATATCTTATCTTTACCTAAATCCGTAACAAACAAATATTTTTCATCCGGAGAGAAAAAAGTCGTATGTATACGGGAAGCGGGCGAATCGCCCTCTTCATTCTGAAAATCAAACACTTGCGAAATGGGCAGTAAACGACCATCTTTATTTACCGGAAAAACAGACAAATTCCCTCCCGAATAATTAGCTGTCGTCACAAAATTATTTCCTTTATTTACTGCGATATAACAAGGAGAATCTCCTCGAGTTTGTTCTGAATCAATCAATTTCAAAGTCCCTGTTTCCTTATCGAATGAAAAAGCGACAGCCACTGCAGCAGCTTTATCATTTTCGCTTACTGCATATACAAACTGTTCATCTGCAGAAACAGCTAAATAAGATGGATTAGAAATAGCTGAGAATTGACTGACAAATTTTATTTCGCCTGTTTCGGAATTAAATTCATAAACAGATAGGCCTTGATTATTGTCTGAATCATAAGTTCCGACAAGCATGCATAAAATATCTCCTTGGATAGCAGAAAAATTTTCAGTCGATTTATTTTTACAAGAAATAAAAATGAGTGTAAAAATACACCATAAAAATACATTACTTTTTTTTAATGTCATAAACAAAGTATTTATAATCAACTGAAATATATCTATTTAATAAAAAATAGAAGAGTCCTAACAAAGAAATGGTTTTTAATTGTATGTCTTTGTCGGGATGAGGCGACTCGAACGCCCGACCTCCACGTCCCGAACGTGGCACGCTACCAACTGCGCTACATCCCGTATTTTGGCGCCACAAAATTACAAATAATTTAATGAAAACAAAAAAATATGTTTAAGAATTAAAAAAATAACTCTAAATTTTCAACTCGTCTTTCAAATAGTTAGCGGTATATGTGTCTGACAATTCAACAAACTCTTCCGGCGTTCCGGCAAATAAAACCTCGCCTCCGGATTTTCCTCCTTCGGGTCCCATATCGATAATATAATCTGCACACTTGATAATATCCATGTTATGCTCGATGACAATCATGGTGTTTCCTTTATCGACCAATCGATTGATAACACCCAGCAAAACCTTGATATCTTCAAAATGCAGACCTGTAGTAGGTTCATCCAACACATACAATGTTTTTCCCGTATCCCGCTTAGCTAACTCAGTAGCTAGTTTAACACGTTGACTTTCTCCTCCGGAAAGAGTCGTGGACGATTGACCCAGGCGTATATACCCTAGCCCGACATCTTGCAACACTTTGATTTTAGACAATATAGAAGGCACATTCTCGAAAAACTCAACAGCCATATTGATTGTCATGTCTAAAACATCGGCAATGGATTTGCCTTTATAACGAACCTCCAGCGTTTCGCGGTTATAACGCTTTCCATGGCAATCTTCACAAGGAACCATCACATCAGGAAGGAAGTTCATTTCAATCGATTTATAGCCATTTCCGCCACAAGTTTCACAACGGCCACCCGACACATTGAATGAAAACCGCCCGGGTTTATATCCCCGTATTTTTGATTCGGGCAGTTCAACGAACAGATTCCGGATATCTGAGAATACTCCGGTATATGTGGATGCATTGGAACGAGGGGTGCGACCAATCGGAGATTGATCCACGCTTACAATCTTATCGACATACTCTATCCCCGAAATCGATTCGTAAGCAAGCGGATCTTTCAATGAATGATAAAATTTGGAACTCAATATCGGCTGTAGCGTCTCATTGATAAGCGTTGATTTCCCACTGCCGGATACTCCCGTAACACAAATGAATTTTCCCAACGGGAAATGAGCTTCAACTTGTTTGAGATTATTTCCTGAAGCTCCTTTCAAAACAATTTCTTTACCATTGCCTGTCCGTCGTTTCTCCGGAACAGGAATCGTATTTTTTCCATTCAGATAAGCTGAGGTCAACGTATCCGATTGTAACATTTCTTGTGGGGTTCCGGAAAAAACAACATTTCCTCCCAACCTTCCTGCACGCGGACCTAAATCGACTACATAATCGGAATTTAACATCATGTCTTTGTCATGTTCCACCACAATAACCGAATTTCCTGTATCCCGGAGTTGCTTGAGCGAATCGATCAGCCGGTTATTGTCCCGTTGATGCAGGCCAATACTCGGTTCATCAAGGATGTATAATACATTAACCAGCTGGGAACCTATTTGTGTAGCAAGCCGGATACGCTGGCTTTCGCCTCCGGATAAACTCGTTGAAGCGCGATTCAAAGAAAGATAGTTCAATCCGACATCCAGCAAAAAACGCAATCGCGAACGAATCTCTTTCAATATTTCTGTAGCAATTTGCTTTTGTCTTTCATTGAGCGATGTATCTAATTCTTCAAGCCAGGTGTATAATTCGAGAATATCCATGGCGGCAAGATCTGCAATATTTTTTTCATGGATGTAATAATGTAAAGCCTCTTTGTTTAAGCGTTGACCATTACATTCAGGACAAGTTGCCGTGCGAATAAACTGGTCTGCCCACTTTTGAGCCGCTGCAGAAGTATCCGATTCCTGCTGCATCATGATGTACTTCGTGACTCCTTCAAACGAAAGAAAATAATTTGAATTTCCCAATGATTCGTTTTTGATCTGCAAACGATCTTCAGTTCCATTAAGTATTTCATCCATAGCATCTTCCGGAATATCTTTTACGGGTGTTTTCATCGTCACATCATACTTTTGGCAGATAGCCTCTACTTGCCAGAATATCATTACATTACGATATTTACCCAAAGGAACGATCCCTCCCTGATAAATACTTAACTCCGGATTCGGAATGATTTTTTGCAGATCGATTTGATCGATCGTTCCCAGTCCTTTACATTTAGGACAGGCTCCGTGAGGAGAATTGAATGAAAAATTATGAGGGGCCGGTTCATTATAAGAAAGTCCTGTACTCGGACACATCAAACGACGACTGAAATGGCGGATTTCACTTGTTTCCAAGTCCAAAACAATCAATAGTCCATCTCCTTGTCTCATAGCAGTTTTTACACTATTTTTTACTCGAAGCTGGTCTTTTTCGGATATCAGTAATTTGTCGATAACAACTTCTACGGAGTGTAACTTGTAACGATCCAATTTCAAGCCCGGAATGATTTCTCTCAGTTCTCCATCCACCCGAACATTCAGAAAACCTTTCTTCCGGAGCTGTTCAAATAACTCTTTATAATGACCTTTACGGTTTCTTACCACAGGCGCAAGTAAATAAACTTTCCGATCATCATAACGTTCCATGATCAGATCCAGGACTTGTTCCTCGGTATATTTGACCATTTTTTCGCCGGTATTGTAGGAATAAGCCTCCCCTGCACGAGCATACAGCAATCGAAGGAAATCATAAATCTCGGTAGTCGTACCCACAGTAGAACGAGGACTTCGATTCGTAGTCTTTTGTTCAATCGAAATAACAGGACTTAACCCGGTTATTTTATCCACATCCGGACGCTCCATATTACCTAAAAAAGACCGGGCATAAGCGGAAAAAGTCTCAATGTAACGACGTTGCCCCTCAGCAAAAATAGTATCAAAAGCCAACGATGATTTTCCACTGCCGCTCAAGCCGGTAATCACTGTAAACCGATTGCGCGGAATCTCTACATCAATATTCTTTAAATTATGTACACGAGCGCCTTCTACGTGAATCTGCTCCGTCCGTTCTATCTGCTCCTCTGTTTTCATTCAATCTAAAATAATCTGCAAAAATAATAGTTTTAACCTATATTCCATAATCGCTCACACAGATTTCGCTCCCAGGAACAGTTAAAAACGATATAAATCTAAAAAGTTTGAATTACTTCATGAAAAAGCATTATTTTTGTACGCAAAATATCCTAATTGTATTAAAACTTTGGGCAGAATCAGTTTAATATTACTATTGTTAGCTCTTCTTCCGACTCAATTTATAGAAGCTGGAATGAAAGACAAGGCATTTGTCTTGGTTATCGATCCCGGTCACGGCGGACGTGATACCGGTTGTATCGGAACTGTACTAAAAGTAAAGGAGAAAGACGTTAACCTGTCAGTTGCTCAATTAGTTGGAGATTATATCAATAAAAATCATCCGGATGTAAAAATAATTTACACACGAAAAACAGACAAGTTTATTGTATTGGATAACCGAGCTCAAATAGCCAATAATGCCAAAGCCGATCTGTTTATATCCATTCACGCCAATTCGGTTAAACCCAACAATAAACCTTTTGGAGCAGAAACCTATACGCTGGGATTAGCCCGTACGGAAGAAAATCTGGAGGTTGCCAAACGTGAAAACGCCGTCATCTATTTTGAAGATGACTATAAACAAAAATATGAAGGATTTGATCCGAATTCTTCAGAGTCATACATTATTTTTGAATTTATACAAAATAAATATGTGGAACAAAGCGTATTTCTCGCTTCTGCCATTCAAACTCAATTTAAAAGTACGTCTCAAAGGAAAGACCGAGGAGTGCGTCAGTCCGGATTCCTGGTACTCCGTGCAACAAGTATGCCCAGTGTTCTCATCGAATTAGGATATCTTTCAAACAAAGAAGAAGAAGCTTTTCTGAATACGAAAGCAGGTCAACAAAAATTAGCTCGATCGATAAGCGATGCTTTTACTCAATATAAAAATGAACACGACCGGAAAAGTGGAATAATCTCCCATCCGGCGAACCCTTCCACACCCATAGAGGAAACAGCAGACTTCGACGAATCACGTTCAGTTGAAACTGTTTCGCCTCAACCGGAAAGAGAAAACGTCTCTTCCAAGTCCAACAATACAGAAAAATCAACGAACGTCTCCAACATTATTTATAAAGTACAAATATTGACTTCAGATAAAAAATTATCGAAAAATTCTCCTTTGCTCAAAGGATATAAAGCGGATGTATATTACGAAAAAGGGTTATATAAATATACTTATGGGGAAACATCCGATTGGGACGAAATTTCCAGATTACAAAAAAAACTCCGGAAGCAATTCAAAGATGCTTTTGTTATCACATACAGAAACGGAGTAAAAGTTACAAAATAAATAAAAATAAAAACATATATGAAAAAGTATTTTACTAAAGAAATGGCTATCGGACTTGTTACGATAATCAGTTTACTGGTGTTATATTTCGGATTCAACTTTCTGAAAGGAATCAATATATTCAAGCCAACAAACCATTATTATGTAAAAATGGAGAATGTAACCGAATTACAGAAATCAAGTCCGGTTTACATCGACGGATTCAAAATTGGGCTAGTCAACGAGATTCACTATATGTATGATAATCCAGGAACAATCATTGTTCAAATCAGCCTCGACAAAAGTATGAAAGTTCAAACCGGCAGCTATGCCGAATTAACTTCCGGATTTACTACCGGAGCCAGTCTTAAGCTTGTTTTAAACAAATATGTTTCTTCTTATTGCAGCGTTGGAGATACGATTGAAGGACATGCAAAACCCGGGTTAATGGACATGGTTTCCGAGGATCTGGTACCCCAACTGAAACAAATGTTGCCACGTATCGACACGATTTTATACGGCATACAGCAAATTACGAACCATCCGGCGCTTTCGGAGTCCCTGAATCATATAGCCAAAGCATCAGCAAACTTAGAAATAACGACAAAACAGCTGAACGGAATGCTGGCTAACGATGTTCCTGCCATCATGGGTAACTTCAAAACGATATCTTCAGATTTGGCTGTATTTTCTTCCGGATTGAAAGAAGTAGACCTGCAGGTCACTTTGAAAAAAGTCGATGAAACGATGAACAATATGCAGCAGATTACAATGCAAATGAACAACAAGGAAAGCAGTCTGGGCTTATTGATGAATGACAGAAAGTTGTACGATAACTTAAACAGTACGGCTAATAATGCATCATTACTTTTGGAAGATTTAAGGAAAAATCCGAAACGATATGTCCATTTTTCCGTATTCTAAAAATCGCCGGGAAGGATCATGTTGTTATTTAGAAAAAGTCTAAACTATACGAAAAATAAAAAAAAACATTTCATCATCTTCAAACTTTGATTAGTTGAAGATTTAAGAATTATTACTCGGAAAATTATGCTCTCTTAAAAAAAATAACAAAAAAACAACACACTAATAATCAATCACATAAAGCTATCTTAAAACCTAATTTAACATTCCATATATAAGTTACTGAAAGATAAGTGAATATAGAAAAGTGATATAAAACAAAGAAAAGTCCATTTTTTTTTTCAATTTTTTTTCCCAAATTTTGCAGTAGCGTTGAGAAGGAAAACGATGAAAAAATCTTTCATTATCATAGACGTAAAGAATACAAATCATAAATAATTGACGATTTAAAGTGGGATCAAATCATACAGCATTGTGGAATAGTTGTCTGAATATTATTAAAGATAATGTTTCGGATAACGTATTTTCTACTTGGTTTAAACCAATTATACCTTTAAAGTATGATGGTTATGATTTTACCATACAAGTCCCCAGTCAATTTTTTTATGAATATCTGGAAGAAAAATATGCCGATCTTCTCCATGCATCTCTTACTCGTGCCATTGGAAAGAAAACCATATTGAATTATCGCGTGATTGTCGATACTTCAAGCAACGGTAACGGACATACAACTTTACAAAGTGAACATCCTACCCTCCATAACGGAACCATTCAAAAAAATTTGAATAAAGCTCCAGGCGGGTTAACCTCTCTTTCCACGATTCAGGAATGGAATCCAAACCTGAATATGCGTCACTCTTTTGGAAACTTTTTCGAAGGAACAAGTAACAAGCTGGCAAGAACAATTGGTAATGCAGTCGCAGAAAACCCCGGGAAAACGACATTCAATCCGTTATTCATTCATGGAGGATCCGGTGTCGGCAAAACACATTTATGCCATGCTATCGGGATGAAAATAAATGAATTGTTCCCTCAAAAAAAAGTCCTTTATATTTCTTCGCATTTATTTCAGGTTCAATTTACCGATGCATCGAGAAATAATACCTCCAATGATTTTATTAACTTCTACCAAGGAGTTGATGTGCTGATCATCGATGATATTCAGGAATTGGCAGGGAAAGAAAAGACTCAAAATGCTTATTTTCACATTTTCAACCACCTGCACTTGTTGGGTAAGCAAATTATCCTGACTTCCGACAAAGCTCCTGTTGAATTACAGGGTTTGGAAGATCGATTAATCAGCCGGTTAAAATGGGGAATGACCGCCGAATTGAATAAACCGGACATTGATCTCCGTAAAAAAATCCTGACCAATAAAATCAAGCAGGACGGACTGAATATTTCAACAGAGATCATCGATTACATTGCAGAAAATGTAACAGACCATGTGCGGGATCTCGAAGGAATCATTACATCGTTGGTTGCATATTCACTTGTTTACAACCGGGAAGTCGATCTCGATTTAGCCAAACGGGTAATGAGCCAAACCGTGAAACTGGAAAAGAAACAGATCACTGTCGACAAAATACAAAACATTGTCAGTGACTATTTTAAGATTGATTTGGATACGATTCATTCCAAGTCCAGAAAGCGGGAAATCGTTCAGGCCAGGCAAGTGACGATGTTTTTATCAAAAAAATACACCGATCATTCTTATTCACATATCGGAAATTTAATCGGGAAAAGAGATCATGCAACTGTCTTACATGCCTGTAAAACCGTTCAGGACAGTCTGGATATCGACAAGTCTTTCCGGTTGAAAATGAAGGATATCGAAGACCTTCTCCAGAAATAACTTCTCAACAGCCATTATTCATTCATAGTTTATTAAACGCAGGCTAAGCAGAATTACCAATAGGGCGACTCCGACATCAGCTGTTATAGCCAGCACGAGATTAGTATATCCTGAAATCGCCAATAAAATAAAAATAAATTTAATAGCAATAGCGAAAAAAGTATTCCGTTTGATTACTGCCACTGTTTTTCGACTTAACCTGAGAAGAAAAGGGATAAGAGTTAAACGGTCATTCATCAACGCAATATCGGAAACTTCCATGGCGGCATCACTACCGGCAGCGCCCATAGCAATACCAACGGAAGCCAAAGCAAGAGCCGGAGCGTCATTAATACCATCCCCGACCATCGCAACCGGAGTGTTTTCCTGTAAACTCCTGACACGATCAGCTTTATCTTCCGGCAACAAATTCCCATAGACTTGTCTGATTCCCACCTGGGAAGCTACCTGGCTGGCCGCAATAATATGATCTCCGGTTAACATGACCGGTTCCACTTCCAGTTCAATCATCTTCCGGATAGCTTCTTCACTGTCGGGTTTTATTTCATCCGTCAGAGCAATAACCCCACCTACAATTCCATTAAAGCTGACAACAACACTCGTTTTCCCTTCTGCAGACATTTTTTTTACAATTGTTTCTACATCCTCTCCGACTTCATGATGTTCCCTCACAAAGGGCAAACTACCTATCACAACCTGTTCGTCATCACAAGCAATACACCTTGCAGTCGCTCCTTTTCCCGAAATACTTTTGAATTTTTCTGCCGAATGAGGCTCAAAACCCTCTCTTGTAGCCGCTTCCACGATAGCTTGAGCCAACGGATGCTCGGAAAAAAGCTCTGTCCCCGCAGCACAAGCCAGTAACTCTTCCTTGGAAGTGTCATTCAGAGGATAAATATCCGATACGACCGGATTTCCGTACGTAATCGTGCGTGTTTTATCTATACACACCGTTTTTACTTCTGCCATTGCTTCCAGGTATTTGCCTCCCTTTATCAGAATTCCTTTGGAGGAAGCATTTCCAATCGCAGCATAAATCGCTACCGGTGTAGAAATAACCAACGCACAAGGACAGGAGATAACCAACAAGGAAATAGACTGTAACAGCCAGAAATTCAAATCTTTGCCCAATACAAACACTGGGATTACGAACAATAAAACGGCCATTAAAATGATACATGGAGTATAATATCGCGCAAATTTTTGAATGAATTTTTCCGAATCCGACTTGTTTTTTTGTGCTTCAAAAGTCAATGCGATAATCTTTGAATAGGTTGTATCCGAAGAAAGCTTTGTCGTTTCAATCTCAATATATCCACTCCCATTCAACGTACCGGAAAAAACAGGGTTCCCCGGAAAACGTTCTTTAGGCAAAGGTTCTCCGGTAATAGCAGACTCATCAACCGACGTCTCTCCTGCAACAATAATCCCGTCCATTGGGATCTGATCGTGGGGTTTGACCTGAATAACAGTCCCTACAGAGACAGATTCAATAGCAACATACTCTCCGGTTGCTTTAAGCATAGCCACTTTCGGGGTTTTTGCCACTAAGTCATCCAAGGCCGACTTACTATTTTCAATACCTATATCTTCCAGTTTTTCGCCCAATACATACAAAACAATTACGACTGCAGCCTCAGGGTATTCGCCCAGATAAAATGCAGCACAAACCGCGATCAGCATCAATAAATTAATACTTGAAAATTCGAACTTAGCCAAAGCCTTCATTCCATCCCATAATACTTCATAACCAATCCCTAAAATAAACACTCCGAAAACAAACGGAGCATAGGGCATGGGGATCTTCATTCCTATCAGGGATAATATCTCTAAAGTGATTACTAAAACAGTAGCTAGTAATAAAAAGATAAATTTCTTATCGTTTAAAGGTAGTTTCATCGATATTCATAAAATATGCTAACAAAATTACATGAATTCATCCGATTCCAAAAATAATCTTGTACTTTTGTGGATTAAAAAACGACAAAAACAATTGATGAAAATCAGCTTTAACATAAATTTCCATACCGTATGGGGACAAACATTGTTTGTGACAGGATCGATTCCGGAATTAGGTTCCTGGAATGTATCATCAGCCTGTCCCATGCAATATACAGGCGAAGGAAACTGGATTTTAGAAATCGAACTTCCCGACACTTCCTGCCATTTTGAATATCGTTACTTCATCAGTTCAAATAATAAATTGATTTTTGAAGAATGGCAAAAAAATCATCACATAACCATACAAAATCCTAAACTTTCCTATCTGCTATATGATTACTGGCAAAACCGGCCACAAAATCAGGCTTATTATTCTTCTGCCTTTACCAAAAGTTTATTTGCTCATCCTTGCGATAAATTCGAACGGGTAATCAAATCGAATAAAAAGATACTGATCAAAGTACTCGCTCCACACATCGGAAGAAACCAAAGTTTATGTATGTCCGGCAATCAGCATGTTCTCGGAAACTGGGATGTAAGCAAAGCTCTCATTTTCGGATGTGACAATTTCCCGGAATGGCATGCCGAATTTGACGCATCTCAGCTGAGATACCCTTTTGAATACAAGTTTTGCATTATAAACAATGAAGATAAATCCATTGCACACTGGGAAAATGGAGATAACCGGATATTAAATCTACCGTTACTCAAAGAAAATGAGATGGGTATCGTTTCCGGACTACAATTTCGGGAATACGATCCGGATTGGAAATGTGCAGGATTAGTTATGCCTGTCTTCTCGCTCCGGTCTAATGAAAGTTTCGGTATCGGCGACTTCAACGACCTGAGAAAAATTCTCGATTGGGCAAAGATGACCTCTCAAAAGATCATTCAGGTCTTACCGATTAACGATACAACCATGACGCATACCTGGATCGACTCTTACCCCTACAATGCGATCTCCATCTATGCGCTACACCCGCTTTACCTGAATCCCGATAAGATGGGAACACTGAAAACGCCTGAAAAATGTGCGTTTTTTAAGCAAAAACAAATCGAGTTGAATGCTTTGGATTATGTAGACTACGAACAAGTCGATTTATACAAATGGATGTATTTTAAGGAATTATACGATCAAGAAGGAGCCGGTATTTTAAATTCAGAAGATTTCATCCTCTTTTTTGAAGACAACAACGAATGGTTGATTCCTTATGCTGCCTACTCTTATTTCCGGGAAAAATATCAGACTTCCGATTTTAGAAAATGGAATGAACATGCCCGCTACGACAAGGATGCCATACTCCATCTTTGCGACTCGCAATCAGATAATTACAAAGAAATAGCTTTTTACTATTACTTACAATATCATTTACATAAACAAATTTCAGAAGTACGCGACTATGCTTATTCCAACGGGATCGTACTAAAAGGCGACATACCCATCGGCATCAGCAAAACAAGTATTGAAGCCTGGACAGACCCTCAATATTTCAATATGAACCTGCAGGCCGGAGCTCCGCCTGATGATTTTTCTGCAAGCGGGCAAAACTGGGGATTCCCAACATACAACTGGGATACAATGGAAGAAGATAACTACAGCTGGTGGAGAAAACGTTTTAAAAAAATGTCCGACTACTTCGATGCTTATCGGATCGATCACATCCTGGGCTTCTTCCGGATATGGGAAATCCCTGATCAATCGGTTCAAGGACTCTACGGATGGTTTAACCCTTCCTTGCCTTTCAGTATCCAGGACATGGAAAATGTAGGCTTAAACTTCACTAAAAGACGATTTACCACTCCGCATATCAATGAAGCCTATCTCCCGGAATTGTTTGGAGAATACACTTCAGAAGTCCGGGATATCTATTTGGAAAGATCTTCTTCGCATCATTTTGCCCTCAAGGAGAAGTTTAACACTCAACGCAAAATAGAAAAACATTTTCACGAGCTTAACGACTCCAAAAGCGTTACGATACGAGAAGGGCTATATACTATTGCGAACGAAGTCCTGTTCATCGAAGATAAAATGCCGGACCATTATCATCCAAGAATATTGGCTTCATCTTCTTATATTTACAAAGAACTTTCCAATTCCGATCAATATGCTTTCGACTACTTATATTGGAATTATTTCTATCAACGGCACAATGAGTTCTGGAAAGAACAAGGTTATAAACGGTTGATTCCTTTGATTTCCTGTACAGATATGCTGGTTTGCGGAGAAGATCTGGGTATGATCCCGCAATCCGTACCGGAAGTCATGCACAAGCTTCAGATCCTGAGCCTTGAAATTGAAAGGATGCCCAAAGAAATGAACCGGGAATTTGCAGATCTGCATCGCCTACCCTATCATTCCGTGTGTACGACTTCAACACATGATATGTCAACGATCCGGGGGTGGTGGAAAGAAGATCCGGATAAAACGCAACGGTATTATAATCAGGTATTGCACCGTGAAGGAAAAGCGCCTGAAGATTGCCATCCCGAACTTTGTAGGCAGATTATCCTGAACCATCTTTCATCTCCTGCCATGCTTGCAATTATTCCATTACAAGACTGGTTATCTATCGATGAAAAACTGCGCCGGAAAGATGCAAATGAAGAACGAATCAATATTCCGGCTAATCCAAGACATTACTGGAAATATCGTATGCATCTGACAATTGAAGAATTACTGACTACCGATCAATTCAATGCTGACTTACAGGAATTAATCGAAAAAGGAGGAAGAAAAAAAGAGTAGTTACTCGATCATGGAACAGGTTCCATTGAATATGGCTCCTGTTTCTATTTCTAAATTTTTTGCAACAATATCTCCGGAATAGATTACCGAATTCTTGAGACATAGAGTCCCTTCTGCCCGGATGTTTCCTTGAATTTTGCCCATTAACTCGGCGTTCTGACAATTGATGTGTCCGATAACGACAGCAGAAGGACCAATCACTACTTTTCCTGAACATTCGATATTTCCTTCAACCGTACCATCAATACGAAAATCTTCTTCCGCACGGATATTCCCTTTAATAATCGTTCCGGTAGCCAAACTATTATGGAGTCCGCCCGAAGATATTATTTGTTTTCCTTTTAACATATATACTATTTTAAGACAAAATTAGAATAAGTTTGTAAAAATACAAACAAAAAACTATTTTTGTAGTCATGTTATCATTTTTTAATCGTATATCAATAAACGATGAAGATCAAAAGCTACATCCATCTGCAAGATATCAAAATATATGCCTATCATGGCGTTTTGGAACAGGAAAAGCAAACCGGCAATTACTTCATAATCGATTTGAAAATCTATTTAGACTTGCATAGAGCCGCTTTGTCGGATAGCCTGGACGACACGGTCAGTTATGCAGAGATCTACTCCATAGTGAAAGAAGAAATGGACATTCCGGCTCATTTATTGGAACATGTTGCCGGAAGAATTGTCTTAAGAATAAAAAAAGAATTTCCTTCCATACACAAAGTAAAAATCAAACTTTCCAAATTAAATCCACCTGTCGGCGGAGAAGTAGAAAAAGCCTCGGTTGTCATAACGATATGAGTATAAAAAAGCAAATGGCGAACAGGTCTATTTTGAATGTTCGCCATTTGCTTTTTATTTTATTTTAACCGGATTATTTTATTCCCATTTTTTTGAATTCATCTATGACTTTCAATGCCTTTGAATGAGTCGGATCTATATCCAATATCTTCTGGAAATAATCTTTCGCTGTTTTGGAATCTTCTTTAAGGACATAAAAAGAACCCATGTAATCATAAATTTTAATGATTTCCTTATTTCTTCGACCATCGGTGTTTGTTTGCAAAAGAATTTCCAATGCCTTTTCATAAAATGGCTTTGCTAATCCTTCATGACCTTGGTACACAATAAAATCCTTCAAGTAATTGACATCTCCTCTTCCCATGTAACCGACATAGCTTTGAGGCATGCGCTCTGTAACTTTAGCATAAGCAGCATCAGCCAAATCAATGTATTTAGCTCTCTGAATGCTATCATTCGCTAAAGCTTCCGGAGTTTTAGCCTGCGTATCCACACTAAGCAGCTCAACAGCAGCCCTATAACAACTCATCCCAAAAGTATAATAATCCATCGCCACGGATTCCGGATTGACCTCTAAAAATTTTTGAGAATAGGCTACGGCCTCCATATAATTACCGCTAGCGTCATAAGCAGCAGCAATTTCTTTAAGCAATTCAATTTTGGTCGTATCCATATTATACGCCTTCAGTAAGTTCTCTACAGCTAATTGCGGCTGTTTTTCTTTCAATAGAAGACGGCCATAAAAAGTATAATCCAAAGTGATGATATCGCTGGGCTTAACGGTTTGCATAAATTTTCCCATTTGCTCCAAACCAACAACATAATTTTCCAATTTGTAATTATTATAAATCTGCAACCTCTTCATTACAAAATCATCAGGAGTTTTTTCCAACACTTTTCTGATTTGCATCAAAGATTCGCCGTATCGATCAGTAAAATAAAGTAATTGTGCATATTTAGCTTCCTGAGCGACAGGAATACCCGGGATCGACATGATTTTTTCGTAAGCTTCGATTGCTTTTGTATAAAAACCGGTCGTGTAATAAATATCTCCTAATTCTGCATAAGCAGGGATATATTCAGGATCGATTGCTATCAAGCGATTCAAATAATCCAATGACAGGGTCGGATTGATTTTTTTGTATATACGAGCTGCTTTCAGATAAGCCGCCTTGTCATTTTTATCAAATAAAATGGCATTATCATATTTACCACATGACCCGCCTACATCTCCTTTAGATCGAAGCATATCTCCTTCGGCAACATATATTCCGGAATATGTTTTTTGCATTTTGCGGGCGCGGTCCAAAGCTTCTTCGGCTTTATCATAAATTTTAGCATTGATATAAGCTTCGGCCACAGCAGTGTGCACGGCCGGATCTTTCTTTACAAAACCAATGGCTTTTTTGAATAGTTCATTGGCTTTTTCAATGTTATTTTTTCTCAATTCAACCATTCCTTGTCCAATAAATCCATAAGGATATTCTGGATCTGTTTCTACAGCTTTATTATAAAAATATGCTGCAGAATCCAATTGTTCCGTCGCTGCATATGCCTGTCCCAAATAAAAATAGTTTTCGGCCTGTTCTTCCGTAGAAAGATTTGTTTGTTGTTTAAAGAAAAGTTTTGCAGCATCATAAAGTTCTGCTCTATAATACTCAATACCTTTGTCATTCTTAGAGGCAAAGACCCCTACACAAAATAACAACACGCCGAAAGTGGTAGTTAATGTTCTTTTTACACTCTTTTTCATACTGTTCGAATTTATTTTGATTTATTTTGGATATTCATCTTTAATGCTAACCAGCCTCACAGGTTGCGTAGCCGGTAAAATACCTGATTTCAAAATGATCCGTTGTCCCCGGTCACTCATTACAAAAGAAGTGAAACCCGTAGACAATCCTTTCTTATAATCGGATATTAAAATAAACACATCCCTCTTCAAAGGATATTCTCCAAGCGCGATATAAGCTTGAAACGGTTTGAAGCTATTTTCATAAGTTGCATTTTCATAACGGCTCACAGCCATTACTTTGATTTTATCATTAAAACTCATATTGGTACTGTCTTTCTCATTACTAATCCAATTCACTCCGATAACACCGAGAGAATTCGGCAGTTTCGCGACCATATTCACAACATCCAGATTAGTCTTTTGAGCATAAAGATTTTCTGATAATTTTTCGCCGCCACAGATTGAATCGATAGCATAGCGAACGGTACTGGAATTAGGATTATCAAACATCACATCTATTTTCCCTAGTTTGGAAGCCGGATTGATTTGGCTCCAGTCCGTAATTTCTCCTGTTAAAATTTTCTTCAGAGTAGGTATTCCGATAATAGAATCTGCATTTTCTTTGTTGACAATCAAAGCGATAGCATCTACAGCGATCTGCCGTTCGCGCACCTCCATCTTTTTCGCAGTAAAAGCAGCCTTCTCGTTTTCCGTAAGCCTGCGGGATACGACAGCCAAACGCACGCTGTCTTCAATAAGCAGGTTAATCGCTTCTACTTCGTCTGTATAAATAGGCAAAATAGTCGCTGTTTTATAAAGGGTCTCAAAAACTTCGATTTCCTCGCTTATAATCGGCTTATAACATTCGTCGCAAGTAATAGGAATCACTCCTGATGTTGTCGTATCCGACCATTTGTCTTCTTTTTTCTTTCTATTACAAGATGAAAAGGAAAGCAGTATGGAAAACAAAGCCAATATAAACAGTAATTTCTTCATTTTATTTTTATTTAATTTTTTGTTTCTGAGTACAAATAAACATTATTTATTTCAGAAACTATACTTTCATCATGCTATTTAGTGTTATTTAGTGCTATCATGGTTATAAAACAACACCGATTATACAAGCTTGCTTTCATTTTTACTTTTACAAAGATATAAGAAATTTACTTCTTAAACTGTTAATTATAGTAAAAACCACGCACATCCCGTATAATCGGTGTTGATATTGTTCAGATCCAGCGCTCTATTCTGTTTTCCTGAATAGTTTTTTTAACGCTCGATATACTCTAAAAATCCCATATATTCCCAATAAGACGCCAAGCAATATCCTGACTGTTCCTCCAATAGAATCTACAAACAGATTCGTGAATAAGAACAAGAAAGAAAGTGTCAAATACAATATCGCCATTACACATTCGAAAATGTAGAGTAGTGTCGAACTTTGTTGACGGGAATGATCGGAATCTTTCAAAAACATGAGAATTGTTTCGTTATTAATTTTGTAATCTGAATCTGACCGGAACATTATAATAAACCGAAACCGGTCTACCATTTTGTTTTCCAGGAATCCATTTCGGCAATGATTTCACAACCCGAACGGCTTCTTTGTCGCAACTAGGGTCCAATGAACGTCTGACTTCGACTTCTCCGACATTACCTTCTTTGTCTACAACAAAGCGTATGCTGACTGTTCCCTGAACACCTTGTTCTTGTGCAATTACCGGATATTTTAAGTTGTTACTCAAATATTTCAACAGCTCAGCTTGTCCTCCCGGAAACTCCGGCATAACTTCCACATTTTCATAAATCTGTTCTTTTTCCGGAGCAGCAGTTACCACTTTATGTTCTTGCAAGTCGGCTATATCGACTCCGGTTCCATCCGTGGCACCTTTCACATCGGCTACAGAAATAGCGGCTTTTGTTTCCGTTAATTCTTGTTGAGATTTCATCAAGTCTTCATCTCTTACTTCTTCGTCCTTCGCAATGGTCGGCGTAGTAAACTTTGCAGTTTCTTTAAGTACTGGAGGAGGTGGAGCTTCTATTTCCTTGATCTGGTTCTCTTCAGGGACTTCCTGTTTTTGAGCCAAATCAGACAACTCCACAAGACCACTTTCCACATCAACTGTTTTAGTTGGCATTACAGTCTTAATCAATGTTGGCAAGAATGTGATTATCAAACCAAAAACGACTACGATCAATAATGCTTTCAAGTGTCTTTTGGAAGAAGTCTTGCGTAAATAATACGCTCCATACTTCTGATTTTTTCCTTCAAATACTAATTCACACCACTCATTCGAGTTCAAATCAATATCTCTTGTCATATTCTTCTCAATTTAATAGTGTGACACAATTATTTTTTAGCCTTAGGGTCAACAGGCAGGTCTACTGCATAGACAGGATCGCCTGTTTTCTTATACATCAAGTACTTATCTCCATCCTGCATTTCAATAATTGCATATGCAGCGATGCTACAGATTTGCATTTCATCCAAAATGTCAATAAGGTTGTTGTAATTCGACTCATCAGAGGGTTTAATCATCACTGTCGGAGTCGTTATCTTCGTAGCGGCCTCTTTCTTGATCTCAGCAGAACGTTTCTCAAACTCCTCTTTCGTAATTTCCTTGTTTTGGAATTTAAGTTTTTGTTCATTGATATCTGTGATAACTTTTGCATTTCGTTCCAATAAAAGTGCACGAATACCATCAGCAGTATAGTCTGATTCTTTAAGGAAAGTCGGATCATCATATTTTTCTGTTTCCAGCATTCCTAAATAATAGTACACTTTATTTTCTCCTCCCAAAATGATAGTCACAGCACTGGACTCTCTAACCAGGTCCGGTTTGTCTGTGGTATCTTTCGACGGCATGTTGATTTCCATTGTTTGTGGTTTACTCAATGAGGTACAGAACATAAAGAATGTAATCAAAAGCATGTTCATGTCCACCATCGGAGTAAAGTCTACACGCAGGGTTTTCTTCTTCTGTTTATTTTTTCCACCGTCGCCACCTTTGTCAGTATTTACTTCTGCCATAATTTTTTTTTACTTTTAAATTAAATACGATTAATGTGTTTCCGGTGGTGTTACGTCTCCTCCGCCTTTCAAGCTGGTTATCAGGTTATACCTGTTTTCTCTCAGGTCTCGAAGATTGTTCATAACTCCGCTAATCTTAGGATAAGGTGTTGTTCTATCAGCTTTGATAGCAATCCTTAAATCCGGATTAACCTCACGCGCATGTTTAACCCACAGTTTAAATTGATTATCAATACTATCATTCGGAATACCTAAAGTTTTCAGGACTGCATCCCTTTTATCGTTAGGTAATTCCAGGAATTGTTTCATTCCGGTTATCGGCAATCCAAAGGAAGGCAATAAACTGAATTCTTTCAATTCTTTGTTTGAAAAGGTAATATTGTAATCTTCGCCTACTTTCGTCAATATGTTAATCATATCTTCCGGTTTGTCAAGACTCATAAAAATTTTTCCGGACGGTTCTATCAGAATAGTCATAATATTAGTTTCCGGAATCTTTATTTCAGAAACAGAACTCGGTGTACTTACCTGAACTGGTTCTTTTTTAATAAAAGTTGACGTTAACATAAAGAAAGTAAGCAAAAGAACCGTCACGTCACTCATCGCAGTCATGTCGATGAATGTACTTTTTCGTTTTACTTTTACTTTTGGCATACTTTACTATCTTCTTTATATTAATTATTTATGAGTAGCTGCGTATGTTTGAACGATAGAGAATCCCATCTCATCGATCGCATAAGTAATGTTATCAATTTTACCGGTATAGTAGCTATAAGAAATGATAGCCAAAGCACCGGTAGCAATACCAAACGCAGTATTGATAAGAGCTTCAGAGATACCTGTTGCCAAGGCCAGTGAGTCCGGAGCACCTTCGTTCGCCATAGCGGCAAAAGAACGGATCATACCAAGTACTGTTCCTAACAATCCCAACAATGTACCCAAAGTAGAAATCGTTGCGATTACCGGAAGATTTTGTTCCATAGAAGGAAGTTCAAGAGCGGTAGCTTCTTCAATTTCTTTCTGAATCGCAAGCAATTTTTGTTCTTTACTCAAATCTTCTGGAGTTGTTTCCATATCCGCATATTTCTTCAAACCGGCAGAAATAACAGCTGCTACAGATCCTTTTTGTTTGTCGCAAAGAGCATCAGCGGCTTTCAGATTTCCTTTTGTCAATTCATTCTTCACATCATAGACAAAGTTAACTAAATTACCTCTTCCTTTAGCTTTGTTAATTGCAAAAAAGCGTTCAACGCTCAAACATAAAACAGTCAAAAGCAATGTTTGGATAAGAATAACCACATATCCTCCTTTGTAAATAGTACCCATCATATTTCCATTCAGTGGGTGACCTTTGGTATCTCCGTTTACGAAGTTATCAGGACTACCAAATACCAAGAAGAATACCGCTGTTGCGATTATGAAACAGCAGAAAATAATCAGAGCTGCTGATACACCACGAGATTTTTTACCTTCTCTTTTTTTCTTTTTTGCTTCCATAAAATTGTGTTCGTTTAAGTTAGATAAATTTAAGTTTATAATAAATGTAAAAATAATTTTATTGCTGCAAATATAATTAAATTATAATAAAAAAGCGTAAAATAGACCTTTTATTGAAAAGAAATTCTTTGAAAAAACTACACTATCGCAATTAAGGTTACGATTTACTATGTTTTTCACACTAAATGCTAACTTTTTTAACGATTTATTCTTCAATGTCTTTCGGTTGTGTTTTTCAATAATTATACCAATTACGACAACAATTCAACCCCAAAGGTAAGATTTTATCTAGTTATTACAACGGTTTTAAATATTATTTTTATATTTTAAACTTATGAAAAAATATAATTCTCCAATAATCATTTCATTATAAATTTCAAAAAGGTTTCGGGGCACAACAATAATGAATTGAGGTTTCTTTTTATTCAGAGAAGTTCGCAACTGCAGCTTATTTCCAAGCCGTCGTATGCAATAAACACATTTTCAGGCATCATTTGTTCCATGACAGCATGTAATCCAAAATGATGGCTCATGTGAATCAGGTAAGCTCGCCTGGGATTGATCCGGCGAATATTTTCCAAGGCATCGGCAATTGTTTCATGAGAGACATGTTCTTTCGGCCTTAATGCGTTGATTATCAAAACATCCAAACGTTTCATCTTTTCATACTCCTCTTCAGGAATTGTCTTCAGATCGGTCAAATAAGCCATATTCCCTATCCGGTAGCCCCAAATGGGCAAACGTGCATGCAGCAAACGGATCGGAACGACTTCCACGCCGTCGACCCGGAAAGGTTTATCTTCAATGTTATGGATATTCAAATTCGGGATTCCGGGATATTTATGCTCCTGGAAAACATACGGAATCCGATTCCGGATAGCGTCTGCCACATAATCTTCTGCATACAAGTCTACCGGGCCATACTTGCAGAATGGGCGAAGATCGTCAATTCCGCCTACATGGTCATAATGTTCATGCGTTATTAAGACACCATCGATACGTTCTACAGGATTTTTCAACATCTGATACCGAAAATCCGGACCACAATCAATCAGGATATTTTTTCCTTCCGTTTCAACAAGCGCAGAGACTCGCAATCGTTTGTCGCGCTTGTCTGTAGAAGAACAAACTTCACATTTACAACCAATTTCCGGAACTCCCGTCGAAGTTCCCGTTCCCAAAAATCGTATTTTCATTTTTTTAGTTGACGAATTGATGAGCTTGTTTACTTCTCCTCATTTATTATATATAATTGACTTCAGGCTGAAGTTCTATCCTGAACTGTTCCATCACTTTCTTTTGGATTTCTTCGGCTAATGAGGCGATCTCATCTCCCGTAGCATTTCCTTGATTGACCAGGACCAACGGTTGTTTCTCATGGACGGCAGCTCCTCCCATTATTCTGCCTTTCAATCCGCAACGGTCGATCAGCCAGGCGGCAGGAACTTTTACAACTTCCTCGTTAACAGGATAATGAGGTATATCCGGATATTTTTTCTTCAGACCTTCATAATGAGCGATGCAAATATACGGATTCATGAAAAAGCTTCCGGCATTACCTATCACTTTCGGATCCGGCAATTTACTTTCACGAACGGCAATCACTGCGTTACGAACTGTTTCAAGATTTATTTCCTTACCCTGCAACATTTCTTTCAAATTACCATACTCCAAGTTATAAACCGGTTGTTTATTCAGCTCAAAAACGACATGGGTTACAAAGTACTTTCCTTTGTTCGGTTCTTTTTTAAAAAAGCTTTTACGATATTCAAACCGGCATTCTGCATTTGTAAAGATACACTTTTCTCCTGTTTCCAAAGAATACGCATGTACCTCTGTGATGCAATCCGAGACTTCCGAACCATAAGCGCCGATATTTTGTACGGCAGCAGCACCCACTTCTCCAGGAATAAGCGATAAATTTTCAATTCCGCCCCACCCTCTTGTCACACAATATCCGACAAAATCATCCCAGACAATTCCGGCTCCTACTTTTACTGAAACCGATTGGTCGGATTCTTCAAGAATCGTTATATCCCGGATCGCAGAATGTACGATAATACCATTAAAATCTCCAAGGAACAACAAGTTACTTCCTTGTCCGATATGCCAGAAAGCCTGAGAAAAAAAATATTCATCAGACAACAATTTTTTCAAATCATCTTCACTTTCGTACTCCACGAACCAACGGGTTTTGACATCAAGTCTAAAAGTATTATGATGCAATAAGGAATAATTTTCTTCTATTTTCATTCTAAATATTATATACTATACCCTAATAACCAATCGTTTATATTCAAATACCCAACCATTTTTTCGCCACTTCAACCGTGATTTCCTTTCGTTTGGCATAATCCGTCAATTGTTCTTCATCGATCTTTCCGATCATAAAATAGACCGAATCCGGATGAGCTATATACATGCCACAGACCGATGCCGTAGGATAAATCGCACCATGGGGAGTCAGACTGACGCCGATCTGTTTCATATCGAGCAATTCATCGATCGTAAAGTTCAAAGAAAGATCAGGTAAAGACGGATAACCCGACGCCGGACGGATGCCCTGGTAATTTCCTTTCAGCAACTCTTCTTTCGACAGCGATTCATCGGGAGCATACCCCCAATATTCTTTTCTGACCTTCTCGTGCAAATATTCCGTCGCAGCTTCCGCCAGGCGATCACAAAGCGTTTGCATCAATATTTCGTTGTAGGTATCTCCTTGTTTTTTATATAAGTCCAATATCCTTTCCGTGTTATGTCCGGCCGTAACAATAAAAAAGCCGACATAGTCTCCTTCCGGATTGAAAAAATCAACCAATGATTTATAGGTCTCTTTGTCTCTTTTTTCTTGTTGACGCAACATCGGAATAACCTTTCCTTCAACTGAGAGACCTTCATCGATACGTGTGACCGGATAAAATCCCAAAATAGCCTTGATAAAATCAGGATCTGCATCCGCCCATCTCCGGAGCATTTTTTGAGCATCCTGTATCAATTGCATCGCTTCTTTAGCTTTTTCTTGCTCTTCGCCGGAAAAACCCGACAACCAATCTGTTAATGAAGACTCCGTTTGCTCCAGCTTCAGATATCCGGCATATTTGGGAGAAAATTTCCAGGCGACAAGAAAAAATGCCCAGTCAATATAAGGAATAATCGCACGAACAGGAATATGATCAATAACCTCACGACCTTCCAATGAAGGCTTTACAGGCTGATAATCGCTCCAATCCAGTTGAAATGGATGTTGTCGCGCATCACTCAATGCAACCAGTTCCACCGGCTTTTCTTTTGTATTCCGGAGTATATCATATTCTTTTTTTACTTCCCGGACATATTCTTCCTGTGTTTCGGGATTTAATAAGCGATTGGCTACCGGAACTGCTTTAGACGCATCTTTCACATAGACAACGGGGCCACTGTAAAGCGGATCGATTTTCAATGCCGTATGTAATTTGGAAGTTGTGGCGCCACCGATCAACAACGGGATATGAAAACCTTCCCGTTCCAATTCCGATGCCATAAACGACATTTCCTGAAGTGAAGGTGTAATCAGTCCGCTTAATCCGATCATATCCACATTATATTCTTTTGCTTTACTGATTATCTCTTCCGGAGGAACCATTACCCCGATATCAATAATCTCATAGTTATTACAGGAGAGAACCACTCCGGTTATATTTTTACCAATATCATGCACGTCTCCTTTGACTGTAGCCATCAATATTTTACCTGCTCCCGGAGCATCGGCTTTTTTGGCGGCCTCAATAGCCGGTTGCAGGATCGCCACGGCCTTTTTCATCGTACGAGCCGTCTTCACAACCTGAGGAAGAAACATTTTCCCTTCTCCGAAGAGATTACCGACCCGGTTCATTCCCTCCATCAGCGGCTGATCGATAATATCGATCGGTTGCGGATACACACGAAGCGCTTCTTTCAGATCCTCTTCAAGATAAGTGTCAATCCCTTTGACCAGTGCATGTTGCAGTCGTTCGAAAAGAGGTAAACTCCGCCATTCTTCCAATTTTTGTTCTTTCTCCTGAACCAATCCATTGTTTTGCTGGGCATATTCCACCAAACGTTCGGAAGCATCCTGGCGACGATTAAAGATAACATCTTCAATCAATTCCAGTAAATCAGCCGGGACATCTTCATAAACAATGGTCGAAGAAGGATTCACTATCCCCATATCCATTCCTTTTTTAATGGCATGGTAGAGAAAAACAGCGTGCATACATTCACGCAAATAATTATTTCCCCGGAATGAGAACGAAAGATTACTAATCCCTCCGCTCACTTTGGCGCCGGGTAGATTATGTTTGATCCATTCCGTAGCCCGGATAAAATCAAGGCCATAGATAGTATGTTCCTCAATTCCAGTGGCAACAGCCAGTATGTTCGGATCAAAAATGATATCACAAGGCTTAAATTCGACTGTTTCGGTTAAAAGCTTATATTCTCTCGCGCAGATCTCGATTTTACGTTCATACGTATCGGCCTGTCCTTTTTCATCAAAAGCCATAGCAATGACAGCAGCTCCATACGAATATATTTTCCGTGCTTTTCTGAGAAAATCTTCTTCTCCTTCTTTCAGGCTGATCGAGTTAACAATCGATCGTCCCTGGAGGCATTTTAATCCGGCTTCGATAATATTCCAGTCCGAGCTATCGACCATAATAGGTACGCGGGCAATATCCGGCTCGGAAGCGATCAAATTCAGAAACGTCGTCATTTCAGACACTCCATCCAATAGTCCGTCATCGACATTGACATCAAGTACCTGTGCGCCATCTTCAACCTGTTTTCGAGCAATTTGAAGTGCTTCTTCGTATTTTTTTTCCTTGATCAATCTCAAAAACAAACGAGAACCGGCCACATTGCAACGTTCTCCGATATTGATAAAATTAGCGGATGGCGTTATTTCCAACACATCCAAACCCGAAAGAATCATATTTTCGTTGGGTTTAGCCGGTGTATGAGGAATTTTATTTTCAACCAAAGCCGCATATTGAGCAATATGTGCAGGTGTTGTTCCACAACAGCCACCCAAAACATTGACCAGTCTCTCTTCAATGTATTCTTTTATCTGTACCGCCATTTTCTCAGGCGTTTCATCATATTGTCCGAGGTTGTTAGGCAATCCTGCATTCGGATAAGCGCTGATGTAACAAGGAGCCATCCGTCCCAGCTCTTTCAGGAAAGGTTTCATTTCCGAGGCTCCGAAAGAACAATTCAATCCGACAGAAAGTATGTTTGCATGGGAAACAGAAGCTATGGCCGCATCCAGTGTTTGTCCGGACAGCAAACGTCCGCTTTTTCCGGCCAGAGTAAACGAAAGCATCAAAGGCACCTCTTTTTTCAACTCCGCCATACTCTCTTCGGCTGCCATCAAAGCCGCTTTGACATTGAGTGTATCGAAGCAGGTCTCTATCAGCAACAGATCCACGCCCCCTTCGATCAGTGCAGACATTTGCTCTTTGAAAGCAATACGCAAAGCATCGAAAGAGATGCTGCGATATCCCGGATTAGCCACATCCGGAGAAATAGACGCCGTTTTATTGGTAGGTCCGACAGACCCTGCGACCAGACGAGGTTTATCCGGATTTTTCCGCGTATAAGCATCCGCTGCTTCACGTGCAACACGAGCCGCACTCAGGTTGAGTTCCCGCACATACGCCTCCAGGCCATAATCAGCCATCGAAATTGTCGTGGAACTAAAAGAATTCGTTTCAATAATATCAGCCCCCGCATCCAGGTATTGAGTATGAATCTCTTTGATAATATCCGGCCGGGTAATACTTAACATATCATTATTGCCTTTCATCTGTCCGGGACAATCCGCAAAACGGCTGCCCCTGTAATCATTTTCCTGCAAATGATATTGTTGTATCATCGTACCCATCGCTCCGTCAAGAATAAGGATACGTTGTGATAATAATTGGTGTATATCGATCATAATTTCTGATTATCTCTTAAATGCACGATCCATGTCGCGTTTATCATCCCGTTCCTTTATTGCCTGCCGCTTATCATACATTTTCTTTCCTTTCGCCACAGCGATAACTATTTTAGCTAATCCTTTTTCATTGATGAAAAGCTTGGTTGGAATGATCGTAAATCCTGTATCTTTTGAAAAACGTTCGATTTTGCCTATTTCTTTCCGGCTCAACAATAATTTTCGTTCGCGCCGGGTTTCATGGTTATTGTATGTCCCGTAAAAATATTCCGCAATATACATATTTTTTATCCAAACTTCGCCATGGATGACTACACAATACGTATCGACAAGACTGGCCTTACCCAGGCGGATGGATTTAATTTCCGTTCCTGTAAGAACAATTCCTGCGACAAATGTTTCTATGAATTCATAATCAAACGAAGCCCGTTTGTTTTTAATAACGATATTGTTTTGTTGTGCCATACAGGTATCCGTATTTCATTTTTAATTTCTTAATCCGGGCATCAACATGTACATAACCATATCGATCAGGTATGGACAAGCCAGAACAATAAGACTGGCCATTACCGTAAACTTAAGTTGTTGATTTTCGTCAATATTCATATAAGGGATAGCCCCTTCCCATATAATATAAATCGTATAAAACAGAAAAACATAAAGGAAAAAGAATTCGGGGAACAGAGCCAAGATCATGGATAGTATATAAATAATGGAAGAAGAGTAGCCTACGAAACGCTGACACAATTTCAGCTCCCCCGACCGATTAAACATCCGGGTCATCGTTTCCGACAAGAAAAAAGAAGCGAGGTAAAAACCCACAAATACGGTTACGAGCAACCGGATACAGGTTTTTAATGCCAATTGCAAATTAAATTCCTTGTAAGTAAGGAAAATACCTACAAAAGACAAGAGAGCTACAATACCGAACAAAGGGTAAAGGTAGCTCTTGAAAAATGATTCGTTATCCGTTTCCTGCTTATCAGACAGACTGTTCCAAGCCTTAGCCGGCTGAGCAATTAATTTGATAAGCAGGTCAAAAATTCCTTTTAACATGAATTATTTAGATATTAATACTGCTGAACTTATCTAAGGACATATACCGGATTCCTATCATAAGCCTTAAACACCGGATTATCGTCTTTGTCTGTACCTGTTTGATAATACAAATCAAAATCAGCTACTATATGTCTCTGTCCGCTGATTATTGTATCCCGGGCATACGATGAACTGATCAGTTCTGTCATATCAAATGTCCGGAAAGGACTGTTATAATTTGTTCCGGCAGAACTTTTAGTTGCCTGTAGATAGAACATTGGTCTTTGGTATTTTGCAGTAGAATCGGCATGCCAGGTCAAGCGACATTCGAAAATACTGCTTGCCGGATTGAATTCTTCCACATACATAAATATCATTTTATCGTTGAGCATTTGCGTCCAATAAGGAACTACATTGACAATCGTATCGTTATACATATCCTTTAAAGGATCATTCGACAACGCGGCATAGCTTGACGGAGCAGGGAAATATTCATACAGTTGGTCTACGGTATAGTATTTCTCACTTTCTTTCTGCTTATCATAATTAATCGAGTATGTGACCACACAATAATCTCCATAATTAACACCCGAAACACCATCCAGTATCGGGACATAAATCGGAGAATGCGTTCCCGGATAGTTTGTTGATAACATCGTGGAACCCGTTGCTCCCGACGAAGTAACATAAGACGGAATTCCGGGGAATGTTTCTATATTATCTCCTTTATCGATACAACCGGTCAAACCACCTGCAAACAGACACATTATTAGAACTAAGATAAACCCATTTTTTGCTTTCATAACTGATATTTTACTTAAAGAAAGATACATGATTCGATTCATTTTTACTGTTTTTAACTATTTCTCTTATATTATTAAACTATTAGTTAAATACAAAATGCTTAAAAACGCTGCATCCGAACATTGAAAAACATTCAATAATTCGGATGCAAAGGTAAGAGATTAATCCAGATAATCAAAATTCTTTCGTATTAAAATTACAGTAAAGAAGGAGATATCTTCAAATCTTATAAGGCTTTGAATCTTTTTTCTCAGTACCCGAATACAATTCGACCTGATCAACTCCGGAATCTTTCGGGAATGAGAAAATAACAAGGGGCTGGATCTTGTACGATAATTTTTCTTCTTGAACAATGAGCGCATACACCTTCAATGTTTTACCGACTTTTTCTACTTTCTCAATTTTAATTTCCGTTTTATGATCGGTTGGCTGAGAAGCAACTCCAACCACATCGTCGATAGTAAAATCCACAGTATCCACTTTGTTGTTCATCGTCTTGGCCATTCCAAAGTCCAACGACATTTGATCCGGGTTTTGAGCGACAATCAGATTAACTTCAGCAGGGAGTTCGGATGTATTTCTCAGAAAATATCCTGATAATTCTTTATAAGGAACAGGGGTAGGCACCGAATCGGCGCTCACGGATGCCGCTTGATCCGAAGTTTGATCCGCCTCTTTTTTATTAGAATTACAACCGACACAGACAAACAACAATACAACAACACTAAAACTAACAATTGCTTTCATACTTTTTACATTAATAAGATTCACAAATTCTAAATAAAACATTATAATGATTAAACGCTGCACAAATTTATAACAAAAAAAATTACCTTTGTATTGTTTTATTATGTTAAAAATGAATAATAAAGAAACATTCCAAATAAACATCGATCGGATTATCAGGGAAAAAGTCACTGAAAAATCAAAAAACATTCCTTCATTTCTTACCAAGGCGCTTGCCTGGCTAATCAAACAGGATGGGCTCAACGATTTTTTACGTTTCAACGGTCATGATGTTGGAGTGGACGCCATGAATAATGCAGTCACTTATTTCGATATCAAACTGAAATTAAATGGAATAGAAAATATTCCGATGGACGGTCAAAAGTTGGTTTTTGCGTCCAATCATCCGCTTGGAGGACTTGATGGGATATGCCTTTCATCTGCATTAGGAAAAATATTTAATGGAAAAATAAAATACCTCGTCAACGACCTGTTGTATTTTATCCGCCCCTTACAACCCCTATTCATCCCCATAAACAAACATGGGAGTCAAGCCAAAGGAGGAGTTCAGGCAATAAACGACGCATTTACATCTGACAATCAAATAATTACATTTCCAGCCGGACTTTGTTCGCGAATGCAAAACGGAAAAATATCCGATCCGGAATGGAAAAAAATGTTTATCTCAAAAGCCATTGAATACCAACGAGACATTGTTCCGGTTTATTTTGAAGCAAAAAATTCCACTTTTTTTTATCGTTTAGCTATAATTCGTAAGATTTTAAAGATAAAATTCAACATAGAAATGCTATTTTTGCCTCGTGAAATGTTTAAATCGAAAGGTTCTCTGTTTACCATTCATTTCGGTAAACCTGTTTCCTGGCAAACATTTGATTCTTCAAAAAGTCTGCAAGAGTGGGCTGATTGGATGAAAGATTCAGTCTATCAAATAAAAAAGAACTAAACTATTTTCAATGGAAGAAATCATTCCTAAAGTAGACAGGAATTTATTAAAAAAAGAGCTGACAAAAGACAGGTTGCTACGCAAGACAAATAAATCAGGAAACGAGATTTACCTTTTCACAGCCCACACAGCTCCTCATTTGATGCAGGAAGTCGGTCGTCTTCGCGAATCAGCTTTTCGTTATTACGGTGGAGGAACGGGACTTAGCTGCGATATCGACGACTTCGATGTGATGAAAAATCCCTATCGTCAACTCATTGTATGGGATCCGGAAGAAGAAGAAATTTTAGGAGGATATCGTTTTTTGTGCGGGAATGAAGTCGTTTTCAACCAGGAAGGACAACCCGCCAACATAGCGACATCGGAATTATTTCATTTTTCCAATCGTTTCATTCAAAAATACCTTCCACGTACCGTTGAATTAGGCCGGTCATTCGTATCGCTGGACTATCAATCATCCAAAGCCGGTTCGAAAGGATTATTCGCCCTGGATAATTTGTGGGACGGATTAGGTGCGCTTACGGTTATTGATCCTTCCTTACAGTTTTTCTTCGGGAAAGTGACCATGTACAATACCTACAATCCGGATGCCCGAAATCTGATCCTTTACTTCCTGGATAAGTATTTCAGAGACAAGAAAGAACTGGTTACACCTCTCCATCCGTT
Organism: Bacteroidales bacterium; assembly: GCA_031551395.1. Classification (GTDB taxonomy): domain Bacteria; phylum Bacteroidota; class Bacteroidia; order Bacteroidales; family Azobacteroidaceae; genus BNXB01. Next base: position 90,817 of record JAVBNR010000016.1, read on the forward strand.
GGAAACGAACATGGATATGGTTCAGATGAGACGGATTTTCCGGGGATGGACCTACAAAGAAGATTATAAGATACTGAATACCGAAGTTCGCAAATTCAACATTAATATTCCTCCTTTAGTCAGTGCTTACATGAGCCTTTCTCCCTGTATGAGAGTCTTCGGAACGGCTATAAATCCTGAATTCGGAGATGTGGAAGAAACCGGAATCCTGATTGACTTCGATGAAATTTTTGAAGAAAAAAAGCAACGACATATCGAATCGTTCCTGAAAGAAGAGCCTTCGGAAACATGGTTAGACCGGGTGCGGAAACTCCTTCGCAATAAATAACAGCTGGTCGTACCATTCTTGCCCGAACTTACGGATCAACGGTTCTTCAAGGAACTGGTATATTCTGACACCTTTGGACTTACCTAAGACAACAGCAGCCTGGCAAACGCTCCAGCGATGGTAATTGACTGCCCGGAATCCATTGTATTTAACGACTCTTATCGGATACAAATGACAAGATATCGGTTTGTAGAACTTGATCTTACCTTCACGAAATGCTTTCTCTATTGCACATTTGCAGATTCCATTTTCATCATAACACGTAAACACACAATCTTGTCCATTCACAATAGAGGTCACATACTCTCCATCCGAATCTAAATAAGCCACTCCCTGTTTTTCAATTACTTTTTTAGCTTCAGGAGAAAGATCGTCCCACACATGCGGAAGAACCTCCTGTAACAAAGCTAGTTCTTCTTTTTCCACAGGCGCTCCGGATTCTCCTTCGACACAACAAGTCCCTTTACAAACCTGTAAATCACAGAGAAAATGCTCCTCTATAATATCCAGGCTGACAATGGTATCTTCTATTTGGATCATAAAGTTTTAAGTTCTTAGTTTTTAGTTCTTAGTTCCCTCCCCCTGCAGTTTTCATCAACACTCCCCTGGTTATAAGCAAGATGTCCATTAACAAAGGTTTTCATTACTTTACAGGAGAAAGTTTGCCCTTCCAATGGAGACCAACCACATTTATAGAGGATATTACTTCGATCAACCGTCCAGGGATGATCCGGGTCAACCAATACCAGATCAGCATAATAGCCTTCACGTATATATCCGCGTTCTTTGATCCGAAACAGTTCAGCCGGCGCATGACACATTTTTTCCACAACCAGTTCCGGCGTAAAAATCCCCTGGCGGCACATTTCCAGCATCGCAGTCAAAGAATGTTGAACCATAGGGCCTCCCGAAGCAGCTTTCAGGCAAGAACCTTCTTTTTCGGAAAGTAAATGCGGAGCATGGTCTGTAGCCACAATATCCAAACGGCCATCATGCAACGCCCGGCGCAAAGCCTCCCGGTCTTCACTTGTTTTTACAGCCGGATTCCATTTGATTCTATTTCCTAAACGAGCATAGTCTTCATCCGTAAACCAAAGATGATGAATGCAGACCTCTCCTGTTATTTTTTTATCTTTCAACGGACTATTACTCAATAAATTCAACTCCCTGGCTGTCGACAAATGGAACAAATGCAACCGGGCGCCATATTGATCCGCCAATGCAACGGCTTCACTGGATGAAGCATAACAAGCCTCTTCGTTTCTGATTTTCGAATGGAAAGTAATATCCAGATCCTGTCCGTACTTCGCTGTATAATAGGCTATATTTTGTTTAATTACCGATTCGCTTTCACAATGAGTAGCAATAATCATGTCGACTTCACTGAAAATACGCTCAAGCGTTAAACGGTTATCAACGAGCATATTTCCGGTAGACGCGCCCATAAACACTTTCACGGCAGCGGCTCTTCGAGCGCCTTCTTTCCTCAATTCGGCCAGGTTATCATTGGTCGCTCCGATAAAAAACGTATAATTAGCTAACGAAGTCTCGGCAGCCCGGTCGAATTTCTCATTCAAAGCATCTACTGTGGTCGTTTGAGGGTTCGTATTCGGCATATCCATGAACGAAGTCACGCCTCCGGCAACAGCAGCTATCGACTCCGAATGGATATCTCCTTTGTGCGTCAAGCCCGGTTCCCGGAAATGCACCTGATCATCAATGACTCCGGGGAGTAACAACAATCCTTCAGCATCAATGATTTCCGATTTTCGGATGATTTCATCTGGAACAGTTCCTGTGTATAGGGTCTTTATACGATCTCCGTGTATCAAAAGCGAGGCTTTGAAGCGTTTTCCCTCGTTGATTATATCTGCATTATGAATTAAAATCATCACTAAAAATGATTTATTTATTTTCCGATTTTTTATTCGGATATTTTCTGAAAAAACTATCCCATTTCAATTCGATAACTCCAAATAATGCTTCACCGAAGATCCCTCCGTTCATTTTGGAAACACCTTCGACACGATTGACAAAAACAATAGGTACTTCTTTCAACTTAAATCCACATTTGTAAGCCGTGAACTTCATTTCAATCTGGAAAGCATAACCTTTGAAGCGGATGCGATCCAGGTCGATCGTTTCCAATACCTCCCGGCGATAGCACTTAAATCCCGCAGTCGTATCTGCAATTCTCATACCTGTGATCAAGCGCACGTATTTTGAGGCAAAATAAGACATCAAAACTCTGGATATAGGCCAATTAACAACATTTACGCCACTGATATACCGGGAACCTATAGCCAGGTCGTTGCCTTCTTCAGTACAAGCTTTATATAAGCGAATCAGATCATCCGGATTATGAGAAAAATCGGCATCCATTTCGAAAATATACTCATATTGATGAGTTATCGCCCACTTAAATCCGGCGATATAGGCAGTACCCAATCCCAGTTTTCCCTGACGTTCAACAAGATGCAACCGCTCCGCAAATTCATTCTGTAACCGCTTAACAATCGCTCCCGTACCGTCCGGAGAACCGTCATCAATAATCAGAACATCAAACGATTTCTGTAAAGACAAAACTGCCCGAATGATCTTTTCGATGTTTTCTTTCTCATTATAAGTCGGAATAATGACAACACTATCGCTCATATTTTTAACTATTAATCCTCAAAATTCGTTTTCAAAGGTACGCATATTTGTTTATTATAATTACTTTTGCATAAAATTTTATCAAATTGGAACTTTCCGAATTACAAAATATATATTCCAATCATTCAGGTGTAAAAGCGATTATTTCTTTATTCCGGAAACAGAAAGACATTTATCTGAAAGGGGTAAATGGTTCTTCCGGAAGTCTCATATCTGCTTCCATATACGATCAAACCAGGAAAAACATACTTTGTATATTAAATGACCTCGAAGATGCAGGATATTTTTATCACGATTGTTGCCAGGCTCTAGGGGAGCAGCAGGTGCTTTTTTTCCCTTCCGGGTTCAAACGCAGCATCCGTTACGGCCAACGCGATGCAGCGAATGAAATTTTGCGCATGGAAGTGTTGTCACACATCAGTAACAATTCGGATCCCTGTCTAATTGTCACATACCCAGAAGCATTGGCTGAAAAAGTCGTATCGGCTCATGCATTAGGCTCCAAAACATTAAAATTGTCGGTAGGAGAACGGGTCGACAGCCTGTTGGTCGCCGAGGTCCTCGAATCTTATAGATTCGATCGGACAGATTATGTGTATGAGCCCGGACAATTTGCCATCAGAGGCTCTATTATCGATGTATTCTCATTTTCCAATGAATATCCTTACCGCATCGATTTTTTCGGGGATGAAGTGGAAAGTATCCGTAGCTTCGATGTGGAAACTCAGTTATCGAAAGAGAAATTGAACTGCATCGACATCATTTCAGCGAATATGGGAGAAGTGGATACCAGCTTGTTCTCATACCTTAAAAAAGAAGATATCCTGATCTTTAGGAATGAAGATTGGGTTTACGAGAAAATAACAAGTATCTGGAACGAAGAGCCTGTTCTTACAACGAATGAAGAGACATTTCAAACATTAGATCAAATCCGTCAGATCACAAATTCAGGCGAGCAGACCCAAGCGTTGTCCGAGACGCACATCAAAATTCACTTAACAGCTCCGGGAAGAATTAAAAAAGAAGAATCAAACTATTCTTCGATTGAATTTTCCACTGAAATTCAGCCTTCATTTCATAAGAATTTCGAACGTGTTGCCGAAGCTTTTAAAGAAAAAATAAACGACGGATACAAGTTATATATCCTCAGTGATAACGAGAAACAAATTAAACGAATCCAGTCCATTTTTGAAGACCGGGGAGATCATATATCGTTTACACCTCTGTTGAAGACGATCCATACCGGATTCACAGACAACACTTTAAAGATATGTTTATACACCGATCATCAATTATTCGATCGTTTTCATAAATATAATCTGAAATCCGAGCGCGCCCGTTCCGGAAAGATTGCATTATCATTAAAAGAGTTACAGCAATTTCAGTTCGGAGATTACGTCGTTCACATGGATCATGGGGTCGGCCGGTTTGCCGGTTTGATCCGTACCGAAATAAACGGGAAAATACAAGAAGTGATTAAATTGACATTTCTGAACGACGATATCATTTTTGTAAGCATTCACTCACTACATAAACTATCCAAATACAAAGGAAAGGAAGGAGATGCACCGCGACTGAATAAGCTTGGTTCCGGAGCCTGGGAGAACTTAAAAAACAGAACCAAGAAAAAAGTCAAAGATATCGCCAGGGATCTCATTCTACTATATTCCAAGCGGATAGAAGAAAAAGGATTTGCTTTTTCTCCCGACACATACTTGCAAAAAGAACTGGAAGCTTCATTCATTTATGAAGACACTCCCGATCAGGAAAAAGCAACAAACGATATCAAGCAGGACATGGAAAGTAGCCGTCCCATGGACCGCCTGGTTTGTGGCGACGTCGGTTTCGGAAAAACGGAGGTTGCCATTCGGGCTGCATTCAAAGCGGTAACCGATGGAAAACAGGTCGCAGTATTAGTTCCGACTACCTTACTGGCCTATCAGCACTACCACACATTCAAAGACCGATTATCCGATTTCCCCTGTACGGTCGAATACCTTTCCCGCGCCCGAAAATCAGATGAATCGAAAAAAATCCTTCAAAAAATCAAAAATGGTGCCATTGATATTTTAATAGGCACTCATCGAATCATCAGTAAGGACATAAATTTCAAAGATTTAGGATTACTGATCATCGATGAAGAGCAAAAATTCGGCGTCAGTGTGAAAGAAAAGCTGAAACAAATGAAAGTGAATGTAGATACACTCACATTAACAGCGACACCTATTCCGCGCACACTACAGTTCAGTTTAATGGGCGCCAGGGACTTATCCTCCATCACAACTCCCCCACCCAACCGTTACCCCATACAAACGGAAGTACACCGGTTCGGTGGCGAAATCATCCGGGAGGCCATTAATTTTGAAATGAGTCGTAACGGACAGGTTTTTGTGATCAATAACAGGGTACAAAACATACAGGAACTGGAAAAACTGATCCGAAAAGAAGTTCCTGATGCACGGATTGTAACCGGACACGGCCAGATGGAACCGGCGAAATTAGAGCAGGTCATCAGTGATTTTGCTAATTATGAATACGATGTGTTGATTGCCACCACCATCATAGAAAATGGGATCGATATTCCGAATGCCAATACGATTATTATCAATAACGCCCAGCATTTCGGACTGAGTGATTTACATCAGTTACGCGGTCGTGTCGGACGAAGCAACAGAAAAGCTTTTTGCTACCTCTTAGCCCCGCCGTTGCATAGCTTAAACGTGGAAGCTCGACGAAGGTTGCAAGCCATTGAAAACTTTTCCGAATTAGGCAGCGGCATTCAGATTGCCATGCAAGACCTGGATATCCGAGGCGCCGGGAATCTACTGGGAGCCGAACAAAGCGGATTCATCGCCGATCTGGGTTATGAAGCGTATCAGAAGATTCTCGCAGAAGCCGTACAAGAACTTAAAAATGAAATATTTACAGATTTATATAAAGATAATCATTCAATCGATACAGGAGCTTCCTATGTCCTCGAAACCAATGTAGAATGCGATATGGAAGTTTTATTCCCCGCATCGTACATTCCCAATGATTCCGAACGGATTTCCATCTACCGGGAACTGGACGGCTTAGAAGAAGAGTCGGATATTGAAAAATTTATAACAAAAATAGAAGACCGTTTTGGGAAAATACCTCCACAAGGCCAGGAACTGATCCATATTGTCCGCCTCAAACGCATGGCGAAGAAACTGGGTATGGAGAAAATCAGCCTCAAGCAGGGACGGATGAATATCTTTTTAGTGAGCAACCTCGAATCGCCTTATTATCAGAGTGCAGCATCTGAAAAATTACTGGCTTACCCTAAAAAGCACACCAGAGTCTGTCATTTTAAGGAAACAAGTATACGGCGTTCCTTACTGATCGATCAGGTCAATACGGTTGAAGAAGCATGTCGGATTCTCAAAGAAATCAATGAAATTTAAGCAATGAATTACGAAGAGACTATAGCATATTTATATCAATCGGCGCCAATGTTTCAACAGATCGGATCGAAAGCTTATAAAGAAGGATTAGACAATACGCTGGCAATCGATACCCATCTGGGGCATCCACACCAACGTTTCCGAACCATCCATGTCGGAGGAACAAACGGAAAAGGCTCGACGTCCCATACGATTGCATCCGTTCTCATGGAATCCGGATATAAAACGGGACTATATACATCTCCTCATTTATTAGACTTCAGGGAAAGGATAAAGATCAACGGACAAATGATAAATCAAGATTTTGTAGTCGATTTTATTGCCGAAAACAAAGCTTTTTTCAAAAAACTCGATGCCTCTTTTTTCGAATTGACTACTGCTATGGCTTTTGCCTATTTTGCTAAAGAAAAAGTCGATGTTGCCGTTATCGAGGTCGGTCTTGGAGGACGATTGGACTGCACGAATATCATCCGCCCTGATTTAAGTATCATTACCAACATCAGTTTCGATCACATGGCACAACTAGGTAACACACTGACAGCCATAGCCAAAGAAAAAGCAGGAATTATAAAACCGGGGATACCGGTTGTTATCGGAGAAGCTGAAGGAGAGGTAAAACAACTATTTATAGATAAAGCCAAAGACAGATCCCCTATTATTTTTACGGAAGAAGAAAAGCCGATTCTGGAAGGCAAACAACAAACATCCAATGATGAACGACCCGGATGGTTTTTCAGAACAAAAAATGACGCTGCTCTCTTTTATGAACTGGGAGGTTTGGCTCAGGAAAAAAATGCCGCTACAATCTTATGCGCTATTGACGAACTGAAAAAATCCGGATACAAAATTCCGGATGAAGCGGTCAAGGCAGGAACTTCCCGTATCATAGAAAATACAGGTCTACAGGGTCGATGGCAGATCATACAAAAATACCCTAAAATGGTGTTCGACACCGGACATAATGTGGGCGGAATGGAATATATCGTACACCAGCTACAATCTGAAACTTATGAAAAGCTTTACCTGGTCATCGGCATGGTCAATGATAAAGATGTTGCATCCGTCCTGGAGCTTCTCCCTCAAAAAGCTGTTTATTATTTCACTCAAGCATCTGTGGAACGGGCATTGGATGCTACCATTTTAAAAGAAAAAGCAGCCGAATACGGGTTGAAAGGACAAGCATTTTCGACAGTAAAAGAAGCATTGAATGCGGCCAAAGCGGCTGCCACAGAAAACGATTTTATTTTTGTCGGGGGAAGTACGTTCGTTGTCGCAGACGCATTAGGAATTGAACATTGAACTTTTAAACAATAAATAGATATTAAATTATAACAAAATGGAACAATTACAAACTTCTTTGAGAGATTCCCACTGGGGACGTTGGATTGCTTTAGTCATCGTATCATTTACGATGCTTTGTGCATACTATTTTACAGATGTGATGGCACCTTTGAAAGGGTTGCTCGAAAACAAACTGCAATGGAACAGTACCGACTACGGTTTCTTCACGAGTGCTTACGGCTGGTTCAATGTATTCCTTTTTATGCTGATAATCGGAGGAATTATCCTGGATAAGATGGGTGTCCGGTTTACAGGGATGATGGCAACCATATTGATGGTTATCGGCGCCGGGATCAAATTCTGGGCTATTTCGACTCATTCTCTAGACGGTCAAAGTTGGAATATCCTCTGGATGGACGCTAAGGCTCAGGTATGGATCGCCGGATTGGGTTTTGCTATTTTCGGTGTCGGAGTAGAAGTCGCAGGGATTACCGTCTCCCGGACCATCGTCAAGTGGTTCAAAGGAAAGGAAATGGCTCTTGCGATGGGATTGGAAATGGCTATGGCCAGAATCGGTACCGGACTGGCTATATCGGTATCATTGCCTATTGCGGAACACTTCAAGCCATCAACCCCTATCATGCTGGGATTTATCCTGTTGTGTGTCGGTTTGATTGCATTCTTCATCTATACATTTGAAGACCGTAAGCTCGACAAAGAATTAGCTGTGAAAAACATTCAGGAAAACGCGGCTGAAGACAGTTTTCAGATGAAAGATATCGTAAAAATCTTTACAAACAGAGGTTGGTGGTACATTGCTATTTTATGTGTTTTATTTTACTCTGCAGTTTTTCCGTTTCTTAAATACGCAACAGACCTGATGGTACAGAAATTTCATGTAGATCCTAAATTTGCGGGCTCAATCCCCAGCTTACTCCCTTTCGGAACCATTCTGTTAACTCCTTTTTTCGGGAATTTATACGACCGGAAAGGAAAAGGAGCAACAATCATGATCATCGGATCCATTATGTTAATTTGCATCCATGGTTTATTTTCCGTTCCGTTCTTACATTTCTGGTGGATTGCCGTAATTTTAATTATCCTGCTGGGTATCGCGTTTTCATTGGTTCCTTCAGCCATGTGGCCATCCGTTCCGAAGATCATCAATGAAAAAGAATTGGGAACCGCCTATTCCATGATTTTCTGGGTACAAAACTGGGGATTGATGGGTGTACCTTTACTTATCGGATGGGTACTCGACAAATATTGTATCATTGCTTCAAAAGAAGAAATCATAGATGGAGTCACAATAAACGTAAAAACATATGATTACACATTACCTATGTTAATCTTTATGTCATTCGGAATTTTAGCCTTCTTCTTCGCATTCTTGCTAAAAAGAGAGGATGCAATAAAAGGGTATGGACTCGAAAAACCGAATATTACTTCATCGAACTAACTTGTAATATGCTTTGAGGAGTTAATCCGATTCATTACCTCTAAAATATCATCGTATGAAATACAAATTATTTGCATGTGTATTGGTTTCCCTGACTTTTAACACAATCAAAGCAGTTCTGCCGCAAAAAATTGAAAACAATCGATGGAGAGTCGAAATTGATGAGAATAACTCAATCAAAGCTTTGAGTATATTCCGGAATGATCGTTGGGATACCATATCATTCCGGAATGATCGTTGGGCAGGCCCTCGCTGGTATTTCATACCGCCAGAAAAGAATATTCCTATCGATGATGTATCGGCTTCCAAGTATGCTCAATTGCCTGCAGGAATAGAACATGCTATCGACTATCAGTTGGAAGGTTCCCGCCTGAAGCTGACTGCCACTCTACGGAATCATTCAAAAGATCCATTTCATCCGGCCCGGGCGGGACTGATTTTTGGACTCAACAACAGCATGGATACCTGGCCGGAATGGAATAATATCTATTTTCCGACCCTGCTGCGCTGTGAATCGACTCATTTCTGGGGATACCTGATGAATCCCAACGGCCATATATTGGGCATCGGCTCCCCGAATCCGATTGCCTCCTGGAGCCTGAATTACAATACGGGCTATGGAAGCAGTGTGCCTAATGCTCCTTTCTGGGGACACCGTATTTATACTTTTAACTTAGATTTATTGTGCTCAGGAAAACTTCCGTCCCGCCATCCGCAAGCATTGAACTCGCTGAAACCCGGGGAAGAGTATTCCTGGGTAATCTATCTCGAGGATATCTCCAGCCTGACTGATGTTCCGATAATCTTGTCAAAGATGTGCAAAGCCCGGTTTATTGAACTGGAACGGACGACATTGGAACCTTCCGGTAATCACCGTTCGAGTATCGACACACTGAATGTTGTCGAATCTAACGGATACCATAGCCAGGGAATGGTTTATACAAGACACCCCTGGAGCTGGTACCTCCAACGAGCCCGTCATGCGGCTCTGAAATACACGCAAAAAGCCAGTTGGAATTGTGAGAGCTGGTATGGGTTTTACTCCGCTTATCTTGCTCAGATCTATTTTCCGGACCAAGAACTGCTGCGCCAGACCAACGATCGCTTTAATATCGTTATCCCTTTGATGTATGATACGTTGACAATGAATCCGACTCAAAATCCCAACCGGATTCAAAATCATTCGACTACGTTGGGAATATACGTGGATCGTTATCGGGCTACAGGGAATGTGCAAGATTTGGAAAAAGCGGCTCAGTTAGCCGATTGGATTATAAAAAATGCTCAGGTAGAAGACGGATCATTCCGAAGCCATAAAACCCACTACACCAGTGTGATTTATCCGGCAAAAAGCATCATGGAGCTTTATTTTCAGGAAAAGATGCGGAAAGAACCCGAATGGCAAGAGCGTTATCAACGTCATTACGCTTCGGTCAAACGGGCAATCGACCAACTGATGCTTGGAATCGGGAAGATGGACACGGAAGGACAGTTGACCTTTGAAGATGGAATGGTGTCATGCAGTGCTTTACAAATTGCCGCTTTTGCTCTGCAACAAAACGATAGCATCGAACGAAAACGCTATACGGATCAAGCGCTCGAATTGTTACACAACCACGATTGTCTGACACAATTAGCAGTCCCCGACGGACGTATGCGTGGAGGGACCCTCCGCTTTTGGGAAGCTCAATACGATGTGCAAATGGGACATAACATGCTTAATTCGCCTCATGGATGGACCTCCTGGCGCACCTATGCCACCTGGTATGCTTATCTGCTTACCGGAGATGAGCAATGGCTGATACAAACCCTGAATGCTTTGGGAAGTTGCATGCAGGTCATTTCGGAAGATGGAGTATTGCGTTGGGCTTTTGTCCCGGAACCGCAAGTCCACACTGTTCAGACTGCTCCGGATTACGTTTTTCCTAAATCCGGCTTTAATATTTATAACGATAACCAATATAAGGCGGAAGAAGGTATCGTGGTACCGGTAACCGTAGGAGAACAATATGTACCCATGATATCCGATTGGTTTTCAGCAAACAGTTCGGACAATGACGTACATGAGCATTTCAAGTGTTTGGAAGAAGTTGCTTTGACAGCAGCTTATGTGGTAGAACGTTCCGACGGGACGTTACAAGCCTATAATTGCCAAGCCAAAAAAATCAAAAATACAGTTGTGATAACTCCATCCGAAAAAATTGTTTCAAAAGTTCATTTGAACTTACGTACCCCAACGAATGTCAGTATTAAATGGACAGGGAATATGCAAAAAAAATACAAAGCAAACTCCGGCCTACAGTGGATACAAAATATTTTTTAATTCAAAAAAAATTCTCAATAAACCTCGAATAAAACCTCATATAGTTACTTATTTTTCACTTATACCATAAGACTAAAGATAAATATATTATCTTTGAACATTATTTAGACATTCATTTTTTTGGAACATCTCTATTTAACACTTTTACATAGAGACTAATAATGTAATTTTTATATGAAAAAAGGGCTACTATTATGTTTGTTCTTATCCACTACTTTTTATTTTTATTCTCAACACGTCAGTAGTGATTACGCGAAAAAAGCAGCAATTGCTTTCCTGAAAGACAAAAAGTCATCCGAGTTACGAAGTTCAACTTCGTTGGAACTGAAAACCATTCAAACAGAGGTTATCGCAAGCGATACTTTGTTATACGTTTTTGAAGAGACGGATAACAATGGATTCGTTATTGTTTCCGCTGATTTCCGGGCGGAGCCGATACTCGGCTATTCCACAAAACAGGGTATTGAAAGTCGCCAAGGATTACCTCCAGCTTTGATTGATTTGATCAATGCCTATAAAGTGTATATCCGGGATATTAAAAAACAAACGCTTCTCAAAAGCTCATCCAAGAATTCCAAATGGGAAGAAGTGATGAATCCTGTTAAGTTGAGAGCTTCCCAGGCAGTAATAAGAGGTCCATTAATCACAACAGGCTGGAACCAATGGAAGTATTACAATGACTTTTGTCCGAATGCTATCGGCGGGTCATTGAATGGGTACAACGGTAAAGTTCCAACCGGTTGCGTAGCCACAGCTATGGCGCAAATCATGCGTTATTGGAGTTATCCTAAATATGGTGTCGATTCACACACTTACACCCATGCGACGTATGGAACATTATCTGCTGATTTTACAGGAGAATATAAATGGGCGGAAATGCCTAATGCCGCTCCTCCGGTTTTTGGAAATGAAGTCGCCAAAGTAATTTATCATTGTGGAGTATCGGTCAATATGGATTACGGTTGGGATGGTTCCGGTGCGTATACCCGTAATGCCGCCGAATCTTTCAAGAAATATTTCAAATATGCTTCATCGACAAGCTATTACAGAAAGGATTACACCAACGGAGGAATCGGAGATGCTCAGTGGATCCAAATGATAAAAAACGAATTAGATAATAACCGTCCTGTTTTATATGGCGGGCAAAGTGCTTCCGGAGGAGGACACGCTTTTATTTGTGACGGATACGATTCTGATGATAGATTCAACTTTAATTTCGGTTGGGGAAATTCAGGAGATGGTTTTTTTAATATCGCAGCAATAACCTACTGCTTGGATATGGAAGCAATTATCGGTATTGCTCCTCAATCGATAGTTACTACCCTGGAGAAAAAAACGATCAACGGCAATCAAGTTAACTTTTTTGGCACAATCAACCCGGACGGAACCAACGTAAGTTCTGTTCGCTTTGAGTTGTATGAAAATGGAAATCTCACTCCTGTCTACGTCAATGCAACGGTAGGAACTTCTTCGGCTCAGGGATTGGTTGAAGTGACTACTCCGGCAACTACACTCCAATACGGAATAACCTACACTTACCGATTAACAGGTAAAGATAAAAACAATACGACGATCAATGGAGAATTCTTTACTGTAACCGTTTTGGAAGATTCATGGGTACAACAAACATCGGGAACTTCCAATCACTTAAATTCCATACACATGCTTTCCGAAACGACCGGTTATATCTGTGGAAACGGCGGAGTCATTTTAAAAACAATAAACGGTGGTAGAAACTGGATCACTCAAACCAGTGGAGTTACCTACAATCTCATAGGCATTCAATTTCTCAATGCCAATATCGGATTTGCGATCAGTTCCAGCGGTAAAATTTTGAAAACGACCAATGGAGGTAGCAGTTGGTCAACGATACACAATAACAGCACCACATTGCAGTATTATGGAGGAAAAGGAGGTTTGTATGTGGAAAACGAAAATAAAATATGGATCGCTTGTAATAATGGGACATTCATTTATGACGGGAATGCTTCCTTAGAGTCAAAACGAGGAGGAACCTCCTTTTCAATATGTAGGGTTAATCCTGCAACTGTAGCATTAGGATGTTACTCTAATTATGGCGTCATTTATTCTTCAGACGGCGGAACTATTTGGTATAGAACGTCAATCGCACAATCGGCATCTCTTGAATTTATTTATTCTGTAGCCAGTTCCGGAGATAATTACGTGATTGGATGCGGTGGTAATGGCGTATTGTACAAGATGAACTGTAATGATAGTCCTCCGACAGAAATAGCTTTGACAAGTCCGGTTACAACAAACTTGAACGGCATTACTTTCAGTTCCGTAAGCGATGCTTATGCCGTAGGAAACAACGGAGTTATCATTAAAACTACAGACAAAGGGAGTAGTTGGAATGTCGTTTCTCCTACTGCAGTCAATACAAACAATCTGAATTCGATTTCATTTCCTTCTGCAACAAAAGGTTGGACTGTAGGAAACAACGGAACTATTCTGTATTGCGGTCCCGCTTTTCTAGCAGTTAATCCACTTTCAGGAACTGTTGGTCCGGCAGTCAACAACAATACGACATTCACTGTTGAAACCAGTCTTTCTACATGGACTGCCTCTTCTTTGGCCAGTTGGTTGACAGTAACACCAAACACGAGTACCGGGGTACTGACCGTGACGGCTAACGAAGCGAATCCGACGATCAATCCTCGCACAGCAACTGTAATCGTTTCCGGAGTTGGAGTGAGCAGTGTAGAGTTAACGATTACTCAATCAGGAGCCGCTCCTTTACTATCCATTTCACCCCATACGGCTCAAACAATCGAAGCTCCGGCCAACAGTAACAAGGTGTTTTCGGTAACAACGACTTTGACCGGTTGGAGTACTGTTTCTTCAGATCCGACATGGCTGGATGCGACTTCCGATATCATGGTTGGAACAATTACCGTCAAAGCATTAACTACCAACAATACAGGAAGTAATCGCACAGCAACGATTACTGTTTCCGGTTCAGGAGTATCCCCTGTTGTTCTTTCAATAACACAAAAGAAATTAGACGCCCGCACTTTGAAATGGAATGGTAGTTATAATGAAAAATGGGGCGATTACCGAAATTGGGAAACGCAAGCCGGGGTTCCTATAGGTTCCGGCGAAACTCCGGATCAGCTAACCACTGTTGTTATTGCAGCAGGAAAATCAACATATCCAGTTTTGGATGAAGCGGATCCCACTGCTGTTTGTAAAGACATCTACTTCGAACATGGAGGAGAGGTTGCTCGTACGGACTTGATGCAGTATGAAAAAGCATTCGTCGATATGACACTATTGGGCAACCGTTGGTACATGCTTTCCGCTCCATTACAAAGCATGTTCCCGGGCGACTATTACAAAACCAGTCCAAACCCCATAACAGACGGCTTATTTGTCTATACTCAATTATACAAACAGACAAACCCTCAGGGAAATAATGGAAATACCAGCTTAGGCGCCGGATGGACAGGAACGTTCAATACTCCGGATATACAGATGCCTGCAGGATTCGGATTTGCGGTTTGGTTGGACGATGGAGCCCCAATGGCAATCCAAAATCCGATTAACATTTCTTTCCCTAAACACGACACAGAATATTATTATTATAAGGCCAACGGAACTCCTTTCGGATCTCCGATTCCTTTGGAGAGGGTAAATGAACATAAATTTATTTATGAGCCGGTGTTGGAAAACGGGATAATTACGTTGTCGGCCTCGGCTTTAGCAGGCCATACTGCCATTGTAGGAAATCCGTTTATGTCTCATTGGAGTTTTAATGAATTTTATCAGCAAAATGCAACAATTGTGGAGGAATACAAATTATTAGTGAACTCCGACGACGGTGCATTTACAACTTACAGACCGGATCTTACCAACGGGTTAAGTGATTTTATCGCTCCAATGCAGTCCATTGTAGTGACGGCATCCTCAGACTTCAATCAGTTGAAAACACCGGTTACTTCCAGTAAAACAAACCCAGGCAACATACTCAGAAACAGCAAAGAACTTCATTCGTCCTTATTGGAAATTACCGCTTCTTTCAACAACCAACAAAATAAAACGGCTATTCTTTTCAGTCCGGAAGCATCAGGAAATAAATTCCGGTTGAATGAAGATAGTTATAAGTTGTTTGTTGAAAGCGCCACCGAACCAATAGTCGTTTATACCCGCTCTTCTGACGGATATGCTTTGGATATCAATGTATTGGGCGATAATACTCAAATAATACCTATCGGTATCCGAACTTCAAAAACAGGAAAAATCAAGCTTCAATTCTCAGCATTGACAGAATTTTTCTCTGAATATGATGTGTATTTCAATGATACTCAAAACAATAAAAAAGTAAAACTGGATGTATCTTCGGAATACGAGTTTGACAAAACATCTTCGGAACTTTTCCTTGATGGAAGATTCTATCTATCTTTTAATAAGGTAATCACTGATATCGACAACATACAACCTTCTTCTATCGTTATCAACACCTTTAAAAATCAATTGCAAATAATATCTCATTTGAATTTGAAAGACGTAGAAATTTTCGACATACAAGGGAAACGAATAGCAAACATGAATAATCTGAATAAACCGACATACACACACTCCATCGAATACAATCAATTTTATATTGTCAAAGCAAGCGACGAACAAAGTGTAATCGTAAAAAAAATAATTATCAGAAAATAAATCCAATAAAAAAAAATGAAACACAATAAAATATTTGTTGTCGTCGCAATTGCACTGACTTTCGTTGTCAACAACAAGGTCTGGGGAAAAGGATCAGAAGAGGAATTAGAAACTCCTTCCCAAATTTTCTATTATGAAAATTCTATTTATTTCACGCAAAGCGAAAAAATCGACTTACATCCTTTGTTTGAAAACGCAAAACAAAATGACTTTTTCCAAGAAGAACCCCAATGGGACCCGCTGTTTGCTCCTCCCGGAGGAGGTGGAGATCCTCAGAAAATTCTTCCGGTTAAAGATAATATCTGGATGTTGGTAATCTTCCTTTTGGTTTATGGAATAAGCAGAAATTTACGCATAAGGACAGATAAAGTTTGCAATTAGTTCAGGTATGGATCAAAAAAAAGAAGCGGCTTAAACCGCTTCTTTTTTTTGACAATCAGACAATTAACCATTAGAAAATATAACGAATTCCTAATTGCATGGTCCATGTCGATGAAACAGATGTCGGATCCTGAAATGCAGATGTCATATATTCATCTTTAATTTTACTCATCGATACGACAGCCTTACCTGTAGCTTCGTCTCGTTTTTCAAAACGCAAAGGAGTAACCTGAAGGTTAGAACCAATATATACTTTATTGATACCCCAAGACGAGTTAAACAAGTTTGGTAAGTTGTAAATATCGAAGCTCAGTTGCAGCGTATTTTTTCTACCTCCTACTTTGAAATTGAAGTCTTGCAGGAAGCGGAAATCCATTCTACTATACCAAGGCTCATAAGCCGAATAACGAGCGGCATACTGACCACCATGTTTTGACAAATAAGGATCATTAGCTGCAAACTTGAAATAAGCATCAGCATCAGCATCTCCATTAGCCCAAATCACATCGTCCTTCTTTGCTGGGATATACAACAGGTCATTAACTGTTCCATCTTTGTTTGCATCCGTTGCATAGATATAAGATACGGCATTACCACAGCTTCCTGTATAGAACAATGAGAATGTAGATGCAAAATTCTTCGCATAAGAAATCTGATAATTAGCTGAAGCGATAACACGATGCGGAGTATTGTTCATTGACAAACCTAATTCTTCTGAATTAGACGATTGCACAATGTGGCGGTATTGCCATGCCGAGAATGGGTCGGATCCATTCTTTCCGGTAACTTCCTCTGCATAACTATAAGTATATGAAACCATTCCACTAAAACCATTGATACGAGGCAATGATAATTGAGTCGAGAAAGAATAGCTTAACCCCTTATTCGTATTGCGCATCATTACCACATTATTATACGGTTGAGTAATGTATTTCGTTGCATTCGTACTATTCGACCAATAAGGACGTATCGAGTTTCCTTCTTTCAAAGTAGATGCAGCATCCGCTAAGTTAATATTGTCAAAACGAATAGCATTCAGATCTCTTGAGATAATTCCTTCCAGAGTCAATGTCATATCCAATGGTAGTTTTATATCTGTAGCCAAGCTCGTACGTAATACCTGCGGTAATTGGAAATCTTTATCCACACAAGCAATTTTTCCGCCAACAACATTACTTTGAGGGAAAATATTAGAAATCGATTGATCTTTCAACAAATCATAAGCATTGGCTGCAAACGGGATACGAGCCAATTGAGCCTGGCTGGCAGCGCCTCCGGTTTCATTGATCGTCAATTGGTACTGAAGCATTCCACTGTTTTGTGGTTGGTTTACAAACCATACGAATGGGATACGACCGGTAAAGACACCAATACCACCACGCACTTTAACTGATTTATCTTCTGTCACATCCCAGTTAAAACCTACGCGCGGAGACCAAAGTATTCTTGTTTTAGGCCAAGTAGACAAATCGACTTTTTCGCCATCTCTGAAAGCATATTTTTTCAATTCCGGATTGTCTACAGCGCCATCCAGGTACATCGGTAAATCGATACGCATTCCATAGGTCAACTTGAAATTTTTATTTGCATTCCACTCATCTTGTATGTAAGCAGAAAACTGACCGAATGTAAGTTCTGCTTTAGACTCTGTATATCCATTTATAGGATAAGTAAATCCGAAACATACCGGGTGATAATCTTGATTATAAGGTTTACCAGCTCCTTCTCCGTTGATATAACGTTGAAACGCATTGATATCTTTGAAACGGTAGTATCCGCTACCTTGACGCAGATAACTATTGGACAAATACTGGTTTTCATAAGACAAACCTCCTGTAACAGTGTGTCTTCCATAATGCCAGGTCATGTTATCCGTAATAATCAATGTTTTATTCTGAACTGCATTTTTATAGGAGAACAATTCCAGTCCGGCAGTCATCAATACCGCTCCGGTTAATGCACCATTTTTATCCCGCTCATTATTTAATATATCGACCATCGGAAACATCGAACTATCTGTTTCCCGAGGTTGATCGTAGAATGTATATGCCGCCAAAAACTTATTCGATAAGCTTTTACTTAAAGAACTGTTTAATTCGGCTGTCAGCGAATGTAATGTACCGGCAGCTCTATATTGGGAATTTTCAAAAGACATACCTCCCGTTCTGGAGTGGCGACTACCGGAAATAGTCGGCTGGTTATCTCCGGAAGAACTCGGACGAGAAGTACTTGATGATTTTGAATAATTATAACGCAAAGTAAACTTATGATCTTGAGCCAGGTTCCAGTCAATCTTAGCCAACAGTTTTTTGGAACCTTCGTTATCTCCTCCCCAATTTTCATATCTTCCGGTTTCATAACCGAATTTATCTTTCAAAATCTTGGAAAAGTTTTGCATATCTGCAGCTGTAACACGAGTGCTGACATTCAAATCATTAGGGTCGCGGCCTGTGTCCATAGCCAACAAAGTGTTACCCGGAGTCAGATTGTTTTCCAACTCGCCACTTAAAAAGAAAAACAATTTATTTTTAATGATCGGGCCACCCAGAGACAACCCATAAACTTGTCTTTCAGAGTCCGTTACAGTCAACTCTTTGTCACGGATCTTTTTACCGTTAAAATCCTGATTACGGAAATAAAAATAAGCAGTTCCCTTATAATCATTCGTTCCGCTTTTTGTTACAACATTGACTCCGGCTCCTGTAAAATTAGACTGTCTCACATCATAAGGAGCAACCACTACTTGCATTTCTTCTACAGATTCCATGCTGATCGGGTCGGAACTGCTGGCGCTCGGACCTGGCATACTATTTGTATTCAATCCGAAGTTATTGTTGAAGTTCGCGCCGTCAACCGTAATATTCGTAGCATAAGCAGGACGCCCTCCAAAAGAACCTGTTCCCGATGCATAAGGAGAAAGTTTGGTATAATCTCCCAAGCTTCTGTTCAACGTTGGGATAAGAGTCATTTGACGATTACTGATATTCGTCATCGAACCATTTTTATCTCCTGCAAATTTCGAACCTTGTGCCGTAACCACAACTTCCTGAAGCATTGTGCCGGATTCGTTCATTTCTACACTAAGGTTAAATGTTTCCCCTAATTGTAAAAATAATCCTTTCGTAATATGCTTATCATAACCAATATACGAAACTTCTACACGATATGGACCTCCGGTTCTCATTCCTTGGATGGAAAAATGCCCTTCTGTGTTTGTTGTAGCGACATACTTTGTTCCTGATTCTTCATGAATAGCAACAACGCTGGCTCCAACTAAAGTTTCCTTTCCATCTGTTACCCGCCCACTCATACTTGAGGTCGTGACCTGAGCAAAAGATAATGTACTCATTAAGAGCAACATCCATACAAATAGTAGTCTTACTTTACCCATAATTAACTGTTTTAATTTTAAATTAATTGACTCTTTTAATAAACTTTGACAAAATTAAGCACTTTTTTTCAATAGAATGTTGCATTTCAGTTACGATTTTACAAAAGTTATTAACAACGTAATCAGCTATTAAACAGTAAATTAAATTAAAAATGTTAATAAGTTTTGTTGAAATTATAAAAATTAAAGATTCATATTTTATTCCATTTTTATGTGATCATTCACTTTGGCTAATTTCAACAGATCAAGGCCATTGGTTATTGTATCTTTGATTCGTTTATAAATAAATGAAAACCATATCGGTAAAATAATCCCTTTGAAGATAGTAGAAATAGTAATCGCCCACCAAACACCTGTAATTCCTATATACGAAGCCAATACCAATGCCAATGGAATGCGGATTGTATTGAAACTGATACTAATAATAGCCGGAGGAATTGTACGGCCAGTCCCATTGAACATCCCTTGGGTAGTCAGCTCCAGCATCATAAAAATTTGTGAAAATCCAACGATACATAAATATTCTCCTCCGGCTAACATGGCTTTTTCTTCCGGGACAAAGATGCCGAAGATTTCTTTTCCAAAGCAAACAAAACTGATTGTCACCACAAGACCAAACGAAAACATCAAGATCAATGTATACTGAAATGATTTTCTTATCCGTTCCATTTTCTTTGCAGCATAATTCTGAGCGACAAAAGCACCTAAAGCCGTTGAAAATCCTTGGGAAGTGTTCCAGGCAATGCCTTCAATTTGTCCCCCGGTAGTCTGGCTCGTCACTCCGACATGTCCTCCGTAAATGGAAGCGATCCGCGCCAGATAAAGATTTATGGATGCAAACAATACATTCATAGTCGCCACAGGAAGTCCCAATTTTAATATCCTCATCGTAAATTCTTTCTGTAATTTAACAACGTACGGAAAACGATTCAATATCCCGTTGCGACGCTTCATCTGCCAAACAAACAATCCGAAGACAAGAGTCTGAGAAATCCAGGTTGCAATAGCAGCCCCGTCTGTTCCCATGCGAAACGCATAAATGAACAAGGGATCCAGCATCATATTACAAACTAACCCCGTTCCGGTCAAATAAAAAGGGATCATGCTACGACCCGAAGCATTATAAATCCCGGAGAAAGTAAGAATAAGAAATGCCATCGGGACAGCTGTAGAGACAATACGCAGGAAACGACAGGCAGAAGCGGCAATATCAGGTTTGAGTTGAAAGAAAGAGATGATAAACTCATCGCCTAAAAATAAGATCGAAGCAATGGATACGCCCATAATAAGCGCAATCGTCGTCGTGTGAGAAGCATATAAACGCGCCTCAGCCAGCCTTCCGGCTCCAATCGACTGTCCGATACTGACTTCTGCTCCTACCTTGGATAATAAAGCCACAGAACTCGTCAACCACATTAAAATACCGACAGCGCCGACAGCCGCAATCGATTCGCTACCTAAACGGCCAACCCAGGCCATATCCGTCAGGATATATGCCATTTGGATAAAACTAGTGGCCATGATAGGTAATGCTAACCTGGCTAATTGCTTAAAGATTCCACCTTCAGTGAGATTTCTGACTCCTGCCGACATCGTTTCAATTTATATTGAATACATTTTCGATCTTTAGTCACTCGAATTTAACTTGCGTCCAATGATATGTTTTAGGTTCGGGTTTAATGTATTTTTTCGCTTTCTCCTTATAGTCCAGACTTAAGTACAGAGGCGTATTATAACGTTGAGTCAGCGTCAAATTATCTTTGTCCAGATGATATTCCATCAAATCCATGTCAAGACCTGCTTCAAAACTCTTGAAATACTCATCTTCACGATCCATATTTTCTTTCAGGAACCATTCACGGCCTACCGGATGCAGGAAAATCCGGCTATCCAACGGTTTCCATTCCGTAGTATAGAACTCAAGCCTGCTGTCACAAACCGGAGCACAAACGGTCTTTATTATACAAAGGACTTTGGAGTCATTGATCATAGGAAGTAATGCCAATACAAACGATGCATTTCCTATTTTCAATTCCATATAATTCTCGGAATAATACCGAAGCCTACATGTATCGTTCAGACCATTAACCACTTGAGCTGTTTTTTTTGCTTGATAAAAATCAATTATATCCAGTCTTTGCATTGAATCCATCGGAAGTAACATCCGATCAGGCATCGACTCGAATATGGATCTGAGGTTTTGAGATTGCAGCGAGCTACAAACCAAACTAAAAAACAAAATGTATATACTTAATTTTTTCATTGTTTTCATTTTCTTCATTACGTTCATTCTATTTCGACCTCAAATATAAGCAAAACATCCTTAACAACAGCAAAATTCAATCAGATAAAACATTCATCCGCATATTCAATATCAACCAGAAACAAGGCATGAGCAGGCACAGAAGTTCCGGCTTTTCCTCGATCTTTCATTCGGATTACCTCCCGGAATCCGTCGACAGAAAGTTTGCCTCGTCCAACCTCCAGTAATGTCCCGACAATCGCACGCACCATATTACGCAAAAAACGATCGGCTTTGATAGTGAAAACCCAGGCATGTTCTTCTTTTTCCCATTTGGCATACATCAGGCGACAATTATTTGTTTTTACATCGGTATGCAATTTGCTGAAACTGGTAAAATCCGAAACTTCGAACAAGATTTCGGCCGCCTTATTCATTAAATCGAAATCCGGTAATTTTGAAACTTTATACATAAATCCCTGTCTAAAAGGATCTTTCTTGTCAGAAATAAAATATTTATAAGTCCGGGAAAGAGCATCGAAACGAGCGTGAGCCTCTGCATTCACTTCTTTCAATTGTTGTACGGCCATATCGGACGGTAATATCCTGTTCAGCTTTTCTACCAGCAAATCCGTATCAGCAACAGGTTCTTCTCTGTCAAAATGAGCAACCATCAAGGAAGCATGAACTCCGGCATCAGTACGTCCGGCTCCCGTAATTTCTATTTTTTCCCGCAACAAGACACTTAACGCCTCTTCCAGTCGTTGTTGCACAGAAACACCATTGGGTTGAATCTGCCATCCGCAATAATTTTTTCCGTTGTAAGATAAATATATAAAATAACGTTTCATCTGGCAGTAATATGAAAACAACCTTGTTTTCTTTCATGTTTGACATAACAAAGGTTTTCCTTTTTCAAATCTCTTAATACGGAAGCCAGCACCATTTTCAGCTGATCGGAAGTCAGTTCTGTCCTGCTATCATCGTTTTTTGCATAACTGACCCAGGAGATATCAAATGTCGTTGCATACACATGTGCGGAATTCTCAGATGAATTGCCATTTCTCTTCCTCAGGTTTTTAACATCTAATTTCGTACGCAGAACACTTGTAACCACCAGTTTATAATGAGGGGCGTTTAATCGTTGAAGAGAGTCGCTGAAATTATTTCCGATTTTGGATAACAAATCAGCAGCCTTGGGTACCAAATAAGGAATTGAGTGAGTCAGCTCATCTACAACATATGTTTTAGATGTTTTTATCTCACGTAATTCTTTTTTTATCCGTTCGATTTCATCCCTGGATGAAGCAGGGGCGACCCCTATTGTCTTTGCGGCTTTCAGGTGTAAATCGTTCATATCATTGAAATCTCGGGCGTAACTACCTCTGTATTTTATAGGTTTCACATCCTTTTCCTTAACACAAGATGTCATATTTAAAAGAAGCAAACCGAATAAAACAACAATAAAACAACGATTACAAAGATTCATCTTATAAGTATTTTTAATTTTGAATACAAAAGTATCAAATATCTTTTATTTCGGCAACCCTCGATTTCAATTTAATTATTTACTTTTGTAGTCAGAAATTTCAAGTATTTACTGAATGATAGAACGAATCATTATTTTGGAGGGAGCCGACCCTGCTTTATTTTTTGGAACAAATAATTCCAACATACAACTGATCAAGTCTTTATATCCAAAGCTACGCATTTTAGCCCGTGGAAATGTGATGAAAGTAATCGGCGATGAACTGGAATTAGTTTCATTTGAAGAAAAAATCCAGGAACTGGAAAAGTATTGTCAGGAACATAACACATTGAATGAAGAAATAATAATAAAAATTGTCAAAGGAAAAAACGAAAATTCTTTCAAACAAGATAATCTGATCATATACGGTATGAACGGAAAGCCGATTCTGGCTCGTACCGAAAACCAGCAAAAATTAGTCCAGGCTTTTGAAGAGAATGATCTGTTGTTTGCAATCGGCCCGGCAGGATCCGGTAAGACATATACCGCTATCGCGCTTGCTGTCAGAGCATTAAAAAATAAGGAAATCCGAAAAATCATCTTAAGCCGTCCGGCTGTTGAAGCCGGAGAAAAATTAGGATTTCTCCCGGGAGACATGAAAGACAAAATCGATCCTTATCTTCAGCCACTGTATGATGCATTGGAAGACATGATTCCGGCATCCAAGCTTAAAGAACACATTGAAAATAAAATCATTCAAATCGCGCCATTGGCATTTATGCGTGGACGAACATTAAGTGATGCTGTTATTATACTGGATGAAGCACAAAACACAACAACGCATCAGATTAAAATGTTTCTTACTCGTATGGGTATGAATGCTAAAATGATTGTAACCGGCGACATCACTCAAATTGATTTGCCTCCATCTCAAACATCAGGGTTGATTCATGCGATGCATATCCTGAAAAATGTACCGGGAATCGCCAAAATAGAATTCAGTAAAAAAGACATCGTACGCCACAAACTCGTACAACGAATTGTAGAAGCATACGAAAAATACGAAGATCAATCAAAAGTCAAAAATTAAATAGGAAAGATATGAAGAATACGCTAACGCTAACACGAACAGAATATAATTTTCCGGGACAAACAAAGGTTTATCATGGAAAAGTCAGGGATGTATACAGCATCAACAATGATCTGCTGATTATGATTGCAACCGACCGGATTTCGGCGTTTGATGTAATACTACCCCAAGGGATTCCTTATAAGGGACAAGTGTTGAACCAAATAGCGTCTAAGTTTTTAGACGCGACGGCAGATATCGTA
Organism: Bacteroidales bacterium; assembly: GCA_031551395.1. Classification (GTDB taxonomy): domain Bacteria; phylum Bacteroidota; class Bacteroidia; order Bacteroidales; family Azobacteroidaceae; genus BNXB01. Next base: position 115,788 of record JAVBNR010000016.1, read on the forward strand.
CCTAACTGGAAAATGGCGTCTCCCGATCCGATGGTAACCGTAGGACTACGCTGTGAGCCATATAAAGTAGAAATGGTCATCCGGGGATATCTAACCGGCAGTGCCTGGAGGGAATACAAAGCCGGAGTACGGGTATTATGCGGCATCCCCCTACCCGACGGCATGAAAGAAAATCAAAAATTTCCAACGCCAATCATCACTCCGACAACAAAAGCAGATGAAGGACATGATGAGAATATTTCAAAAGAAGAGATTATTGCTCAAGGCCTGGTCAGTAAAGAAGAATATGAGCAACTCGAACAGTATACTCAGGCTTTGTTTCAAAGAGGAACTGAAATGGCAGCTCAAAAAGGGCTTATTTTAGTGGATACTAAATATGAATTTGGGAAAAAAGAAGGTCAAATTTACCTGATCGATGAAATTCACACCCCGGATTCTTCCCGTTATTTTTACTCTGAGGGTTATCCGGAACGATTTGAAAAAGGCGAAGAACAAAAACAACTATCCAAAGAATTTGTCCGCAAATGGTTGATGGAAAACGGATTTCAGGGAAAAGAAGGCCAACAGGTTCCGGAAATGACGGAAACGTATTGCAACAGTGTCTCCGAACGGTATATTGAATTGTATGAAAGTATTACAGGAGAAAAATTCGTAAAAGCAGAATCTACCGATGTTATTTCGAGAATCGAAAAAAACATCCTGGATTTTCTGAAAAATAACGCCTAATCTTGCATCGGAACAGGCTGTGATGAGGTCGTCGTATTTGACCTCATCACCAAACTAAACAATAAGAAACATGACATACAAAGCCGAAAAAGTCGTTCCATATAACAACAACGAAAAAAAAAGCGTGCAGGTGGAACAAATGTTTGATTCCATCGCCCCAAACTATGATGCGTTAAATCATACCCTTTCTCTGGGTATCGACTATAGCTGGAGAAAGAAAGGAATCTTATCTCTGAAAGATATTGCTCCTAAACGAATTTTGGATGTTGCAACCGGAACCGGAGACTTGGCTTTGGAGGCTTACAAACTTTTAGCACCGGAAGAAATTCTCGGTATCGACATCTCCGACGGGATGATGGAGGTCGGACGTCAAAAAGTCGCTCAAGCCGGATTATCTTCCAAAATCACATTCGACAAACAGGATTGTACCGGTCTACAGCTTGATGCCAATGCATTCGATGCCGCGATGGTTGCTTTTGGCGTACGAAATTTCGAAAATTTAGATAAAGGATTACAGGAAATTTTGCGTGTACTCCGCCCTGGCGGTAAACTGATGATCCTCGAGCTCTCTTCTCCGGAACACTTTCCGATGAAACAAGCTTATTTGATTTATTCTCAACTCATTATCCCTTTTATCGGACGTTTCGTTTCAAAAAGCAAAGAAGCATACACCTACCTGCCCCGCTCTATTGCTGCTTTTCCTCAAGGGAAAGAAATGGTGGCCATACTTCAGAAAAACGGATACAAAAATGTGATATGTAAACGATTTACGTTAGGTGTTTGTTCTATGTATTTAGGGGAGAAATAAGAAGATCGTAAAACCGTAAGATCGGGAGATCGGGAAATCGGGAAATTGAAAAATGGAGGATAATCATTACAAATTAATCGTATATCCTATATAATTTAAAAAATACTTTTATTTTTGTGAATTATTTCAAAATTACATTTATTTTATCCTTTTTTTTATGGACCAATATGGTTTAATCGGTTATCCTCTGAAACATTCCTTTTCAAAAGGATATTTCAATGAAAAATTCACAGCAGAAAGTATCGATGCTGAATATATTAATTTTGAAATCGCATCCGTCAAAGATTTCCGAAGAATCATTGACGACAACCCCAATTTGCGAGGACTGAATGTAACCATTCCCTATAAGGAGACAGTCATTCCTTATCTGGACGAATTAGGGGAAAATGCAAAAAAAATCGGGGCAGTCAATGTAATCAAAATTGTCCGGGAGAAAAAGAAAGTCCGGCTGATCGGATATAATTCGGATATCATAGGTTTCAAAGAGTCTATAGAGCCACTATTAAATACACATCATCGAATGGCATTGATATTGGGAACCGGCGGCTCCGCTAAAGCTATTTTTCATGGATTAAATCAATTGGGCGTAGAAGCTATTTTCGTATCCCGTCACAAAGCCGATGGTGTTTTGACTTACGAAGATCTGACTCCTGAAGTGATGAGGTCTTACAGTGTTATTGTCAATTGTACGCCGGTAGGAATGTATCCGAATGTGGATGAATGCCCAAACATTCCTTACGAGCTCCTGACGCCTCAACACCTGCTCTACGATTTGCTTTATAATCCGAATGAGACATTATTCATGAAAAAAGGAAAAGAAAAAAGAGCTGTGGTCAAAAACGGACTGGAAATGCTTCTTCTGCAAGCGTTTGCATCCTGGGAATTCTGGCAGTCCATCCGACCGCTCAGCAAATAATTCTTTTTGACATGGTATCAATAAAAAAGGCTAGCAAATTGCTAGCCTTTTCTCGTTTTATATGGTCTCAATTATTTCACTTGAGCTTTTTTCAATTGTTTGTTGTGTCTTGCTTTTTGAATTTCATAAGCAGTCGGTGCAGCGACAAACAAGGAAGATAATGTACCCATCAGAACCCCGATGATCATTGCAAAAGAGAAACTACGGATAGCATCTCCCGCAAAGATAAAGATAATGATCAGAACACAGAACGTACTGAAACAGGTATTGAACGTACGGTCTAATGTAGAGTTGAGCGCAGAGTTAAACAATGTATACTTATCTTGTTTCGGATAAAGTTTCGTGTATTCACGCACCCGGTCGAAAATAACCACCTTGTCGTTAACCGAATAACCCAGAGCCGTCAGGATAGCAGCAATAAATGTCTGGTCAACTTCGAGCGAGAATGGCAGGATTCCCCAGAATATCGCATACATACCCAGAATAAATATCGCATCCTGAATCAATGAAACAATCGTACCGACACTATATGACAAGTCACGGAAGCGTAAAAGGATATAGAGGCCGATTGCTATTACGGCAAAGATAACAGCCCAGAAAGCACCTGTCTTTATATCGTCGGCAATGCTTGGACCCACCTTTTGAGAACTTAAAATATTATCCTTCACAAACTGTTCCTGAGTCGTTCCGTCTTTTAACAACGGTTTCAAAGAATCATAGAATTTTTGTAGTATTTCGTCATCAACTCCGTCCGAGTTATCTGCAATCTTATAGTTTGTACTGACTCTTACCTGATTTTGTTTTCCGATAGTAATAACACTCGGTACATGTTCCGGGAAAGCAGTTTCAAGCATGTCCTGAACCTTAACCGTATTGACAGGTTCGTCAAAACGAATGGTATAATTACGACCACCCGTGAAGTCAATCCCCTGATTCAAGCCCCGGATACCCAGGAATGCAAGACAGATTACAGTAATCACGATGACTACTCCATATATTAATTTAATATGTTTGAAGAAATTATATGTCGGATTTACGAGGAAGTTCTTCGTCAATTTCGTAGTAAATGTCAAATCCAACAATTTTCCTTTTTCCATCATCGTTTCATAAGTCAAACGAGTAAGGAACACAGCAGTAAAGAATGAGATGAAGATACCGATGATCAATGTTGTCGCAAATCCGCGGATAGGACCTGTTCCGAAATAGAACAAAATGAAACCGGTAATGATCGACGTTAAGTTCGAGTCGAAAATAGCAGAGAAAGCTCTCTTATAACCTTCTTCCACCGCTTTCTTTATCGTTTTACCGCCACGTAACTCTTCTTTGATACGTTCGTATATCAATACATTCGCGTCGACAGCCACTGCCAATGCCAGCACGATACCCGCAATACCGGAAAGTGTCAGTACGGCCTGGAAAGAAGCAAGTACTCCTAAAGTAAAGAACAGGTTAAGCAACAATGCAATGTTAGCGATCAACCCTGGTTTCCATCCGTAAACAACAATCAGATAAAGCATCAAAACGAGAAGTGCGGCGACAAACGAAATAAATCCTTTGTTAATAGCTTCTTGTCCGAGAGACGGACCAACAATATCTTCCTGAGCGATACGGGCAGGAGCCGACATCTTACCGGATTTCAATACGTTTGCCAAGTCTTTTGCATCTTCAGAAGTAAAATGGCCGGAAATAGAAGAATGTCCTCCGGTAATTTCATTTTGTACATTCGGATGAGAATACACATGATCATCCAACACAATAGCAATGCTCTTTCCAATGTTTTCTTTTGTCAGACGAGCCCATTTTTTAGCGCCTTCCGCATTCATAGTCATATTAACTTCAGCAGAAGCAGAATTTTGACTGAAATCATCACGTGCGTCCACGATCACATCTCCTTCAAGAGGAGCTTTTCCGTCACGGGATGTCACTTTCAATGCCACCAGTTCGTAATATTGTTCTTTGGTGTCGATAGGTTTCACAGACCATTTGAACATCACATTACGGGGAAGTAATTCTTTTACCTGGCGCATGTTCAAATAAGCATTCACAGTTGCCGTATCTCTGTAATTGGCATTACCTACGGCAGCTCCCGGAGCCAATTGTCCGTTATATTGATTGATATGCAGGATAGAAAACAACGGATATTCTTTTTCCCATTGTTCCTGACTTTCAAAGTCGGTTGAATCCTTTTTTGTTTTTTCAATTTCTGCGAGTAATTGATCCTTATCCGCCTGACTCTTTGTTGTGTCGGCAGATGCTACATCTCCGGTTGTAACCGCGGTAGAATCTGTTGCTAAAGCAGTAGAATCTGTTGCTGTTGTCAAACCTTTTTTCTGAGCTTCCTTGACATCTTTAATAACCGTATTAGCAGCTACCAACGGTTGATAAATTTCAGCCAGATCATAGGTTTCCCAGAATTCAAGGTTCGCACTACCTTGTAGCAAGTTACGTACCCGTGCAGTTTCTTTGATCCCAGGAAGTTCGATGGAAATACGTCCGTCGGTTTCCATTTTCTGGATATTCGGAGCAACAACCCCAAAACGGTCGATACGTGTACGCAAAACGTTGAACGAATTATCAATCGCACTCTTAAGCTCACTTCTAAGAACAGCAACTACTTGATCGTCCGTACTTTGAGGAGTTATTTTATCTTTCAATTCAAAGGTACTGAATATAGCAGAAAGGCGGGCTCCCGGATCAAGTTTATGATACTCTTCTACAAAAAGAGTAATAAAGTCTTTCTGGCTGGTTGCTTGATGATTTTTTGCATTGGCCAATGCCTGGTTAAATTTCGGATCGGGATTATTGTTGGATAGTGACTTCAAGACATCAGCGACACTGATTTCCATAATCACACTCATACCTCCCTTTAGGTCAAGGCCTAAGTTTAATTCCATGGAGCGGCATTTTTTCAGGGTATAACCCAGCCAAACCTTTTCTGTAGATAACGAGTCCAGATATTGACTCTCTTTAACGACGTTTTCGCCGGCATATTCTTTAGCTTTTTTGTAGTAGTGGTTTGTAACTACCGTAAATGATAGGTAAAACAAACAAACTAACGTAAGCAACACTGCGAAAACTTTTATAAATCCTTTGTTTTGCATCTGTTTTTATTTTATTTTTTTGACATTAATTTTAACAATAGGCTTTTTCAGCCTGCAAATATATGTTTTTTTTCTTTTCAAAAGGCTAAAAAATGTAGTAATTATTTACAATTATCACTTTTATTATCAAGATAAAGGATGTATCTTTGTAGTCAAGATGCTAAATATTTTGTTAAATTCCTGATTATATGAAACAAAGCATGTAAATCATTATTTATTTACGTCACAAGGTGATGATCATTTATTTACATGCGGCGTTCCATACGACCTTAGATATAAAAAATAAAAATTATCGTATGAAAAATATTCATCAGATACTCCTCATTTCTTTTTGTCTTTGTTTTTTTAATTCGTTACAATTAGATGCCCAAACAGATCCGAAATACCTTGCAGGGGCTGTCCCTGAAGTAAATGGTAAAGTTGTTTTTTCTGATGTCTTATCACTAAACAACAGGAGCGCTCAAAAGATCTACGAAATGGCATTGATGTGGGCTGAAGCCAATTACAAAACAACCGAGAGCCGTGTTGCCTATACAAGCAAAGAAAATGCGGTTATTTCATGCAGGGGAGAGTCCGAATTGATTTTCTCTTCCAGCGCTTTGGCTCTGGATAAAACAGACATGACTTATACACTGAATATTTTTTGTCTTGATAATGCCTGCAAAATCGAAATGAAATCCATTACATACCAATATAATGTAGCCGATAAAAGAACCCCTGAAAAGTATTATGCAGAAAAATGGATCACAGATAAGGAAGCGGTTAACGGAAACAAGTTATACCGCATGAATGGTAAATTCCGGATTAAAACAATCGATTTGTTTGACGATATTTGTAACAGCCTAAATCTGAATATACTATCCGGAGAAGTAGACTTGTACACCGATAAGGATAAGGTCAAATTATATGATCGAAAAAATCAAAAAGAAGATTTGAAACAAGCGGTCAGCCAAATGCTTATCAAGCAACCTCAACCGCACGAAGGAACGGGAGCTGTTACCCAACAAACCGTTAGCGGCACAACGACTTTTGAAGGAAGTCTGTCCGAATATAAAAAAGTGGATCCGGATAAAATTCCGGGAAACATCATTCAACTGCTTCAAGAAGACCGGATCATAGTAACTGCGGGTAATGACATGATCTCTGTGAACTGGGGCGGATTGGGTATTCTGTTCGGCAAACCGGTCGTGTTCTGTTTCATCAACCCCGGACAAAGTGGCTATCCAATCATGGAAACAGGAAGTTCATACACTCTTTCTTTCTATCATCCGGTCATCATGCCTTCCGGAGCGAAGACATTCTCTGATGCCTGGTTGATCGTCGAATGTAAAAAATTAGCTGCACAACCCATTCAGACAGAAAATATCAACGATGAAAAAGCAAAAGAGGATTGGAATAAATCCCAACCCTCTAAAATGTTTATCGGAGAAATCTTAAATGTCTGGATGAAATAATCAGTTTTCAGGAAATTTCCATTGCGTATTGTTTGTATGGGATTGTTTGATCAGCTTTTCCAATTCTGCAACAACAGCAGGATTCGAGGCTGCGACATTATTTGTTTCTCCCGGATCTTTCGATAAATCATAAAGTTCGATGACCGGATTTTTATCTACGTTTTTACGAATCGCTTTCCAATTGCCTTTTCTGATGGCCTGGCTTGGATTTTCGTGAAATTCCCAATAAAAATAATCATGAACTTTCTTGTTTTTTCCTTTCAAATGTGCAAGAAAAGATACTCCATCGATTCCTTTAGGGATCTTAGCTCCCGTAATTTCACATAATGTAGGCAACACATCCCAGAAAGCAGACGGAGTATTGTTTACCGAACCTTGTTTTATAACTGCAGGCCAGCAAGCGATCATCGGTTCCCTGACACCTCCTTCATACAAGTCGCGTTTATAGCCTTTATATCCGCCGCCACTATTGAAAAAATCAGGATCAGCTCCACCTTCAAGGTGCGGGCCGTTATCTGAAGTAAAAATGATGATGGTGTTTTTGTCAATGCCCAGCCCTTTCAATAAGGCGCGAAGGCGGCCTATATCGCTGTCCAAGCGGGTAACCATCGTAGCAAAAGCAGCCCGCGGATAAGGTTGTCCGCCAAATTCTCCGGCATAATGCTGACCAGCCGGCCAAGGCTTAGGCTCTTCAAATTGACCCTTAAAAGCTTCCAGTTCTTCATCCGGAACAATCAATTCCGCATGAGGGATTGTGACCGAAAAATAAAGGAAAAAAGGCTTATCCTTGTTTTCAGTAATGAATTGAGTCGCTTTTTCCATAAACAAATCCTGAGAATAGTGTTTTTTCTCTTTAGGATTTGTATTCAAAATAATCTGCTGATTATTTTCATACATGAACTTGGGATAATAGAAATGCGCATGTCCTTGTCCCAAATGACCATAGAAATAATCAAATCCCTGATTATTCGGATGTCCTTCGGTTCCGGGACCACCCATCCCCCATTTACCTACACAGGCGGTTGCATAGTTTTGTTCTTTCAAACATTCTGCAATCGTTTTATACGCAGCAGGAAGCGCCGTATCGAACACCTCTCCGCTGATTCGTTCTCCGGCATTTCCGCGGATCGGAGCATGCCCTGTATGCAGTCCGGTCATCAACGAGCAACGGGAAGGCGCACTGACCGTACAGCCGGCATAATGGCTCATAAACCGCATGCCATCTCTGGCCATCGCATCCAGGTTGGGCGTTTGAAATTTTGTTTGCCCATAGCAACTCAAGTCGCCATAACCCAGGTCATCTGCTAAGATGTAGATGATATTAGGCTTCTTCTTGTCTATCTTTTTGCTCGATTGATTCGAGTCGGCTTGTAGCATACCTACAGGAAGAATGACCCCGGTAGCCAGGCAAAAAGCAGTTTGTTTTACTTTCATAACTTAAGACATAATTAAATAGACTTGGCAATAACTGAAGTGTTATTGCCAAGCCAAATATACAAATAATCTTCGTATCTATCAACAAATACTGTTAACTTGTCGGAGATTTATATCCCGGATTTTGTTTTAAATTCTTATTTTTTACCAACTCATCCATTGGCAATGGATAAAGATAATAATGATCCAACCAACCTTTAGGCTCATTAACAGGATATGCAATATTACCAACTTTGTTAGCACTTGCTGCTGCTGATTTTTCAGGATAAATAACCAGTTTATTTCCATAATCCGCATTGTCGACCCACATACCCAATTGTCTTTTATTGACATAGAACGGAGCCACTTTCCAACGACGGATATCATCAAAGGCAAAACCGTCAGCCATTAACTCAATACGTCTTTCCCGGCGAATTTCCCAAAGAACCGGATTGACTGTTTGATCTCTATCCGGATCAAAATCGGATGTAATCTGGGAAACATTCATCGGACTTACTCCTGCCCGAGTCCTTAATTTGTTAATCGTAGCATCTGCTACAGACTGATTGAATTGGCCTAATTCATAAGCAGCTTCTGCATAATTAACCAAAACTTCAGCCATACGGAAAATCGGTGCATCTTCTGTATTGACCCCAAAGACTGTAGGTGATCCATGTCGATTGTACAACTTCCAGTTCATATAACCACTGTATGATGACAAGAAACCTTGGCCTTCATTATAATCTTTGAAGTGAGGCATACTTTTTACCTGACTGTCAGACCAATTCGCGATCGGAAGCGGTTTTTCTTCCAAACCATTCCTCGTCAATTTGTTAATCATATCAATGAATTGAACCAACCGGATACTATCACTGGGCGTTTCCACTTTCAAAACCTTACTCGTACCCGTAGCAATCGTTTCTCCGACTTTAAAAGGCGTGAAATTATTGACGGTCATACTGAGACCATTACCTGCTTTAATCCGATAGGGAGGGCAAACAACATAGTACAAACGACGGTCTCTGTTTTTAAACTGATTATACGTATCCTTCACATCGTTGGGCCGTGTCTTGGTAATAACGGTACCATCAGAACACAAGTACGTATTGATAGCCATTTGAGAAAGTTCATATTTGGCACTGGCAGTCCGAGCATAACGAGTCAGGTTCTGAGTCATATTTTCGATATATGCTTTATACAAAATAATTCCAGATATCTTACTCAAATCCAAAGAATTAAACTCTTCATTATAATTGTCGTGCAGAGTGGGATATGCTGCAACCAGATCTTGTGAAGCTTTCAAAGATGCTTGCAGGTATACATTAGCGTCATTAAGTGCATGATATTTTCTCCAAGTTCCTTCAAACAAACCAAAACGAGATATCAATGCTTTTACAACTTTAGTATTGATCGTGTTTGCGCCATCGCCATCCGGATTAATATTTGTTTCTGCATATTGTAAATTCTTAAGAATACGAGAAGCAACGGTATCCCGGGGAGTGCGAGAAGCATACAAAGCTTCGGTATCATCCGATTTCACTTCATGTTCTTCCCAAACGATATCTCCAAAAGAAGACATCATAGAGAAATAGCGGAGTGAACGGAAGAAATAACCGACGCTGCGCCAATGAGCTTTGTCTTTATCGCTCATTTGCGACCGATCGATATGGTCTAACATCACATTCACACGGCGGATATATTCGTAATTCCAATTACCGCTAAATCCACTCTCTGTCACATTTTGATAGGCCCAAGGAGATTCGCCATTGCCATTACCATTGACCATAAACCCTGCATACCAGTCGTTTACAAAAATATTCGGATCATCAGGATTGCCATACCCTACTCTGTTTGGATCTGGATCTCCACCACCATAAGGATAACGATCAAATTCCGAAATGTTATACAAGCCCCATGCATATGTCTTGAAGTTGCTATAACTCACTAATGTATTTTCCGGCGTGAAGCTCGTACGAGGAGATTTTTCAAGAAAATCATCGTTCAGACAGCTTGCAAATAGAAGCGGAAGTACACAAAAACCAACGATATATTTGATATAGTGTTTCATAATTCTATGCTTTTAATGATTAAATACCTACGTTAATACCAAAAGAGAATGCACGCATCAAAGGGTAGTTTACGCCACCACTTTGAGGTGTATTATCCGGATCAATACCTTGCGGCAATTTATCCCAAGTATATAAATTTTCTCCGCTGAAGAACAGTTTCAGATTGGTCAACTGCCATTTTTTAATCATTTCTTTGGGGAAACTATATGATACGGTCACGTTTTTCAAACGCAAATAAGCGCCATTCAATAAAAATTTGTCTGTCACACGTCCAAAGTTATCAATACCATTGCTGTTATAGTAATAACGTGGATACTCCGCATTTTGATGCTCCGGAGTCCAATAATCCAACTGATGAGTATACATTGTACGCCATCTGCTGTCTACAGCATATGATCCGAACGGGAACACCAAAGCGTCGTTTCTCCAGGGCAGATCTCTTTTTCCTACACCTTGCATGAAAACAGATAAGTCAAATCCTTTCCAACCGGCGTTCAAGTTAATTCCATATTCATACCGACGAGTGGAATTTCCAACAACTCTTCTTGATCCGGGATTATCTGCAGTATTATCTCCTTCCCAAATCAATCCGTCTTTATCTGCATATTTATATAAAACATCTCCCGGATTAGGATTGGTTCCTTTCAATTTTCCGATTCCAGGCTTAACACTTCCGTTTCCTATTAATGTATTAGGATCTACTGTTCCAGCCACAAAGTCGTCTATTGTATAAAGTCTGTCATAAGCATAGCCCCAGATTTCTCCGATTTTCATACCTGTATAATAGGGTTGGGAAAGCAATTTGGTCGGGTTATTATATCTTGTAATTTCCGATTGCACATCTCCGATATTAAAGGCAATACCATAAGTAACATGATCGATTTTATCATTCCATGCAATCTGAAACTCCCAACCTTTGGATTGCATATCAGAAGAATTGGCATAAGGTAATTTTGCAGTAGGAATACCAATAGTCAACGGATAACTTTCAGGACCTAACATTCCTTTCGTATCACGTACATACCAGTCCAAAGATGAATTCAGGCGATTGTTCAACAAACCGAAATCAAGTCCGAAATCAAGTGTTTGAACTGTTTCCCAGGTATAAATACCCGGTTCCTGTGGTGTATCCAAATAACGTGTACGTGAAATTCCATCCGTAGACCATGATCCTAAATAAGCGGCCATTTTGGAAAGGTATTCATAGGAAGGGATATTCTGATTTCCAATATTTCCCCAAGAAGCTCTTAACTTCAAATTAGACAGAATATTTCGCGAAGATTCCATAAATGCTTCTTCTGAAATCCTCCAAGCTCCGGAGAAAGACGGGAAGAATCCAAAACGTTGACTTTCAGGAAATTTAGAAGATCCGTCATAACGTCCATTCGCTTCAAACAAGTAACGTCCTTTATAATCATAATTGAAACGGTAAAACAAACCTCTAACCGCCGATTCGTCGTAATTATCTCCTGCAGTAACCGTTCCCGTTCCCCCTGTAATAGACGGATTCAAATCGTTGATCATCTCTGTGTTTTTAGCCCAAACCATGTCCATTGAATAACTTTCCTGGTTAAAACCTCCCATTACCGTAAAATTATGAGCTTTATTGAAATCAAAATTATAAGTCGCATAAATATTTAACGTATTCCGGTATTGCATTTCGTCTTGTTTACTGAACGAAGACGACGGATTACTCTGGTTTTTATTCGTAGCTAATTCATATTTTTGAGGATCGAACATTTCAACTATTGGCACCGGGTTTTCATTTTTAATCGTCTTACTATTATAAGTATATTCTCCTGTCACAGTCATTCCCTTGAACGGCTTCAGGATCAATTTCCCGAATATACGTGTATTATAAAGTTTAGTCGTAGCCGGATTCGTTGTCATATCCATAATATTCTTCGACGTAGTGAACAAGTAATAACGACCATTAGATTCCATTCCGTCCAATGGAGTATAAGGAGCTAAATTAGCTGCAGAACTCCAAAAGCTGACCCCGTTAAAACTGAGAGAATACGGATCCAAAGCCGAAGATGTAGCATACGAAGACTCCAATTGGGCTGTCATCCATGAAGTGACATCACTACTTATGAAACCGGTAACATTATAACGTTTGTATGAATCTTTATCTCGTATCAATACTCCGTCCTCATCATCATAACCGAAAGACATCCGGTAAGTAATATCGGAAGACCCTCCTGTTACAGATAAATTGTGAGTCTGTTGTATTCCGGTTTCCATCATATCATTATACATGTCATATGGTTTGAGATCATAGCGGACATTATTATTTCCTATCACATAACCACTAGGATATTTTGACGGATTAGTCTCATATTCTTTCAAATAATTCAACCAGGTATCCATGTCCTGTCCGGCAGCAATAAAATTCACGCAACCGGCATCTTTCAAAAATTGAACATGTTGCATAGGAGTCACCTTTTGCGGCAACTCTGCTGGATTCCTAAATGCAAAATTATTAGAATACGTAAAATGAGCTTTTTGATTTTTTGCTCCTTTTTTGGATGTAACCAATACAACACCAAAGGCAGCCCGAGCTCCGTAAATAGCAGTTGACGCCGCATCTTTCAAAACACTGACAGATTCGATATCTTCCGGGTTGATCATGCTTAGATCCACCGGTACATTATCAAGCAAAATCAAAGGAGAAGAATCACGAGGTTGGTTCGGATTCGGACTTACCGTAGAAACTCCACGGATAGTCATGTTATACGACGATCCCGGCTTTCCACTGGTATTCACGACTTGCAACCCGGGAACAGCTCCTTGTAAAGCTGCTTGAACCGATGTAATCGGACGGTTTCCCAAAGCCTTATCCATGTTAACGTTCGACACAGCTCCCGTTAAGTTAACTTTTTTCTGTGATCCAAAGCCAACAACGACTATTTCATCTATCATTTGAGCGTCTTCCAACATTACTAAATCGAATGTTTTAGTCGACGCATCAACTACCTTATTGGTAGTCTGATAACCCAAATAAGAAAAGGTAACTGTTTCACCCGAATTGACTTGAATAGAATACTTTCCATCAGAATCCGTAGATCCCCCTTTACCCGTTCCTTTAACAGAAACGCTTACTCCCGGAAGAGGTTCTCCTCCTTTATCTCTGACAATACCTGTCAGGACGTGTGGTTGTTGCTGTACATTTTGCACTCCAGCTTCTCCGGTTTTTTCACTCTTACTCCAAGCAGGAATAGCACCTATGAACAATGTCATCAACGCTAAACCCAGTGCTCGCTGGAAAATTTTCCATTTTTTTGTTCCCGCAAGCCATTCAATACATTGTTTTCTCATAATTTTTTAGTATTTTAAAAAATATTTTGTAAAAAAAAATCTCTATACAATAAAATTGATTTAATCTTATTATATCGGATTAAAAACAGGCCATTATACTCTTTTTTTTAAAAAAAATTGTATAATGGCACGCAAAGATAAAATTATTTTTCCGGAAGTGTTTACAAAATATGTTATTTCTTTGTTTATTTTAACAAACGCCTTATTGAACAACAGCTTCTACCTGATATCCAGACCGTTCCAATTGATTAATCAAACCCTCTTCTCCGGCCAGGTGCAAAGCTCCGACAACAACAAAAGATGATTTTTCTTTCATCAGGGACGGTAGTTGCAGCATCCAGGCTTCATTTCTATTTTTATTCAATCGATCGACATCGTCATTACTCGATGCACAGGGGTTGTTTTTATCTTTCAACATCAGATAAAGAGCATTCAAGTCTTTCTTGTCATAGTTGACAAGCATTTCTTCTTGTTTTTCTTTTCCATACTCCGGATTTTTCATCATACAAAGCAAATCATCCGACTGTTCTTTCAGTGAAGAAGAAAATAAAAGCTGAAGTTGGCTTTCAACCGTTTCCAGTCCCAGCACCGGCTTCTGAGTCTCGACGGCCAACTGCTGCACAAAAGCATCTATCGCTGTGGCTGGATTGAAGTTCGGATATTTTTTCAACAACGATATTTGAGTATACATCATCGATATTCCGGCAGGTTTTAACATCGCCAACTGATCTAATCCTGTACCTAGAACAGAAGCCAACTCTTCACTTACAAGTTTATATTCTTCATCGGTATACAGCATCCGGTAGGTTGTGTCAGTTCCCATGATAATGGCTTCCTGTGTTTTTTTTAACAAATCGGGCATATCGCTCATTGCGATTTCGCCGACAACCTGCTCCGCTTGATTCAATGCCGATTTCGCTCCGGGAATACTATCCAAAAACGTTCCTGACTTAAAATGCATAGTACCCAACAAATAAGATGGCTTAACCAAATCTTTTCCAGACACTTTCCAAAGCAAAAAGCCCGATTTATACTCTTTCGTCTGAGCCGATACTCCGAATGCTCCAATTAGAAACAAGATTGCTAATGCTAACTTTTTCATACGATAATTTTTTAACAGTTTCTTATATTATTTTACTTTATAGTCTCTTCTTGTTCAAATAATTCCAATTCTTGCAGATTACGTTTAATTTTATTGATGTTTTTATAATACAACCTCCTGTATAATAGAGGCAAAGCAAATAAGCCGACTATAAGCAAAAAAGCCATATAGATAATAAATTCCCACTTTAACTGATCTCCAAAAATTAATTTATAATACAAAAAATACCAGACAACCAAATAAATAACAAAAACTACAGTTCCATATAATTGCGATTTCCGGATAATATTCTGATACTTCAAGATCTTTTCAGAGACCTCTTTGACAGACATTGTCGAATAATCGATGCTTTTCAGCAAACGATAAAGATACATTTCGAGCGGTTCAAGACAGATACAAATGAATAAAAACAACAGTGGCCAGATAACATAATACCCTCCGGCTTGAAAAAACTTGTAGGAATTCAAACAGACAAGTAAACCCAACGGAATTATGATAATTGCATATATTTTTGCATTACGGATAAGCTTGGATAACGCACTTTTACCCTTATTTCTCAACATTTCTCTAATTTTATTTTCATTCAGGATTTGCTTCGCTTTTAAAGCTTCATTCTCCTGCCATATTTTTTTAACCTCATCTAGTTCCATAATAAAAAAATTACTGATTCGACATTTGCTTTAATTTATCTTTAACACGTCCCAGGCGCGTCGAAACATTCGTTACAGTCAGACCCATGATTTCTGCAATTTCTTTATACGGACGGTCCTCCAGATAAAGCAACACCAGTGCTTTCTCCATATTTCCCAGGCGATTAATCAATGCATACAACTCCCTGATAGATTCAGTGTTTCCCGGATCATCTTCCACATCGTAAGGAATTTCCACAAATACCGGACGACTTTTTCCTCGACGAAAAAACGACACACAAGTATTCAGAGCAATCCGGTAAATCCATGTAGAAGGAGAACTCTCATAGCGAAAAGAAGGAAATGCTTTCCAAAGATTAAGAACAATATCCTGGTAAAAATCTTCCAGGGTATTATTTTCATCCGTATAAAAAGAAGACACTTTATAAATGATACGTTCATATTGGCGTACCATCTCTAAAAACTCTTTTTCAACTATTTGCTTTTCCATTAAAGATGATTTACTCTATTAGTCGCAGAAAAGTAAAAAATGTCACAAGGTTAACAAATATTTTATTATGATAAAGTAATAAGTTGTAAGTTCAATATACTAAGTTTTTAGTTCTTAGTTCTTAGTTTTTAGTTTTTAGTTCTTAACTCTCAAGCTACATTCTCTCCGGCACATCGATTCCCAAGAGTGCAAATCCGGCCTTAATCACTTTACTTATATTGAAAGAAAGGATCAAACGAAGATTTCTGATCTCGTTATTTTCTTCTCTGAGAATCGAAAAATCATGATAGAACTGATTGTATTCTTTTACCAAATCATAAATATAGTTGGCAATAACAGCAGGACTGTAGGTGTCTGCAGCTTCTTTTACAATTACAGGAAACTCCGCCAGCATTTGAACCAGATTTTCCTCTTTTTCACTTACCGGAACCTGCGTATTTAATGATGACGGCCAAAGGATATTTTGTTCGGCGGCTTTACGCAGTACCGACTGAATGCGGGCATAAGTATATTGAACAAAAGGACCGGTATTCCCGTTGAAATCGATGGATTCTTTCGGGTTAAACACCATGTTCTTACGAGGATCTACTTTAAGAATAAAATATTTCAATGCTCCCAATCCGGTAATTTCGGATACTTTATCAGCTTCTTCTTCGGTACAATCGTCTAATTTACCCAGTTCTTTCGATGTTTCTTTCGCCGTATCGATCATTTCTGCAATCAAATCATCCGCATCGACGACCGTTCCTTCACGGGATTTCATTTTTCCTTCCGGCAATTCCACCATCCCATAAGAAAAATGTACCAATCCTTTCCCGAATTCAAATCCCAACTTATCCAGCAGCAAAGACAATACTTGAAAATGATAATTCTGCTCATTTCCAACCACATACACCATCTTGTTGATCGGATAATCGTCAAACCGCAACTTAGCGGTACCAATATCCTGTGTCATATACACCGACGTACCATCTGCACGAAGCAGTAGTTTATTATCCAAACCATCTGCCGTTAAATCTGCCCACACAGAGCCATCTTCCTGCTTATAAAACAAACCTTTATTCAAGCCTCGCAAGACCTCTTCTTTTCCTTCCAGGTAAGTTTGGGACTCATAATATATTTTATCGAAGTCTACTCCAAGTTTTTTATAGGTCTCATCAAAGCCGGCATAAACCCATGCGTTCATTTTTTCCCAAAGGGCAACCGTTTCAAGATCTCCGGCCTCCCATTGACGCAACATTTCCCGAGCTTCCCCCATAAGCATCGATTGAGCTTCGGCTTCTTCTTTCGTTAATCCTTTAGCCTGCAGTTCGGCCAATTCTTTTTTATATTCTTTATCAAAAAGGACATAAAAATCGCCGATCAAATGATCGCCTTTTTTTCCTGCCGATTCAGGAGTTGCTCCATTTCCCCATTTCTTCCAGGCCAGCATCGACTTACAAATATGAATTCCTCGGTCATTCACTATATTTGTTTTTACTACCCGGAAACCATTCGCTTTCATAATTTCAGCCAAACTATATCCCAACAGGTTATTCCGGATATGTCCTAAGTGCAAAGGTTTATTGGTATTGGGAGATGAATATTCGATCATAACCAACGGAGCATCTGCTGTCGAATCTTTAATCCCATACTGCTTATCCGCATGAATGGCATTTAACAACTCAACCCAGTAACCGGGAGCAATGGTCAAGTTAAGAAATCCTTTAATGACATTAAATTCCGCAACAACAGATTCATTTTTAGCCAGATACTCTCCTATTTCCTGAGCCGTCTGCTCCGGATTTTTCTTTGATATTTTCAATAAAGGAAAAACGACCAAAGTCAAATGACCCTTAAATTCTTTTTTTGTTTTTTGAAGCTGAACCCAAGATGTATCTATCGTTTGCCCGTATAATTCTTCAATTGCCCGTTTAACTGAAATCTGAATATCCATGATTATTTAATAAATTTGAGGCACAAAGATATACTTTTCTCCTTAAAGTAGGTGCGCTGGAACCATCAATTTTTTAGTCTGAGCATCAGTCTGAAATCAGACAATACGGATGTATCTAGTAACTGTCGGAATTCGGACGCACAACCATGATGCCAGTAGTAGAGGGCTGGATCATACAAAAATCAAACAAAGATTCGGGATTGACAATTACTTTTTTTGCTTTGGAAGATGCATGAATGAAAGTCAGTTCGCCTTTCTGCCAATAGGCGATACCCAGATGAGAGACATCCAGTCCCTTTATAGAGGTCGTGAAACAAATGATATCTCCGTTTTTGATCCGGGATTGTTTTTCCCGAATTTCCCGTTTGGGGATATAATAATATACGTTTCTCGAATTAATTGTTTCCTCGACTTTACGGATAGCGGCTATTTGTTCCGGATTATCTTTTAAGCTCGGATACGAATCGGGATGAGTCGACATATACGAAACCTGAACAGGAAGTTTTTTCCCTCCCAAAGCATAAGTGACATCTTCCAATATACCTTTACGCATATTATCAACCGTCCAATCACTGATGTAATGCAAACGAGAGGAATAACCATCGATTACTCCATCCCGGTAACGGACACGTTTCAGCTCCCGACAAAAAAGTTCGTAATCCGGATTCGGCAAGAAAGAAGTCCTGGTCAAAGCCAGACAATTTTCAATCAAAGTCGTACAATCCAATTCGCGCAGGTTAACGACTAACTGTTCTTCTTTATTGACCTCCAGGGTAGACGCAACATAAGGCTTATTCAAAAAATAACGAGCCGCCTCAATCATCCAATCTCCAGGCGACAACGATGTTTTATCACTATTGATTGTAAAGAACCCGGACACCAGCATTTCATCCTCCGCCGATTGAGCAAAGGAGACACCACATCCTAAAATGAGGGTGCACAAAAGCGATATCGCCCGGGAGATTATCACAAATTCGCTCCTTTCATAAAATAATTCGTCAGCTCTGCGATCGCTGCCGATTCGGAATTATCAATATCACGGAGAACAATTCCGGTCTCCAGCAGTACGACCCGACTACAAATATCGGTTGTGTAATTCAGGTTGTGACTCGAAATCAGAACTGTCGTATTATACTCCTTATTCATTTTATAAATCAGATCTTTAATTTCGATCTGGGAGCTCGGATCCAGGAAATTAAACGGTTCATCGAGGATCAATACCTGCGGATTAACCATCATCGCCGCTATAATCCCTATTTTTTGCTTATTTCCTGCCGAAAAATTGCGAATGTATTTATTCTGTCCAAGTATTTCAGAATTCATAAAATGGTTAAAATCTTTCAATCGCTCAGTGATCAATTCTTTAGACATTTTATAAGTATCCCCGACAAAGTACAGGAATTCTTCCGGAGTAAGGTATTCAATCAGGAACCGGTTATCGATGTAAGAACCGGTATACGATTTCCAATCTTCACTTTTACTCACATCGACTCCATTACTCATAACATACCCTTCATCCGCTTTCAATAAATCGAGGATCAAACGGAACAATGTGGTTTTTCCTGCACCATTATTTCCGACCAATCCCAACAATTCACCTTCACGAATGTTTAATTCGGGTATATCGATCGCCGTCTTTTCTCCAAAACGCTTGACCAGATTTTTAATTGCTATATTCATTGTGCACTATATTATTAACTTTAAATCTATTACTTTAAACTTTAACCATTACTCCTGAATCCTTCCATGTTTTTATACCTTCTCTTCATAAACCTCTTATACGTCCACTCCATCCAAACATTCGATGTCAAGGTAAAAGCCAGACCGACAACAAGCATCACATAATAGGCTGTTGTTGAAGAAAATACAGCTCCAATGATCATAATAAAAACAACAGGAACAAACATGGTTATCAGCGTTATCATAAGCATACTCGACGAAGTTCCTTTCCAATTAAACATCCCGCTTTCAAATAAATCCAACGGGCTCTTATTGTACACGGCATTTTGAAAAATCATACAAAAAATAGGTCCTATTACAAAAAAGAAAGCCGAAACGACTAGAAGTAGAGATATTTTCCCCTGAAAAACAGGGATCAGCAACAACAACGCAACAACAAATGCGTACGCTGAATAAAGGATATATTTTGCTCTCAGAAGTTTGCTCATGGAGTAATTGCGCGCCATAAATCCGTCAAAAGACGATGATTCCGTCATAAAAAGATATTGCCCCATGATCAATCCAAGTCCTCCCATCATAAATGTAAACCAAAACACGCTAAAGAATAAGTTGTGTTGAATCATATCATCCATTTTATAAATCAGGAAAAAACCATACAAGATCATAAAAACCATTGAAAACAATTGATTTTTAAGTCGTTTGGAACGCAAAATCATCTTTATTTCCATATTGATCGCATCTCCGACATCTCCGAATTTGTCTAAAAACGACAAACTGGAGAACGTTTGGACTTTAGCTTCTTTCACGCCTTGCATTTCCCGGTAGAGATCTCCTCGCATTTGACTCCGGCTAACTATTCGCAAAAGGATCATCAACAGCAACAGACCCAACCAGAAAAAAACATTATTATTGAGCAACTCTTCTCCCATCAGCTGAGTGTACTTCCCGAAATGGACATCCAAGCCAAAAGCAGTATAAAAAACAGCGGCAACAGCGGCTATCGGAATCAGCGTAAGCAGGAAGTTTCTCTTGAAAAAATCGTCGATTATCCGTACCAGAAAGCTATTTGCAACACACAATAAATAAATAAAAATGATATAAAGAAAAGCTGTTCCTACATTATAATAAGGAGTTATCGATTTGAAAGCAAACGGCACAACCAAAAACAGCAAATACATGTTCCAGACATTGGAAAACTCTTTAACCAGAAGAAAATCAAATAACTTATTCCGTTCAACAGGCAACGATAGATAAGGTGCAATCTGCATGGAAGAACTTCTTTTGAAGAAAAATTTAATCAAAAAATCTCCTAAGAACAGATACAACAAGCAAGCATTAAATGCATCGATAGCCCTTGTATAAGTTCCGACTTCCAATAATAATTTATCTAAAAAAAATCCGAAAGTCAAAAACTCCATGCCTAATATACCGAACATGAGAAACATAAAAATTTTGACTCCCATATTCCGTTCAAACATCGGGTGTCTCCGAAAAGCTTTCCATTGGTGATTGCGTAGCTCTTTCTGTAGTTTCATAGATTAATCAATGATTTTAAAATTAAAAATCGATAGCAAAGATAATTATTGTTTCTACAAATTTCACAGTTCACACAATTTTTTATACCACATCCATTTAATTTATGCAATCTATGTGTAACAATATCATTTTTCATTAAAAAATACATTGTAATTCAAAAGAAAAAGCGTAACTTTGCAGGCCGATTATTATCAAAAAGATGTAAGTATTTGATTCAGACCTTTTTATTCCGATTACCAAAAAGGAAAGAGTTAAATATAGAGTTATTAACTAATTAAAACATTAAAAAGCAGTGGATACTTTAAGTTATAAGACCATTTCTGCCAACAAAGCAACAGCCAACAAAGAATGGGTTGTCGTTGATGCAACAGGACAACATGTAGGCCGTCTTGCTTCAAAAGTAGCAAAAATTCTGAGAGGGAAGTACAAACCAAGCTTCACTCCTCACGTAGATTGCGGCGACAATGTAATCATCATCAACGCCGACAAAGTCGAATTAACCGGAAACAAGTGGAATGACCGGGTTTATTTGAGATACACCGGATATCCGGGAGGTCAACGGGAAACAACTCCTGCCGAGCTGATGGCAAAAGGAAGCGACCGTTTGATGCACAAAGTAGTTAAAGGGATGTTACCAAAGAATCGTTTGGGCGCTCAATTACTCAAAAATTTATATGTATATGGAGGATCTGAGCATAAACATGAAGCTCAACAACCCAAAAACATCGATATTAATTCTCTTAAATAATATTTATGGAAGTAGTAAATGCAGTAGGAAGACGTAAAGCAGCTGTCGCCCGCGTATACGTTAAAGAAGGATCCGGGAAAATCCTTATCAACAAGCGTGAGCTTGAAATCTATTTCCCATCTCCGTTGCTTCAATATGTTGTTAAGCAACCATTAAACAAAATCGGGGTAACCGAGCAATACGATATTTTGATCAACCTGAACGGTGGCGGATTCAAAGGCCAATCGGAAGCTGCCCGCCTGGGTATCGCGCGTGCATTGGTAAAAATCAATCCGGACGATAAAAAAGCGCTTCGCTCTGAAGGATTCATGACACGTGATCCTCGTGAAGTGGAACGTAAAAAACCAGGGAGACCAAAAGCAAGAAAGAGATTTCAATTCTCTAAACGCTAATTTTTTATCACGTTTAGTATCTAAATCATCAGGACTTATTCTGCAAGCCGATTGTCGAATGGCTGCCTGAAGATTGCCTAAACAAAGAATGTAAACGAATTAAATTTTATTAAAATGTCAAGATTAAACTTTGATCAGTTATTAGACGCCGGCGCTCACTTCGGGCATATGAAAAGAAAATGGAATCCGGCAATGGCTCCTTACATCTTTATGGAACGCAATGGTATCCACATCATTGACCTCTATAAAACAATCGCAAAAACAGATGAAGCTGCAGCAGCACTTAAACAAATCGTCAAATCGGGACGAAAAGTATTGTTCGTAGCTACCAAAAAACAAGCTAAACAAGTGGTTGCCGATAAAGCTACTTCCATTGGCATGCCCTATGTTACAGAACGTTGGCCGGGAGGAATGTTAACTAACTTTCCTACTATCCGCAAAGCGGTTAAAAAAATGACAACTATCGATAAGATGTCTAAAGACGGTACGTTCGATCAACTTTCAAAAAGAGAAAAACTACAAATTACCCGTCAACGCGCTAAATTGGAAAAGAACTTAGGTTCAATTGCCGATTTGAGCCGCCTGCCTTCTGCTTTGTTCGTTATTGACGTAATGAAAGAGCACATTGCCGTTGCAGAAGCTAATCGTTTGGGAATCCCGGTATTCGCTATGGTTGATACCAATTCCAATCCAAACAACATTGACTTCGTTATTCCGGCAAACGACGATGCGACTAAATCAATCGAATTGATCCTGGGCGCTATGTGTGATGCAATTAACGAAGGACTGCAGGAACGTAAAGTAGAAAAAATCGACACTGGCAACGAAGATGAAGAGCAAGCTCCGAGAAGAGAACGGAAAGCTAAAGCTGTCAAGAAAAGTGTCATTGCAAAAGAAGACGAACAAGCTTTGAATGCAAACGTGGCAAGTAAATTTGTAAAAGAAGAAGAATAATTAAAACACAGATATTATGGCAGTTACAATGGCAGATATTACGCATTTGCGTAAAATGACCGGTGCAGGTATGATGGACTGTAAAAGTGCTCTGAACGAAGCAAACGGCGATTATGATAAAGCAATCGAAATCATTCGTAAAAAAGGACAAGCGGTAGCCGCTAAACGCGAAGACCGCGAAGCGTCCGAAGGTTGTTGCCTGGCAGCTACTTCCGGAGATTTTGCGGCAATCGTCGCCCTTAAATGTGAAACAGACTTCGTTGCTAAAAACGCAGATTATATCGCATTAACAAAATCAATTCTGGATACCGCATTAAAAAACAAACCAGCAAATATTGACGAGTTAAAAGCTCTGAAAATCGATGGGATAGCAATCGAAACACTGATTACTGACCGCA
Organism: Bacteroidales bacterium; assembly: GCA_031551395.1. Classification (GTDB taxonomy): domain Bacteria; phylum Bacteroidota; class Bacteroidia; order Bacteroidales; family Azobacteroidaceae; genus BNXB01. The sequence continues at coordinate 139,479 of JAVBNR010000016.1, forward strand.
TCGGTATTACCGGAGAAAAGATGGAACTCGGAGCTTATGAATATGTTGCTGCTCCAACAACTGTTGCCTATATCCATCCGGGAAATAAACTTGCAACAATCGCAGGTTTCAACCAGGCCGGAGTCGATACTCAGGTTGCTAAAGATATTGCAATGCAAATTGCAGCAATGAATCCGGTGGCAGTAACCAAAGAAAATGTTCCGGCTAACATCGTTGAGCAAGAATTAAAAATTGCACGAGAAAAAGCATTGGAAGCAGGTAAACCGGAAGCAATCCTCGATAAAATTGCAGAAGGTGCGTTGAATAAATACTTCCAGGAATTTACATTATTGGCGCAAGCATTTGTAAAAGAACCTAAGATAACAATCGATCAGTATCTGAAGCAACAAGACAAAGATCTGACGGTAACAGGTTTCAAACGTGTAACATTGAACATTGATTGATTGATTGATTGATTGAGATAAAACAATCGATCCATACATAATTGTAGCAATAAAAATCCCGGGCTAAACAAAAGCCCGGGATTTTTGTTTTTATATCAACAAGAATTAAAACGTATGAAAAAAATTGTAATGATTGCCTCATTTATAATAATAGCCGGAGTAACCATTCATGCTACTCCTTTTACAGTTGATTCATATTCGAATTCCAAGACTTCAATCCTTTCGGATTCTATAAAAACAAATATACAACCGGAAGAAAGAAAAGCAGAAGAAGAGGCAGAAGTTAAAAAAAACAAAGACAAAGCCGAAGCACGCAATCCACAGGAAGCAGCTTACCTGAACGCCAAGTTAATCGTAGAAAAACCGATTAGCGGATATGCTGTAAATGCCACTGAATTGACTCCGGATATGAAAATTGCTTTAGATGAAAAAGCGAAGGTGTTGAAAGAGCGTTCCGATATGGTTGTCGATATCATTGGAAATACCTGCGGACTTGGATCGGATGAGGTCAACCAGCGTATTGGACTGGCCAGAGCTAACAATGCAAGGGAGTATTTGATCAGCCAGGGAGTGAACGCCAAAATACTGAAAGTCAAATCAAAAGGAAAAGAAGCTCCCATAGCAAAAAACAGCAGTGAATCCGAACGAAAACAAAACCGCAGAGTAACATTTAAAGTAGAAGAATAATGATCTAAATTATATTTTACAAACAGGAGCTTTGCTCCAATGACAAACGCCTTAATCACACACAATAAAGTACTGCATACTAGAATAGAACTACGCTTCAGAAGATAAATCCTGACTATCCAAAAAAGTCAGGGTTTATTCATTACTCCCCTCCATTTCTCAACAATCCGGTTTTTCAGGGCACACCCTGTATGCGTTTCATTTTAAACAATAATAAATCTATTATTCAAATAAAAATCAAAACTTTTTTATAACAAAAAATGTTTTCTTTAAAACACTCACAATTAATACATTATTATATAGTTAAATTATGAGAATTTATTTTCTATTTACTTAAAAATTGTTTATTATGAATCGTCGTAATTTTATATTTTATTCTTATGCATTAGCCGCGGTAGCCGTAGCCGGAAATCTGGCCGGATGCTCCAATGGCGATGATCCCGGAGGTGGTAATGGCAACGAAAATCCCAAGTTAACGGCCAATCTGAATAGTGAATTAATGTCCGTGGGTAGTCATAAAAGTCAGAACAATATCATTGTCGTGCGCACTGCCGAAGGCAATACGCCCGCTTCATTCGTCGCGTTGACCAGTATTTGTACCCACGAAAGTTGTACGGTCGGTTATAGCGCAATACAGAATCAATTCGTTTGCCCTTGCCATGGCAGTGTTTACAACATAAACGGATCTGTAGTGCAAGGACCGGCTCCTTCCGCTTTGCGTAAATACTCCGTAAGTATTGAAGATAACATCCTTACCGTATCATAAAAATGGATTTTCATGAAAAAATACAAAAAAATACGGGTGTTTTTCATTATTTGCGGCGTTTTAGCTGCCGGAGCAGTCCTATTCGTGCTGTATATGCCCCACAGGAATATACAGCATGAGACTCCTGTTATTGTTTCAACATCGGAATTAGTCGAAGCCTATCAAAAGGATGAAGCTTCAGCCAATTCAAAATTTCTAGATAAAGCCATACAGGTAACAGGCACAATAAATGAAGTAGAAACCAATAGCGATGGGCAAACCGTTGTTTCTTTATCCGGTCCGACCCCGCTCTCCGGAGTTCGGTGCACACTGAAGAAAAAACAAGCTGTTGAAACAGGAAAAACGCTGACTTTGAAAGGTCGGTGTACCGGATATCTCAGTGATGTGGTTATTGTTGATTGTTTAATAATCGAATAAACAAATGAAACGACTTTTTATATTATTAAGCATCCTATCGATGGCAGGCTATGCAGCAGCACAAGAGATGTATTATACGAAAAAAGGTAAAATCTCTTTCTATTCCAAAGCTCCGCTTGAAAACATCGAAGCGCATAACAATGAAGTTGTCAGCTTCATCGATATAAAAAAAGCAGAGATCGTTTTTTCCGTTTTAATCAAAAGCTTTCAATTTGAAAAAGCCTTGATGGAAGAACATTTCAATACTTCGTACATGGAATCGGATAAATACCCCAAAGCAAAATTTACAGGAAAAGTGAAAAATCCGGAGGTCGTGAAACCGGTAGACGGATCCTACCAAATAACGGTGGAAGGAACGCTGAGCATACACAATGTATCCAAGCCTTTAATTACCGAAGCAACTGTAACAATAAAAGACAATCAATTATCGGGTAAAGCCAAATTCAATGTACGCCTGGCTGACTTTAACATTAAAATACCATCGGTGGTTTCCCAAAACATCGCCGAAGTGGTTGAAGTTACTGTCGCTTGTCAATATTTACCTCTTGAGAATAAATAACAACAAAATTAATCGATTTGAACATGAAAGCTCGAGTATTATTCGCAGGATGCTTTATCCTGTGGAGCTGTTTTTATATTTCAGCTCAGACTACACCAACCGTAGAACAACTCATGAAAGAACAAGATATACAGGATAGTACGCAACGGATACAACGGGTTATCGGCACATTTGAATCAAGCCGTTTGATTGCCGGGCACTCGGTTGAGACCTCCAAAAAACGCAATCTGGATTTCCGGATTTCACACCGTTTCGATGAGATGGATGAAGGTATTTATGATTTTTTCGGATTGGATAACGCTTCGATCCGCTTCGGGTTCGATTACGGGATTACCGACCGGTTAACGGCGGGTGTCGGGCGAAGTTCATGGGATAAGGAATACGATATTACAGGCAAATATAAACTCCTCGAGCAGTCTTCCGGGAAACGCAACATGCCGCTGACATTGACTCTATTAGGCGAGTTAATGATAAAAACGCTGAAGGATCCGACAGGAGAAACGACATTTGACGATCGGTTGAGTACGGCAGCTCAGGTATTAGTCGCCCGAAAATTTTCAACTGTATTTTCCGCTCAAATCATGCCCGTGTGGATTCATTACGTGAAAACACCTCAGGTCGGAGATCCGAACGATATTTTTTCTATTGGCATCGGCGCCAGCTTCAAAATATTCAAACGAGTGAGGTTCAATGCCGAATACTACCCGCTTTTTTCGGGAGATAAACTCAGCGGAACAACAGCGCCCCTTTCTCTCGGATTCGACATCCAGACCGGAGGCCATGTATTTCAGCTATTTGTGAGTAATTCCATCGGGACCAACGAGCGACTGTTAATCACACAAACTACAGGCAGGTGGGATAAAGGACAATTGCACATCGGATTTAATATCCTTCGCGTATTTTCACTTTAAGTTTTATGTATAGCCTTAAAACGTACTAAAATGGCAGAATTGCTTTAAAATGCAAAGTCCTGACTTCTTTGAAAATCAGGACTTTACTTCTTTTTGCATTGATTTTTTGTGATCCCGACAGGACTCAAACCTGTGACCTGCAGAACCGGAATCTGCCGTTCTATTCAACTAAACTACGGGACCATCGGGGTGCAAAGGTATAAAAAATCTTGATAAATGAAAATCTTATTTCGGATTTTATTATTAACTTGCAGGCTGATTTTAATATAGAATATCTAGTGGAAGTAAAAATAGAACCTTCTTGGAAACAACGATTGGATACTGAATTCAATCAACCTTATTTTCAGCATCTCGCTGAGTTTGTTAAAACAGAATACAAAAGCCATACCATATATCCTCCTGGAAAGCTTATCTTCAATGCTTTCGACCAGTGTCCTTTCGACCAGGTAAAAGTCGTTATACTCGGACAAGATCCGTATCATGAACCCGGGCAGGCGCATGGTTTATGCTTTTCCGTAAACGATGGAGTGCCGTTTCCTCCTTCGCTACTTAATATTTTCAAGGAAATCCAATCCGATATGGGTATTGCTCCTCCTTCGACAGGAAATCTGACCCGTTGGGCTCAACAAGGAGTCTTACTCTTAAATGCCACATTGACCGTGCGCGCCCACCAGGCCGGTTCTCATCAACGCAAAGGTTGGGAACAATTTACCGATGCTGCTATACATCGGATCGCTACGGAAAAAGACCATATTGTATTTTTGTTATGGGGTTCTTTTGCACAAAAGAAAGGAGAATTTATAGACACAGCTAAACACCTGGTATTAAAATCTCCACATCCGTCTCCATTGTCTTCTCATCGAGGCTTCTTTGGAAACAAGCACTTCAGCAAAGCGAACGAATACCTTATCCAAACAGGACAGACTCCTATTCAATGGTAAAACGATTAATACCAGTTGACCGCATCGCGATAATTGCTGCTTTGCGTATATTTTAAATCTTTTAATAAAGATGCATTGACTGCAATCGTAAAGCTATAGAATGGATAAGGTCCCAATGGAGAGATACTGGCCGACATCTGCCAACAATGCAAACTCCGGGTAATGGAGCATTGCATAAATGCAATTTTATGATAATCAAAGTCATAACTCGTATTGAAATTAAAACTCCAGCCTTTAGTCGGATTGATATTTCCTGAAATTCCTAACGTTTGAGTAATGCGATAAGGATATTCCCTCGTTTCCGGATTAAATTTTCCGGAACGAGTGTCGTATCCAAGACTCATAGAATAGCTGAATGAGAGGTTCCAGGGGATGTTCATAATCATGTAGCCATCCGGATCGTATTCTCCATCCTGTTTCTTCCTTTCCCTCAGAGAAGTTGATTTCTTTCCTTCTGCATCTTCACTCGTAACCTCCTCATTATCTGATCCTGAATCATTTTCCGAGTTTAGCTCGGAAGAACCGGATGCCGCTTTTTCATCTTTTTTTCCAAAAAGTTTTTTGAGAACTTCGTTATTCAACGAATACGAAAAGGAGGTTCCGGTAGCCATCAATCGACCGAATCCCTTTCCGGCTTCCCATCGGGGTACATTGATCCGTCTGCCAGTCTCATCGTAAGTATAAGTATCAAATGTCCCACGCAAATTCAATGTAAATGACTTCATGAGTTTCAACCGGAGCGACGCATTCAGGTTAGACCACTTCATCGAATCGGCCAGGAAATTATAACTCATACTCAATCCAAGATTGTCTATGAGACTGTATTTCCTTGTTGTATCAGCTCCGATAGACCTCATTTCTATGTTATTATCCAGTGTAAAAGTCATCGTTCCCGTTTGACCGGGTTGCGGAGGACTAAATATTCCATATTGGTATGGAGAGTAAGTTGCAGTATCGACTCGTCCTGTCGCCGGATCCAAATAATACACATCTTTATAATATCCATAATGAGGAGCGCTGAAGTCAGGAGCGCCATTGAACGTAATCGTCGGAGTCATTACGTGACGGATTGTTTTTCCTTCCGCCCATTTCCCAAACAAAGCCGGCAACGGATTGAAAAAACCGTATAACTTCGTATTCATACTAATCCCGCCACTATAATCCCAGACCCGGTAGAAGCCATACGTGGTGTCTGTAGGCGCCAACTGGCCGGTTCGGTAATTATATTGCTGTTCAATCTGATTGGTATACCAACGGCTCGTATATGAAAACTGAGGGGAAATATTGATAAAGTTGAACAGATTAAAAGAAGCGCTAACCGGAATCTGGTGCTGCATCCCATTTCTCCAATCTTTAATTATGTTCTTTTTTAAGAAATCATATTCCTTGACATTGGAAATACTATTCATAAACAATCCGGTATAACTCATCCGGATATTTTCATACCAACGCGGATTTCCGACCTGCTCCTTGCGGCGAAAAGGATAGACATCGCTCATCGTGATCGTCAGGTTAGGTAATGTCATACTGAGGGTCGTATCTTTAGAAACCTGATTAACAGTAGCATTACCACTGACGGAAAAAAGGTCTCCGAAACGCCGGGTATAGTTCACACTGGATGATTTGGTATTCTGATAGGTCTCCGGAGTAGATAAACTTTCCACACTATTTTTATTGTATGAACTGGTAGAAAAATTAACTCCGGCTGTGAATGTACTATTCGGATCCGCTTTCGGATCTTTTGAATGAGACCAGGCTAATCTGAAATCTTTGCTGACGCTGTAATCCGAGCTACCTTTATCTCCCAGTTTGGTTACCAGATAAGTTGCATTAAGATTTCCGGAAAACTTATATTTTTTCCGATAACTCGAGCGAGCGCTCACTCCCCAGGAGCCTTTTGTATAATATTCTCCGGTCAGAGCCAGATCCATATAATCATTAATAGCGAAATAGTAACCACCATCACGCAAAGAGAATCCACGAGAAATTTCATCTCCATACGTAGGCATAATGATTCCTGAAGAATAATCACTCGTAAACGGGAAAAAACCAAAAGGAATAAAAACCGGCAACGGCACATCTTCCAATACCAGGTATGCAGGCCCTGTTACAATGTTTTTCTTGGGTCGCACTTTGGCTTTTGTCAGTTTCATGTAAAAATGGGGATGGTCATGCTCATCACAGGTCGTATACCTTCCATTGATCATGCACAAGTCGTCATTATCCATTTTTTTTGTCTGATCTGCAGTCACATACCCCTCACCCTGCTCTGTAATCACATCCCGGATAAACGCTTTTTTCGTTTTGAAGTTATACCATATCTTCTTCATTTCATACTGACTACTTCCTTCTTTAAAGATCGGGTATCCGAATTCTTCCCCGATTGAGTCTAAAGCAAAAGTGGCATAAACCATATTTTTATTCGCATCGATCTCGATATATTCTCCGGTAAGTTCCAATTCCCTGTATTTCACATTGGCCTTTCCATAAAGACGAATGATATTTCCACCATCCATCATCGTCACAATCGAATCATTAGCAAAATAAACAACAGGCGCATCAATCGCATTGGAGTGGACGGAATCGACCCGAACCGTATCAGCGTGTATGGTATCTTTAGGTATTGAATCGGCAGGAATATAACGAATGGGGACGGTATCCAATTCATTTGAACTACTCAAAAGAAGTGGGATTTGATTCTCATGGGTATTGGACGGCACTCTCCGTTGCGCTTCTGCTATTGAAAACACAAAAGAAAATAACACGACAACAATAAATAAGAAAGGTAACTTATTTGTCAGCATCCGATACGTATCATTTGATTCACCCTAAAAACAATTTACACCACCCATCAAACCGGGCGACAGATTCTTCGCCATATTTACTAAGACCTTTACGAATCTTTTCTATCGGTTTTTCTCTATCCAACTTCGTTTTAGAATAAAATTTATCCGCAAAACAAATCAGTTGCTCTTCCATACTAACCGGAAGCATCTCCCGATGAGGTAACGGCAAATTCCGATGGACTATTTCATAAAGACTCAAACCTGCTCCGGTATGTCTTTCGCAGACCAATGCATGGTGTGGCCAACCTTCTTTTTTCAAAATGTCACTACCCAAATAGCCGTGACAAATATACGGATACGTCCCATAACACAAAATATCACTTGCATCCGTCATAAAAACACCTATATCATGGAGCATAGCGGCCTCATACACAAATTGCTTATCTATTTTCAGTTCCGGATGCATCTGCGCAATAAGCAATGCCTTATCTGCAACCAGAAAACTATGTCTCAGCAATATATCGTATAAAGCGCTGTTTTCCTTATAGTATTTTTTTATAATTTCTGTTGGTATCATCTGAGTTTTTTAGACGCCACAAAGATAAAAATAATATCTTTGTTTTCATTTAGACAGACCGTGTAAACTAATAAATTTACTTAAATTATCCGGCGAACCATTTATTTATTGTAATTTTACAGTTTATACTAATTTTGGACAAAATGAAAAGATCTATTCGGCTTATGTTATTCATAAGCTTATTATTAAGTTTTACACCTTATTTATTCTCTCAAAACATTTCCATCTTAGGCAACTCCTATAACGTCCAGGTTGTAAGCAGTCAAACAGGCCTTGCCGGAACGAGTTACAAAGAATTAAAAGTCTCCGCTTTCCCTCTGAAAATTTTTGTGCACGAAATCGACATTACCAATCCCAAAGTCAGCATCGAAGCATGGAAAGGGCAGGACAATGTTTTCAAGACCAATACTCCGCTGACTATCTCAAGAAATAAAACATACACAAACCATCAGGTTTTATCGGCCATCAACGGCGGTTTTTATGTTATGAGCGGAGAATGGGCTTCCGTAACCACCAACGGCGATGTCATAAACGGAGAAATATACCGGTCTCCGGCGCTCCAGGGCACAGATGAATACGGACCGTCCGTCGCTTTTGACAAAAAGAATAAGCCTTTTGTAGGAAATCTCCGCTTTACCGGGTCTGTAATCACACCAAACGGAGCATGCAAAGTCACTGCAGTCAACAACCGCAGATGGGAAGATGATTTGATCGTATATACCTCCAGGTATGGGAGCAACACACGCTCCAATGCGGCCGGAACCGAAGTGTTGGTTGCTCCGCTGTTTGAAAAATGGGAACAGATTACAGACTACGACAATGTACATTGTAAAGTAGAAGCCATTTCCTCAGCAGGTAGCATGACGATCCCCGCCGGGAAAATAATCCTTTCAGGGCATGGCGCTTCTCAAACATTCTTAAATCAGTTGAATATCGGAGATGATGTTTACGTCAATCTGACTATTACAAAAGAATCAAATCCCGGGTTTATAAAAAAAGGAACTCAGAGCTTACAGTTCAATGCCGTAAACGCAACCAGAGAAACCAATTACCTGGTACTGTATAATTCCTCAAGAGGAATCAACACAGGCACAAACATCTGGGGAACGGAAATCCTCGTCTCTCCTACGGATTATAGCTGGAATTCTTTAGGGGATCCCGATGGAGTCAAATGCAAGGTGGAAAAAATCGTATCTTCCGGAAGTGGCGGTTCCATGGCTATTCCTAATGGTAAAATAGTCATATCCGGACATGGCACAGCAAGTGATTTTCTGTCTACACTTACCGTTGGTTCTGAGATCAACGTACATCTTCCTGAGCTCAAAAACATCATCGGAGGACACCGGGTTGTTCTGAACGCAGGAGTTCCAGCTCCGGCAACAACAAGTTCCGCAGATGTAGGCACAGCCCGGCATCCTCGCACGGCAGTCGGTTATTCCGGAAACGGGAATAAAGTTTATTTCGTGGTCGTTGACGGGCGCAGTACGGCTTCTGTCGGCGTCACATCCCGAGAATTAGCCGACGTAATGACGTATTTGGGCTGCCAGTATGCGATCAATCTGGATGGAGGAGGCTCTTCCTGCATTGTCGTAAACGACGCTGTAAAAAATGTACCGTCAGATGGAGCCGCACGTTCCGTTGCAGACGGATTATTCTCTATTTATAAAAGTACTCTTTCCTATAATCATAACTCGTGTACACTTCGTACAAAGATAGAATTAGGTGATCCTGTCGTTGATTTATACATTAATCTGTATGACTCGCAAGGAAATAAAGTAACAGAAATCTGTCGACAGAAAAACGTTCCCGCAGGTAATTACGACATCGTATTTGACGGGCGCAACCTCCCTTCAGGCCATTATTCTTATGAAGTGATTTCAGACAATGTGAAAAACACAGGGAATTTCACAATAGAATAGGACTCGTAGGGATATAAAAAAACCTGTAATGATCATTACAGGTTTTTTTATATCTATTGAATCGGAATTTTTATTTGACCTTATCTACGATCGCTTTGAAAGCTTCCGGATGGTTCATGGCTAAGTCAGCCAATACTTTACGATTAATTTCGATTCCATTCTTGTGCAAAGCACCCATCAAACGGGAATAAGACATTCCTTCCAGGCGTGCTGCAGCATTGATACGCTGTATCCACAAAGCACGGAAATTACGTTTTTTAGCGCGACGATCACGGAAAGCATAAGTTAAACCTTTTTCCCATGTATTTTTGGCGACTGTCCATACGTTTTTTCTTGCGCCATAATATCCTCTCGTCAGTTTGAGGATTCTTTTTCTTTTAGCTCTTGAAGCTACATGATTCACTGATCTGGGCATAGTAATAAAAAATGTTTTTGAATGTTAGCGCCGTTTTCAACGGACTTAATTTGCTAAAATTCTGTTAATAAATCTTTTAGAAAATCACACAATAAAATTAAACTTATTTCATTCCCAATAATTTCTTAACTCTGGATTCATCCGCTGAATTAAGAATTGCAAAATGCGTCAGTCTTCTTTTTTGCTTTTTAGTCTTTTTTGTCAAAATGTGACTTTTAAAAGCGTGTTTTCTTTTGATTTTTCCTGTTCCGGTAAGAGCGAATCTTTTTTTGGCACCGGAATTAGTCTTCATTTTTGGCATTGTACTTAAATTTTTATTAATTATTTAGTTTTAAGTTTCAAGCTTCAAGTTTTCCATGTATTTAAGCACATTTCGACTTTCAGCCCGTCACTTTAATTTTCTTCTTCCTGCACTGGCTTTTTAACGACCGGCGACTGTGGTTGTTTAGGCGACACTCCTGACGGCGCTTTCTTTGGAGCCAGCATCAGGATCATCTTTTTACCTTCTAAAGTAGGCAAACTCTCTACTTTGGCATAATCTTCCAAGTCATCGGCAAATCGAAGCAATAACACCTCTCCTTGCTCTTTGAAAAGAATCGAGCGCCCTTTAAAAAACACATACGCTTTTACTTTGGCTCCTTCTTCCAGGAAACTTTTAGCATGCTTTAATTTAAAATTATAGTCATGGTCATCTGTTTGCGGGCCAAAGCGTATTTCTTTCACAACAATCTTTACAGATTTAGCCTTTTGTTCCTTTTGACGTTTTTTCTGTTGGTAGATAAATTTCTGATAATCAGAAATTCTACATACGGGAGGAACTGCATTAGGAGATATCTCAATCAAGTCTAATCCTTGTTCATTCGCAATTTTCAGTGCTTCTGCAATTGGATATACACCCTGATCCACATTATCTCCGACTAAACGGACCTCTCTTACCCGGATCTTCTCATTAACACGGTATTGATCCTTAAGATTGTCTTTCTTCATTCAATATTAATTAATTCTCCTGTTTATTATTCCACTGATTCATTTGTTTTTCAGCTTCTTCATTCAAAATTGCCGCAAAGGTAGCAATTTTCATGGAACCAGCATCACCTTCGCCTTGTTTTCTTACAGAAATTTCATTATTTTCTGCTTCTTTTTCTCCTACTATAAGCAAATAAGGTATTTTTTTCAATTCATTATCACGGATTTTACGACCGACTTTCTCATTCCGGTCATCCACTATAACACGAATATCCTTATCTGTCAATTCCTTAGCCACCTGATAGGCGTAATCATTAAACTTCTCGCTGATAGGAAGAACAACGGCCTGATCCGGAGTCAGCCAAATGGGGAATTTACCGGCCGTATGTTCGATCAAAACAGCCACAAATCGTTCCATGGAACCAAACGGAGCGCGATGAATCATTACCGGACGATGTTTTTTATTATCAGCGCCGACATATTCCAATTCAAACCGTTCAGGCAGACTGTAATCCACTTGGATCGTACCCAATTGCCAACGTCTTCCGAGAGCATCTTTGACCATGAAATCCAACTTCGGTCCGTAGAAAGCTGCTTCACCCAATTCTATCCGGGCTTTGATACCTGTTTCCTGACAAACTTCAATGATGGCAGCTTCTGCTTTTTCCCAATTTTCTTCAGTCCCGATGTATTTCTCTTTATTTTCAGGGTCTCTTAATGAAATCTGAGCTTCATACTCCGTAAAATCCAATGCTTTGAAAATAATATGGATAATCTCCATGACTTTCTTGAATTCATCTTTGACCTGATCAGGCATACAGAAGATATGCGCATCGTCCTGAGTAAACCCTCTGACCCTGGTCAATCCATGCAACTCCCCGCTTTGTTCGTAACGATAAACTGTTCCAAACTCGGCCAGGCGTAGCGGAAGGTCTTTATAGGAACGTGGAAATGCTTTATAAATCTCACAGTGATGAGGACAGTTCATCGGTTTTAACAGGAACTCCTCCCCTTCTTCCGGCGTATGAATCGGCTGAAATGAATCTTTACCGTATTTAGCGTAATGTCCGGAAGTTACATATAACAGTTTACTTCCTATATGCGGGGTCATAACTTGCTGATAACCATATCTCCGTTGAATCCGTTTCAGGAATTCTTCCAGTTTCAAACGCAATTGTGTGCCTTTGGGCAGCCACAACGGCAGTCCTTGTCCCACATTTTGTGAAAAAGTAAACAATTCCAGGTCTTTCCCGATCCGGCGATGATCTCGTTTCTTCGCTTCTTCTAACAGAACCAGATATTCATCCAGTAATTTTTTCTTTGGGAAAGTGATTCCATATATACGGGTCAATTGCCTTCTTTTTTCATCTCCGCGCCAATAAGCTCCTGCCACAGACATTAATTTCAATGCCTTGATGTAAGAAGTATCCGGCAAGTGAGGGCCACGACACAGATCCGTAAAACAACCTTGAGTATATGTCGTGATCGTTCCATCGGCCAATTCTTCGATCAATTCGGTTTTGTAACTCTCGCCCCGATCGCTGAACATTTTCAATGCATCATTTTTGGCAATGCTCTGGCGAACGATCGTTTCTTTTTTTGCAACCAATTCCGCCATTTTCGCTTCTATGGCAGGAAAATCACTTTCTTTGATTACCACACCTTCTCCGGGATCCACATCATAGTAAAAACCGTTTTCAATAGCAGGACCGATACCGAATTTGATTCCCGGATATAATTCCTGCAACGCTTCCGCCATCAAGTGAGCCGATGAATGCCAGAAAGCATGCTTTCCTTCTTCGTCTTCCCATTTATATAACTTGACAGAAGCATCTTCATTGATCGGACGGGTCAAATCCCAAGTGTCTCCGTTTACTCCAGCAGCAATCACATCTTGAGCCAAACGCGGACTAATACTTTCTGCAATTTGCATTGCAGTGGTTCCCTTCGCATATTCACGAACAGATCCATCAGGGAATGTTATTTTTATCATAATTTTAATTTACAAACAAAACAAGCTACAAAAATAATACTCTTTTTTTATTCACACAATAAGTTCAGAGCCAAAACACGGACATTGTGTGTTTATTTTATTACTTTTGAAAACTTTAGATTTCAATGCAGTGTTATATAAAAAAATACCTAAAATATTGATGTTATGAAGACAAGACTTTTTTTAAGCGTTACGCTCATCAGTTTTATTCTTGTCGCTTGCACTTCTCAAAAACAGACAGGAAGTACTACACAAAACACGACAATAGAACAGATAAATGAGAAAGTAAAAACGAAAAATTTCAAAATCGATGTCAATTACGCCTATCCGATGTCTGGTAAAAGTATTTATCTCGACTCCGGATATACCCTGATCTTACGAAACGATTCGGCACTGGCTTACCTTCCTTTTTTCGGAGTAGCATACACGGCTCCCTACGGAACCGACGACGGAGGGGTTAAATTCCGGGAACCTATCAAAAATTATTCCGCAACCCGCCAAAAGAATGACGGAGAGTGGAGTATAAAATTCAATATCAATACGTCCAACTACAATTATGACCTATACGTGGATATTTATTCCAATGGGAAAGCCATGATTAATGTCAGCAGTCCTCAGCGCCAATCGATCAAATTCAGCGGAGAAATAAGTTCGGAGTAAAAATCATCAGTCTTCCAACATCCGTTTGATAATACTGTAGGCGCTAACGATCCCTAATTCTCCGGCTTTACTCAAATCGGCTATTCCGGCTGGCGTATCTCCCAGATACAGACGGGTCAGACCTCTGTTATAATAGGCTTCCGCAAAATCGGCATCCCGGCGTATCGCCTCATTGTAATCGAGAATCGCCGCTCTGAAATCTTTCTGCATGCAACGCAAATTTCCCCGGTTGAAATACGCAAAAACAAAATCGGGATTGAGTTTCAGGACTGAATCATAATCACGCATGATTAACTCATAGTCAAATGCTTTTTTCGTATCCTTCGGAAGAAGCACATGATCCTGAATTCCGGGTGTTGTGGGATATTGCGCTCCGGGAACGGATCTTTTCCTGCCGGTTTGGATATTCAAGGATAAATCGACTACATCTTCATCGTTCGAACTGAAATTATCCAGCTCCATCTGTTTATATCTTATCATCGCCCGGTCGAAGTAGGCCATCGCAAAATGAGGATTCAGTTCTATGACCTTATTGAGATCCCTCAACGATTCGGTAAGATCCTGCAAAACCATGAAATCCAATGCTCTGCCGAAATAAGCGTTTACGTTTGTCGAATCACGATCAAGAATCAACGAGTAGTCATTGATCGATTGAAAGTGATACTCCGCCTGGTCATCCGTCAAAGCAGCTTCTTTATTCGTTATTTTCAACTGGATTTTCAAAACCTTATGCTGATTATAGTCAGCAATCATTTTGTCAAAAGTCGAAATATTACGAAGTTTTTCAATTTTCTCATAGTAAGTAATCACAAACTGAGGCTCCAGATCGACCTTAACCTGTTTATCCTGAACTCTTCCTCTCAATTCACTCTTGTATTGAGACTCTTGCTGTTCTTCCTTGTCATAAACGACAAGCCGATTGAATTTCTCAATATTTTTATCTGATTTTTCGCGTATCTTATTGCCTTTTGATTGATCATTTTCAGCGACCGATTCATCCGGAGAAGAAGCATCCAATACCGCTTTCCCGGTAATTATCTTCCCTTGAGCCTTTTCCTTTTTCAACTTTTGTTCCAGATCATAAGCATGCCAATAATCCACATCAGCTCCTCTGGTATCTTTCATTTTCCGCTTGACTTCCGCCCGGTAATAATAACCGGGGACAAAATTGGGATATTCTTTCAATACAGCATCCAGATCCGATATAGCGCCACGATAATTACCCGTTTCATCTTTCAAAATAGCCCGGTTGTATATCGCCATGAAATTATCCGGTTCTTGCTTAATAACAATATCAAAGTCTTCAACGGCTTTGGTAACATCTCCCACCTGCGCCCTCAAAAGTCCACGGTTAAATCGGGCGATGATATTATTCGGATCGATGATAATTACCGCATCATAATCAGCCATTGAACCACGCAGATCATTCAGATAATAGCGCACCAGTCCCCTGTTGATATAATAACCGATGTTTCTCGAATCCAAACGAATCGCTTCGTTAAAATCAGTCAACGCTTTTGAATATTCTTCTTTCTGGAAATAAATCAATCCTCTTTGTCCATAAGATGGGACATAATATTTATCCAAACGAATCGCTTCATTAAAATCAGCCAAAGCCTTAACCGTATCTCCTTTTTCAGCATACATAGCTCCCCGCGTCAGATAAGCCTGTGTAAATTTCGGTTGATATTTAAGCAACAAATCAAATGTCTGGGATGCATTGTCATAATCTTTCAGTTGGAGATACGCTACACCCTTATTGATAAGCAATTGCTTATCTTCCGGCTTATACTCCAAGCCCTTATTATAATCTTCTATCGCTCCCTTAAAATCTCTCAAATTCTGACGGGAAGCTCCTCTGCATTGATAAGCATATATTAAAAACGGATTTCGATCTATACATAAAGTAGCGTCACTTTCAGCTCCTCGATAATCATCCAGGTTGAACTTGGCCATTGCTCGATATAAATAAGGTTCAGCCAGATAAGGTTTAGCCCGGATTACCTGGTTGAAATATTGAATAGACAAAATATAATCTTCAAAATATAAAGCGTTTCTTCCATTGGCCATTACTCGATCCGTATTAACCTGAGATTTTACAGGAATGGAAAAAAAAACTAAAAATAGGATAAAGAACAGGAAGAAGGATCTTTTCATTATTTATCAACTTCAATTATATATTATAGACTATCTTCATGCTGAAATGTTTAATGAATCAACAAAAGAGTCACAAATATAAACAATAAAACAAAAAAGACGCCTATTATAGCGTCTTCTTTTGTTTTTTTATGATTTATCTTAATTATTATGTAGCGCTCTCGTGATAATATGAATCGTGCTTCATATAGTAAGAACTTCTTCCATAATAACGTCTGCTATGGTAAATACCACCTTTCGATTTAACATCATTGTAAATAATGGCAACATTGTCAATGTTATCCTCATGCATTTCGGTAATCGTATCCTTGAAGAAGTTTTTATTTGTTTTATCATTTCTGACAACATACAACACCACATCTGTCTGACGGGCGAGGAAGTGAGCATCAGAAACCAAGCCGACAGGACTACAGTCCAACAAAACATAATCATACTTTTCAGCCAGTAGTTTCAACATGTTTTTTGTATTTTCAGAACAGATCAATTCACTCGGATTAGGAGGAACCGTTCCTGCCGGTAATACATCAAAACCAAAAACAGGATGTTGTTTGATTACTTCATTCAAATCAGCCTGTCCGACCAGGTAATTGGAAACGCCTTTCTCCTGATTCATTCCCATTTCGCGGGACAAAGCCGGACGACGCAAGTCCATATCAACAATAATTGTTTTCTTTCCGGGCAATTGTTCATAAATAGACGCCAGGTTCATCGCAATAAATGTTTTACCATCCTGAGGCTCTGTCGAAGTTATCAGCATGGTAATCGGAGTTTGCTTTTTAGCCAGGTATTCCATTCTGGAACGCATATTCCGGAAGCATTCCGCAAAGCTGGATTTCGGAAAATAAAATACGGTAATAGGATCCGACTTGGCCGTTCGTTCTATGATTCCCAAAATCGGAGCACCCGTGATGGATTCCACTTCTTCCCGGGATTGGATGGAGAATCTGAATATTGATTCCCGGCACACTACAAAAAGTAAAGAAAGCAATAATCCTGCAGAAACATAAATAAGGTAATTATTTACAGGTTCTTTAGCATTCACAACAGCTACTGTCCGGGGTTGATCGACAATCCTGTTATCCGGGGTGTTGGACGCTCTCTGGATCTGACTTTCAGTACGCCGTTGCAACAAATAGGTATAATAAGTATCAATGATCTTGAAATCCCTTTCCAGTGTCATCAAACCTCTTTCTTTTTGAGGAAGACTTGAAATTTCATACATTGCCTTTCCGTATCGCTGATTCAGGTTTTCTTCTTCCAGTTTGATGGTCGCAGTCATCGCAGTCAGCGATTCCCTCAAATTGATCTTGGTATCCTCAAGCTCTCTTTTATTCTTTTGATATACAGGACTGGCAGAACCGAGCGTTTTCATTTCTCCGACCATTTCATTGTACTTGTTTACAAGCATATTTAACTGAGGATCCTGGATTGAAGCCGCTGGAGGAACGACCAACACATCATTATCCTGATTTTTGTTCAGGTATGAGGTGGTGTATTTCATAAATTCTTTCTTCAGCTTGATTTCCGCCTGTTGTTTATCCAATTCATCCAAAACAGAATTGCTATATTTGGATTTATCTTGCGTATATATTCCGGACTGAGCCTGATAAACATTGATTTTAGATTCTGACGAAACAACCGAATCTTTCATGATCGATAATTGTTCATCGATGAAAGCAATTGTTTTCTCTGCCGTTAAATTTTTATGAGCAAGATTATCATCAAAATATTCTTCATTCAACAAATTAAGAAATTCGACATCTCTGTCTGCCACTTTGCCCATCAGGGATATTTCCATCACTGAAGATTCTTCAACTAAAAACCGGTATGACAACAAGCTGGAATATTGGCGAACAAGCTGGTCATTTGACAAGAAATGAAACCACAAGTCATAATCCGGCTTAGCAAACATATTGGTTTTGTTTATAGTGGCAAAGAACAGAGCATGTTGTATCGATTCGCCATATCTTCCTTTGATCTTGAATCCGGGCATATCGTCTTCCGCATGAAAAATAATCTCATACGAATGCTCATCAATCCCCCGTATCTCAAACTCCAGCCCATAAACCTGGTCGGAAATATAATTACTTTCAATCACAATCGGAGATTTTTTATACAGGACTACATCTTTGAAACGATGCCTCAGATACACCTCATTGGTTAGATTCAGGCGAGCCACTGTTCTTCTAATGAAATCATACGAACCATACATGATCATCTGATTATTCATATTTCTAATCCCCTGATTCATTTGATTGTATGAGAAATCATTTCCAAATCCCTGGCGATTGTTTTCTTCAATCAAAACCGTAGATGTGGTTTTATAAACCGGCACCCATGCTTTATTTTTCAAATAGGCCAATCCAAAGGATATAATAAAAACGATTAAGAACAAGTACCAATACTTCAAGATCTTAAAAATCCATGAAACAATATCAAAATTATTGACATTGGTTTTTGTCGCAGCACTATAATCACTCAGATATGAGTTCTCGACAGATTTGTAATTATTAATTGGATTCACAATCAATATTCTTTAATTTTTAAACAATGTAATTACTGTAACCAACAAGGAAATCGGAGCCACAAACAGGGATATGAACGAACTCACAGAATCGATCCTGAAAAATGAATTTGAATTCGTAGAAATATAAATTACATCATTCGGATAAATGTAGTAATATTCCGATTCAACAATCGATTCTTTCCTTAAATCCAATGTTTTGATTTCATCCACTCCATCCACTCCCTTCCTTATTATTTTGACATTCCTTTTGTCCCCGACAGAAGAAAGATCTCCAGCCATAGCCAGTGCCTGGAATATCGTCATTTTTTCTTTATACATGAAGAACTGACCTTTACCCTGATCTCCTTGTACATAAAAATAATTGTTTGTTAATGCCAGCTTCACTTCAGCGTCTTCCACAACGGCTTCTTTATAAGCTTTTGTTATGGCGGTTTCAGCTTCTCTCAAAGTCATCCCTGCTATTTTAATAGAGCCAACCGTAGGAAGTACCACACATCCGTTATCATAAATCCGGAAAACATTAAATGTAGAACCCATATTTCCTGCTTGAATGCCAGCCATTCCGGCATTATACAGGTATTGAGTTTCCGCACTTGATGTCATTAAATACATAGAAACCTCATCATTCATGCAGAGTCTATACTGTTTGTAAGGTTCTATTTCATAGGTTCTATTCTTACTGTCATCCTGCAAATAAGTCTTTTGTTTGTTCGTAATACATGAACCGAACAAACTAACCAGGAACAATGTTGCTACATAGATGTATATTTTATTTTTCATCATTTTTCCCTCCATTATTTTACAAGACCATAAATTAACAAGCCCAAAGAAGCAACCGTAGAAACCACAGCAAAGAATGCCCCAAAAGAATCGATGCCCCAGAATTGCTTACTCATCGGCTTGATATAGATCACATCATTGGGCTGAATATAATAAAACTCCGAGTTAACAACATCCTGGCTTCTCAGGTCAAACGTCTTAATGATCGTACCATTTTCCGTTTGACGAAGGATTTTTACTTTCGTCCGGTCTCCGTAAGGGAAAATATCCTGGCTCATCGACAAAGCCTGATAAATGGTCATTTGTTCTTTCGCAATAGGATAACGACCGGCATTTGACTCTCCGATCACACTAAAAAAGCGATTTTTCAGTGTTACCTGTACCAAGCAGCCTTTAATGATTTTATTATTCAGGTCATCTTCCAATATTTTTCTTACTTCAAGGGTTGTTTTTCCTTCCACAGGAATATTCCCCAAATACGGGAAATAAATAGTCCCGTCAGGTTGTACCGAGGTTGATTTCAGATTACCACTTTCGGTTACAGACGTATTGCTTCGGGAAGAGTATAAAGAAAACAGTTGTTCCGACTTATTATTCGTACCAGAAGTAAAAGAGATACTAATTAATAGTTCATCTCCAGTTTTAATTTTATATTCTCCGATTATATCTTCTCGAGGATAAACAGGAATTTCTCCTCCGGGTTCTCTCAACAGATTAGTGTCTTTAGTCGTCAAACAAGACGTCATACACAATAACTGAATAATTACAGTTAAAATGCCTAATTTCTTCATTCAAAATTATTTTAATGTATGCTTATTATTTGCTCAGAATTTACGGCAATAATTATGCCAAACTTGTCATTTTCTATGCCAAACTTGTCATTTTTTTCCTACAGCTTTCACTTTGTAAGAACAATTTACCTTCCCTTTGATCATATCATTCAACTTGGATTTGATCAACTGCTTTCTTATTCCAGAAATGTGATCTATAAACATGATACCATCAATATGGTCATATTCGTGTTGAATGACACGTGCTTTGTACCCTTCGTAAACTTCATCGTACGGAACTCTATTTTCATCTAAATATTGAATTCTGATCCTGTTTTTACGTGGCACTTTTTCATGAATTCCAGGAAGTGACAAACACCCTTCTTCTGTCACTACCTCTTCGCCATCACGTTCAATGATCCGAGCATTCACAAACACTTTTTTAAAATCTTTAAACGTAGGTTCTTCATCAGCCAGAGGAGAAAGATCGACCACAAAAATACGGAGATCCAATCCCACCTGAGGTCCCGCCAACCCAACGCCATCGGCATTATACATTGTTTCATACATGTTTTCTACCAATTGCTTGAGGTCTTTATAATCTTCAGGAATATCCTGTGTAACTTTCCTTAGTATTGGTTGTCCATATAAATAGACCGGTAAAATCATAATCTAATTGTTTCTAAATAAGCTTGTAACATGATAGTCGCACTTAACTCGTCGACCATTTCTTTATTTCGTCGGTCTTTCTTTTTCAAGCCGCCGTCCAACATCGCGCGATGAGCGAGCACGGAAGTAAACCGTTCATCCACCATCTTTATTTCAATCTCAGGAAAAGCAGTGTGTAATTGTTTGTAAAAAATTTCCACCCATTTCATATTTTCAGAGGGTGTATAATTCATTTGCCGGGGTTCTCCCAACAGGAATAATTCGATCTCTTCCGTTTTTGAATATTGCTTCAAAAAATCAATCACTTCATTTCCTGAAACAGTCGTTAGCCCTCCTGCAATCATTTTCAGGCAATCGGATACAGCTAATCCGGTTCTTTTGCGGCCATAATCAATTGCGACAATTCTTCCCATTCCAAACTGCAAAGATAATAATTATTTATAATATCACACTCTATATAAAGGGAAAAAGGCACTCTTAACAACTTTTCCGGATAAAATTTCATAATTCTCTTCGTCAACCACCCACTTCCATATTTTATAGACATAACGAAGGGTTGTCATCCGCGATTTGAACACATACAAGTTGTCATTTTGACCTCCGTAACCTCCTCCCAGATGGAAAACCGACAAACGATGATTTTCCTTTCCGATCAATCGCGCTTTGTCAATTAACAATTTTAGTGGCGAATAAGTTTTATATTCTTCCGAAATAGCCCCCAAATGGTATTGCAAAAATTGATTCGTAGCTACAAAAATGGCTCCACCTGTCATTTGACCATCCAACTCGGCAATTAAAAGAAAGGCATTCAAATCCGGAGATTGGATTAAATCAAAAAAATACTCATCTGAAAAGAAGTAATTCGGAGAGGCTTTCAGCAAGCTCATCGCCTTTTTATACAAAGCTATAAAATTACGAACATCTTCATCCGTTTCAGCTAAACGGACCGTCATTCCTGCTTTTGTTGATTTCCGGATCGATCTTCTGACCGATTCACTGTATGACATCCACTGGGCACGCTCCGGAAGCATCAGGTCAATTCCACAAGTTTTATTCAGATTCTCTACAATTCCGCACTCAAAATGATCAGATCCTGAAATCAACGGATGCAACCGGGAAAAAGCACTAACAATTTTTTCTTCTCTAAAATATTCTTTAAGTACGGTAAAAGTTTCCGGAAAAGTATCCGGATGGTTACGAACCCAACCGGCATAACCATATACGGAAGTAACATCAGCGAGGTTACTTTTTGGTATTTTTCTAAATATCAGAGGAATAGCCATCATCTTATCATCCTGGCTAAAAACAAGCAGACGAGGCTCCCCCGATCCATCCAATCGATGATATAGCGACGTGTGGTAGAAATCAAAGGTTGTCATCTTTGATAAGACATGATCCCACTCTTTAGGATTATCGGCGGATATAACCTTAAAATTCATAGAAAAAGGATGTTTTTAATAGGCATTCTTTTCGCCTTTGAACATATTAATAACAGTTACTACAACAATTTTTAAATCCAATAAAAAGGTCCAGTTCTCCAGATACCAAACATCCATTTTAACCCGCCTCTCCATCTGATCAACCGTTTTTGTTTCTCCGCGATATCCGTTAACCTGTGCCCATCCTGTAATTCCCGGTTTGATTAGATGGCGAACCATATATTTATCTATCAACATGGAATAAAGTTCAGTATGTTTCAGCATATGAGGACGTGGTCCGACCACACTCATATCTCCTTTTAAAGCATTAAAAAATTGAGGGATTTCATCCAGATTCGTTTTTCTCAAAAATTCTCCGATCCGGGTTTTTCGCGGGTCATTTTTTTCCGCCTGCTTTTCATCCGAATCATCGTTGACTTTCATGGAACGAAATTTATAGCAATAGAAATCTTTGCCATAGATGCCTGTTCTCAGCTGTTTAAATATAACAGGACCAGGAGAGGATAATTTAATTAAAATGCCAAAGATGACAAAACATACCGGAAATACAGTAATCAGAAACAAGAAGGAAAAGGCCACATCAAACGACCTTTTTATCGTCCGGTTATAAATATACTGAAGCGGTTCTTCACGCACCATCATTACCGGCAGGGATTCTATACTTTCCAGAATCATCTTTTTCTTAAGATAACGGTAAAATTCCGGAACGATATAAAACCGGACCATATTTTTTTCTGAAAAATTCAGTATCCTGACTATTTTTTCATCCTGGGAATTCGGAAGTGTACAATAGATCTCATCCACCTTATTTTCAAGGACATAATCCTCCACTGCATGCGTCATTCCCAAATAATTAGGCAGTGTGTTTTTCAACAAAATATTATCATCGAAAAAACCAAGGATATAATAGCCATACGACAAGTCTTTTTTCATCTCGGCATACAAATCCATTCCATTTTTTCCGGCTCCGATAATGATTACCCGCTTGTAATTACGTCCAAAGCTGCGGTATCGTTTCAAAGTTTCCCTGGCAATCGTTCGCCAGAAAGGAAATACAAAAAAGAGACAGGTATAGAATAAAATCAAAAATTTAACCGGAAATTCCGTTATTTTTAAATCAATAAGAGTGAGACTGGTTATAAAAATAATTCCATGCAAAGCGACTAACGAAAGAGAGCGTTGGATCACTTTATCCGTATACAGAACCGGATTATCGATTTTAATAGGGACAAAATAAAGAGTTAGCAGGTAGCAAAAGTTAAGCAATAACACGATGACTTTAAGCTTGGAATTCAGTTCTTCCAAATCATAAGATTTTGTCCAATAGTACATCAAAAAGAATACCAGATTTATCACAACAATATCTCCGAGTAGAACAAGCCATTTAATTAAAAATCCGTATCCTCTGTCGTGCTTCATGGTTTTCTATTAAGTTGTGCAAATTTAATCTTTATTTTGTTAAAATCAAAAAAAAAGACACCTGAAATCAGGTGCCTTTTTCTTATATAATTAGTACTTAATTATTGAGCACTCATAATAACTACGCGGTTCCAGTTATTTTCCGGATAAGGTTGTTCGTCGGAACCTTTCCATTCAACAACGATATTTTCAGAAGGAATTCCATATTTAGTATTTAATTCCTTAGCCACCGCTTTCGCACGTTTTTCAGAAAGACCCAGGTTATAGTTAGAAGATCCTGTTTTCTTATCTGCATAACCGATAACTTTAATTTTCTCACCGGTATTTTTCATGAATTGAGCAGTGTTATACACACTAATTTGTTGATTTGCATCAATCTTAGAGCTATTCAAACGGAAGAAGACCACATTAGGAACATAGTTGATTTCATTCACTACAGTTGCTGGTGCCACTTTAGGACATTCCGGACAAGAAACCGGACGTTTTGACAACTGGTCATTTTCAGAACGAAGAGCGTTGATCTTGTTATTCAGATCATTGATCAAAGCATAATCCATCGGTTCAACCACTTCGAAATCAGTTCTTCCTAATTTGAATGTCAAACCTCCTGTTAAAGAAACGATTGCTTCATTTTCTGTTTTTTGAGAAATCCGGTCGAAATAATCAGGAACAAAAGCAGCTCCCAAATCAAAATCAAGATTTACTCTGTTGCTCAGGCGGAAACCAAATCCGAAACCGGAATTAATAGAAACCACGTTGGAATAACGTCTGTAATCTCCCGGCAGAGGAGTTGAAGCAGGCAATGTCTGGTCATTTTGGAAACGATGTCCGAAACCAAGACCTACATAAGGGGTAAAATTAAATAGTTTTGTTGAAGAATATCTTCCCCAATAGTTAGCAAGATTCCACATCGCGTCCAAATGAACGTTATAATATTTATCATGTTGCATGAATGCCGCATCGTTTTCAAAACCGTGAAGAGCTCCACCCTGACCTTTCAAACGAACTCCCCAATAAGGGCTAAACCATTTACCAACAGAAACCGTCGGCATTAATGTAATTCTGCTGGCCATCTCAGCTTCATCATCATGATCGCCGAAAAACATTTGACCACCTGCACCTAAGTGAATAAACCAGTTATCTCCGGCTTTGTTTCTTTTAAAGTTTGTTTTATAACCAGCTGTTTGACTTTCTGTCACAGGTTTTGCATCCTGAGCATAAGTAAAATACGAAAAGCTTAATAACAAGCTCACGAGTAAGATTTTTGTTTTCATAACCAAAATATTAAGATAATTAAAATGTCCTTAATTAAAAATTAACAATAGTTCTTAATTAAAATATGCCTATTTTTCACAAATCGCGTCAAATATAAACATTAATTACAATACATTACATAAAAGAACCTTTTTTTTTAACAAACAGGACTTTTTTTGTGTGTATAGTATATATAAACAACAACGATTTTCAAAAAAAGTTTTATTATTATTAATCATTCAAAATAATTCAAAACCCGATAGCCTCCGTCCTTAAGATAAGCTTCTTTCTTCATCTCTTTCACATCACTGTCCATCATCTCTTTCACAAGAAGAGGGAGGTCGTATTGAGGTATCCATCCAAGTTGTTTTCTTGCTTTGGAAGCATCTCCGATCAGCAAGTCGACTTCTGTCGGTCTGAAATACTGAGGATCTACTTTCACGACAACTTCTCCTATGCGTTTTGCAAAGGGTTCATAATAACCTTCTCCGAGTTTCTCATTAAAAACACGTTGATCGATTGCAGAAATAATTCCTGTTTCATCGATCCCTGTCCCTTTAAATGTCAGGCCGACTCCTATTTCAGAAAAAGCCATACAAATAAAATCACGGATAGAGGTCGTTATCCCGGTGGCAATAACATAATCATCCGGCTGCTCTTGCTGGAGAATCAAGTACATCGCCTTGATATAGTCTTTCGCATGCCCCCAGTCGCGCATACTGGATAAGTTTCCCATGTATACCGCATCCTGCATACCTAAAACGATTCTCGATACTGCCCGGGTCACTTTCCTGGTCACAAAAGTTTCTCCCCGCAATGGAGACTCATGGTTGAACAGAATCCCGTTGCTTGCATGCATCCGATAGGCTTCGCGATAATTGACCGTGATCCAGTAAGCATACATTTTAGCCACGGCGTACGGACTTCTCGGATAAAAAGGAGTTGTTTCTTTTTGTGGAACTTCCTGTACCAAACCATAAAGTTCTGATGTGGAAGCCTGATAAATACGGGTATGAGGCACCAGACCCAGTAAACGAACCGACTCCAGTATACGTAAAGTCCCTAACGCATCCACATTGGCGGTATATTCCGGCGTATCAAAACTCACTTTCACGTGGCTCATAGCTGCCAGATTATAGATTTCATCCGGTTTTGTTTCGCCTATGATACGTGTCAGGTTCATTGAGTCGGTCAAATCGCCATAATGCAAAATCAGATTACGATGTTCCACATGCGGATCCTGATAAAGATGATCAATCCTGTCTGTATTGAAAGACGAGGCTCTTCGCTTAATTCCATGAACGACATATCCTTTTTTAATCAGATATTCCGACAAATAAGCTCCATCTTGTCCGGTAATGCCGGTTATTAATGCTACTTTGCTCATTTTCAAGTTTTACGTTTGCGGATTATTTAAATTTTCAAGATACCAGCGATAAAGTTTCTCAACTCCTTTGCCGATATCAATCTGATGTCTCCAGCCAAGCTTATGTAATTTATCAACATCTGTCAACTTGCGCATCGTGCCATCCGGTTTTTCGGTATCGAAATAAAAATCTCCACTAAAACCGATTGTCCGAGCAATCAACTGGGCTAGATCTTTTATCGATATTTCCTCTCCTGTTCCAATATTGATATGTGTATTCCGGATTTCTTTCCCCTGTGGTTTCAAGTCAATGAAGTTCACGTTTTCCATAATGTATACACAAGCATCAGCCATTTCTTCACTCCACAAAAACTCACGAAGCGGTTTTCCTGTTCCCCAGATCTCGACTCGATTATCCGTTATTCCATATGGAGTTAAAACAGATAATATTTCTTTGCGAGAAGCTGTTCCGGAAACATTTTCGACCGGCCGCTCATTCAAATCACTGCAAATAGCTTGCCAATTTTTTTCGTGAATCATTTTTGACAAATATATTTTACGGAGCAGAGCCGGCAAAACATGTGATTTTTCGAGATCGAAATTATCATTCGGACCATATAAGTTGGTCGGCATTACAGCCAAATAATTTGTTCCGTATTGGATATTATAGCTTTCACACGTTTTTATACCAGCAATCTTAGCTATGGCATACGGTTCATTGGTATATTCCAGCGGGTTTGTAAGCAAACAATCTTCGGGCATTGGTTGCGGCGCTTCTTTCGGGTAAATACAGGTAGATCCTAAAAAAAGAAGTTTCTTGACCTGATTCAGGTACGATGCATGAATCACGTTGTTCTGAATCATCAGGTTTTCGTAAATAAATGCACCCCGGTATGTTGTATTGGCAACAATTCCTCCGACTTTGGCCGCTGCCAGAAACACATAATCCGGTTTTTCCTGCTCAAAGAAAGCCAGAACAGCAGCCTGATTCGTCAAATCCAGTTCCGAATGATTCCTCCAAACGAGATGCCGGAATCCTTTGGCCTGCAGATTTTTCAGTAGCGCAGAACCTACCAATCCATTATGCCCAGCAACATATATTTTCCCATTTCTATCCATTTGAATTCAAGGATTCTTTCATTAAATGGCAGACTTTTTTAATCTCTTCATCGGTCAAATAAGCCCCGGAAGGAAGACATAATCCTTTATCAAACAGCGACTCGCTACATTTATCGCCATAGAAAGGCACATGCTCATAAAGCGGCTGCAAATGCATCGGTTTCCAAACGGGACGACTTTCGATTCCGTTGTTTTCAAGGTAAATCCGGACTTTTTCTCTTGTTTCGGAATCTTTGAATAACACACAGGTCAGCCAATAGTTGGAGCAAAATCCCTGAGGTTCATCCTGAAAACGCAATCCGGTTCCCTGAAGTTCTTTTTTATATAAGAAATGAATACTTCTCCTGCGGTTGACAAATACTTGCAACACATCAAGTTGAGCAAGTCCGATTGCAGCACACACATTACTCAGGCGGTAATTATATCCCATTTGGGAGTGTTGATAATAGGGCGCCTCGTCCCTGGCCTGAGTCGCAAAAAAACGAATCCGGCCGGCATCCAGGTTATCCGGACAGACCAATGCTCCTCCTCCGGTTGTCGTGATTATCTTATTTCCGTTGAACGATAAACAGGAGTACTTTCCGAGTGTTCCACAATAGTCCTTTTTTCCATTCAGGTTGTAAACATAAGCTCCCAGGGCTTCTGCAGCATCTTCCAAAACCGGAATTTTATATTTTTGAGCAATCTTATTGATCTCTTTCATATTGGCCGGCATTCCATATAAATCAACAGGAATGATCGCTTTGGGGTATTTGCCTGTTTTCCGGAACCGATCTTCGATGGCCTCTTTCAATAAAAGCGGAGACATATTCCACGTATCCGACTCGCTATCAATCAGAACAGGATCTGCACCCAGGTATCTGACAGGGTTAACACTGGCAACAAAAGTCAAATCCTGACAGATGACTTCATCTCCGGGGCCTACTCCCAGCTGTTTCAAACCGAGATGAATGGCTGCTGTACCTGAATTTAAAGCCACAACAGGATGGGTGGTCCGGATAGCTAACGCCAGTTGTTTTTCAAACTCATCGACCTGAGGACCCAGCGTAGTCATCCACCCGGAATCAATGGCATCCGCAATAAGTTCTTTTTCTTTTCCGGTTATGCATGCTTTAGAAAGATGTATCCAATATTTCTCCATAATCAATTATATCCATTAAACATCGGCATGGTTTGTTCATTTGAATTATTGATATCTTGTTTAGAAAAAACTTTTTCAATGGTTTTAAACAGGATCTTTACATCCAAAGAAAAACAAACATGGTCTACATACCAAACGTCATATTCAAATTTTTGTTGCCAGGAAATGGCATTTCTTCCGTTAATCTGCGCCCAGCCGGTTATCCCGGGACGGACATTGTGCCTTTTTCGTTGAGTTTCGGAATAAAGCGGAAGATATTCGGGCAATAGCGGGCGTGGTCCTACCAGGCTCATATCTCCTTTCAGAATATTAAACAATTGAGGCAATTCATCGATGGAAGCATTTCTTAAAAGCCGACCGAAACCAGTAATACGTTCATTATCGGGAAGTAAATTCCCCTCAGAATCTTTTTCATTACTCATTGTCCGGAGTTTAATCAGGTTGAATATACGTCCGTTCAAGCCGGGTCTCCGTTGAATAAAAAACGGATTTTGCTTCGTTCGACAATAAGAATATAACAGAATCAGTAATAGAAAAGGGGACAAAAGAAGAATACCGACCAAAGCTCCGGATAAATCCATCAATCGTTTGAAACAAGATCGATACATTCAATTGTTCTTTTTAATTAACGATACAAAGATAATACAAATTTAGTTATTAAAAACATAGTGCCGAAAATCCATCATCTTGCATTTGGAACAGATAACAGACTTCCGGCACAACCTTACTTCAGATAAATATTGACTAACTTTAATTTTTAATTACCTTATGAACTTTGAAAACATGATTTCCCATTTCTGAAGTCAGCATGACTTTTACAAGATAAATCCCT
>JAVBNR010000033.1:0-85921 GCA_031551395.1 Bacteroidales bacterium
ATCCAGTGTCAAAACAACAGCTTCTACATCGTCGCCGACTTTCAGGAAGTCTTGAGCGCTCTTCAGGTGCTGAGTCCAGCTCATTTCCGAGACGTGGATCAAACCTTCGACACCTTGAGAAATTTCGATGAATGCACCGTAATCGGCCATAACAACTACTTTTCCTTTGACTTTATCGCCCACTTTCAAATTGGGATCCAGAGCATCCCATGGGTGCGGAGTCAATTGTTTCAAACCAAGAGCGATCCGTTTCTTTTCATCATCGAAATCAAGGATTACCACATTGATTTTTTCATCTAATTTAACCACTTCTTCCGGATGAGAAACACGTCCCCAAGAAAGGTCTGTGATGTGGATCAATCCGTCTACGCCACCCAGGTCGATGAATACTCCATAGGAAGTAATGTTTTTGACAATACCTTCGAGTACTTGACCTTTTTCGAGTTTGGCGATGATGTCTTTCTTTTGTTGTTCCAGTTCAGCTTCGATAAGCGCTTTGTGAGAAACAACCACGTTTTTGAATTCCTGATTGATCTTAACAACCTTGAATTCCATTGTTTTATCTACAAATACGTCATAGTCGCGGATCGGTTTCACGTCGATTTGAGAACCCGGCAAGAATGCTTCGATACCAAATACATCAACGATCATACCACCTTTCGTACGACATTTAACGTAACCTTTGATGATTTCATCTTTTTCGAGCGCTTCGTTGACACGATCCCAAGAACGTGAAGCGCGTGCTTTTTTGTGAGAAAGGAGCAATTGCCCTTTTTTGTCTTCCTGGCTTTCGATGTATACTTCTACTTCGTCGCCTACTTTCAAATCCGGGTTATAACGGAATTCATTCATTGAAACCACACCGTCGGATTTGTAACCAATATTTACAACAACTTCTCTTTTGTTCAATGATGTTACGCGTCCCATGACGACTTCGCGATCATTGATCTTGCTTAATGATTGGTCATAAGTTTTGATCAGGTCTTCTTTGCTTACGTCTCCGTAAGATTCGCCTTTTTCATAGGCATCCCAATCAAATTCTTCCGCTTTTGCAGCCGGTTTACTTTCTTTTTTAGCTTTAGGAGCTTTTTCTTTAGCAGGGGTTTCTTCCACTGTTTCTTCTACAACGGGAGCTTCTGCTGGAGTAGTGATTTCTTGATTTTCAACTACTTCGTCTTTGTTAAGTTCTTCACTCATGTTTGTTAATCCAATTTTTAATTAATAAGTTAGACTTTATGTTGTCATATAAAACGGGTGTAAAGATACGCTTTAAATTCTGATTATCAATGAAATTAATGGGATATTTTGCATGCCGGATATTTCATTCAAATTCGGAACTGAAATGAAAACGTATTTCTTTAAAATCTTGCTGAGCCATTTGAAGCATGTAAGCCGAATCGGCAAGAAAAACATCACGATCTTCCTTGTCTTTAGCCATATACTGATATTTCCGCTTCTTGAAATTTTCCAATTCTTCCAGGGAGTCGCTTTCTATCCAGCAAGCTTTATAAAGATTGATCGGTTCCCATTTGCATTGTGCTCCGTATTCATGAAGTAAGCGGTATTGAATCACTTCAAATTGAAGTTGTCCGACAGTCCCGATGATTTTTCTTCCATTGAATTGATTTGTGAATAATTGAGCGACCCCTTCATCCATCAATTGGTCGATTCCTTTGTTCAATTGTTTGGATTTCATCGGATCGGCATTTTCGATGTATTTGAACATTTCAGGCGAAAAACTCGGCAATCCTTTGAAATGGAGTTCCTCTCCGGCGGTCAGCGTGTCTCCGATCTTAAAATTACCGGTGTCGGGAAGTCCGATGATATCTCCGGCAAATGCTTCATCGACAGTTTCTTTCTTTTGAGCCATAAAAGCCGTAGGAGAAGAAAATTTCATCATTTTGCCGAATCGCACGTGTTTATAGTTCTGATTGCGTTCAAATTCTCCGGAACAGATTTTAAGAAATGCAATGCAACTCCGGTGGTTGGGGTCCATATTGGCATGGATCTTGAAAATAAATCCGGAAAAAGGATCTTTCTCAGGAACGACCAGTCGTTCTTCCGCTTGAACCGGACGAGGTGAAGGAGCTATTTTTACAAAACAATCCAATAACTCTTTGACTCCGAAGTTGTTCAATGCCGAGCCGAAAAATACGGGAGCGATATCGCCTTTCAGATAGGTGTTTGTGTCGAATTCGGGATACACTCCTTCAATCAGTTCGAGGTCTGCCCGGAGTTTTTCCGAGAACCGTTCTCCGATGTGTTTTTCGAGTTCAGGACTGTGGATATCTTTGAACTCGACAGATTCTGTAACGGTCTGTTTACTTGGAGTATATAAATCCAGTTTTTCTTCAAAGATATTGTATACGCCCTTAAAGCTGGCGCCCATATCGATGGGCCAGCTTAAGGGGCGGACATGGATTTTCAGTTCTTGTTCCAATTCATCCAGCAAGTCGAAAGGATCTTTTCCGTCACGGTCCATCTTATTCACGAACACGATGACCGGCGTTTTGCGCATCCGGCAGACTTCCATGAGCTTACGCGTTTGTTGTTCTACCCCTTTGGCGATGTCTACCACGATGATGACACTATCTACAGCTGTCAGAGTGCGGTAAGTATCTTCTGCAAAATCCTGGTGTCCGGGTGTGTCGAGGATGTTGATTTTGTGATCATTGTAATCAAATCCCATGACAGAAGTTGCAACGGAGATACCCCGTTGTTTTTCAATCTCCATCCAGTCGGACGTGGCCGTTTTTTTGATTTTATTTGATTTGACTGCTCCGGCTACGTGAATAGCGCCTCCAAAAAGTAATAATTTTTCGGTCAGCGTTGTTTTTCCCGCATCCGGGTGGCTGATAATGGCAAATGTCCTTCGCCGCTGAATTTCATTTTCTAAATTACTCATTCGTCTGATTCGTCTTCTTTTGTCTGAACTTCTTCTTTTTGTATGACTTGTATCCCTTCCTGGGTATCGTTTTTAAAATATTCGTTAGGATCGAAGTGACGTGTTTTGATGCTTGTCCTGTCTAAAACAACCTTTAGACTATCTGCTGCTTTCTTCATTCGTTCTTCGTCTTTTTTATCGTGACCATTGCTCAGGATCAGATCAGCATAAGGGATTATTTTTTCAGGCTCATCAAGATACAGATAGATTTTACAGAGATTATAATATGCTGCATATCTTAATCTTACGTCGGCTTTTAGTTTTGGGTCGGTATATTTTTTCGGAATACTTTCAAAATACTCGATCAAACCGTTTATCCGGTCTTTGTTCATACCGGTTTCTCCGGTCATGGATGACAGCTCTTCTTTCAGCGCTTGTGCCGCACCTCGGAATGCTTCATTTTCATTGTGTTTCTTTTCATCGATTGTTTTGATGATATCGTAACTCTTGGTAACCGGGAACCCATAACGGTAAGAAGCTACGGATGATGCTCTTGATGCGGTTCTCATAGACAAGTCACGAGTGAAGTCTGAGATAAGTATATCCCTGTTATTGTTCCAAAAATCGGCAGCGCCCTTACGGCTTCCGTATTCCTGTGAAGTGTAATATTGTGAAGAATAGGATGAATAGACCGTTTCCTGAGCCAATATTTTATCATCTCTAATTATCTTGAAGTTAGAATCAAATTTATAATTGACTTCTACTTTGTAGTAGTAAGAAACATTCACAGTTCCGTCTTTTTGTTTCGATTCTTCTTTTCGTTCTACAATATTGCTGCTTGCGATGACAAGATTGCCGAGGTCAACATGAATCAGCACGTCTCCGGCCATGGGATTTTTTACTTTTTTCTCTCCGGCAATGTATATCGAATGGTTTACATCTTCGATATCCACTCGTTGTTTGGTACTGGAAGTCGCCGTTACTTTGGAGCTGTAATGAAAAAATAACGGATCTAAAGGTTCGGCGGGGGTTGATCTGGTCGTAATAGAGAGCCTGACATTATCAAGATCTACATTTTTTGTTTGTCCGAATACGGGAGATAAAGAAAATAATACAAATAGAGTTAGAAATAGATTTTTCATAAAAATAAAGTATTAGTGATTATTGGAATTAATTTTTCAAGGCTGTCTTTCCATTCCGGAATTTCCATCTGAAAAACAGATTTGATTTTTGTTTTATCTAAAATGCTGTACATGGGTCTTATTGCTTTAGTCGGATAACCGGATGTCTCTACCGGATTTACCTGACAAGTATGGATACCTGCTAATTTATGGATTTCCAAGCAAAAATCGTACCATGAACAGGCTCCTTCGTTGGAATAATGATAAATTCCGGAAACAAAACAGTTGTTTTTTTCAGAATACAGAATAATATCCAGAATCGCTTTGGCTAAATCGGCGGCATAAGTAGGAGTTCCTCTTTGGTCTGCGACAACATTTATAGAGTCTCTTTCCCGACCCAGTTTAATCATGGTTTTTACAAAATTATTTCCAAAAGCGGAATACAGCCAGGCTGTACGGATAATGATACTTTCCGGACAACTACTCATTAAGACGTCTTCTCCCTCTTTTTTACTTTTCCCATAGACCGATTGAGGGTTTGTTAGATCCGATTCTTTATAAGGAGTATTCCCTTTTCCGTCAAAGACATAATCGGTAGAAATATGAATGATTTTAGCTTTACCTGCTGCGGCTTCAGCCAGATTCCTTACACAATCGCGGTTGACCAGATAACAGGTTTTGATATCATCCTCTGCTTTATCTACGGCAGTGTATGCTGCACAGTTGATGATGTAGTCAATCTTATTTTCGTCGATGAAACCGGCGATTTTTGATTTGTCGGACAAATCCAGGTTGTGAATGTCTGTCGCAAAAAAATGTAATCCGGGATAATTATCGGCCATTTCCCTGATTTCACTTCCCAATTGTCCATTGGCGCCGGTTATTAAAATTTGCTTTACCATTTTTATTCGTCGAAAAGATTTTATGAATTTTATAAACCTTTATAACTCTGACATCGTTATAAACATTTTTATTATTTTTGTGCAAAAGTATATATTTATGTTTCAGTATCAAATCTTAGAGACTGGTTTTTTTTATGCGGATGGGGGGGCGATGTTCGGTGCAATACCCAAAAGAGCCTGGAACAGAAGGTATTCTTGCGATGAACAAAATTGTTGCAAGATGTCCATGCGTTGCTTATTGGTTTGGAATAAAGATAAAGTCATCCTTCTTGACAGTGGGGTAGGGAGTAAAGACTTAGGTTCATTAGCTTATTATCGTTTCTTTGATTTGCAGGACATTACGACTTTGGTCCGGTCTTGCGGCTTTGAACCGGATCAGGTTACGGATGTGGTGTTATCTCATTTGCACTTTGATCATTGTGGAGGATGTACGTACCGGGATGGTTCCGGAAATTTGAAAATTACGTTTCCGGAAGCGAAACATTGGGTAGGCAAAGCTCAATGGGATAGTTATTTGTATCCGAATCATCTGGAGCAAGATGCTTTTCGTCCGGAAGATATGATGCTTATTGCTGAATCCGGCATCCTTCATACGATTGCTGAAAATAGCGATTTGTTCGAAGATTTTCGTGTGGAGTTGTATGATGGGCATACCAATGGGCAGCTGGTTTCGTTTTTTAAAACAGCAAACGATCAGATTGTTTATCCTTCGGATGTTATTCCAACGAAAGCCCATTGTTCAATCGACTGGATATCGGCTTATGATGTCAAACCATTGGAATCTGTCGATTCAAAATTACGATTAATTGAAAAAATAAAAAATGATAAAGGTTTTATGATTTTTTATCATGATGTATACAATAAAAGTATACCTTTGAGTGTTAGAAAATGAAATTTCATTCGTTACATTTTTATAAGTTGAATTAAAACATTGAAAATAATGAAACAATTTACTCATTTTTTTATTCTTGTATTTTTTTCAGTACTATTTTATCAATCTTGTATGATTGATACACATTCAATTAAAGGGAATGGAAACATTGTAAATGAAGAAATCGCAATTTCCGATTACAATGAAATTTCTGTTTCAGGAAGTGTGGATGTTATTTATGAGCAACAAACAGTAAGAGAGCCTTATCTCCAGCTTTGTGTGGATGAGAATATATTACCGTTGGTTGATATTAAAGTGACGGATGGCAAATTAACAATTAAGCCGAAAGAGAATCAGAATATCCGACCTTCTCAATTTAAGATTTATACGAATTCATTTAATTTGAGTAAGGTAAGCATTGCCGGCTCCGGAGAATTCCATTTCAAAGGGGAAGTTAATTCAAAAGATCTGAGTGTTAATATAGCCGGTTCGGGCGATGTTGTATCCGATAGTCTTTATTGTGAGAAAATGGTGTTATCGATAGCCGGTTCGGGAGGAGCCGACTTGAAAGGAGCGGTCAGTGAATCTTCCTTTCGCATCAGTGGATCGGGAAGCATTAAAGCGATGAATTTTTTCGTACAAGATCTGACTTGTATGGTCTCGGGTTCCGGTAGTATCCAAACAGCTGTAGGGGAAAAATTGAATGCGATTGTATCCGGTTCAGGCAGTATTAAGTACAAAGGAAATCCTCGTTTGGAAACAAAGATTTCCGGTTCGGGAAGCATCAAAAATATCGACTAGAATTCAATAGATAATTGCGGATCCTGGGGTAACAACGTAAAGCTTTGGCGATGATACGGGCTTGCCCCGTGTTTTCTTATTCCATCCCGGTGTTTAAGCGTGGGATAACCTTTATTTTTATTCCATCCGTAGTAATCGTATTCTTCATGCAGTTGCATCATGTAATCATCTCTGTAAGTCTTGGCCAATACGGATGCTGCAGCGATGGAAAGGTATTTCCCATCTCCTTTGATTACGCATGTATGAGGAACATTCGGAT
Source organism: Bacteroidales bacterium (assembly GCA_031551395.1). Lineage (GTDB taxonomy): Bacteria > Bacteroidota > Bacteroidia > Bacteroidales > Azobacteroidaceae > BNXB01. The sequence continues at coordinate 6,839 of JAVBNR010000033.1, forward strand.
AAGGTTTGAACCGGTTTCCGTCTATCAGCAAGTGTTGAGGTTTGATTTTTAGCTGTTCGATAGCCCGGTGCATGGCCAGGAAGGAAGCATTTAAGATATTGATCTCATCGATTTCATTGGGAAAAACAATACCGATTCCATAAGTCAATGCTTCTTTCTCTATAATTGATCTTAGTGCATACCGTTGTTTTTCACTTAATTGTTTCGAATCATTTAACTCTTCGCTAATGAAATCCGGCGGAAGTATGACAGATGCGGCAAAAACAGCTCCGGCCAAGCATCCGCGTCCGGCTTCATCACAACCGGCTTCAATCAGATCTTTATGTAGATGAGGCCGTAACATTTAAAACATTTGGACGACTTTTCTGATCCCTTCGGTCAAAATGTCTATTTCTTCTTTGGTATTGTAAAAAGCCAGAGAAGCTCTTACAGTGCCTTCGATGCCTAAAGTATCCATCAATGGTTGGGCGCAATGGTGTCCTGTACGTACAGCTATACCTAATCGGTCCAGGAGCATTCCCATGTCATACGGATGAATGTGATTGACGAGAAAAGAGATGACGCTGCTTTTATGTTCGGATGTCCCGAAGATCCGCATGCCGTCGATTTGCATCAATTGATCTGTGGCATAATGGAGTAAACCGTCTTCATATTCACGAATCTTACTGATGTTCAGATTTTTGATGTAATTCAGTGCTTCTGCTAAAGCTGCCGAACCGACATAATCCGGCGTTCCGGCTTCAAACTTAAATGGGAGTTCATTATAAGTTGTTTTTTCAAAGGAGACATGGGCAATCATTTCTCCGCCACCCTGATAGGGAGGAATTTTATCCAACCAGTTTTCTTTCCCATATAAAACGCCCATCCCAGTCGGACCATATACTTTGTGGGATGAAAAAACCAGAAAATCGCAATCGAGCGTTTGAACGTCTATTTCGATATGTTGTACGGCTTGCGCCGCATCAATCAACACCGGAATGTTATAATTGTGAGCGATTTGAATGATTTTTTCGATCGGATTAATGGTTCCGAGTACATTTGAAATATGTGCCAGCGAGATCAGCTTGGTACGGGAAGAGATAAGTTCTTCAAACGCCTCCAACTGCAATTCTCCTGCATCATTTATGGGGATGATTTTCAGCTCGATACCACTCATATCTCGTTGTATTTGCCAGGGAACGATATTGGAATGATGTTCCATTGCGGAAATAATGATTTCATCCCCGGGTTGGCATTGACTGCGGCAAAAACTGGAAGCGACCAGATTAATGGCTTCAGTAGTGCCTCGGGTAAACACAATTTCGTTCGAACTTCCAGCATTCAGGAATTGCTGAACCGTTTTCCTTGCATTTTCATGCGATTCGGTTGCTTGTTGGCTCAGGTAGTGAACTCCACGGTGGATATTGGCATTGATCGAAGTATAGATTTCTTCGATTTTCCGGATGACCTGCAAGGGTTTTTGTGTTGTTGCTGCGTTATCCAGATACACCAAAGGTTTTCCGTATACTTCTCTGGAAAGGATAGGAAAATCTTTTCTTATTTTATCGATATTCAGATACATTTTCCACATTTTACGAGTTCGCCTCTGAAACGTTTGTCGACGAGCATTCTTAATCTTTCTTTCAAGGCATCCATCCGAATACCCTCGATAATATCGTCAGTAAAGGCAAATTTAAGTAAAAAACGCGCTTCTTCTTCCCGGATACCACGTGAACGCATGTAAAACAAAGCGCTTTCGTCCAATTGTCCGGTTGTAAGTCCATGAGAGCATTTTACGTCGTCGGCATAAATTTCGAGTTGCGGTTTTGAAAACATCCGGCACTCACGGCTGCCACACAGATTCCGATTGTTTTGATAAGCCTGTGTTTTTTGAGCATCCTGAGCGACTATAATTCGTCCGCTGAAAGACCCTATCGATTGATTGTCAAGTATATACTTAAACAGCTCATTACTCTGACAATTAGGGACGCCATGCACAATATTGGTATGGTTGTCGATTCGCTGCGACTTGTCTGCAATAGCTAATCCGTATAAGTGTGTTTCTGCAAATTCTCCATCCAGGGAGATATGATAATCGTTGCGTGTGATTCCGTTCGACAATGTGATATTATTGATCATCACATTGGACGATTTTTCTTGTTTTACAAAATTAGAGCTCAATCGAATCGTATTTTCAGAGCTTTCTTCCAATTCATAAAAATCAAAAACAGCGTTTTCATCGACAAAAATCTCCGTTACCTGGGTCGCAACAAATTTATATCGTTCGTCGGCCGTATGATCACAAACCAGGACTTTGGCCTGTGCTCCGGCTTCGATGATGAATAAAAGCCTCCGGTTTATCAGTGAATCTACAGCTCCTCTGAGTATGTTCGTTATTTGTATGGGTTTTTCCAGGATGGTATTTTTAGGAATATAAAGTACATAACCATCTTGAACGAACATTGTATTGAAAGCGATTATCCCTTCTTTTTCAGGAGATGCTAACTTCCCGTAATGTTTATTGAAGATATCCGGATGTTTTTCCGCAAAATCAATAAGGCTTCCGGAGAAGACATTTTCAGGGAGTCGGTTAATGGCTCTATCGTCTTTATAAAAGCGATCATTGATGATGAAATGCACATTGGTCGACAGATTGGGGACATTGCATTTGAATACTTTATACGGATCTACATCCGGTTTTAAGTAAGCCAGATTAAATCCATAATTGGGAGCTAACAAAGAAGGAATATCCGTATGTTGATATTCTTCCGTATTAAAAACAGGAAATCCCTTTCTTTGAAAAGCGTCGAAGGCCTTATCTCGGTACGCATTCAATGCTTTGGAAGAAATAGTGTTAATCGCCTGTTTCTGATCGTTGTAAAATTCTATATATTGTTGCATTTTCAATTATTCTTTTAACCAGTCGTATCCTTTCTTTTCCAATTCCAAAGCCAGTTCCGCTCCTCCTGATTTCACAATTTTTCCATTATACAAAACATGAACATGATCCGGTTTGATGTATTCCAACAACCGTTGATAGTGTGTGATCACGATGGCTGCATTGTCAGGGCGTTTAAGTTCGTTAACTCCTTTTGCAACAATGCGCAAGGCGTCAATATCCAACCCGCTGTCGGTTTCGTCCAGGATAGCCAAAGAAGGATTAAGTAATGACATTTGGAAAATTTCATTCCGTTTTTTTTCTCCTCCAGAGAACCCTTCGTTTACCGAACGGCTGACGAGGTTATTATCCATTTCGACGATCGAGCGTTTTTCTCGCATTAATTTCAGGAATTCACCGGCGGATAATGGTTCAAGTCCTTTGTACTTACGATGTTCGTTGACAGCTGTCCGCATGAAGTTAACCATGCTGACACCCGGGATTTCGACCGGGTATTGGAAACTCAGGAATAATCCTTCACAGGACCGTTCTTCCGGAGACAATTCCAATAGATCTTTTCCCTGGAAAGCAATTTCTCCTTCGGTAACTTCAAAAGCCGGATTTCCCACTAAAACGGAAGAAAGCGTACTTTTTCCGGAGCCGTTAGGTCCCATTATGGCATGAATTTCTCCCGCATTGATCTGTAAATCAATGCCTTTTAATATCTCTTTTCCATTAATGGACGCATGTAAATTTTTTATGGTAAGCATTATCTTATTATGTTCTGCGTTTTTAACTCTTCGTTCTTAACTCTTAACTCAATTACCCTACACTTCCCTCTAAACTGATTTGAAGAAGTTTTTGTGCTTCTACTGCAAATTCCATCGGAAGTTTATTCAGCACTTCTTTAGCATAGCCGTTGATAATTAATCCGACAGCATCTTCGGTTGAAATCCCCCGTTGATTACAATAAAAAATCTGTTCTTCGCTGATTTTGGAAGTTGTCGCTTCGTGTTCGACTATAGCCGTATCGTTGTGGATATCCATGTAGGGGAATGTGTGGGCGCCGCATCTGTCGCTCAACAATAAGCTGTCGCATTGGGAGTGGTTGCGTGCCCCGTCAGCTCCTTTCATGACACGGACTAATCCCCGGTAACTGTTTTGGCTGACTCCGGCGGAGATACCTTTAGATACAATCCGGCTTTTCGTATTTTTACCTATGTGTACCATTTTGGTGCCGGTATCTGCTTGTTGATGATTATTAGTGACTGCCACAGAATAAAATTCTCCGACAGAATCGTCTCCGGAAAGGATACAACTGGGATATTTCCATGTGATTGCTGATCCTGTTTCGACTTGTGTCCAGGAAATTTTAGAACTTTTTCCTTTACAAATACCCCGTTTGGTCACGAAATTATAGATACCCCCTTTCCCTTGTTTATCTCCTGGATACCAGTTTTGTACGGTTGAATATTTGACTTCGGCACGTTCTAAAGCAACGATCTCTACAATAGCGGCATGAAGTTGGTTTTCGTCACGCATAGGAGCGGTACAACCTTCCAGGTAGCTGACATAAGCATCATCATCGGCAACAATCAATGTTCGTTCGAATTGTCCTGTGTTGATTGCATTGATTCGGAAATAAGTCGATAATTCCATTGGGCAGCGTACACCTTTTGGAATGTATACGAAAGAACCGTCGCTAAAAACAGCAGAGTTAAGCGCCGCAAAAAAGTTGTCTTTGTAAGGAACAACAGAACCCATGTGTTTTTTTACCAGGTCGGGATGTTCTTTGACTGCTTCGCTGAAAGAGCAGAAAATGATCCCTTTTTCGGCCAGGACATCTTTGAATGTAGTTTTGACGGATACACTATCCATCACCGCATCAACAGCCATTCCTGACAGTATTTTTTGTTCTTCCAGAGGGATTCCCAGTTTATCGAATGTTTTAAGTAATTCAGGATCGACTTCATCCAGGCTTTTAGGCCCTTCTTTTTTCTTTGGGGCGGCATAGTAAATAATCTCCTGATAATCAATATCCGGAACTTGCAGATGCGCCCAATGAGGCATTGTCATTTCTTTCCAGTAATGATATGCTTTCAGACGAAAATCTAACATCCAATCCGGTTCGTTTTTCTTTTCCGATATAAGCCGGATGATGTCTTCGTTTAAGCCTTTGGGTGCATAATCTGTCTCAACGTTTGTAACGAAACCATACTTATAATCCTGGGTCGTTAATTTATTTAATATATTATTTTGGTCGTCTTGCGCCATAGTTTTATCTTTTAAACATGCATTATATCCTCTTTAGGGTTTGAGGGCAATTCGTTCTTCTTTTCTTTATTATCCGAAGGGATAAGCTGGCCTAAATTCATGTATTTTTTCACATAGGGATAAAGAGTAGGTACCACATAACCAATCTTATTAAATAAAACAGATTCCTGTCGGGTTTGTTTATTAATAATCTTGTAATTTGGATCGAAAACAATTAATAATGTGAATATCAAGCTCAAAAATATAACCCATTTGAAAACGCCTAAAATACCACCGAGAAAATGGTTAATTCCCTTTGCAGGAGTGACTTTAATCGCTTCGTGAAGTAATTTTCCCAACCAATGAAATACAAGAATGATGGCAGCAAATGCTAAAATATAACATACAACCGTCAGTATATAATCGGGAAAAGTATCCGTGATGAAAGAGCGTTCAAGGAGATATCCTCTTATGGGTTTGGCCAGGCGTTCTGCAAAAAAAATAGCCAATATAAGTGACATAAGAGAAATGACTTGTTTGATGATTCCATCAAACAAGCCCTTTATCAATCCGACTCCTATACATACTGTAATTAATAAGTCCAGCCAATTCATACTATACTGAAGCTACAGGCTTACTTTAGCCTGTAACCATTAAAGCGTTTTTTTCACCTCAACTTGTTCAAAAGCTTCAACGATATCTCCTATTTTTATGTCGTTGAAGTTTTGAATATTCAAACCGCATTCATATCCGGATGCCACTTCTTTCACATCTTCTTTGAAGCGCTTCAGAGATCCTAATTCTCCGGAGTAGATTACAATACCATCCCGGATGAGACGAATCTTGTTTCCTCTCTTGATTTTTCCTTCTTTGACCATACATCCGGCGACAGATCCTACTTTTGTGATCTTAAATACTTCCCTGATCTCGACCATTGCTGTTATCTCTTCTTTTATCTCAGGAGATAACATTCCTTCCATGGCCGACTTGACTTCTTCAATAGCGTCATAAATAATAGAGTACAAGCGGATATCGACTCCATCTTTTTCCGCTGCTTTTCTTGCTGCTTGAGAAGGACGTACCTGGAATCCGATGATAATGGCATCGGATGCTGCAGCCAATGAGATATCGGATTCGGAAATCTGACCGACTCCTTTGTGAATGACGTTGACTTGAATTTCTTCGGTCGACAGACGGATCAGTGAATCGGACAATGCTTCTACAGAGCCGTCTACATCCCCTTTGACAATCACGTTCAACTGTTGGAAATTTCCAATAGCGATGCGTCTGCCGATGTCGTCCAGTGTAAGTAGTTTCTGTGTCCGCAAGCCTTGTTCCCGTTGCAGCTGTTCCCGTTTATTCGTGATTTCACGAGCTTCTTGCTCCGTTTCAAGGACATGGAACGTATCTCCTGCAGTAGGAGCTCCATTCAGTCCTAATATCAATACCGGTTCGGATGGTCCGGCTTCCGTGATCCGTTGGTTCCGTTCGTTGAACATGGCTTTCACGCGTCCGTAATGAGTTCCTGCCAAGACGATATCACCCATTTTGAGTGTTCCGTTTTGTACAAGTACAGTAACTACATACCCCCGTCCTTTATCCAGTGAAGATTCAATGACTGAACCTACGGCCCGTTTTGTTGGGTTGGCTTTGAGATCAAGCAATTCGGCTTCAAGCAATACTTTTTCCAATAATTCAGGTATCCCGACACCTTGTTTCGCCGAAATATCCTGGGATTGGTATTTTCCTCCCCAATCTTCCACCAGGTAATTCATTCCGGCAAGAGTTTCTTTTATCTTTTCGGGATTTGCTCCCGGTTTATCTATTTTGTTGATAGCGAATACCATTGGAACGCCGGCGGCTGAGGCGTGATTGATGGCTTCAATTGTCTGAGGCATCACATTATCGTCTGCGGCGACAATGATAATGGCAATATCCGTGACACTCGCTCCACGGGCGCGCATAGCCGTAAATGCTTCGTGTCCGGGAGTATCGAGGAATGTGATATGCCGTCCGTTGGATAATGTTACGTGATATGCTCCGATATGCTGTGTGATTCCACCTGCCTCTCCGGCAATGACATTCGTCTTACGTATATTATCCAAAAGTGAAGTTTTACCATGGTCAACGTGTCCCATGACAGTCACAATCGGCGGACGAGGCATCAAATCTTCTTCAGAATCTTCTTCTTCAGCAATGGCTTCAACGACTTCTGCGCTGACATATTCGGTTTTGAACCCGAATTCTTCCGCCACAATATTGATTGTTTCCGCATCCAGTCGCTGGTTAATAGAGACCATGATGCCAATACTCATACAAGTTGAAATAATTTGAACAACCGGAACATTCATCATGCTAGCTAAGTCATTCGCCGTAACGAATTCCGTCAATTTGATTGTTTTACTTTGCATTTCCTGCATTTCAAATTCTTCATTCTGACGTTGAAATATGGCGTCCCGTTTTTCCCGTCTATATTTTGATCCTTTTTTCTGTCCTTTGTTTGTTAACCGGGCTAATGTTTCCTTTATTTGTTTTTGGACATCTTCTTCACTGATTTCAACCTTGTTCATCGGCTTGCGAAGTTTCAGGCGGGAATTTTCACTCCGAGAAGGACCGGATGCTCCTTTTTCGATATCTACTTTTTCCCTTTTTATCCGGTTTCTTTTTTTCTTTTTGGCATCTTCAAAATTAGGATCCGTTTTTTTCATCAGCGAAGGTTTTTCTCTTTTTGTTTCCTTTTCGTCTTCCTGCGCTGCTTTTTTGATATCGGTTATGGTTATTACTTTTTTGTCTTTTTCAGCCCTTTCCCTTTTCTTTTCTTCTTTTGATTTCTTCTTGGGACGGGTAGACTGGTTGATAGAAGAAAGATCTATTTTTCCGGTTACTTTGATATTGGGTTCAATCGTTGGTTTATTCAGACGGAATATTTCTTTTTCGTTGTCCGAATCCATATCGTTGTCCGATAAAGTAACTTGTTCTTCTTCCTCTTCTTCCTCTTCTTCTTCTTCTTCCTCTTCTTCCTCTTCCATTTCCTCTTCCTCTTCCTCTTCATAGAAGATTTCTTCTTCCGGTTCTTTTTCTGGAACTTCCGATTCCGGAATAGTTTCTTCTGTTTTTTCTTCTATCTCAGGGAAGTGAGGATCAACAGTTTCTTCTTTTTTAGGCTCTTCCTCTTTTTCTTTCTGATCAGGCTGAGTCAAAGGTGTTTTTTTTGTTAAAGCATCAAGGTCTATTCTTCCTTTTGTGACGAATTTCGGTTTTAATTCTTCCGGAATTTCGGTTTTAATTTCTTCTGTTTTCTTTTCTTTCCCATAGCCTTCTACTGCTACAGTTTCTTTTTTCTCTTTGTGATGACGTTCGAGACTCATTTTTTCGGACTCGATTTTCAAATTTTTATCTTTACTGAATTCTTTGACCAGTAAAGTGTATTCTTCATCGCTTATTTTAGTATTCGGATTTGCCTCAATGGAAAATCCTTTTTTGTGCAGAAATTCCACTACCGTGGTCAAACCGACATTTAAATCCCTTGTTACTTTTATTAATCTAATGGACATATCATTTTTTTAACGTGGTGCATACGTATTATTCCTCTTCAAATTCAGATTGGAGAATACCGAGTACTTCATCAACAGTACTTTCTTCCAAATCAGCCTTTTCAATGATCTCTTCCCGGCTCATTGCCAGAACATTCTTAGCGGTATAACAGCCAATGTTTTTCAATGCCTCAATAACCCACACTTCAATTTCATCGCTGAATTCATCGAGGTAAATATCTTCACCGTCAATATCGATGTCCCGGAATACATCAATTGTGTATTCGGTCAACATGCTGGCCAGTTTGATGTTTAAGCCGCCTTTCCCAATAGCGAGGGATACTTCTTCCGGCCGTAAATAAACTTCGGCTTTTTTATCCGCTTCATGTATCTTGATGGAAGAAATTTTAGCCGGGCTCAAAGCTCTTTGGATAAACAATGCCGTATTGTTGGTAAAATTGATTACATCAATGTTCTCATTTCGCAATTCCCGCACAATTCCGTGGATACGAGCTCCTTTCATACCGACACATGCTCCGACAGGGTCAATCCGGTCGTCGTATGATTCCACTGCGACTTTCGCACGTTCTCCGGGGATCCGTGCAATTCGCTTGATTGTGATCAATCCGTCATGAATTTCGGGCACTTCCAGTTCAAACAGACGTTGCATAAACAAGTTAGAAGTACGAGAAAGGATGATTTTCGGATTGTTATTTTGATTATCTACTTTAACGACTACCGCCCGTGCAGTTTCGTTTTTACGGAAAAAATCTCCCGGAATTTGTTCTGTCTTCGGAAGGATCAACTCATTTTCCTCATCATCCAGTAATAAAATTTCTTTTTTCCAGATTTGATAAACTTCTGCAGAAACGATTTGTCCGACACGGTCTTTGTATTTATTATATAGACTGTCTTTTTGAAGCTCTAAAATTTTAGAAGCTAATGCCTGGCGAAGGTTTAAAACAGCTCTGCGTCCGAATCCGGCAAAATTGACCTCATCGGTAATTTCTTCGCCGACTTCATAATCTTCATCGATTTTCTTTGCTTCGGAAAGTGTAATCTGCAGGTTGGAATCTTCCAATTCATTATCCGCTACAATTTCTCTGTTCCTCCAGATTTCAAAGTCTCCTTTGTCGGGATTGATAATGATATCATAATTCTCGTCGGAGCCGAACATTTTATTGATTACATTTCGGAACGCCTCTTCAAGGACACTGATCAATGTTGTCCGGTCGATGTTTTTAAGTTCTTTAAATTCGGCAAAAGTATCGATCATACTAACCGTTTCTTGTTTCTTCGCCATACGTTTTATTTGAATCTAATTGAATATTTTGTATATTTTAATTCGTCGTAAGTAAAATTCAGGTCTTCTTCGACCGTTATCTTTCGTTTAGCTCCTTCAGGTTTGACTTGCTTTTCAATCGTCAGGACTATTCCTCTTTCATCGGCATCTTTCAGTATCCCGGTCATTTTTTTTCCGGACTTTGTCAGTATTTCGACTTCATTCCCTTTATTTTTGGTGTATTGACGGAAGATCTTGAATGGCTGGGAAATTCCGGCGGAACCTACTTCCAACTCATAATCTTCAATATTCCGGTCTACTTTCGATTCGATGTATTTTGTTAATGCGATACAATCATCGATGGAAATGCCGTTGTCATTATCTATTTCGACTAAGATACTGTTTCCCGGTCTAACCTCCACATCTACCAGAAAAATATCTGATTCTTTCAGAAATTCTTCTACATGCTGCTTCACAATACTTTTTTCAATCATATATATAACTTATAGTAATGAAAGAAGGGGACTGCCCGCCCCCTTCCCTCTACCCTTACTAATTCGCTTGCAAAAATAGGGTTTTTTATTTTGACTACCAATAGTAATACATTCTTTTCAGGAATTGAAATGTTAAAAAAATATAATATTACACAAATAAGCCCGATTATTGGCGTCATTTTCCCGTTTTTGGATGATTTTAAGTGATTTTTTATTTCAAATAGTTGTTAATCTTTGTCTTTAGATGTTGTTACTTCTTAATATACTGTGTAAAATTGTGAATTTTTAATTAATGTTTTTTATCTTTGCCCCGAAAATAGACGATCTTAAGTAATTAAATGATAGTAAATATCCGGATTTATGAAGAATTACAAATTGGTTAATAACATCTTAGGCTGGGTTGTTTTTGCGATTGCAGCAATGGTTTATTTGTTGACAATTGAACCAACAGCCAGTTTTTGGGATTGTGGAGAATTCATTTCTTCTGCATATAAATTAGAAGTGGGGCACCCTCCCGGTAACCCGATCTTCATGATGATGGCGAATTTATTCACACAATTAGCATCCGAGCCTTCCCAGGTATCGATCATGGTTAATGCGATGTCGGCCTTGTTCAGTGCTTTAACTATTTTATTCCTGTTCTGGACAATCACTCATCTTACCCGAAGAATTGTTCTTAAAAATGATGAATCCCCTGGTCTCGCTCAAATGATAACCATTATGGGAGCCGGTCTGGTCGGCGCTTTGGCTTATACGTTTTCTGATACATTCTGGTTTTCGGCCGTTGAAGGCGAAGTCTACGCTTTTTCATCCTTGATGACAGCGCTTGTTTTCTGGTTGATTCTGAAATGGGAAGACGTGGCCGATCAGCCTCATTCTGATCGTTGGCTGATTCTAATTGCCTATCTCATGGGTATTTCTATCGCAGTCCACTTGCTGAACTTATTGTGTATCCCTGCAATTGTTCTTGTCTATTACTTCAAAAAGAAGTCAAACCCAACCTTAAAAGGTTCGTTGCTTGCGTTGTTAATCTCTTTTGGTATTGTGGCTGCCATTCTTTATGGCTTAATACAAGGATTGGTTGAAATTGCCGGACTGTTTGAATTGTTGTTTGTCAATGTTTTCGGAATGCCGTATAACAGTGGGGTCATTGCATATATTATTTTGATTGCAGGAGTATTGGGATGGAGCATTTGGGAAACGATGAAAGAGACTCAACATCCTGTTCGCATGAAAATTGCATTTGTTCTTGCGATTGCACTGTTGGGGATTCCTTTTATCGGTTCGGGATACATCCTCGGAGCTTTCATTATTATAGCGTTAACAGGATTTCTTTTTTACTATAAAAAAGTCAATGCATCTGCACTGAACACCATTTTGATCAGTTTATTGGTAATCACGATCGGATATTCTTCGTATGCGCTGATCATGATCCGTTCTGCCGCGAATCCGCCTATGGATCAAAACTCGCCGGAAGATATATTCACATTAAGAACTTATTTGGCTCGTGAACAATATGGCGATACTCCGTTGCTTTATGGACAAACCTATGTCTCTGAAGTCAAAAGGAACTCCGATGGTTCTCCGGCAGAGAAAAAAGAAGGTCCTATCTGGACGCAAATAGCGAAAAAAGATAATTCGGAAAAAGATCACTATTTTGTTTCAGGAGAAAAAACAAGCTATGAATTTATGGATCAGCTGAATATGCTTTTCCCGCGTATGTATAGCAAAGATCCTCGCCATGTTGCAGCCTATAAAGAATGGGCGAATATTCAAGGAGAACGTGTTTCCATTAATGATATGGGAGAGCAGCGAACAGTAATTAAACCTACGTTTGCAGAAAACCTGCGTTTCTTTATCTCTTATCAAGTGAATTTCATGTACTGGAGGTATTTCATGTGGAATTTCTCCGGACGTCAGAATGATATACAAGGAAATGGAGAAGTTTCCAACGGAAACTGGATTACCGGCATCAAATTTATCGACGAAATGTTGGTTGGTCCTCAGGATGATATGCCGGATGACATCGTCCATAACAAAGGACACAATAAATATTACATGTTGCCTCTGTTGTTGGGAATTTTGGGTTTATTCTTCCAGGCTTATTCCGGGAAAAGAGGTATCCAGGGATTCTGGGTCACATTCTTATTGTTCTTTATGACCGGTCTGGCCATTGTCGTTTATTTGAATCAGTCTCCTTATCAACCGCGTGAACGTGATTATGCTTATGCCGGTTCTTTCTATGCATTTGCCATCTGGATTGGGCTGGGGGTTGCTGCAGTTATCCGGGGTATTCATAAATATTGTAAGATTCCACTCCTCCCGGCTTCGATAGCGGCTACATTACTTTGTTTGATCGTTCCTACGATCATGGGAACCGAAAATTGGAACGACCATGACCGCGCCAGACGTTTTGTATGCAGGGACTTTGGATTCAATTATCTGACTACGTGCGCTCCGAATGCGATCATATTTACGAATGGCGATAATGATACATTCCCTCTCTGGTATGCACAAGAAGTTGAAGGATACCGCACGGACGTTCGTGTTTGTAACCTGAGTTATCTGCAAACAGATTGGTATATCGATCAAATGAAACGCCAGGCTTATGAATCGGATCCGCTGCCGATAGACTGGAAGCGTTATGACTACATCCAAGGGAAACACGAAGTGGCTTATACTTTTGATTTATCGAAAAATCCGATTGAATTGGCGACTGCGCTGGATTGGATCAAATCAGACGATATCCGTTATAAACGGGTGCCCGGATATTCTAAAGAGATGGACTTCATCCCGTCGACAAAACTTAGTCTAAAGGTCGATTCGCTCTCGGTTCTCGCTTCCGGAATTGTTAAACCGGAAAATGCAGATTGGATTCCGGAAGAAATGTTGATAGACTTCAGTGCATATCCGGAAAAAGGCATCGCCCAGAAACAAATGATATTCAAACATGAAATGATGATTTTGGATATGTTGAAAAATAATACAGATTGGAAACGTCCGATTTATTATGCAGCAACTGTCAGTTCCGAACAATATTTGCGCATGGAAAATTATTTCCGCCAGGAAGGAATTGCTTACCGGATTGTACCTTTTGATACAAAAGCGCATAATCAACCGGTTAACACAGAAGTCATGTTTGACAATATGATGACGAAGTATAAATGGGGAAATATTCAGGATCCGACGATCTATCTGGATGAAAACACTACGAGAATGTCCCGTTCATTCCGTGTGATGTTTACGACACTTGCGAATGCATTGATCGATGAAGGAAAAAATGAGAAGGCGGAACAGTCATTGGATTATTGTCAAAAGGTCATTCCTCACAACACGATACCTTATGACTATTCGGCTCTGGGTATTGCAAGCGGATATTATAGGCTGGGCAAAACAGATAAAGCGCTTGCTGTATACGATATCGTTGCAACCCGGGCAATGAAAAATTTAAGATGGTATAAACGATTGAATCCAAATCATTTTACAAGTGCAATAAGTGATATTGAGTACAACCTTTCTACAATGCAAACTGTTTTAAGCATGTATCAACAGATTAATCCTGGATTGATGGAAAAATACCTGCAGGATTATAATGCTGTTGCAAGCAGATATACTCAATTAATGCAGCAGTCTCGTCAGGCGACGGGTGGATTAAATAAATAAACTATGTTGATAGAACAACCGCCGAAGTTATATCGGATCTTTTTCCCGGGTGCCATATGGCGAATCAACCCGGGAGAACGTTCCGTATACCTTACGTTTGATGATGGGCCGATCCCGGAAATAACGCCATGGGTGTTGGATTTATTGGATAAATACAATATCAAGGCGACGTTTTTTTGTGTAGCTGATAATGTGCGGAAATATCCGGAAGTCTACCGGATGATTGAAGATAGAGGACATCGGGTGGGAAATCATACATTCCATCATCTTCAAGGGCTTCGTTCGACAACGAAACACTACATGAAAGATATTCAGTTAGCAGATACCTATATCCAAAGTCGTTTATTTCGTCCACCGCACGGACACTTGCGTTTCCCGCAATTTTTTTGGTTAAGGGGACGCTATAAAGTAATCATGTGGGATGTTGTAACACGCGACTACAGCTGGAGAATGACTGCAGAAAAAGTGTTTAATGCAGTCAAAAAATATACTCGCAATGGCTCTATCATTGTTTTTCACGACTCTATTAAAGCCGGAGATCGGATGAAAGAATCTTTGCCGAAATCCATAGAATGGCTATTGTCGGAAGGATATACTTTTAAATTGATTCGGGACGAGGAACTATAAACCTCATTTTTCATGGATACATCTACCGTATCGGCATTGATTAAACAGGAAGCGCTCCGGTTGGGTTTTTCTGCCTGTGGTATCTGCCGGCCTGAGTTTATCGAAGAGTATGCTGTTCGTTTACAACAGTGGCTGGATCATGGATTTCATGGAGCAATGAATTATATGGCCAGGTATACCGATAAACGTTCTGATCCGCGAATCTTACTCGAAAATACACAATCGATCGTCGTTGTTGCGTTGAATTATTATCCTCAAAAAAAACAACATCCGGATGCCGCTCAATTGGCTTATTATGCCTACGGGAAGGATTATCACCTTGTTGTTAAGGAAAAACTCAGAAATTTATATACTTTTATAAATAAGAACATCACACCTGTTCAGGGGCGTATTTTTTGTGATACAGCTCCATTTTCGGAAAAATATCATGCTGTTAAGGCCGGACTGGGCTGGATCGGAAAGAATACGCAATTAATCATACCCGGAAAAGGTTCTTTTTTCTTTTTAGGAGCGATGTTATTAGATATTCCCTTGCCATATGATGAGGCTTTTATTCACAATCGATGCGGAAATTGTAGAAAATGCATGGATGCTTGTCCTACCGGTGCCTTGATTGAGCCCGGACAATTGAATGCCAATCGTTGCCTTTCCTATCTGACAATCGAGTATAAAGGGATATTGCCTGATTTTTATGCAGAATCATCCGGTAATTGTGTGTACGGATGTGACATTTGCAACAAGGTGTGTCCGTGGAATAATGCGCCTGAAAACGCTGATACAGAAGAATTTCAGCTTTCTGAAAATAAATTAAACTTAACCGTTGAAAAAATAGAACAAATGACCGGGCCTGAATTTGATGACTTGTTTCAGGATTCTCCCGTGCATCGTATTGGTCTGAACCAGCTGAAAAGGAATGTATTATCAAAACAGACTACCCACATATCGTGAAGTAGCCTGTTTTTACATTGAATACAAAGATACATTGGCTTTATACATAAATCAAACTGATATTTCCTATCTTTGCATAGATAAAAATGATAAGTATGAATATACAACAATTGGAATATATTGTAGCGGTTGATAACCACAGGCATTTTGCCAAAGCTGCCGAAGCTTCTTTTGTCACGCAACCGACATTGAGCATGATGATTCAGAAATTGGAAGAAGAATTAGATGTTAAAATTTTTGATCGCTCCAAACAACCTGTTCGTCCGACCGTTATTGGGGCACAGATCATTGAGCAGGCTCGTATTACATTGAAACATGTTCAATTAATCAAAGAATTGGTCAATGAAGAAAAAGAAACATTGACAGGTCATTTCAGGTTAGGAGTTATTCCGACAATAGCTCCTTATCTGATACCGGAACTGTTACGGGTCCACCAGGAAAAATATCCGAATATGGAACTTATTCTACAAGAGCGAGTTACTTCCGAAATTATTCAGGGCATTTTAACTGACGAATTGGATGGAGGATTGCTTGCTACCCCTTTGAATCATCCGAGGATCATAGAATATCCGGTTTATTATGAAAAATTCTATGCCTATGTCTCTCCGCGGGAAACATCCTATGAGAATAAGGAAATAGACCTGGATCAAATTCATATCGATGATATATGGTTGTTGGAAGATGTCCATTGTTTCCGGAGTCAGATACAGCATTTGTGCCAGATGAAGAAAAAATCAGCTGCGGCAGAATCTGCGCGTTATGAAGCCGGAAGTATCGATACACTCATTCATATTGTCGATCAAAATCATGGGATTACAATTATTCCGGAGATGACTGCCATGACCCTTTCTGAGGAACGTCAGGAGCATTTGAGAGAATTTAAAAACCTGACAGCCGTCAGGGAAGTGAGTTTGATTGTCGGCCAGGAATATGTTCGCCGGCGCATGTTGAATGAATTGATGGATCTGGTAAAAAATTCTGTTCCTAAATCGATGCAAGATCCTGCTCTTAAATCGTTTGTTGTTGATATTGATTGAATTTCGGCAGGCTTGTTTATAATGATTCTAATTGCCTGTGGAAGCTAATATATAAGCGCTATAATTGGTTTCGTTATCGACAGGGCACAACGGCATATATCCACTGACAATTTTTCCGTTTTTTAATACCAACGGCGCTTTTAATTGCATTTCCTGATGTCGTCGATTGATTACTTCCGGTTGTTTATGAAACTCTATCTGAAAACTTCCGCACGCGTTTTCGTCGAAGTAGTTCCGGAATAAGTGAAGAGCCAGCCAACCCATACTGTAGCGCAGATTGATTTCAACACAGGGATGCAAGCGGATTCGATTATTTTCACGGTATAGCATCATATCGATGCAAATACACCCTTTATAATGAGGTGCAATGCATTGACTGAGGTATTGATTTAAACACTGCTTCACTTTTTCCAAAAGAAGAGTATCCAATGATTCTGAAATCTTTGATTCGATTTGCTTCTGTGATAGGAGATAATTCCCTTTGTAATTTCCTTTGGCATCAGTTTGAAATAAAGAATATCCTTTTAAATCAACTGATCCGTCGTCGTTGGAATGAAACAACATCGCGAAATCCGACTGTTTATCCAGCGCTCTCTCCAATGAAACTTCATGCTGTTTTTTTAACATTCCTCGCAGGATTTGCAGGGAAGATTGGTCTGCCTGTCCCGGTTCAATCCAGAGTAAACCTCTTCCTGATGAAGAATAAGGAGCCTTTATCAAAAACCGGGTAGTCTGTTTTTTCAACATTTCCTGTTCAATAGACCCGATCTCATTGTAGAATTCCGGCACGATATCGGGAGCTATTTCAGGAATCTGATTGATAATCGTTTGTAAGCACTCCCGGGCTGTCCGGCGACTGCATAATCCATAATAAGAATGATCCCACGGAGGGACTTGCAGATTCAAATGATGCCGTGCATTCAATTGATTAAAAAAATAAATACCCTGAGGAGATAGTCCCCAGAGTATCGCTTTTGTTTCTGACAGTTGATCTTTAAACGGATGAATATTGCTGGCAGTGAGTACTTTCGGTAATTTTTGAAAACGGCTCGTAACACTTTGAACAAATGATTCCGGCAACGGCTTGTCGAGCCAGACGAAATCGTCCGGATCAGCGTACCAGGCGGGCAGCAATTGCAGGTCTTGCTGCATTTTCTGCGGATTGGCCGGCAATGTATAATAAGGCGAGCTATTCAATACGGCTGCTTCATGTCCCGGATTAAAATAATGAAGCATTAAATTCCTATTGCAGACATGAGAAGGTAGATCAACGCTGCTAATAATGCACTAACCGGAATGGTTAATATCCATGCCCATAGCAGATTAATGGTAACCCCCCAACGGACAGCCGAAAGTCTTTTTACCGCTCCGACCCCCATAATGGCTCCCGTGATGGTGTGGGTGGTACTGACAGGTACGTGTAAAGCTTCGGAAATATAGAGTGTGATAGAGCCCGCTGTCTGAGCACAAAAGCCTTCTACCGGGGTAATTTTGGTAATACCGTTCCCCATTGTTTTCATGATTTTCCATCCACCACACATGGTACCGAAAGCAATTGCAGTAAAACATGTAAATGGGATCCATTCATGGATTTCAGACATACTACTCATTTTCATAAAATCAGGTAAGCCTGGAAGAGCTTGATTCGCAATCAATACAGCCCCTATGATACCCATCACTTTTTGTGAATCATTGAGACCATGACCGATACTTAAACCTGCTGACGATACCAGTTGCAGGCGTTTGAACCACTTGTCGGCTTTGGCCGGCTTCACATATTTTGCCACATGGTAGGTCAGGATGGTAACCAATAAGCCGGTAACCATACCAATCAATGGCGCTCCTACAATAAAAATAGCAATAAAGCTAATTGTTCCGCCGTCTACCGAAGCAAAATTAAAATTATTTCCGGCGATAGCGGCTCCCGCAA
Source organism: Bacteroidales bacterium (assembly GCA_031551395.1). GTDB lineage: Bacteria > Bacteroidota > Bacteroidia > Bacteroidales > Azobacteroidaceae > BNXB01. The sequence goes on from JAVBNR010000033.1 coordinate 25,463, forward strand.
ATCCTCCAATCAACGTATGAGACGATGAAGAGGGTATTCCAAGCCACCAGGTAAGCAAGTTCCATATAATTGCAGCGATAAGCCCGGCAGCTACGATTTCGGTTGTAATGAATTCCGGTTTTACTGTTTTAGCAACAGTATTGGCAATACTTTCTCCGAATCCTCCTAAAAAATGCACGGCAATAAAATAAGCTACGAAATTGAAAAATGCAGCCCACAGAACCGCTTGAAAAGGAGTCAGGACTCGTGTGGATACAACTGTAGCGATTGAATTCGCAGCATCATGAAATCCATTAATAAAGTCAAAGATGATTGCTAAAACAATAACAACGATCAATAATGTCATATCATTTGTTTTATGTATATTTTACAAAAATGGATTTGAACACCTTACCAACATTATTGATCTTATTGGCTGTTTTTTCCATTTCCTGGATAATTTCTTTTTGTTTGATCAATTCTATCGTATCCGTTTCTTGTCTGAAAAGCAGCATGATCCCATTTTCATAAACAGCGTCGGCTTCTTCTTCTAATCGTTTGATCTCTTTATAGATCTGACGAAGCTTTTGATTCGTATGTTTATATCTGGGCAGTTCTATGGTCGCATTTTGAATTTCATGCGTACCCCTGTTGATAATATCTGCAAGTTGAAGTGTAGATTCCGGTAATCTTTTGGGAGCATAAAGCAATACTTTTTGGGCAGCTCTGTTCATGGCGTCCATCACATCGTCCATTTCGTCGGCTAAAGCGTTGACATCTTCCCGGTCAAAAGGAGTAATGAAAGTCTCGTTTAGCGCTTTCACTATGCGTCCGGTAGCTTTATCTCCTCTGATTTCTTCGGCTTTAATTTGTTTACACAACTCTATTCGCTGCTCTTCATTGGTAGAGGAAAAGAGTTCTTTCAACAAAGCTGATGCCTGGACCAACACATCCGCCGTTTCATTGAAAAGAGGAAAAAATTTGACGTCTTTAGGAGCGAAAATACTCAAAATGTTATTCAATCTCATTATATATACATTAATGTTAGTAGACAAAATAGTCAGACGAAAATGAAATAAAATCAGTTACTCACAACTCATATTTTCCATTTACTGGGCAAAGTTACACAATTTATCTAAAAATTAAAATAGCTTTTGAAACAATAATTCATCTACGACCTTCGGAAAAAATTCATATTCCAGTGCGTGGACTTTGTTTGCGACATCTTCTGCTGTGTCTGAAGGCGCTATGTCACAACGAGTCTGGAAAATAATAGCCCCGTCATCATAATGTTCATTAACCCAGTGGATTGTGATTCCTGATTCTTTTTCTCCGGCAGCGATTACAGCTTCATGAACATGCATGCCGTACATCCCTTTTCCCCCGAATTTAGGCAACAATGCCGGATGGATATTAATGATACGTTCCGGGAAGGCTTGAAGAATGTTTTCCGGGACTTTTAATAAGAATCCGGCGAGGATGATAAAATCGACATTCGATTTATTCAAAAGCTCCAGCACTTCTCCGTTTTCAAATTGCAATTTGTTAAATGTGTAGGAAGGAATCTCTAATTTTTTTGCACGTTCATGTACAAACGCATTCGGGTTGTTGCTAATGATAATAGGGGATATAACCTTATTATTATCAGCAAAATATCGAATGATATTTTCAGCGTTAGAGCCTGATCCGGATGCAAAAATGGCTATTTTTTTCATTTATATTTAACTTTTTTGATGCACAATAACGTCATTATTGTGCAATTTTTTCTGAAATTTCTTTTTTGTTTCAAGAATAATGCGTTCCTTTGCACTGCAAAAATAAAAAGTAATATTTTATTATTCATTAAAAATTAAAAATTATGTCTGAAATTGCATCAAGAGTTAAGGATATCATCGTTGATAAACTCAGCGTAGAAGAATCTGAAGTTACTAACGGCGCAAGCTTTACAAATGACCTCGGAGCAGATTCACTTGACACAGTTGAGCTGATTATGGAATTTGAAAAAGAATTTGGAATTTCTATTCCGGACGATCAAGCTGAAAAAATCGGTACTGTCGGCGACGCTATCTCTTATATTGAAGCTAACGTAAAGTAAACGAAACTCTAATTTTAAAACCTCATGGAATTAAAAAGAGTAGTTGTAACGGGTCTGGGGGCCATTACTCCATTGGGCAACGATGTGAAAACCACATGGGAGTCCATGATTAGCGGAGTAAGTGGGGCCGGACCCATTACTTTATTCGATGCATCGAAATTCAAGACTCAATTTGCATGCGAAGTGAAAGGATTTGATCCGAATGAACACTTTGACCGCAAAGAAGCCCGGAAATTCGACCGATATTCTCAATTAGCCGTTGTTGCAGCTAAAGAAGCTGTGGAAGACGCTGCTTTTGACCTTGAAAAAGAAAATTTGGACAGGGTCGGAGTTGTGTTCTCATCGGGAATTGGAGGAATTGGAACATTTGAACAAGAAGCGGGTAATTATTATCTGCACGAAGATATAGGACCCAAATTCAATCCGTTTTTCATTCCGAAGATGATCAGCGATATCGCTGCAGGTCATGTTTCTATGATGTATGGATTCAGAGGTCCGAATTTTGGTACGGTTTCTGCTTGTGCTTCTTCTACTAACGGAGCGATAGCTGCATTTGATTTGATCCGTTTGGGTAAAGCCAATATGATTGTGACCGGAGGAGCTGAAGCTGCAGTGACAGTTTCAGGAGTAGGCGGATTCAATGCGTTGACAGCTTTGTCAACTCGCAATGACTCTCCGGAAACAGCATCGCGTCCGTTCAGCAAAAGTCGTGATGGGTTTGTAATGGGAGAAGGAGCTGTTTGTCTTGTCCTTGAAGAATTGGAACATGCGCTTGCCCGTGGAGCTAAAATCTATGCAGAGATAGTTGGTGGTGGAATGTCTGCAGATGCTTATCACCTGACCGCCTCTCATCCGGAAGGCTTAGGAGCGATGTTGGTAATGCGTAATGCGTTGGCTGATGCGGAAATGAAACCGGAAGATATCGATTATATTAATGTGCATGGAACTTCAACTCCGGTTGGAGACCCGTCTGAATGTAAAGCGATCAAAGAAGTATTCGGAGATCAAGCTTATAAGCTTAATATAAGCTCGACGAAGTCGATGACCGGCCATATGCTGGGAGCTGCCGGCGCTGTCGAAGCCATGGCGTGTATCCTTTCTGTTCAGAATGATATTGTCCCTCCGACAATAAACTTTACAGAAGGAGATGAAGATCCGGAAATTGATTATAAATTGAACTTTACTTTTAATAAAGCTCAAAAACGTGAAGTCAGAGCTGCTCTGTCCAATACATTTGGTTTTGGAGGGCATAATGCTTGTATAATCGTTAAGAAATTTATAAAGTAAGCATGTGATTAATGATATTGTAAAAAAGATAAGACTCTTTCTTCATCCGAAGAAAGAGTCTTATTTTGCTTTCTATAAGATATTGGGCTTCTATCCGGACAATATTGTTTATTATGAGGAGGCCTTACGACATAAATCATCTTCCAAAGAGATCCAGAACGGACGATACTTGAATAACGAGCGCCTGGAATTCCTGGGAGATGCTGTTTTAGATGCTGTTGTCGCTGATTTGGTCTATCGTCGGTTTCAAAATAAAAATGAAGGTTTTTTAACCAATACCCGTTCCAAAATTGTAAAGAGAGAAACGATGGACCGTGTTGCTATAGAGCTGGGTCTACATAAGATTATCATATCCTCTTTGCGTTCGAATTCACAAAAAAATCATATCGTCGGGAATGCTCTTGAAGCCCTGATCGGAGCTATTTATCTTGATAAAGGCTATGAAACGGCTAAAGATTTTATTGATAAAAAAATTGTTGCTCCGTTTATTAACATCGATTTATTAGCTAAAAAAGAAGTCAATTTCAAATCAAAACTTTTGGAATGGGCGCAAAAATTCAAAATAAATCTTGAATTTAACTTGATTGAAAGCTTTACGGATGGAGAAAATAATCCGGTTTTTCAAACTCAGGTCACTCTCAATGGAATATTAGCCGGAACGGGAACCGGATATTCAAAGAAAGAATCCCAGCAACAAGCCGCCCACATGGCACTGAAAAAAATCAAGTCGGATAAAGATTTTACGGATCGAATCCATGCCGTAAGCACACAACCCGCTGAAAACAATGCGGAAGATGAAGATTCGGATGCCAAACCGACAGTTACTGAGCCGGTTGAATCTTGATTTTTATTGTTGAATGTTAATAAATAAAAAATAAAACGTCTTTTTGTGTTTTAATAATTAACTTTGTACTCTTAAATATATTAAACCTACTTTAATTGGATAAAATATGAAACGTACGATATTTTTTATATTGTGTATGTATGTTGCCACTTCTTTAACATTTGCTCAAAGCAAACCGGTTATTAACTTCCCTGCATCAACATACGATTTTGGAGAAATTGCAGAGGAAGATGGGAATGCCAGTTGTAATTTTACTTTTACCAATAAAGGAGACGCTCCTTTGGTCGTGAGTCGTGTTACTGCATCTTGCGGATGTACGACCCCGGAATGGACAAAAGAACCTATTGCACCGGGAGGATCAGGTAAAGTAACCGTAACCTATGCGGCACAAGGCCGCCCGGGCCCTTTTACTAAGACGATAACTGTTTATAGTAATGCTTCAAATGCAACCGTGGTATTAACAATAAAAGGAAATGTTGTTCCTAAAAAACTTTCTCCTGCTGAGGCCTATCCTATTCAAATGGGAGATCTGAGACTTAAAAATGCATGGATTAATTTCGGACAAATTGCAAATACGGACAAAAAAATACAATCTGTTGAAATTTTCAATACCGGAAAAACCCCAATGACTTTGAAATTCGGAAAATTACCGGCTTACCTTACCGTTGTTGCAGTCCCGGCCACAATACCGGCGAATACAGCAGGAATAATGAATGTGACTTTCAATGCCTCGCTTGCAAAGATATATGGACGCTTGGATAATTCTTTTGAAATACTGGTCAATAATGCAAAAGCAAACACTGGAAATAAATTCCAATATTCAGCGACAATAACAGATGACTTCAAAGGCGTCGAAATTTCGACGGCTCCAAGGTTAGGGTTAAATCCTACATTTGTCAATTTCGGACAGTTGAGTGACAAGGGAACTTCCGGAACTCAGGTTATTAAAATTTCAAATGCAGGACCTTCGGATTTAATTATCAGAAAAATTAGATCGAATACGCCGATGATAACAATTTCTTGTCCCAAGACAACTGTTAAATCCGGCGAAATCATAGAAGTTAAATTAATAGCTCAGCCCAAGAAAATTACGACTTCAATTAGCGGTATACTTGAAATCATAACGAATGATCCTAGCAATGCTGTGAAGGAAGTGCGATTCGCAGTCAGACCGTAATAAAATATTCATGCAACATCCTGAAAATGATCCTCAATATGCAGGACTTGTTGTCAATCAAGGTATTGCTCAACCTCCTGTTGTTAATCCTTATTTAAAAAATAAGCGATCGCAGCGTCGTGTTTATACCGTGTCGGAATATATTGAAGGAATCCTTCAGGGAAATATTACCATATTAAGTCAGGCGGTTACTCTACTGGAAAGCCAGAAGAATGAACATCAACAACTGGCTCAGGAGATCATCGAAAAATGCCTTCCGTATTCGGGCAACTCTGTCAGAATAGGAATCACAGGTGTGCCTGGCGCAGGAAAGAGTACTTCTATCGATGCTTTTGGTATGCATTTGATAGAGAAACGCCGGAAGAAATTGGCTGTTCTTGCGATAGACCCGAGCAGTGAACGCACGAAAGGGAGTATCCTGGGAGATAAAACAAGGATGGAAGAGCTTTCGAAAGAACCTGACGCTTTTATTCGTCCTTCCCCTTCTGCCGGTTCATTGGGTGGTGTTGCCCGAAAAACGCGTGAAACGATTATCCTTTGCGAAGCGGCGGGGTTTGATACGGTTTTTGTTGAAACTGTGGGAGTAGGACAGTCGGAGACGGCCGTACATTCCATGGTTGACTTCTTTTTACTGATCCAGCTAGCCGGAACAGGGGATGAACTACAAGGAATCAAGCGGGGTATCATGGAAATGGCAGATGGTATTATTGTGAATAAAGCGGATGGGAGTAATATTGAAAAAGCAAACCTGGCTGCCGCTCAATTCCGGAATGCATTGCATCTATTTCCTCTTCCGGAATCGGGTTGGAGTCCGAAAGTATTAACATATTCAGGATATTATAAATTAGGGATTCAGGAAGTCTGGAACATGGTTTTCGAATCTATTGATTTTACAAAAAAGAATGGATATTTTCAGTCCAAACGGAATAATCAATCGAAATTCTGGATGTATGAAAGCATCAATGAACAATTGAAATCTAATTTCTATCATGATTCACAAATAGAAAAAGAACTGAAAATAAAAGAACAACAGGTTCTTCATTCGGAAATCAGTTCATTTGTAGCAGCCAAGCGAATGCTTGATATTTATTTTAAGAATAAAGATTAGAATAAAAATTATCGTATGAAAACGAGCATTGACATGTATGTAAGTCCTAGATAATGAAAATGCGAGTTTCCTACGACAATAATATAAAAGTAAATATTTACGTATGAAAATAGCATTGATCGGTTATGGTAAAATGGGTAGGGAGATTGAGAAAATAGCCCTGGATCGCAAACATGAGATTGTAGCCATTATTGACGTCGACAATCAGCAGGATTTTGATTCTCCCGGATTCAAATCGGCAGATGTTGCGATTGAGTTTACCCGACCGGAGACAGCGCTTTCTAATTATCAAAAATGTTTTGACCGGGATATTCCTGTCGTCGCAGGAACAACGGGCTGGCTGGGACATTTGAATGAGGTAAAAAAGAGATGCAAGGAAAATGATAAAACATTTTTTTATGCGTCTAATTATAGTGTCGGAGTTAATGTGTTTTTTGCTGTAAATAAATACCTGGCGCGTATCATGAATCAATTTCCTTCCTATGATGTGCGCATGGAAGAAGTTCATCATATTCATAAACTGGACTCTCCAAGCGGGACAGGAATTACGCTCGCAGAAAATATTATAGAAAACATCGACAGAAAAGAAAAATGGGTAGAGGGAAAAGCTTCCCGACCCGACGAGCTTGAAATAGTGTCTTTCCGGGAAGGAGAGGTTCCGGGGATTCATACGGTAGTTTATGAATCCGACGCAGATGTCATCAGCATTAAACATGATGCCAAAAACAGGAAAGGATTTGCTCTGGGAGCTGTTTTAGCGGCAGAGTTTATCCAGGATAAAAAAGGGTTTTTAACGATGAACGATATATTTAACTTTTAATAATACGACAATGAGAAAAGCAACAAAAGGGCAATGGATCAAATTTGCTATCGTTTCTATTCTATATCTTCTGTTTACATTCTGGGTTGGTAATTATTGGTTGCTACTCGGAATTCCTTTGATTTTTGATATTTATATTTCCAAAATAGTCCCTTGGGGAGCATGGAAAAAGTCAAAAAATAAAAAAGTGCGTAAAGTGGCAGAGTGGGTAGATGCAATTGTATTTGCTTTAATCGCTGTGTATATTATTCATTTATTTGTTTTTCAGAACTATAAAATACCGACATCTTCACTTGAAAAAACATTATTGGTTGGAGATTATCTTTTTGTAAGCAAATTGAGTTATGGCCCTCGTGTTCCGAACACTCCGCTTTCGTTTCCATTGGCTCAGCACACAATGCCTATACTGAATTGCAAGTCTTATATAGACTGGCCGCAATGGCCTTACCATCGTTTGAAAGGTCTTGGAGAAGTGAAACGTTATGATATTGTGGTATTTAACTTTCCTACGGGAGACACGGTTGCATTGAAACAACAAAACCCCGATTTTTATCAATTATGTGATATCTATGGTCGGGATCAGGTCATTACGGATAAAGCGACTTTTGGGGATATTGTCTATCGGCCGGTCGATCGTAGAGAAAATTACGTCAAACGTTGTGTCGGAATGCCTGGAGATTCATTACAAATTATAAATAATCAGGTGTTTATCGATGGAAAACAACTGCCAGACCCCAAACAAATGCAGCTGAACTATTATGTGGAAACTTCAGGTGCACTTTGGACAGACAAACAGTTTCGTTCTTTGAATGTCAGTAAAGCCGACCGGATGTTGGAAAATAATGATCCGAGCGCTCCGGCTATTTTTGATTTTTTAGGGATCAAACCTACAGAGAATGGATCTTATAATCCGGTCTACAGAATACCTCTGACTCAGGAAGCTTTGACTCATATAAAGAAAATGGGATGGGCCAGATCGATTGTTCTAGAACCGGAAGTTTTTGGTGGTACGTACTACTATCCCGGAAAGAGCTATCAAACAGGTTGGACCCGGGATAACTTTGGTCCGCTCTGGATTCCTAAGAAAGGAGAAACAATTGTGTTGAATGAAAAGAATCTGGCATTGTATTCACGGTGCATCAGAAACTATGAAAACAATACTTTGAGAATCGACGGTTCTAAAATTTTTATCAATGGTGTTCCTGCGAATAGCTATACTTTCAAATACGATTATTATTTCATGATGGGAGATAACCGCCACAATTCCGCCGATTCCCGTTCCTGGGGATTTGTTCCGGAAGATCATGTGGTAGGAAAACCAATCCTTATCTGGCTTTCTACGGATAAAGACCGGACCCTTTTTGACGGAGGTATTCGTTGGAATCGTTTGTTCCGACTGGTTGGGAATGAGTGATAACGCCATTTATTTGTCGACAGCTTACCTTGCTCCGGTAGAATATTATACTTTTCTGGCGCAGCAAGGGAAGGTTTTTATCGAGTCGTTTGGTCACTACCTGAAGCAGACTTATGCCAATCGTTGTGTGATTGCTTCTGCGAATGGACTGCAAACATTGAGTATTCCCGTCGAACGTCCGCCAACATTGAAATGTTTGATCAAAGATATCCGGATTGCTGATCATGGGAATTGGAGACATTTGCATTGGAATGCCATTGTTTCGGCTTACAATTCCACTCCTTTTTTTGAATATTATGAAGATGATTTCCGTTCGTTTTATGAGAAAAAAATAGCGTTTTTATTCGATTTCAATGAGGCATTGAGAGCTCTGATCTGCCGTTTAATTGACATTGAACCGAAAATATCTTATACGACTTCTTATAAAATAGACTTTTTGGAAAATGAGCGGGATTTCAGAGAAGCTATTCATCCTAAGAAAGTTCCTGTTCTGTCGAATTTTAAAGAATATTACCAGGTATTTCAAAACCGATCCGGCTTTCAACCGAACTTGAGTATAATCGATTTATTGTTCAATATGGGACCGGAATCGATATTATTTCTTCAGGAATGATTCGGCATATTGAGCCGAATTAACGCCATATTGTTTGATCAGACGTGTAAATTCATTTAATCCGATATCCAGTAGCCTGACCCTGTTTTTAGGAACGATTTTGAGTTCTCCTCCGCTTAATCCGCCTTCACTGACATAGACGGTATAATATTCATCACTTTCACTGGTCACGTAACAAAGCGAAAACGATTGCTCGTCGGCCAGTAGCGCCGGCCGGAAGTTATCTTTCCCCTTTATTCCTATTTCTGTCCCGAAAAGTGATTTTATAAGGTTGTACATAGGTATTTTACTTAGTACCGTTTCTTCAAATTTTCCCACTTCCTTTTTGATAAAAGGGCTTTTTATTAGTAATCCTGCAAAATATCCGAGGATTATCATAATAAATGCGGAAATAAAAATAATTCCTAATGCTCCCAATGCACGGGATATGTGCAATTTATTCTCTATCGTCAAAACCAACGGATAAATCAAATGATGTAATTTTTGAAGGAGGATGATTGTCATAATCAAAGGGAAAAGCAACCCCAGATATCCGTTTAAAATGGTATTCAATATTTTCTTCATAATGGACTTCATTTTTAGTCGTCGTACATCGAATCGATGATCTCTTTATATTTGTTTTCCACAAAATTCCGTTTTATTTTTAATGTATTTGTCAGTTCTCCCGATTCAATGGAGAACGGAGTCGGCAGCAGAGTGAATTTTTTGATTTGTTCGTAATTGGCAAACTCATTTTGCATACTGTCGATCTTTAATTTATACAATGCATTGATGAGAGGATTCTTGCATAAACTTTCGATCGAATCGAAGAGAATCAGGTGTTGTTTGGCATAATTTTGCAGTTCGTTAAAATCCGGAACGATCAGCGCCGTTACATATTTCCGTTGATTACCGATGATTGCAGCTATTTCAATATAGCGGTCTCCCGCCAACCGGGCTTCTAACTGTTGAGGAGCAATGTATTTGCCGTTTATTGTCTTATACAAATCTTTGATTCGTTCTGTGATGAAAAGATGATTGTCCTGATCAAGAAGACCCGCATCTCCGGTACGAAGCCAGCCGTCTTCTGTGAACGTTTTGGCTGTTTCTTCCGGTTTGTTGAAGTAGCCTTTCATCACGATTTTTCCTTTGACCTGAATTTCATTGTTTTCCGCAATGCGAACATCGACTTCAGGCATGACTTTTCCTATTGTTCCGATTTTAAAATCAGTTTTAGTAAAACAACTGACTGTAGCTGTTGTTTCTGTTAGTCCGTAACCATAGACAAGAGGAATGTTTATCGATTGGATAAACAGGTTGATATCGTCGGAAAGGGCAGCGCCGGCACAAGGATAAATGACTCCATTTTCAATGCCGATTTCTTTTTTTATTGTATTGAAAATGAGTTTGTCATATAATCTGAATTTCTGACGGATCCACCAGGGGGCTTTTTTGTCTTTATTTCGGTAGACTAAGTTATGTTTTCTTCCGGTTTCAACAGCATCTTTAAATATTAACTTGAGTATAAAACTCATATTATCAATCTTTTCCTGAACGCCTATAAATACTTTTTCCCAAAAACGAGGAACACTGCACATGGCTTCCGGACGAACTTCTTTCATTGTTGTCCGGATTTCCCTGGGATCCAGATTGATTGCTAAAGTACAACCTTTGTACAGACAATAAAACGACCAGGCTTTTTCGAAAATATGGGTTAATGGAAGAAAACACATGGATAAAAACCGTTCAGGAAGATAACCTAAGCGTATGTCATGTATTTTTAAAGCTTCCATGTAGTTTCCCTGAGTCAACATGACCCCTTTGGGCTCTCCTGTCGTACCGGAAGTATAGATAAGATGCACAATATCATCTTCTTTTACTTCTTTCATTCTATTTTCGACCGTCCGGATCTCTTCTTCTGTTATTTTTGAGGCATCGATGAACTCATCGTAATATACGGAAGTTGTATCTCCTTTTGCCTTTTTTATCCCTTTATCAATCAGAACCAATTGTTTTAAATATGCATTGTCTTTCAGTACCGCATGGGCATAATCGTATTGAATTTGTTCTCCAACAAATAACAATGAGATTTTTGCTTCGCTGATTATATATGAAATCTGAGGAATGGAGGACGTTGCATACATAGGGACTGAAATAGCTCGGTTTGAGAATGCTGCAAAATCCAGATAGAAGCATTCTGCCATATTCGAAGTGTAAACCCCTATGCGCGACTCTTCCTGAATCCCATAACGACATAAAGCACATGCTGTTGATTTGATTTTTGAAGAAAAAGTATTCCAGGAAACAGATTCCCATTTTTTCGAATGGATATCCCGGATTTTTAATGCCTCCTGATCTCCAAGTACCTCTGCTTTATTATGAATCAGGTCAGATAAAAAAGAATATTTCATTGGTGTTTTCGTTTTTTTAAGCGATTTGCTTTCAACTATAAAAAATTAGTTCATACATATTAAAGTGTTGTCAAAAGTACTGTTTTTTATTTTAACTTTGCATAAACTTTGAAGATTATGGATGTCGATAGTTTGTATTATAATAGTGTTGAGCTACTTAAACAGCTGATAGCTTGTCCTTCTTTCAGTAGAGAAGAATCTGAGGCTATTTCTATAATAGAACACTATATAAAGCAATATGGTTTAACGCCTCATCGATCAGGTCATAATTGTTGGATAATTGCACCGGATTTTGATGAAGTAAAGCCGACCATTTTGCTGAATTCTCATATCGATACGGTAAAACCTGTTGCCGGATGGTCTATAGACCCTTTTACTCCTTTGGAAGAAGAAGGGAAGCTGTATGGTTTGGGGAGCAATGATGCCGGAGCTTCTTTGGTCTCCCTTTTGCATGCATTCCTGATATTGACGCGTCAATCACAGCCTTACAATCTTATTTTTTTAGCTTCTTCCGAAGAAGAAGTGTCTGGAAAAGGAGGTGTTGAGAGTGTGTTACCCTTACTTCCTGCTGTTTCTTTTGGTTTGGTAGGAGAACCGACCGGAATGAATCCTGCTGTTGCAGAAAAAGGTTTGATGGTGTTGGATGCGGTAGTTTATGGAAAGTCGGGACATGCTGCGCGTGATGAAGGAGAAAATGCTATTTATAAAGCGATCCCTGTGATCGATTGGTTCCGTAGTTATGAATTCCCTCTTGTGAGCGAATGGCTGGGGAAGGTAAAGATGTCTGTAACCCTGATTGAATCCGGTGTTCAGCATAATATAGTGCCGGATCGATGTCACCTTACTATCGATGTTCGTACCAATGAATGTTACAATAACATCGATTTGTTCAGGCTGATTTCGGAATTGTGCGGATGTGAAGTAACAGCACGTTCATTTCGTCTCCATTCATCAGCCCTTTCGATCGATCATCCGTTTGTGAAACGTTCGATTATGCTTGGTAAAGTTCCTTTTGGATCTCCAACACTTTCAGATCAGGCATTGATGTCTTTTCCTACTCTGAAGATGGGACCGGGAGAGTCGGCTCGTTCTCATACTGCCGACGAATACATTGAACTCATGGAAATTAGGGAAGCTATCGATTTGTATGTTCGTTTATTGGATGGATTGAAATTATGAAATTAGATCACATCAAACACCACGAAATAGATAAAGAAGCTTACGACCGTTGTATCGGAAATTCTTTACAAGGCACGCTCTATGCGATGTCGTGGTATCTCGATATGGTTTCGCCCGGATGGGAACTGTTGAAATCCGAAAATTATGATTTTGTAATGCCTCTGCCTGTAAAAAAGCGTTTCTTTATAACATATTTAGTACAACCTCCTTTTTGTCAACAATTAGGTGTTTTTTCAAAGGAGCTGCTGAATCAGGAGATTTTTGACTCTTTCATCCGGCAAATTCCATATAATTTTTTTGATTTACAGTTAAATACAGGAAATTGTTTTGAATATCCGGGTATTACCTTTCAGCGGAATTATGTTTTAAAATTGAAGAAAACGTATGAAGAGCTTAGAAGTGCTTACAAAGACAGTTGCTTAAAAAATATCAAAAAAGTCGCAAAAGCGAATTTGATGATAAGTCAATCGACAGATTCACAGATGTATTTGGATTTCCTTGTTGCCAATGCGGTTCAAAACCGGCCGGTTTTGAGGATGATACCTCTGTTAAAGCATTTATTGGAGGGCATCGGCAAAAACACAAAAACAGCAATCTGGAACGCAAAAGATGCTGACGGGTCTTTGTTGTCGTGCGCCTTGTTTGTTTGTTGGAAAAACAGGATCTATTATTTGGGAGGGATTTCTTCCGAAAAAGGACGGCAGAAACAAAGCATGTCTTTGATCATTGATGAACTGATTCATTCCAATGCCGGCTCTGAATGTGAATTGGATTTTGAAGGCTCCTCTATTCCTAATATCGCCTGGTTTTTTGAAGGTTTTGGTGCAGAAATGGAATTATATCCGAGAATCAGAGCAAAAAACATATATACCGAAACCTATAACCTGATTAAGAAATTCAGGTAAAACAATTATCTCCGTCTCCATCGAAAACAATCAGGTTATTGGGCTGCTCTATCGGAAATGAGGTATAGATATTGGACTCTAATTTTTTAGAAAAAGTGAATACCTTCGAATGTTTTTTGATTTCAGCAGCCAGCTGAGGCTCTAGAATTGTTAAATGACTTATTTTCAGATTTATGGCTATTTTTAAAATGGCTTGAACCATCTGTTGAAATTCAGGTTTATTCGTAAAGTAGTATATTATTTTCATCTTTCGGTTGACTAGAGAATAGATGAAAAATCCTGTCATTTGATTCCGGTCGATTATTTTAACGATTCTCATTTTGAATTTAATTCCGGAATAAGAAAACGGATAATTGAATCCGGCGGCAGCCTTTTCTGTAACCCAAGGATCACTTAGAATCCAGGATAACTCGTCGATACCTCTTCCGAATAAACTCTCCGGATGATATTCTTTAAGGTAATTTTGGCATGCTTCATCCAAATAATCTATTTCGGAACATTCTTGATTGATGCCTTTCAATAATAGAGGTAACTTGATTTTGACGCACCATTCAATGCATCCGGATAATATGAATAATAACCAGCTGATATGGCTGTATCCCTTTTTCTTTTTCAGGATATCGTATAAGTCCGGAAACAAGTAAAACCGCATTCCAACCCTTTCTCTTAGCATAGAGAAGCTATTTGATTCTAAATATAGAGATTTAGAACTTTCTGCATAGTTGGTAAACATCATTTTCTTGTTCCAATCCCCAAAACTTTCGTAAAACAGTTTTTTTGAGAATCCCAATCGTCTGTATTTCGGATGCACCCATGTTCCGCTATACCATCCGAACTTTTCTTCTTTACCCTGAATCCGGATAGAGTCGGTAAGGATTGTTCGGAATGCCAGTAATTCATTGTCCCGAATAAGCATGTAGAGCACAAAATCATCTTGGTCTGCCCGCGGATTATTCAGGTAAGACTTGATTCGCAACGGAGATATCGGTTTTATGGCGAATTGCTTGAACTGCTCACTTTCACTATAAGTTTGAATGTCTTTCAATTTTATTTTTATCAGTTCCATGCCTAAATATGGTGTTTTAAAATTCGAGCCAAGCAAGCTTTATTCACACATTCCCGGGCATTTTTCCCGTATTTTTCCATGTCAATGCGTCCGATGTGTCTTCCTTTCTGACGGAAGTAAATACCTGATGTTCCGAAAGTCAGATCGACTTGAGCTGAAATATCTGAAAAAAAGGCTTCGGAAATACCTGTATCTGTAAATGGAAAAGCGAAATAACGACGTTGTTCTCCGATATTTTTTTGGATGTAAGCGCTTGATTTAACAACTTGTCTGATTTGCTCTTTGTCGCTGATTTGAGTAAACGGAGGGTGGTCGATGCTGTGCGCTCCGATTGTAACCCCCTTGTCATGCATTTGTTTCAATTCACTCAAGGATAAATAAGGGCGTTGTTTTTGAAGGAAATCTTGAAAATTGATTGCAAATGCTCCGGCAATAAGATCTAATTTAGCTCTTTCCGGATAGGTGCATGACAAAATTTTTAGCGTTTCCGGTTGAGGAGATTTCTTATTTAACTGATTGACGATCAATGCCGCCTTGTAACGATAAAACAAATCTTTGTTATCCGCAAAAGCGCTGTTAATGAATACAGTGAAAGGAATTCCTTTTTGATAAAGGATGGGTAGAGCAATCTCGTATACTCCTCTTAAACCATCGTCGAAGGAAAGATGGAAAGAGGGTTTGGAGATTATTTTGGTTCCTTCGATATGGGCCATTACATCTTCCATCCCGACAGGTTGAAAATGATTCAATAAAAAATCCAGGTCTTTTGAAAATTCCGATGTCGTTTTAGGAGTATAAAGCGGGTGTATATGAGGGAGATAATGATCTGAAACAGTATGATAGAATGGAAAAATAAGCACCGACTGGGAGTGACGGATTAGACTTCCGGTATCCCATCGGTTAGCGATAAAAGATAATATATGCTGCTTGGCTCTGCCCATACCGTTTTTTTTCGTGAACGTTGCAAATTTAAGGTTTTATTGTGAATGAAAAACCAAAAAGCCGAACCATTTACGGGTCGGCTTCTTTATTTTTTGATTAAAGAGTCGAATCTTTAGTTGAGTTTGTTGACGTGCAACGCTAATTTTGATTTGAGATTTCCGGCTTTATTCTTGTGAATAATATTTTTCTTCGCCAACTTATCCAACATGGAACTTACTTTTTTATATAATTCCAACGCTTCGTTTTTATTCGTTGTGTTGCGAAGATCCCGGACAGCATTTCTTGCTGTTTTTGCGTAATATCTGTTACGCAATCTTCTTGTTAACGTTTGTCTGATCCTCTTTACAGATGATTTATGATTTGCCATCTTTTATGAACCTGTTTTTAATCTGTTTTTAACTTGTAGCCCATAGGGGAATCGAACCCCTCTTTCAAGAATGAAAATCTTGCGTCCTAACCGATAGACGAATGGGCCGTCTTGTCGTTTGCGGGTGCAAATATAGAGCTATTTTTTAAATTAGCAAAATATTTTTAATTCTTTTTTCTTTGGAGTATACTATTTGCTTGAATATAGTATCTTTGTTGCTTATTGTTTATATCGGGATGTTATATAAAACGCGAGGCATTGTTCTTCATTCGATAGGTTATAGCGATACATATGCCATAACACAGATTCTTACGGAAGAATTCGGTCGAATTCCTTATCTTACAGCCAGAACGAAAGGAAAAAAATCAAAAGTATCAAAAGCCAATTTCCATGCATTGGCTGTTTTGGATCTTGAAGTAGAGCATTTGAATCTGAGGGATATTCAGCGAATAAAAGAATCAAAGCCTCATATTTCGTTAACAAATTTACTTTTTGATCCGGTCAAAAGCTCGATCAGCCTGTTTCTGGCGGAATTTATCAGTAAAGTCATCAAAGACATACAACCCAATCCGTTATTATTTAATTTTATTTGCGATTCGATCCGTGTTTTGGATTTGCTGGACAGGGGAATTGCTAATTTTCATCTTGTATTCATTTTTAGATTGAGCCATTTCCTGGGTTTCTATCCGGATGCGACGGGTTATGTCAAAGGAATGTTCTTTGATTTGCAAAACGGTGTCTTTATTTCTTATAAGCCGTTTCATCCTTACTTCCTGAATCCCGACGATAGTGCTGTTTTTGCATTGTTATTACGTATGAATTATGAAAACATGTATAATTTCCGGTTTTCACATGCGGAAAGAGTCACTGTTATAAATAAAGTATTGGAGTATTACCGGTTGCATCTTGCGGATTTTCCCGAATTAAAATCTCTTGAAGTACTACAAAACGTGTTTGTATAGTTTGTTTAATTTTGTGATTTCAGATAATTATCCTACTTTTGCACTGCAAAAATGAAAGTCTGACTTTTTATTTTTTTGTTGAATAGAAGCTGCCTCTGTAGTTCAATGGATAGAACGGAAGTTTCCTAAACTTTAGATTCGGGTTCGATTCCCGGCGGAGGTACAAGTCATCCCAATTTGCTGATCTTCCTTAGTTTGTCTTCGTCTATTATTTTTATTTTTCGTCCATCGAGAGCGATCACTTTTTCTGTGACAAAATTAGATAAGGTGCGTATGGCGTTCGATGTTGTCATGTTGGAAAGGTTGGCGAGGTCTTCTCTTGCCAGGTAGATATTGATGGACAAGTCTTCTTCCAGTCCGTAGCTGTCGATAAGGAATACCAATGATTCGGCCAGGCGTCCGCGAATGTGTTTTTGAGTTAAGTTGACAGTGCGTTCGTCGGCAATTCCCAGATCGACAGATAGCTGGTGGATGAAGTATTGGCACAACTGAAAATTATTTTTTAGGATGTCATTGACCACATACATCGGGATCAGACAGACGTTACTTGCTTCAAAGGCTGCTGCAGCAGTGAGGTATTTTTCACGGGCGAAATGAGCGCGATATCCGAAATATTGAATGGGCTTGATCATCCGGATGATTTGATTTCGGCCGCCGACGCCTTCTTTGAATATTTTGACCTTGCCTTTCAGCAGGCACATCAAAAAATCAGGATCATCTCCTTCCGAATAAATAATCTGGTTTTTTTTGAAGTATTGAACTGAAGCATTTTTCCGAAGTAACTCTCGTTCCTTCTCGTTTAATAAGCGCCAGACGTCAGTAAGACTGCTTGCAAAATCGACGACAGTTATTTGCTTCTTGTCCATATCGTGTTTTAGAACAATGTTGTACAGCACAAAAGTATGGAATATTTTTAGAATTTTGTATAAAGTTGCAGTTTTTTTATGCAAAACTTCTTTTTTCTATAGCGTAATTTGTATTTTTACATTCGATTGATTGAGGAATGTATATAAAGGTGTTTTTTGGCGTCAATTATATCATCAAGACAGGGTTTACATGGGCATGTAAACTGTGTTTCTTATTGTTTGTATTTTCACTCCCATTCGAAAATGTGTTTGCAAAAAAAGGAGGTGAAGATACATTTGCCGACAGTGTGATGAATCGGGTTTTTGAGCGGTCGGAATTGTATGGCAAGTATATTGTCGAGTATAATTCCAGGACATATATTAAAGGTACAACCAGCGTTTTACGTAAAAATTTTCTTTTCCGTTTTGCTCCGGATTATTTTTCCTTGGATAAAAAAAATGACAATACAATTATAGAAAGCATTGCCGAAATTCATTTTCAGGCTCCCAATAATTTTACTCAAAAGATCATTGCTGTTAATGGTACCAATATAGGAGCAGATGATATTTCCCGGCGTGTGATGCAATTTCTGAATATAAATGTATATAATCCGACTTCCTTCAATGATGAGATATTGATGCCGACGGTTAAAAAAGCATTTAAATATTACCGTTTCTATTACGAGTCGGATATCGATACGATGAATTATAAGATATTGAAAATCAGGATTGAGCCCAGAATAAAAAGCCAGAAATTACTTGCCGGATACATTTATGTTGTCGATAAACTGTGGGCAATAGCCAGGATCGATGTCGAAGGGAAATGGGATTTTTCGGAGTTTCATGTGAAAACGAGTTTCGGCTTACCTGAAAAGAATTTTCTTGTACCAACGGAAACTGAACTGTTTTTTAGATTGAAGTTGCTTGGTAATGAGGTTGTTAATAGTTATAGTTCGCGATACGATTATACGTTCATAAAAAAATATGAAAATGAAGCGGAGAAGAAAAAAATATCCATGCGTTATGATTTGAGTGATCATTTTAATGTAGAATTAGATACCTTGCCTGTTGTAAAAGATTCATTATTCTGGGAGGCCAACAGACCGATTCCTTTGACGAAAAGAGAACAAGATTTATACGATCAAAACGAAAAAGAAGAACAGCTCTCTATAGACACTTCAGTTGTAAGCCGTAAGAGATCATGGAATTTTGCAAAAGGAATTATTATCCCCAAACAATTTCAATATAATGCGACCCAATTTCGTTATTCCGGTTTACTTAATCCGTTAAAATTAGCTTATTCCAAGCTGGACGGGATTGTGTATTGGCAACAATTAAAATTGAATAAAACATTGGACTCCGGTCAAGAAATTAATTTCAGTCCGAATATAGGGTTTGTATTCGAGCGAAAAGAAGTCTTTTTTAATATTCCGTTGAAATACCTCTTTGCCCCCGGTCAAATGGGGAGAATCGAATTTTCTCTAGGAAATAGAAATCAATCGTATAATTCAAAAATAATTGATGAGATACAAAAAGAGATTCCGGATTCAATTGATTTCGAAGACTTGAATTTGAAGTATTATAAGCACTATTATGTCGAGCTGATGGGTCGATATGAGCTGTTGAATGGTTTTTTGGGTCACCTAGGGGTGGATTATCATTTATATAAACCGATCAAATCGGAAGAACGGCTGGAGTTGCGCTATGATTTGACTGATGATATTGAGAATCTGATAGATAAAAATTACAAATTATTTACTCCTGTGATTGGACTTCAGTGGACGCCTAATCAATACTATCGTATTAACGGAAAGAAAAAAGAATATGTAGGGTCATTCTTTCCAACACTTTCTGCCGAATATGCCAGAGGCATTAGCGGTATTTTAGGTAGCAACGGCAATTACGAACGATTAGAGATGGACATACAACAAAATATTTCGTTGGGACTTCTTCGTTCCGTACAGTATTATGCCGGAGCCGGGATTTTCACAAATACACAATCTATCTATTTTGCCGACTTTCATAAATTTACCAAAAGGAATTTTCCACAATCATGGGATGATGGAATTGGAGGTGTTTTTCAATTACTGGATTCCTATTGGTACAATGCTTCCAATTCATATGTTCAGTTTCATGCGATGTATGAAGCTCCGTTTGTTGTCCTGCAGTTGTTTCGGAATGTGACAAAAGACATATTCAAGGAGCGGATTTATCTCAGTCAACTCTATACTCCGGTGTTGCCCTGTTACACGGAATTGGGTTATGGAGTAGGGAATTATATTTTTAACATGGGTGTTTTTGTCAGCCTCAACAAAGGAGAATATAATTCGTTTGGATTTAAATTTGCTTTTGAACTTTTTTAATTCTGAATGAACTGCACCATATCCGGAACTATTTCTTTATTCAGAGGGATATCAGGGTTGGTGTAAGTGCCTAACTGTATCATCTGCTCCGTTGAAGTACAATCTTTCAAGATATGGTTCATATTTTCGATGATTCTTTTCTTTGCTTTCGGATTCGCTTCGACCAGTAAATCGGCGTGATTGACCGAAACCTGGATATCGGTGGTTCCCTGGATAATAAGTACGGGAATTGTTAGCTTGCTGATTTCTGTCCGGGGGTCGTATTGAAAACAAGAAATCAGAAACGGTTGTACGCTGGGGCGAAACAAGCTGATAAGCAGGGGCGAGATACTATCGACTTTCTGACCTGCTTTCAGCTTGTCGATAATCGGGTTAACCAGGTCTTTGACCATTTGCGGCTGCTTTTCCATTTGTTCTTTAAGTATTTCATCCAAAGGAAGGCCGGGTCCTGCAATGGATATAAATTTATTTACCCGTTTATTTTTACCGGAGGCAATCATCCCGATTAGAGATCCTTCGCTGTGCCCGGCGATAATGATGTTGGAAAATCGTTTGTCTTTTGCCAGAAAATCAACCCATTGGCTGGCGTCATCAATATATACATCGAGGGTCATGTCGCTTTCGTCCCAATCTTTTACTGCACTTTCGGCGATTCCGCGTTTATCATAACTCAGCACGGCGATTCCGTTTTTACATAATCCTTCCGATAACATTTTCAGGGAGTTATTCTGCATTCTGGGTTGGTTCCCATTGCGGTCTGTTGGTCCGGAACCTGCAATGAATAATACGACAGGTATATTTGTTTTGATTTCCGGCATTTTTAAAGTGCCGTAAACATGGCCTGTCGGAGTCTTTAAGACAACAGTTTCTTCTTGCGCTTTCAGTGTTACGGATAGTAATACAAAGAAAGATAGTAAATATATTTTCATGGAATACGGTATAATATGAATCAAGTCATCCCTTCCACCTCAATGCGAGATGGAATTGACAAAGTAATCTTCTGTCATTCAGCTCGATATTGCAAGATGCTAATTTCTTCCGCCTCTGTTACGGAGGTTCTGCATCATTTCCTGTGTTTTCTTTTTGTATGTTTCCAATTGGTCAGGGGTAAGTACCTTGGAAAGTGCATTTTCTTTTTCTTTTTCTAATGCAGTCATCTGTTCTCTGACTTTGTCACGGTCACCTTCGGCAGCCTGGAAAAGTCTTTGTTGTGCTTTAGCAAAAAGGAGATTGATTGAATCAACCGGAGTTACTTGTTGGTCGGCTAATTTCAATTCGGTTTTCATCCATTCGGTTGTTCTCTTGGCGCGATCTTCAACGCTCATTCGTTGTCCTCCCTGAGCAAAAATGGAAAAGGAGGCGAATATAACTACAGACAGTAATAAAATCTTTTTCATAAGATACATTTTTATGTTTCACATTGCTTCCATGCTTTACAGCCATTTATCGTTAGACTATAAAATCGCAGAGAAGTTTAATCTGTCATATTATTTCAACGCTTCAGATCCTCCGACGATATCCAACAACTCACTGGTAATGGCCTGTTGACGTTGTTTGTTGTATTGAATTGTCAATCCGTCGAGAATATCGCTCGCATTATCCGTTGCAATTTGCATGGCTACTGTCCGGGCTGCTTGTTCGGCCGCCGCAGAATCGAGTAATACGGCATAAATTTTTGTGCGGAATGATTTGGGAATCAACGATTCTAAAATAGCCGCTTTATTGGGTTCCACAATATAGTCGATTGCTAATGTCTGTGCGCTTTCATTTGTTTCCGGCCATTCGAGTGGTAAGAATAGATCTACTGTCGGGATTTGTACCGCGGTACTTCTAAAATGGTTATAAATAATTTCCACTTTATCAATTTTTCCTTCCATAAAGTCATTGACCAAATGATCTGCCAGGTTTCTAGCTCCTTCAAAATGAGGCTTATCCATCAATTCGATGAAACTTCCTTGTACATTCAGTTCCGCTTTTCTGCATGCATCTTCCACTTTTTTACCAACAGGATAAATATCTATATCATGACCGGATAATTGGGAGTAAGCAGCGATCCGTTTATTCATCAGATGAATAATATTCGAATTGAAAGCCCCGCAAAGGCTTGAATTGGAAGACAGAACAACCAGAGCGATTCGTTTGACTTCACGGGTTTCAGAAAAAGCCGACGAGAAACCGGTCAACGATGCCAGGAAGTTGTCCATCAGCCTGTTCAAGTGTGATTGGTAGGGAGAAAAACATTCTGTCTGATACTGAGCTTTTCTCAATTTTGCAGATGCAACCATCTTCATGGCAGAAGTAATCTTCTGCGTTGATTTAACAGAAGCGATGCGTCCTTTTATTTCCTTTAATGAAGCCATAATTGTTAACTAAGAACTAAAAACTAAGATTTAAGAACTAAAAACTAAGGGCTTTGTCGAGGTCAATTATTTCTAATTTCTAATTCTTAGTTTTTAGTTCTTAGTTTTTAGTTATTTAAAGTCTTTCGCAACATCTGTTGCTATTTGTTTCAAAATACTTTCTACATCATCGTTGAGTATCCCTTGTTTGAGTACGTCTAAAACATCTTTCCGATGCTTGAGTTCCAGTACTTCAAGAAATGCTTTCTCAAAATCCCTTACTTTTTCTACGGGGATATCGAATAATAATCCTTTTGTCCCGGTATAGATGATTGCAATTTCTTTTTCTACCGGAAATGGTTGATATTGAGGTTGAATCAGTAGTTCTGCATTCTTTTTCCCTTTGTCCAGCGTCATTCTGGTAACCTGGTCCATATCTCCGCCAAACTTGGTAAAAGCTTCCAATTCACGGTATTGAGCCTGATCGGTCTTCAGAGTCCCGGCGATTTTTTTCATTGCTTTGACCTGGGCATTTCCTCCTACGCGGGATACCGAGATTCCCACGTTAATAGCGGGACGAATACCGGCATTAAAGAGTCCGGTTTCCAGGAAGATCTGTCCGTCAGTGATTGAGATCACATTGGTAGGAATATAGGCAGAGACATCGCCGGCCTGTGTCTCGATGATCGGCAGAGCAGTCAGCGAACCGCCTCCTTTCATCAATGGCCTTAAGTTGTCGGGCACATCGTTCATTTGCCGGGCTACGTCGTCATTATTGATAATCTTTGCTGCCCGCTCCAGTAACCGGGAATGCAGGTAAAAAATATCGCCCGGATAAGCTTCTCGTCCGGAAGGGCGACGAAGGATCAAAGAAACTTCACGATAAGACACCGCTTGTTTGGATAAGTCATCATACACGACTAAGGCATGGTGTCCGGTATCACGGAAATATTCGCCGATAGCAGCACCTGCAAAAGGGGCATAAAATTGCAAAGCGGCAGGATCGGAAGCTGTTGCAGAAACGATGATCGTATATTCCAAAGCTCCTTTTTCCCGAAGGATATTAACGATGTTGGCTACCGTTGAACCTTTTTGGCCTATAGCTACGTAGATACAGTAAACAGGCTTTCCTGCCAGGAAATTATCTCGTTGATTGATGATTGCATCAATGGCAATAGCCGTTTTCCCTGTTTGGCGGTCTCCGATGATCAACTCCCGTTGACCCCGACCGATAGGAATCATGGCATCGATCGATTTGATTCCTGTTTGTAACGGTTCGTTTACCGGTTGACGAAAAATAACTCCGGGAGCTTTGCGTTCCAGAGGCATCTCCAGTAGATTCCCTTCGATCGGTCCTTTGCCGTCGATCGGTTCCCCTAAAGGATTGATTACGCGTCCTAATAAACCTTCTCCGGCCCGGATAGATGCGATTCTGCCGGTACGTTTTACGGTATCACCTTCTTCCACCAGTTCGGTAGAGCCGAGTAGAACTGCTCCGACATTATCTTCTTCCAGGTTCATCACGATTGCCATTACCCCATTCTCGAATTGGAGAAGTTCGCCGGCTTCCGCGTTGCTTAGTCCGAAAATACGTACAACTCCGTCGCTTACCTGGAGAACGGTACCTACTTCTTCGAATTTGACACGGGTATCTATACCTTCGAGCTGCATTTTCAGCACTTCTGAAACTTCGCTTGCTTTAATTTCAGGCATAATATTTTTATACGTTTTTAAGTTTTAAGTTCAGCTGTGTTTATTCATTTCAATCAGCTGTTGTTTCATCTTTATTAACTGATTTTTGACACTTGCATCCAACCGTTTATCCTCTAACTCCAATACAAATCCGCCAATGATGGAAGGATCGGTAATCGAGATCATATCTACTTTTTCCTTTGTTTCGTCGGCTACTATATTGGAGATTTTCTCCTTGATTTCACTGGAGACAGCATCCGAAGTTGTCAATTTAGTAATGACAATGCCTTTCTGTTTCCGGTAGTATACCTGATACATTAAAGCAATGGGGTAGATATAATTTTCGCGTTTATGTTCAAGGATCAATGCGAGTAATCGTTTATATGATTCACTGACAGAGATTCCGGCAGCTGTGATCAGTACCTTCTCCTTCTCTTCAATGGAGATAGTCGGGTCGTCGAGGGCTCCTTTCATTGATTGGAAAGTTTTGAAATGACCTTCCAAGACTTTCATTTCCTCATAGAGCCGGGATTCTTCGCCTTTTTCCAGAGCAAACTCATAAACGGCTTTAGCATATCTTACCGAAATCCTGTTAGCATCCACTGTTTTAGAATTAAAAATTAATTTTTTTGTGCTTCATCAATCAGTTTATTTACTAATTCCATTTGAGCAGGTTTATTTTCCAGATCTCTCCGGAGCACTTTTTCTGCTATCTCGATAGAAAGTTCAGCGACCTGACGGCGTACTTCCCGGACTGCTGCTTCTTTTTCTTTTTCTATAGCTTCACGGGCTTCCTTGACGATCTTATCCGCCTCGATAGCAGCTTGTTGCTTCGCTTCTTTGATCATGGAATTACGTGTTTCCGCAGCCTCCTTCAACAGACGAAGCTGTTCGTCATGTGTTTGAGCCAGTAACCGGTCTCCTTCTTCTTTGATTCCGGCCAGGCGTTCATTGGCTTCTTTCGCTGATCGAATGGATTCATCGATAAATCGTCCTCGTTCGTCGACTCCTTTCATAATAGCAGGCCAGGCATATTTTGCCAGGACGAAAAAGACGACGGAAAAAGGGATGAACATCCAGATAATCAGTCCAATATCCGGAGTAAACAATTCCATAATGTTATTTTAAGAATACAGCTAAAGCACAAACGATAATAGCCAAAAGAGCCGCTCCTTCGATCAAAGCAGCGATAACGATCATGTTTGAACGGATATCTCCTGCCGATTCGGGTTGACGGGCAATGGCATCCATAGCTTGTCCTCCGATTCTACCTATACCCAATCCTGCACCGATAACAGCGATCCCAGCACCGATAGTTGCACCTAATTTTGCAATTCCAGCTCCTGCTGTAGCTTGTAATAAAATACTTAGTAACATAATAATTCTTTTTTAATTATGAATGAATTTATTTTTTTGTATAATTTTTAATGTGATGAATGATGTTCTGCCCGCGCCATTCCGATAAATATGGATGAGAGCATGGTAAATACATACGCTTGGATGAATGATACCAGCACATCAAGTAATAACATAAATATTGAAAATGCTACCGATACGACCGACACTCCTGAGGCAACACCGGCCCCCATCATCGATTGAAATATAAATATTAACCCGACCAATACTAAAATGATCATGTGTCCGGCAAGCATGTTGGCAAACAAACGTACCATCAATGCAAACGGTTTTGTAAAAACGCCCAGTAATTCTACGAGAGGCATAATGGGAATCGGGACTTTCAGCCATGTCGGCACATCCGGCCAGAAAACTTCTTTCCAATATTCTTTATTGCCAAAAATGTTTGTAATAAAGAAAGTGAACATTGCCAAAACAAAAGTTACGGAGATATTTCCGGTAACATTGGCTCCTCCGGGAAAGATCGGTATCAATCCTAGAAAATTATTCAGGAAAATAAAGAAAAAAGCAGTGAGCAAATAAGGTGCAAACCGTTTGTAATCATGTCCTACACAAGGTTTTATGACGTCGTCGACGATCGACATGGTCAGCATTTCCAGCGAACCTGCAAATCCTTTTCTGGAGCGCATATGATCTTTTTTGTACCCTCTTGCAAAAGGAACGAATATCAATAATAATAAAGCACAAGATAAAAGTATGGATACTGCATTTTTAGTCATGGAAATATCGAAAGGGCGGATTTCATTTCCGTTACTATCCATTTCGACGATCTTTCCTGAATTGGCTTCACTGTGGGAAATACTGAAACCCTCATACGACTCTCCATGTGTCAGATGGGAAGAAGAGAATACAAACCAGCCTCTTTCCTGACTTTTGACGATGACCGGAAGCGGGATGGAGTAGTGGTGTCCATGAAGCGTAAATAAATGCCAGTCGTAAGAATTAGTGACATGAGAAAAAATCATTTCTTTAAGATCGAATGTTTCTTCTTCATTTCCTTCGTGTTCCGATATTTTTGCCTGACAGTGAAAAGTCAGGAGAAACAGGAAAACGACAAGAACCCAACTCCTTTTTATGGTATGGTATAAATGCGTCATACGTTTTTATTTTTGTTTA
Organism: Bacteroidales bacterium; assembly: GCA_031551395.1. Lineage (GTDB taxonomy): Bacteria > Bacteroidota > Bacteroidia > Bacteroidales > Azobacteroidaceae > BNXB01. The sequence goes on from JAVBNR010000033.1 coordinate 52,382, forward strand.
AATCTGTCATCACTTTTGTTTCGAACAAAAGGTAAGCGATATAATAAATGGCGAATATAATGGCAAACGGCATGGCATGAGTGCTGTCAAACATCATTGCTCCAACCAGGATAATGATACTTCCGGTGATTCGTATCATACGGACAGCCACTATTTTTCTTATTGAAGTCCCGTTTTGACTTTTTCCTGTTTTCATGGCCAAATTTCCAAGAAGAAGTCCGCAAATAATATAAAAAATAGGGATTACAGGGAAAAAAACAGGATAATATTGAGCATCGATGAAACAAAAAGACAAAGCAATAAGTAATGTTATCGCTAATAACATCAAACTCAACCGGAAGAAGATTAGTTTCAACCAATTTTCATTTGTTTTTATTTTTTTATTGGATTCCATCGACGCAAACGGTTACAATATTATTTTTCACTTCCACAAATCCTCCTGTAATAGCCAATTCGATGTCTTCGCCATTTACTCTGTAGACCAGCACTCCTTTTTCGAGTGCAGATATAATAGGAGCGTGGCGTTCCAGAACAGTGAAACTGCCATAAGCTCCGGGAAGAGTAACCAGTTCGGTTTCTCCGTTATACAGCGTTTTTTCAGGCGATACGATCTCGATTTTCATAAATTTTTCAGTTTCTGAGCTTTTTCTTTTGCATCTTCAATTGTCCCTACGTTCAGGAATGCTTGTTCGGGAAGATCGTCTACTTCCCCATCCATGATCATGTTGAATCCCTTGATATTATCTTCGATAGACACCATTACACCGGGAGTTCCCGAGAACGCTTCAGCCATATAAAATGGTTGAGAAAGAAACCTTTGTACCCTGCGCGCACGGTTAACGACTAATTTATCTGCATCGGAAAGCTCTTCCATCCCCAGGATGGCGATGATGTCCTGCAATTCTTTATATCGTTGTAATAGCTGTTTTACACGTTGAGCTGTTTCGTAATGTTCTACTCCGACGATATTAGGGTCTAATATCCGGGAGGTTGAGTTCAGCGGGTCTACAGCCGGATAAATTCCTAATTCGGAGATTTTTCTATCCAACACGGTTGTTGCATCGAGGTGGGAGAATGTTGTTGCCGGAGCCGGGTCTGTCAAGTCGTCTGCGGGAACATATACTGCTTGTACCGAAGTAATAGAGCCATTTTTAGTGGAAGTGATTCTTTCCTGCATGATACCCATTTCTGTGGCAAGAGTGGGTTGATATCCGACAGCCGACGGCATTCGTCCGAGCAATGCTGAAACTTCCGATCCGGCTTGAGTAAACCGGAAAATATTATCGATAAAAAATAAAATATCGCGTCCTCCGTCGCCTCCCATATCCCGGAATGATTCGGCAATCGTTAATCCTGACAGTGCTACGGAAGAACGAGCGCCCGGAGGTTCGTTCATCTGTCCGAACACCAGTGTTGCCTGAGATTTTGCCAATTCATCGTAATCGATTTTAGATAAGTCCCATTCGCCTTTTTCCATGCTTTCCTGAAACTCTTTTCCGTAACGGATGACTCCGGATTCAATCATTTCCCGAAGCAAATCGTTTCCTTCGCGGGTACGCTCTCCAACGCCGGCGAAAACAGAAAATCCATTGTGTTTCTTCGCGATGTTATTGATTAACTCCATGATTAATACGGTCTTGCCGACTCCGGCGCCTCCGAATAAACCAATTTTTCCTCCTTTGAGATAAGGTGCCAGCAAGTCGATTACTTTAATTCCTGTAAAAAGGATTTCTTTGGAAGTGGAAAGATCTTCAAATTTAGGTGGGTCGCGGTGGATCGGAGCTGCATTTTCCATGGAGATCGATTTCATTCCGTCGATGGTTTGTCCGATGACGTTTAGCAGGCGTCCTTTAACCTGATCTCCCGTAGGCATGGAAATAGGAGTTCCTATCGTATCAACGGAAAGTCCGCGTTGCAATCCGTCGGTAGAGTCCATCGCTACAGCTCTCACTGTATTTTCTCCAATGTGTTGTTGTACCTCAACAACCAGTTTTTTTCCATCTTTACGATCAATGATTAAAGCATCGTGGATTTTGGGTAACGCTTCTCCTCCTTTTTCATAAGAAACGTCAACCACAGGTCCGATTACCTGAGAGATATATCCAACTTTTTTTGGCATGATATTTATGAATTTGTAGTTTTATCTTTTTGAAACGAAAAACACAAGACTTCTCACAAATTCTTTGCATCATGAAAGGGAGAATCCTAACATGACAAAATGTGAAATGAGCCTCAGTTTTACGAATGTAATCGACAAAGTTAGCACTTCTGTTCGATTAAACAACAGTTTATAAATTATTTTTCCATAATAGCAATAGTTAAAATGCTATTTATCAGTATTATCGCTCTTTTTGCCATCGACAACTTTTACGGAATATCCGATTTTTTCAAAACCTTTGATAATTTGTTCCGGAGAAGTTTTGTCTGTTTTATATGTTACTTCTACTGTTTTCTTATCCAAATCACATTGGATATCAGTGACTCCTTTTTCAAAGCCGACATTTTTTTCAATCTTATTCTGGCAATTTTTACAATGCATTTCTTCGACAAGAAATTTGACGGTTTCTTTGCTCTTCTTTTTATCCTGAGCATTCAATTGTGTTGCTCCGAAAAACAGGAACAGAGCACATAATAACAGGTATAAATGTTTTGTTTTCATTGTTTTTGATCTATTAAAAAGTAATACAACAAGCAAAGGTACAAATAAATGATTAAAAACACCAAATCATAACCGGGGTAAATTCCATCGGGCTCCGATATAGATTTTTCTTCCGTGTAGCGGGCCCCAGATCATGGTAGCATCGAAATCGGCTCCCCAGGGTTTTTCTGCGGCAATTATCGGGTGCTCCTGGGTATAATCCAATATATTTTCTGCTCCGATGTATACAGACCAGGTTTTGAAAAATTTAGAAATTTGGGCGTTGAGGATGGTATACGATCCGAACGTCTGATTCCATAGCGGATTTGTTTTATCCGGGTCAGGCATTCGTCCTCCACCGTTGAATTGAGAGGTAAAATCAAACTGCCATTTCCGGAGCGGAGTTTGGTATGATGCGGTAATTAACCCTTTGTAATTGCCTGTCAGCGGTCTTTTTTTCAATACCCCCTGATAAGTTGTTTGGGCATCCATCGCCCGATAAGCGGCGGTCAGCGTAAAACCCCGGAAAAACGGGTAAGTCGCTTCGATCTGAAAATTGGAAGAATACGATTTCCCGTTCAGGTTGTAGAACGAAACGGCATGAGGATCGGAATCCACATCGATTACGACTTGTTTCTGAAAATCGGTATAATACCATTCTCCGTTGATTGTCAGTTCTTTCCCGGCGATAGGAATATAGAAAGAAAGGTTAAGGCTATAGTTCCAGGCTTCTTCCTGATCTAAGTTTTCCTCGATTTTAAATATCCTGCTACTGGCTAAGTAGAAACTATTTTCAGGGAGGACATGGGCTGTCCGGTAGCCTTTTCCGGCAGATGCACGGAGATGCATCCAATCGGTGAAATTATATTTCAGGTGTAACCGGGGAGTGACAAAAAAGTCATGCATGGAGCTGTAGTCAGCCCTTAAGCCTGCCAGGATAATTAATTTATCGTCTTTGTTGAAAGTGTATTCAAGATACGCACCGGTCGTTGTTTCTTTTGTTTTTTCGGTTGTGTTGGCCGGGTAATGAAAGTCAGAATATACAATATTAGGATTAAAATAAAATAAGTTATAGGTCTCGTTGAAATAATCATAATTTACGCTTAACCCGGTACTGATGCGGTGCATAGGCGTTTTCAGATTCGTCTCATACATCAGGTTGGCATAAAGATTCGTTTCCTTTCCGTTGTAAGGCCGGATGCCGAAAGATGATTTTTGATCCTGATAAGTACCGCTGACGATGAATGCTGCACTCTCATTTCTCTCCGGATTCAGAAAAAAGCCGTTTTTGGAAAAAAGTTCTATCCGGTTGCTACTCATATCAGTCGTATACAAAGAGGCTTCTGGTTCTGTCGATGTATTTTCCGTTTGTCCGCCTCTACGGCCTTCCGTCAGGAATTTAATGCCTGATTGAGAAATCATTTTATTGTTTTGATAATGCCAGCGATTCATGATATTGAATTGATGCTTGAGCGGAGTATCGATAAACCCATCGTGGTTCATATCGAATTCTTTTTCTTCATTGGAGTAATGCACGAGCAGTCCGGTCGACAAATTGGGATTAATAAGATACGAGCCGTCTGCGTTGACTTCATATCGTTGGTTGTCTGCGAAGAAAACATTTGCAGAAGCGATATCGGATGTCGGCGGTTTTTTATATTCCACGTTGATTTGCCCTGTGATCGCTTCATATCCGTTTTTCACGGATGAGGTCCCTTTGGAAATTTGAATGCTTTCCATCCAGGGGCCGGGCACATAATCCAATCCGTATGTAGATGCCAACCCCCTGAAGTTAGGGAAGTTTTCAGTAAGCATTTGTACGTAAGTTCCTGATAATCCCAGCAATTTGATTTGTTTCGCTCCGGTAGTGGCGTCGCTATAAGATACATCGACGGAAGGATTTGTTTCGAAACTTTCGGACAGATTACAACAAGCGGCACGTATAAATTCTGCGGAGTTCAATCGTTGGGTCTGTATGACGGCCTGTCGGGATGAAATTGTTCCCATGCGTCGTTCGCTGACGACAATTTCTTCCAATGTATGATTTTCTTTCATGTGGATATTCAGAAATTCGGAAGTGTCGTTGACTAGGATTATCTGAGGAGTATACCCGACATAACTGATTTGTAATTCTTTCGATTCGGTTGAAACCGGAATGAGAAAGAGTCCGTTTTCATCGCTGGATACAGCAATTGAAGTATTTTTCCAATGGATGAGAACTCCGGTCAACGGTTCTTCTTTTGCTCCTGTAACTTTCCCTTTTACAGATTCGGCAAACCCAGGAAGGGTAGATAGGATCACAAAAACAATATAAAGCAGGACTTTATTTAAAATACGACTCATTTCCTTCATATAAAAGAGAACAAATATACGCAATATTTTATTTCTTGGCGTTTTATTTAATTTTTTATGATGCATCTACAATTTTTGAGAGAAAAAAAAGATATATTTGCAGTCAAAATGAGGGTACATATACATTTAATTTGGTAAAAATTACGTTGTATTTTCTGTACATAACGATCATTACAGTTAGAAATGAATAGATTCAAAATGAGAAAGTTATTTTTTTTAACGTCGGTAGGAAGTTTATTTATCGTATTGTTTCTGGGAACCGGATGTAATAAGAAAGTGAAGGTAACGGATAATGCTGTGACGTTTGATTCGATTTCCATAGCGGAGACTTATTATATGTGTTCGGATTCACAAAAACCAAGCTGTAATTTACAGGTGCGGTTTTTGTATCCCAAGGCATACGAGGATCCGCAGATGTTAACAAAGATTCAATCCTTGTTCATAGAGAAATTTTTTGGAGAAGAATATATGGGAATGGCGCCGGATGCGGCTGCTCAACGCTATAAAACACAATACATCGATGAATTCAAACAATTTGAAAAAAGGTTTGGAGAAAGAGATAGTCTGGAAGCAAATGATGAATCGGATGAAACGGGACATTCTTATTACACGACAATCAAAAATGCCGTTTTGTTCAATAAAAATAACCTGATATCGTTCACGGTAGAATACAGTAATTATACAGGAGGAGCACACGGTTCGCACAGTATTTACGGTTATGTTATCGATTTGGAAAGCGGAACGTTGGTTTCAGAAGATCAGATTTTTGTAGATAATTACAAAAAAGCATTAGCTGCGATTATTGTAGATCAAATTGCCAATGCCAATCACCTGAAAGATCCGAAAGAATTGGAGAATATCGGTTATGGAAGTATCGAAGACATTGTTCCCAACGGCAATATTGTTTTTGATGAAGCCGGGATTACTTATTTTTTTAATGAAAATGAGATAGCGGCTTATGTAATGGGAATTACAAAGGTTTTCCTTCCTTATGAGGAGGTCAATTTATATTTGAAAAAAGACAGTCCTGTTAGTCGTTTAACGGGAATTTGATCCTGTATGGAACTGATAAAAAAATACTTTCCCGATCTGACATCGGAGCAAACCGAACAATTTGCTGCTCTTTATGACTTATACATCGATTGGAATTCTAAAATCAACTTGATTTCCAGGAAAGATATTGAGAATCTTTACGAAAAGCATGTCTTGCATTCGTTGGGAATTGCAAAAGTCATTCGTTTTACAGATAACACGGCCCTATTGGATGTTGGCACCGGTGGCGGTTTTCCCGGAATACCGCTTGCCATTCTTTTCCCTAAGGTATGGTTTTTGTTGGTTGACAGCATCGGAAAAAAGGTGCGGGTTGCCGAAGATATTGCCGCCCGGATTGGTCTCCGGAATGTGGAATGCCGGCATTGTCGCGTGGAAGAGGAAAAACGGGAATTTGATTTTGTTGTGAGTCGTGCAGTCATGCCTTTGCCTGATTTGGTCAGAATCTCTAAAAAAAATATTGTAAGAGAACAACAAAATGCTCTTCCTAATGGTTTTCTTTGTCTGAAAGGAGGCGAACTTCAAGATGAGATCAAAGCCTATAAAAATAAAGCAGTCGTTTATACGCTGGATGATTATTTTGAAGAAGACTATTTTAAGACAAAAAAAGTGATTTATTTACCCGTTTGAAATGAGGAAATAGTAAGTAAAAAAAAGAATACCATGCATATCCATAAATTTGAATTTAATCAAGTCGAAGTCAATACATATATTGTTTATAACGAGACATCTGAAGCCGTAATTATCGATTGTGGCGTTTTTTATCCGGAAGAAAAAGCGTTATTGGAAGAATTTCTGAAAACAAACGCGTTGACATTAAAGCGTGTTTTGAATACGCATTTGCATATGGATCACGCTTTTGGGAATCGGTTTATCTACGAAAAATATGGAATTCTGCCGGAATATAATGAAAAAGAAGAAAAGATGCCAAGCCTGAAAGATCAGGCGAGAGCTTTTGGGATTATGATTAATGAAGATCATTTATCTTCCGGTCGTTACATTGAAGATGGAGATCTAATCACAGTCGGGACAATGGAATTTAAGGCCTTGTTGATACCCGGACACTCTCCCGGAAGCCTCTGTTTTTATTCGGAAAAAGGTCAATGTGTGTTTTCAGGAGATGTTTTGTTTGAAGAGAGCGTAGGACGTTCCGACCTATGGGGAGGTAATCATTTGCAATTAATTTCGGGAATAAAGGAAAAACTGTTAACTTTGCCTGATGATACCGTGGTTTATCCGGGGCATGGTCCTTCGACAACCATTGGGCATGAAAAAAAGTATAATTCGTTTTTACAGTAAATAATAAAATATTAAAAAATAACCATGAATTACGATGCTTTTGTAAACAGGCATGTCGGCGTTAATGCAGAAGATATGCATGAGATGTTGGACCGTTTGAGTATAAATGAATTGGACCAGTTGATCGATCAAACGATCCCTCGGAATATTCGTCTAAAAGAAGAGCTAAACTTGCCGGAAGCAATGACCGAACGGGAATATGCAGAGCATGTTGCGGAGTTGGCTTCAAAAAATGAAATTTTCACTTCTTATATTGGAATGGGATGGTATGACACCGTCACTCCGGCTCCTGTTCTTCGTAATGTCTTTGAAAATCCGTGTTGGTACACCTCTTATACTCCTTACCAGGCTGAAATTTCTCAGGGACGGCTGGAAGCTTTACTTAATTTTCAGACGATGGTCAGCGATCTGACCGCACTTCCTCTTTCCAACTGTTCATTGTTGGACGAAGCGACTGCTGCTGCTGAGGCGGCTAATATGCTTTATGGCTCACGCTCCCGGGATCAAATTAAGAATGAAGCCAATACGCTTTTTGTAGATGAAAAAGTTTTTGAATCTACCTGGGCGGTTATTCATACTCGTGCGATACCGCAAGGCATTCAATTGGTCAAAGGCGATTATAAAACGTTCAATTTCACAGATGATATTTTCGGAGCGATCGTCCAGTTCCCGAATGCAGACGGAAGTGTGGAAGATTACAAAGATTTTATAGCCAAAGCCAACACTGCAGGAATAAAAGTGGCCGTAGGAGCTGATATTTTAAGCCTTGTTTTACTTTCTCCTCCCGGAGAGTGGGGCGCAGAAATCGTTTTCGGAAGCACACAACGCTTTGGTGTTCCTATGTATTACGGAGGCCCTTCTGCCGGATACCTGGCTGCGAAAGACGACTATAAACGAATTATTCCCGGACGCATCATTGGTATTTCGAAGGATGCTTACGGCAAAAGAGCTTTGCGCATGGCGTTACAAACCCGGGAACAACACATCAAACGCGAAAAAGCAACTTCCAATATTTGTACAGCCCAAGCGTTATTAGCCACAATGGCTGGGTTCTATGCTGTTTATCACGGGCCTGAAGGTTTGAAGACTATTGCGGAGCGAGTGCATGCGATTGCCGGATTTCTTGCTGCGGAATTGACCCGTATGGGATACGAACAGTTGAATAAAAACTATTTCGATACCTTGAAAATCCGTTTGCCACAAGACGCTTCATTGGATGTATTGAAAGAAACGGCGACCGAATGTAAAGTTAATTTCCGCTATTTCGACGGAGGAGAAATCGGTATCAGTATCGATGAAACAACGCTTCCCGAAGATGTAGGCGTATTGTTGTATATCTTCTCTTCAGCCAATCAGACAGAATATTTACTGGATAAAGAAATCCCACAGAAGGTTTATGTGGACAAGGGTTTTATCCGTCAAAGTGAGTATCTGACCCATGAAGTTTTTAACAATTATCATACGGAAACAGAGTTGATGCGTTACATTAAGATGCTTGAACGGAGAGATATCTCATTGACTCACTCGATGATTTCATTGGGTTCCTGCACCATGAAGCTGAATGCTGCATCTGAACTTTTGCCTTTGAATAATCCCGGATTTTCAAATATTCACCCCTATGCTCCCGAAGATCAAGTGTCTGGTTATCTGGAGTTAATTGAGAATCTGGCGGGATATTTGGGTGTTATTACCGGATTACCTGGGGTTAGCTTTCAACCTAATTCAGGAGCTGCCGGAGAATATGCCGGGTTGATGACTATCCGTTCTTATCAGGAGTCTATCGGACAAGGACATCGCGATGTTATCCTGATTCCGGCTTCGGCTCACGGAACCAATCCTGCAAGTGCGATACAGGCTGGATATCAGACGGTTACTGTTAATTGTGATGATTTCGGCAACACAGACCTTGAAGATCTGAAAGTGAAAGCAGAACAATACAAAGATTCTATGGCGGCTTTCATGATTACATACCCTTCGACCCATGGTATTTTTGAGACTGGGATTATGGAAATGTGTCAGATTATTCATGATCATGGCGGTCAGGTTTATATGGATGGTGCGAATATGAATGCGCAGGTCGGCCTGACGAATCCCGGATTTATCGGAGCGGATGTTTGCCATTTGAATTTACATAAAACATTTGCAATTCCTCATGGTGGCGGTGGCCCCGGAGAAGGTCCTATTTGTGTCGCTGAGCATCTGATCCCGTTCCTGCCTTCTCATCCGGTAACACAAGGATCTGATCTGAATACTGTTGCAGCTTCTCCTTATGGAAGCGCAGGCATACTGGCAATTACTTACGGGTATATTCGTATGATGGGAGGCTCTGGTTTGGCTTTGGCAACAAAAATAGCTATCCTGAATGCGAATTATTTAGCCGCTTGCCTCGAAAAAGCGTATGGAATTGTTTATAAAGGAGCGCAAGGACGAGTCGGACATGAATTGATCCTGGAATGCCGCAACCTGAAAGACTATTCGGGGATCAGTGAAACAGATATTGCCAAACGCCTGATTGATTACGGGTTCCATGCTCCGACATTGTCTTTCCCTGTTCACGGGACATTGATGATCGAGCCTACAGAAAGTGAAAGTCTTAAAGAACTTAATCGTTTTGTGGATGCGATGCTGTCTATTCGGGAAGAGATTGAAGAGGTTGCAAAAAATCCGGCCCTGAAAGAAGATAATGTGCTGATCAACGCTCCGCACCCCGAATATGAAGTTTGTGCCGACGAATGGAAACACATTTATTCCCGTAGCAAAGCCGCTTATCCATTGGAATGGATCAGGGAAAATAAATTCTGGGTCAATGTGGCTCGTGTTGATAATGCATTCGGAGACAGAAATTTAGTCTCTGTTCAATGTGCGTGCAATTGAAACATTAGTCATTCATTCCAAGCTTTCAATAATAGAAATACAAATGATGTTTAACTCTATAAAAATCGAAAACAATGTTAAATGCTAAAATGGAAGCTGCATTGAATAAGCAAGTCAATGCAGAATTGTGGTCAGCTTATTTATATCTTTCCATGTCTTATGATATGAATGATAAAGGTTTTTCCGGTACGGCATCCTGGTTTGCCAAGCAAGCAGAAGAAGAATTTGAGCATGCCACGAAATTCATGGAATTTATTGGCGACATGGACGGTAAGGTTAAATTGATGCCTATCAGTGAAGTTCGTCAAGAGTGGAATTCTTTAAAAGATGCTTTTGAAGATACGCTGATGCATGAAAAAAAGGTAACAACGATGATTCATTATTTGATGGATCTGGCGATCGAATTGAAAGACTATGCTTCTCAAAGTATGTTGAGATGGTTTGTAGATGAGCAGGTTGAGGAAGAAAATACAGCGAGAACTTATTTGTCGGCATTGGAAAAAATTGAAAAAGATCCTGCTGCCATGTATTTATTCGATAAAAAATTAGGGCACCGGGAAGGTTAATCTTCCGTTTGCGATAAGAAACGAGGTCATTTCACTTTACCGAGTGAAATGGCCTTTTTTATGAAGTAAATTTAGAGTTAAGAATTATAATGTTTACATTTGTACTTTGTAATATATAATATCCGACGAAAATGGAAAATCAATTTATGGAATTGGAAGAGCGGATCGTGAAGATGCTCAAGACGGTATATGACCCGGAGATTCCTGTGAATATATATGATCTGGGATTGATTTACGGCGTGGAGATCGATGAGGATAAGCAGGTAAGGATCACGATGACTTTAACCGCTCCGGCTTGTCCTGCAGCCGATTTTATCATGGAAGATGTTCAGATGAAAGTTGAGTCGGTAGAAGGGGTCAAAAGTGTGAACATAGACCTCGTCTTCGAGCCCGAATGGGACAAAGATATGATGAGTGAAGAAGCGAAGTTGGAATTAGGATTTCTCTAAGGATGAAGAGAGCGCAAGGAAAAATATATTTTGCTTCGGATATGCACTTCGGATCGGATGTTTTTGAAGAACCTCTGGTTGTGGAGAAGCGTTTTGTCCGTTGGCTGGATACAATTAAAGATGATGCGAAAGCGCTTTACCTGTTGGGTGATGTTTTCGATTTCTGGTATGAATACAAATATGTTGTCCCCCGTGGTTTTACGCGTCTTTTAGGGAAATTGGCGGAAATGAATGATTCCGGTATCGAGATTCACTTTTTTACCGGCAACCATGATATTTGGGTTTATGATTATCTTCCGCAAGAAATCGGGGCGATTATTCACAAAGGGCCTTTCATCACAGAAATTTCAGGGAAGAAATTTTTTCTCGCTCATGGAGACGGTTTAGGCGATCATTCCCGTTCGTTCAAGCTGATTCGTTGGATTTTCCATAATCGCATTTGCCAAATCCTTTTCAGTACGATCCACCCGAGATGGAGTATCGGTTTTGCACATACCTGGTCGAAACACAGCCGGAAAACCGGACTGGCTCATCCGGCCGATTATCTGGGGGAAGATAAGGAGCATTTGGTGCTATTTGCAAAACAATACCTTCAGGAGCATCCGGAAATCAACTATTTTGTATTCGGACACCGGCATATTGTATTGGATCTGATGCTTGCACGAGCGAGCAGGATAATGGTCATCGGCGACTGGTTACAGTATTTTTCTTACGCGGTTTTTGATGGGGAAGAGCTTTCTCTGGAGCAGTTCGAAAGATAAAAACAGTTACACGATCAATTCATTTTCGTCGATAATCATCCCACTTCCCAAGCAAAGCTTACATGCTTTATCGTAGACCACTCCGAACTGTCCTGCGGCAATACCTTGTATCTTTTCTTCCGATTCGATGCGGTAAACATCGCCGATGCGCCGTATTTTTCCCCAAGTAAATTCCGGAGTATGTCTTATCTTGAATGCAATTTCTTTCTCGTCTGAAAATTCTCCCCAAGGATTTTCTGTGATAAAATTAAATCCTTGCAGATTAATGACTTTCCCGTATTGAGTTTCCGGATCATATCCATTGGAAACATAGATAATGTTCCGTTTGATGTCTTTTTTTACAACGAACCAGGGGCCTCCGCTTAAGCCGATGCCTTTGCGTTGACCGATTGTATGGAACCAGTATCCCTTATGTACACCTATTTTTTCTCCTGTTTCAAGGTTGATGATTTTCCCCGGTCGTTCTCCTAAATAGCGTCGGATGAAGTCGTTATAATTAATTTTCCCCAAAAAGCAAATCCCTTGACTATCTTTTCGTTGGGCGCTTGGCAATCCTTCTTTTGCAGCTATCGCGCGCACTTCGCTTTTCAGCAAGTGACCGATAGGAAACATCAGTTTGGAGATTTGGAGGTAATTGACCTGGCCAAGAAAATAGGTTTGATCTTTTACTTTATCCGCAGCCGTTGAGAGATAAACTTTGTCATTTATTTCGGTGGTCGTAGCATAATGTCCTGTGGCGATTTTATCGAATTCGTGTCCCCATTTTTGCTCAAATGTGCCGAACTTGATCAGTTTGTTGCACATCATATCCGGGTTTGGCGTGAGTCCGCGTTTCACGGCATCGATCGTATAACTGACGACATTTTCCCAATATTCGTCATGCAGCGAAACTACCTCCATTTTGCAGCCGTATTTTTTAGCGATATAAGTCGTGATCTCGATGTCTTCTTCTGCCGGACAATCGATATATCCGTCTTTATCTTCCATCCCGATCCTGATGTAGAAAATGGTCGGATCGTACCCCATTTCTTTCAGTTGGTGAACAACAACCGAACTGTCAACTCCTCCTGATACTAATGCTGCTATTTTCATACGTAAATATTTATTTTTTATATGAAGATCGTATGGAATCGAAGATCGCCCTTAGGCTATTCTGTAAGCAATCGACCCGGTTCAACTCGCATGTTCATTAACTTTGACATACATTATTATACATGCTCGTTTCATGCTGGCAAAATTACAATTTTATCTTCGGATATGAAGGAACAGTTTCTAAAAAAAATAGTATTTTTGTGAATATAAATAAACTTCTAACAAAAAAGGGGAATATAGACAAGGATTGGAAAATTGATATTAATGTAGAGATAGATAGTGATTTATGATACCATAACGGTATATAGAAGAATGGAAAGATAAGGCCCCATGGCAGAATTATGCTCAGATAGAGCAAGACTTGATAATTGCACGAGCTCTAGTGGAAATGTTTCCCGATTCTTAAACGTATCAGAGAAAAACTGTCATTTTTAGGTATAAAGCGAACAGTAAAACAGCATATTCATAATAATACCATCGTATATCGTTTTGAAACGGAGGTGCACCCGATAATCAACATGCAACTGAAAATAGAAATCAATACTCGGGAACATTTTACTGATGATATTCATGTTATTTTGAAACAGGGGGTGGAATATGATAATGAAAAGGCTTGGGAGGTAGTGAGGAAAGTTCTGGTAGAAAAAATGTAATACAAAATCAGATCAAGAGGGATGGTGCCATTCTGTGACGGCAACAATCAAGTTGGGCGTTAGTAATACACCACAGGGAAATGTCATACCAAACAATGATCTATATCATTACATTCTTAGAAATCAAGGCAATATAACGCATATAAAAATATCCGTGAAAAAATCACGGATATACATTTTTTATTGTAACTTTGCAATCAATATTAATAACTTAAGTATTTCAATTATGCTGCTGAGATTCAAAATAAAAAATTTTCTCTCATTTTATGAAGAAACAGTATTTGATATGTTTCCAAATATCAAGCGTGAGAAATTTTCACACCATATTTATACAAATATAGGAGTTCCGTTATTAAGACAAGCTGCTATTTATGGTGCTAACGGCTCAGGAAAATCCAACTTTATTAAAGCAGTTATGTTCCTGCGTGAATTTGTTATGCACGAAAATTTTCTAAAAATAGTTGATATTGAAGATTATATATTTCTACTCACGAAAGAAAAATCACAAACAATTTCTTTTGAAATAGAATTTTTCCATAGAGAAAGATATTATTTATATAATGTTAATATTAATAAAAAAGAGATATCTGAAAAATTGTCAATTTCAGGATTAGGTAAGGTAGATGACAAACTAATTTTTGAACGAAATGGTAGTAATATTAATTCGCCATTTTTGCAAAACGAAGAATCTACAAGACAGTTACTTACACTCAATCCATATTCGTCATTATTGCCTTTAAATTTGAAATTTCCTGTTTTGTCCAACAACGATGTTAAACACGTCTATGATTGGTTTTCTAAAAAAACAGAGACAATATCAATTAATAGTACAATTCCAACACTGATTAATTTAATGTCGCAAAATTCTAAAATATTGAATTTTGCTAACAAAGTTTTCAGCAATATCGGAATTGGCATTAAAACTATAGAAATAAATAATATGCCTTTTGATAAATGGGCTGCTAAATCAAAAAACGCTACTGACTTGCAGCGAATACTTGATAAAAATCCATTACAGCCTAATCGAAGCATCACTCAATTACAAAACAACAGGAATGTACTAAATGTAACTGTTCAAAAAGGGATAAAAACTGTACAGGAACTGTTGTTTGACCAAATCGGGCAAGCAGATTACCACAAAGAAATGAAAATATCTACTCAATCTGACGGAACTGTAAGATTATTAACATTGATACCTGCCTTATATGGAGCGATGTACGAACAAAAAACAATTTTTATTGACGAAATTGATAATAGCATTCATCCAAATTTGATGTTTAACTTATTGAAATTTTATGCTAACAATGAATCAAATGGACAATTGATTTTTACAACACATACAACGAAATTGTTAAATCAACAGGAATTAGTTCGTCCTGATGAAGTTTGGCTTACTGACAAAATAGATGGAAACACTCGGATGTATTCATTGAATGAATTCAAGCTGCATAATACATTGAATATTGAAAATGGCTATTTAGATGGTCGTTATGGAGGAGTGCCTGCAATAGAAGAATTTGATGAGGAATCATGAGGAATTACGAAAAAACCAATCCTGAAAAGCCGATTTTTGTTCCATCGCCTGTAGAAACAAAAAGCAAGGAAAGTGTTTCTAAAATTTCAATCAGAGACTCAGGTAAAAATTATAGAAAAGAAGAAGGGATGCGCCTTCCTTACTCTTTTCTTGTAATAATTTCCGGAGGAGAAGTAAGAGAACGAAATTATTTTAAAATCATTTCCGACCAAGAAAGGTTTAAGCAAATAAAAATAGAATTTATAGCAGACCCTCTTATGTTAAGTCCTGATGGCTTATTGGAAACTGCAAAATATAAACAAGAGCATTATAAAACAAGTCAAGAAGCTGAACCTGATAAGATATTTATCGTTACTGATGTTGACCATTTTATAACGGAACTCTTAAGAATAAAACCAGAGTGCAAAAAACTTAACATTAACCTAATAATCAGTAATCCCTGTTTTGAGGTATGGCTGTATTATGGGAAATTTAACACTAAACCTACCGACTTTAAAGTACCCGATGACGTCCTAAAAATAAGTCATTGCTTTAAGACCTATCTTGGGAAGAAAGTAAAAGGAGGAATTGCGCCTACAAAAGCAATTTTTGATATTTCTGAAAATATTAAAAATGCAAAAACTCATTATAATGAAGATGAAAATGGCATTTCAGAATTATTTTCTACGAATATGTTTGTTTTGGCAGAGGAACTTTTGCCTTTGGTTGAGAATGAACTAAAAAAACTAAGTACTGAAAACAAAGCAAGAATAAAATCTTACAAGAAATAATTTTTGCAGACAAGAACCAAGCCGAACCCCCAACTCACGGTCTGCTGCCATTGCCTTGTGATATTTTGAAAGTTCGGCACTCGTCCGAACTTTCGTCTTATATGACAGTTTTGTATCTCGTGGAAACAACGGCAACAGCAGCAACCGTGGGCACGTTGGCTGCAAGATTAAGGGATAATCAAGTAATGTTTAAACAATACTGAGAGGTGTTTATCAGATAAAAAAGGGAAAAATATACCTGAGATTCCAAAGAAATTGCCTATCTTTATCCCCGAGTTATTTGACAGTATAGCACCGCAAAGTGCTGAAATAAACACGGTTACTAACTCGTTACCTCTGGACCTCAAAAACTCCGCTAAAAGTTTATTTTTCAATCGATTAAATCAAACTGATGAAAATCTAAAATAATATGAAATTAAAAAGGTCAAAAACAATCCCATTGATATTGCTTGTGTATCTGGCTGCCATGAGTATTTACGGATGGCCGGGCAGAAATCACGATGTATCTTATACTCAATATTGGCTGACTATTGCTATTACATTTGTTTGTATTATAGCCTTGAGTTATTTTTTGAAAAAAAGAGATGAATACCGGGACAAAAACAAGATCGACAAAGAGAAATGATCCTCCTGACCCATTGAAAGAAAAAACGATTAGGGGATTGACCCCTAACCGTTTTTGACCAACAAAACCCAGGCTCAACATTACCCATTGAAAAGACGAGCCGAGTATTTGAATGAAATTTTAGCTGACACCGTTTAATTTACACCACCGCGACGAAGTCAGGAGTAGGGACTAGTAGCCTCAGCGGTTGTGGCATTAACTATTTTATTGTATTAAATAGAAATAATAATAAATAAAAAGAATAGACATCATGATTCCTCGTAATGCGCTGTATAATAATTTTTTATTTCCGTAACTTTCATTAACTCTTTTCCAAATCCTTATTGTAAAATAAATACTGATCAACAAAAGTGGAATCATTAAAAGGCAGCCTGCCGTTAACAATATTTTATTGTCAAAAAATTTTCCCGACATAAAAACTATAAAATTAAAAACAGTGAATGCTGCATGACTTATATATGTATCTTCTTTTATTTTAAAATGGAATGCCATACTCTAAAAAATTAAGAAACACATTCTACAAAACTGTAAACAGCATAAGCCAAACCAAGATATCCTAAATATCTAACTCCCATTAATTTAAGTATTTGTAAG
Source organism: Bacteroidales bacterium (assembly GCA_031551395.1). GTDB lineage: Bacteria > Bacteroidota > Bacteroidia > Bacteroidales > Azobacteroidaceae > BNXB01. Next base: position 69,639 of record JAVBNR010000033.1, read on the forward strand.
CCTGATTTGGCAGTAATCAGTCCTGCTGTTCCATTAACTATATCTCTTATAGCTGAAATTCCTAGTGCCACACCCAAGCAATCGATAATAGTCGATTGTGTTTCTGTTAATTGTACTGCTAAAATAAAAGATAGTTCAGTAAAGTAAGATTCAGGCATGTTGGCAACTTCTACTATCTCATAAATACTATAATTTTCTTCTTCCATAAAATCAAGTATTTCTTGTCGAAAACGCTCACCTTCCTCTACCAAAGGCAACAATATAGTTCTCATTTCTTCTTCATGAAAAGTTCCTTCCGATGATTTCAATACATTTAAACCATTTTTAATCTGTTCTTGCATAGAATAAAGTTGCTTTGCTGTTATTTCGCTCTTGAGAACTACTTCTTCATTGAATTTTTCATTATCATCATTTTGACAAGCCCAAAACAGGATAGAAAGTATGGGTAAAATAATATATAGCTTTTTCATATCAATTATTTTTTTAGATTTTATTAAGAGTTTTTTTTACGCAACCAACTCACATTCTGTGAGTCAGACACGCCAAACTTGCCTGTGATCAGCAGCAGGGATTTTGGATGTCAAAAATAATATATATCTTTACGTGCCTTCTTGTGGTTTTAGTTCATAATACTTTGCTTTGTGTCTTTAAGTTGTGAGCCTCGCAAGGAGGTGCTTTTTTTAAGATGGCAAGCCTCAAATTTTATTAATCCTCCAAAAGTAAAAACAAAACAAAAAAAACAAAATACGAAACAATGTTTTTAAACATATTAATCATTTCATAATCCAAAACAAGTAAAATATTAAAATATTAAAAACGACTATTTTTAATAAGCAATTATAACCTTGACAATAGCAATGGTACATTTGACAGGGAGGTTGAAGCATTGTTGAAGCTTCCCAGTGTATTAGAATGTAAAAGATTGATGATTATTACTCGCGATACCGGACGGACATTGGAGATAGATAATCAAGCAATTTAAGTCAGGAAAAAGAGATGAATACCGGGACAAAAACAAGATCGACAAAGAGAAATGACCTTCATCCACAGGATAATAGGGTATAAGAATCATTTATAACTTTTCTTTCAGGAATTTTCCGGTATAAGAAGATTCGCATGCAGCGACTTGTTCCGGGGTCCCTTCACAGACGATATATCCTCCTTTATCTCCTCCTTCGGGTCCCAGGTCGATGATGTGATCTGCACATTTGATCACGTCCATGTTGTGTTCGATTACCACGATCGTATGTCCCCTGGAAATCAAAGCGTTTAATGCTTTCATGAGGGTTTTGATATCATGAAAGTGTAGTCCTGTAGTCGGTTCGTCAAAAATGAACAAGGTGGGTTGAGCCTTTTCTTCACTTAAATGGGAAGCCAGTTTTACCCGTTGATTTTCTCCTCCGGAGAGGGTGTAAGAACTTTGTCCTAATTTGACATATCCTAATCCCACTTCCTGTAAGCATTGTAATTTTTTTACGATTTTCTTCTCCTGATTGCCTTTTTCTTTCTTAAAAAATTCGATAGCCTCATCGATGGTCATTTCAAGAACATCATAAATATTTTTCCCCTGATATTCCACATCCAGGGTATCTTGTTTGAAGCGCTTGCCACGACAGGATTCGCATTCCAATACCACATCGGCCATGAATTGCATTTCAACAGTGATAAAACCCTCTCCTTTACATTCTTCGCAACGACCACCTTCTACATTGAAAGAAAAATACGCCGGAGTAAAGTTCATTTGTTTAGCTAACGGTTGATCTGCAAATAACTTACGTATCTCGTCATATGCTTTGATGTAGGTTACCGGGTTGGAACGGGAAGATTTTCCGATCGGATTCTGATCTACAAATTCCACTGCTTTGATCAGATGCATATCTCCTTCCATTGCAATCATTTGTATAGACAATTCCTTGTTATTTTCGCAATAACTTTTTAAGGATTGATAAAAGACATCCCGGACCAATGACGATTTTCCTGAGCCGCTGACCCCGGAAACCACAGTCATTACGTTCAAAGGGAATTTCACGTTTACCGACTTCAGGTTGTTTTCCCGCGCTCCTTTGATTTCTATGAAATTATTCCATTTCCGGCGGGAAGAAGGGACTTCGATCTGTTCTTCTCCGGTAAGGTAACGCACCGTATAGCTGTCGCTACTCTTTTCAAGTCCATCGACAGGCCCTTCGTAAACAACACGTCCACCCCACAATCCGGCTTCCGGGCCAATATCGATGATGTAATCGGCTGCACGGATGATTTCTTCGTCATGTTCGACGACGATTACCGTATTGCCTAATTGCTGCAATTGCCTTAACACTTTGAGAAGCAGGTTTGTGTCTTTGGAGTGCAGACCAATGCTTGGTTCATCGAGAATATAGAGTGATCCTACTAGGCTGCTGCCCAGGGATGTAGCCAGATTGATCCGTTGGCTTTCTCCTCCTGAAAGTGTAGAAGACAGCCGATTCAGGGTCAGATATCCCAATCCGACATCAATTAAGAATTGCAGTCGTGAATTGATTTCAGTAAGCAGTCGTTTCGCTATAATGGCATCCTGTTCATTCAAATTCAGTTCACTGAAGAACTTCCGGAGTTCCGTAATCGGCAGAAGGACCAGGTCGGCAATCGATTTGTCAGCTACTTTGACATAAACCGCCTGAGGTTTTAGCCGGCTCCCCTTGCAAGTAGGGCAGATTGTTTTCCCTCTGTATCGCGCCAGCATGACCCGGTATTGTATTTTATAAAGATTTTCTTCGACATGTTGAAAGAAATCGTAAATACCCGGTAAGCTACCATCGCCATGCCATAAAAGGTCTTTTTCTTTTTCCGAAAGGTCGAAATAAGGTTTATGGATCGGGAAGTCGTATTTCTGTGCCCGTTGCATGAATTTCTGCTTGAATTCACTCATTTTATCGCCTTTCCAGCAAACCACGGCATCTTCGTAGACGGACAAAGATTGATTGGGAATAACTAAATGTTCATCGATTCCGATTACTTTTCCGAATCCTTCGCAAGTCGGACAGGCCCCTGCCGGGCTGTTGAAATTAAACATCAGATCAGAAGGTTCTTCAAAAGCCATTCCGTCGGCTTCGAGTCGTTTGGAAAATTCCTTTGATACGACGCCATTTTCGGTGTAGAATTTAAGGCTGCAATAGCCATTTCCCTCAAAAAAGGCTGTTTCGACGGAGTCTGCCAATCGATTGATAACCTGAATGTCGGATGATGCTATGAGGCGGTCGATCAGCAAATAGATTTCTCCTGAAGACAACAAGTCGCGTTGCAGGATGATGTCGCTGATCTGATAGATCTTATCATTTATTTCTACTCTTGAAAAACCTTCTTTCAAAAGGATTTCAAGATGTTCCCGCATGGATCTGCCCGGTTGCACCTGAATCAAAGTAAGCAATGACATCCGTGTTCCTTCAGGATAATGCGTCATTTCTTCGATGACATCGCTTACCTGGTGTTTTTTTACAACCTCGCCGGATATCGGGGAGATTGTTTTGCCGATGCGGGCGTAAAATAACCGCAGATAGTCGTATATTTCGGTTGAAGTGCCTACCGTCGAACGCGGATTGCGGGTATTCACTTTTTGTTCGATGGCGATGGCCGGAGGGATCCCTTTGATGTAGTCGCATTCAGGCTTGCTCATCCTGCCCAGAAACTGGCGTGCATAAGAAGAAAGACTTTCCACATAGCGGCGTTGCCCTTCGGCATATAAAGTATCGAAGGCCAGAGATGATTTTCCCGATCCGGAAAGGCCGGTTATCACGATCAACCGATCTCTCGGTATAGATAAATCGATGTTTTTTAGATTATTAACTCGCGCTCCTTTTATTATGATATGGGATTCCGGATTCATCTGAATTTTTTAAAAACGAACTGCAAAAGTAATATTTTCTCTTTGAATATGAAAATTCATCTTTTTGTTTATTTTTGTACAATAATTTAATTTACGCTTTTTTAATAAACGTTGTTTGGTTATGGTATTCTGTTCGATCCACAGCTTTTTAAACTGGCTTGAGCATCACTTGCTTACCTGTCCCAGTAAGTATTTCTTTCATTTCGACTGTCCCGGTTGTGGCTTGCAACGGAGTATCTTAGCTTTAATCAAGGGCGACTTCGTTCGTAGCTTACAACTTTATCCGGCAACCATTCCCATTCTTTTTTTGATTTTTTATACCATTTTGCATCTGAAATTTGATTTCAAGTCTGGAGCACAGGTTATTAAATATATTTATCTGTTTACTTCGATTATTGTTTTTATTTTTTATCTTTACAAAATTATAACTCATAAAAATTTTTAAGTATGGAAAATCAAGAAAACCAACTCGGCCAGGAACCCCAACAGCCACAGGGGTCGCTTTATACAAAAACGACTTCTCAACAGGATTACAGAAAGCCTCAAGTTCCTTTGCCTAATGGAAATACGGTATTGGCGCTAGGTATTATTTCGATTGTGGGTTGTTGCTGTTCGTATGGAGTTGTAGGTATTATTTGTGCCATCATCGCACTCGTTATGGCTAAAAGTTCGGAGGAGACTTATCGGGCAGATCCTTCATCTTATACCAGTGGATCCTATAATAATATGAAAACAGGTAAAACATGCGCCTGGGTGGCTTTGATCCTTTCTATTATCAGTGTTATTCTGACGATTATCCTTATTATTATTTACGGAATGTCCATCATAACCGATCCGCAATCGATTATCAATGCATACTCATAAGTAGATATGTTTAATAACATAACCGATAAAATTGTTAAATTGTCTAATTTTTTATAATTTGCGCCCCATCTGAAAAAGATCAGTCTTTATTGTTAAACCTATATTAAACCGATATCATGAAAGTATATCAAACAAACGAAATTAAGAACATTGCCATCATCGGTAGTTCGGGCTCAGGGAAAACCACTCTCGCAGAAGCTATGCTTTACGAGGGTGGGATTATAAAACGTAGAGGCACTGTTGACGGGAAGAATACGGTTTGCGACTATTTCCCGGTAGAAAAAGAATATGGATATTCTGTGTTTTCTACTATTTTTAGTGTCGAATGGATGAATAAAAAGCTCAACTTCATCGATTGTCCGGGTTCGGATGACTTTGTGGGTGGAGCTGTTTCTGCTTTAAATGTGACCGATACCGCATTGATGGTTATCAACGGCCAGTATGGAGTGGAGGTAGGAACAATTAACATGTTCCGGTACACCGAAAAATTAAATAAGCCGGTTATTTTTATTGTCAATCAATTGGATCACGATAAATGTGATTTCGACAATGTGCTCAGTCAATTGAAAGAAACTTATGGTAGCCGGGTGGTTCCGATCCAGTATCCGGTAACTTGCGGACCATCTTTCAATGCCGTGATTGACGTTTTGAAAATGAAGATGTACCAATGGAAACCTGAAGGTGGGGTTCCGGAGGTATTGGATATCCCTGCTTCTGAAAAAGATAAAGCGGATGCGTTGCATCAGGCTTTGGTTGAGGCTGCTGCTGAGAACGATGAGAACCTGATGGAAAAATTCTTCGATCAAGGCAGTTTGTCGGAAGAAGAAATGCGGGAAGGTATTCGTCAGGGACTTATTTCAAGAGGCATGTTCCCTGTGTTCTGTGTTTGTGCCGAACGTGATATGTGTGTGCGTCGCACCATGGAATTTTTGGGTAATGTCGTTCCCGGAGTAGATAAAGTCCCTCCTTACACCAACAGTGAAGGGAAAGAAATAAAACCGGATGCGAGCGCTCCGGCCAGTGTGTTTGTTTTCAAAACGACCGTTGAGCCTCATATTGGGAAAGTATCTTACTTCAAAGTGATGTCAGGGGTAATTAAATCCGGAGATGATGTGATGAATGAAGACCGCGGTTCCAAAGAGCGCATTTCCCAGTTGTTTGTTGTGGCCGGACAGAACAGGAATGAAGTTCCTGAGATGTGTGCCGGAGATATCGGGGCTACAGTCAAGCTGAAAGATGTAAATACCGGTAATACTTTGAATGCAAAAGGAGTAGATAATCGTTTTGATTTCATTAAGTATCCGAATTCCAAATATCGTCGCGCTATCAAAGCCGCGAATGAAGCCGATTCTGAAAAGATGATGGAAATTTTGAACCGGATGCGTTCGGAAGATCCGACCTGGGTCATCGAGCAATCCAAAGAACTGAAGCAAACCATTGTATCCGGTCAGGGTGAATTCCACTTGAAAACGTTGAAGTGGAGGATTGAAAATAATGATAAATTACTGATTGAATTTTTAGAACCGAAGATTCCTTATCGGGAGACGATCACGAAGTCATCGCGTGCGGATTACCGTCACAAGAAACAATCCGGAGGCGCCGGTCAGTTTGGGGAAGTCCATTTGATCGTCGAACCTTATCAGGAAGGAATGCCAATGCCGGAAATCTATAGATTCAATGGTCAGGAATTTAAGATACAAGCCCGTGATGTTCAGGAATATCCGCTTGATTGGGGAGGAAAACTCGTTTTCGTGAACAGTATTGTCGGAGGTTCTATCGACGCCCGCTTCCTTCCTGCCATTCTGAAAGGCGTGATGGGTCGTATGGAACAAGGTCCGTTGACCGGTTCTTATGCCCGGGATGTGCGTGTGATTGTGTATGATGGAAAAATGCACCCGGTAGATTCCAATGAAATTTCATTCATGCTTGCCGGACGAAATGCTTTCAGTGAAGCTTTTAAGAATGCCGGTCCGAAAATCCTGGAACCCGTTTATGATGTGGAAGTGTCTCTTCCCGCCGATTGTATGGGAGATGTCATGGGAGATCTGCAAGGTCGCCGCGCCATGATCATGGGAATGTCTTCAGAAAAAGGATATGAAAAACTGATGGCTAAAGTTCCTCTGAAAGAAATGAGTAGCTATTCTACTTCCTTGAGTTCTATTACCGGAGGCCGCGCTTCTTTTACCATGAAGTTTGCTTCTTATGAGCTTGTTCCGACAGATGTTCAGGATAAATTATTGAAAGAATACGAATCTCAGCCAGACGCTGAGTAAAGCTAGATTAAATTTTGTTTCGAGAAAAGACCGGTTTTGCCGGTCTTTTTTTATTTTTACCAATCCCTTGGGGGAATCTGCGTTAAAACTTTTGCCTTACCTTTTTTTGTTTATTTTCCGCGGAATATACTGAAAAAATTCCAAAAAACCAAATGAGTTTCTTTCCGTTGGAGCCAAATTGACAATTTTCTTTTTTAACACTTCGTAACCTGTTGGTAATGAGCGGTACCTTGCATTACCTATTAACAATTTAAATATTGCGATTTTCCTCTCCTGTGCGGATTTACACCTAATTTTATGAACGGAAAGGATGTTTTTCCTAAGAAAACCATTCATTAATTTGGAACAAAAAACAACCTGTTTAATGTATTACAATTATGAAAACTACGGTTTATTTCCCCTGGAATACCGTTCATGGGTTCCTAGCAGGTTCTGCGTGTTGTCTGTTTTTGATTTATGTGAAACTTGGTCTTCAAGAGTTACTCCAGCTGTTTCAAACCTTTCATCCGATCTTCTATGTTATCCTTCTGATTTTTATCTTTGTGGCTGCACGTTCGCCCCATCCCCTGTGTGACACATGTAAAAAAGGGATCGGTCAAAAGCTGCTGCAGGCCAGGCAGCGGGAGCTGCACCTTCGGCGCACGCTTTATGAGCAGCTCAGTTGTACGGAAGAACCTTGCGCCGGTTCTGCTTCCCGTTATTCCAAGCCATTCAGACAGGACGATCGTTGGCAGAAAGTCCGGGACAACACCGACCGGGCTTTCGATGATTTTACCCTCCGGCTGAAACAGGCCTATCCTGCGATCAAGACGGAGCAGTTGAACCTGTCCTGCCTGGTGTTGATGGGACTGGATAATGCGGAGATCGCCCAGCAGCTGAACCTGTCGAAGGTCAATGCCCGGCAACGCAAAACCCGCCTGCGGGCTATCCTGGGGATCAAAAACCAGGACATCGACCTGCAGGTTTTCCTTCAGGATTTTTAGCGGTTTTCAACGTTTTTTTTCGCTGGTCACACCTTGTCACATCTTCGTTTTTGTAACTTGTTTATTATTGAGTGTTTAACGGTGTTTTTGTCACACTTTTCGTCACGCTTTAGTGGCCGTTTTTCTTGATTTTCATCCCCTTCGGCTCCTAATTTTGTGACGTGGCCACACCTCTATTTATTCACTTTAATAAAAATTCAAGTTATGAAAAGAAAAAGCATGTATTTATTGCCGTTGTTCCTGTTTGCATTAGGGATAGCGGTTGAAGCCGGGACGGATCGAGTCCCCGGCAAGCAGTTGGTGTTCACAAGCGAGACCCATGCCCCCCGCCCGGGCGACTCCTTTGTTAAAGAGAAGATCGCCTGGCAAGAAGCCGGGAAGCCGGGGAGCAACACGGTTTGGGACTTCAGTCAATCCGTAAAGACAGGCGAACAGTCTCCTGTCGGTTATTTTACTACCGGAGCCGACAACATCACTTCCGGGGAAAACGCTACTTATTTCCGCTACCGGTTCTCGGGCGATTCCTTGTCGTTGACCGGTTATGAAAACGCCTCGATGCTGGTCAAATACCAGGAGCCGGCGCTGATGTTGAAATTCCCGTTGACATACGATGCCCACACTTCCGGCAGCTATTACGGACAGGGGAAATACTGCGACCGGTTGGATTATCTTTTCTCCGGCTCGATCCGGACGAAGGTCGATGGGCAGGGTACTTTGATCCTTCCCGGCGGGGATACTCTTAGCCGGGTGCTGCGGGTTCATATCCGGGAAGAAAAGATCGAGCGTTACCAGCCGATCACTCCCGGTTTTGACCTTACCTCCGGGTTTACGATTGAATCGGTCAGCGATTCACTGGTCAAGACGCTCCGGGAGTCGGGTTATACGGAGGTCGACCGTTACTGGTGGTACGTCGAAGGTTCCCGTTACCCGGTGTTTGAGACAGTTGAAATCCGCAAGATAAATGATCAAAATGCAAGTACGGGTGCGCACACGGAAAAAGTGTTGGCGCGCACGGCCTGTCTTTTTGATCCTGAAAAGCAGAAAGAGCAGTTGGCTGAAGATCTTATCAACCAAACGGTTCAACAGGGACAACAACTCTTGAGGGCAGACCGGCCAACGGGAGTCGCGGAAATAAAAGCACAACCGACGGTCGGTATTTATCCAAACCCGGTGGTGGATAACCTCCAGGTCACGGTTCAACTGCATGGCAAGCAATATGTCCAGGTTTTCCTTTATGACCTGCAGGGACGGATGGTGTATAAAGGAGACCTGAAGCAGGCGGAAGGATATTTTACGGAAACTGTCGGCATGGGGCATTGGCCTCAGGGGAATTATGTGCTGCGGGTGCAGGCAGGGGAAAAGAGTGAGAAGAAAGTGATTGTAAAACAATGAAAAATCAATTAGTCATGAAATATATAAGATTAATAATCATAGCATTATTTCTATTGCCTTCTGGAGTTTATTCCCAATGGCAATCATTTGCTCCAGGTTTTGTTCAGCCGGAGGATAGCTTGAAAAACCTATTGATTAGTACCGTCATGAACACTACAAACAATTCAAACTTACCCCAAATTACTCCTCTGTCTCCAGAGGCTTCCGGATTGGGGCGCTATGGAGAACATGGAGTTAGTTTATACAACGGAATTGCCGATATTTCGATACCACTGTTTGAGATAAAAACCAAGAATTTCACGGTTCCTATTGTACTACGTTACTGTGCATCCGGAATCAAAGTTACTGATGTGGCATCCTGGGTAGGCTTAGGTTGGAACCTTGATGTAGGAGGGCAAATAACAAGAAAAGTAATGGGATCACCCGATGAAAATAATTTTTGCTCCAAGCCCATAAAGGATGCTAACCAAATTAGTTATGGGAATGTGAATGATAGAATATATATACACAATATTATTTATGAATCTCTTGATTCTGAGCCCGATATTTATTCTTATTCTTTTCTGGGAAAATCAGGGCGGTTCCTTGCTAATAATGCAAATCCGGATCAGGCCATAATGATACCTTTCGCCCCATACAAAATCGATAACCAATTGCTTAGAGGAGGGCCTCAAAAGCCGATTAACATAATCGACGAAAAAGGAAACCTGTTTGAGTTCAAGGACAGAGAAATGTCTTATACAGATGGTAATGGCCTTCACGCTACGGCATGGAAGTTATCACGCATCATTTCACAAGATAAAACAGATTCGGTTGTGTATTCATATTTGGCAAACAGAGGATCAACTTATGATGTCACTGATTATGTAAAAATAGAAACGAATTATCTGGGGCTAAGCGCTATAAGCAACCATGACAACTATATGGGTTTGCAAACGACAGGTTGCCTGCCACAGGAAATACAATTTGCAACCGGAAAAATAAAATTTAGAATAATATCAGGAAGAGAAGACAATAATCCAAATTTTCAGGTAGGTGAAAATTACCTGCAACAAATGGAAATCTACTCAACCAATAGTATAAATCCTGAACGGATTATACAATTTCAATATGGATATTTTGAGTATAGTAGTCATAAGCGGTTACGTCTTAATGCTATAAAGGTACAAGATAGTAATTCAAACCTGGTTGAAGAATACAAATTCGAATACAACACTCACCAAAACTTACCCCATTATTTTTCACGTTCGAAAGACCTTTGGGGATATTATAACGGACAATCCAATAGCACATTGGTTCCAGGTACTGAAGTTTATTTATTTAGTTATACCGGAGGATATTATAAAACAATAGGAGGTGCTGACCGAAGTAGCAACTCCGACTGCATGCAAGCTTGGGTACTGAATAAAATAACATACCCTACTAAAGGATATACTACCTTCGAATACGAAGCTAACCGATATGATAACAAGTATGCCGGAGGATTGCGAATCAAAAAAATGGCGAGTTATTTTGAAAATGGACAACCTCCACTGATAAAATCTTATAAATATGGGGAAAACGAATCAGGTAATGGAACTTTGAATGTCGACTTGAGTCAACATTATTTTACATACGACTACCTAACCAGTACGCTTAGCGATCCTTGCTTAGTATACAAAAACCGTATTTATTATTCCAATTCATCTCTGGATATAGTCCCTTATGAAGGAAGCCCTGTAGGTTATTCCACTGTAACTGAATATGCCGGGGATGGAACGGATATTAATGGTAAAACGGTTTACACATTTACCCAGCGTAGGGATTATACCATTGATATAAGTGGAATGTCAAAGAAACATACCATGAGTTTTAGTTCCTTGAGAGGATTACTCTCTTCAAAAGTAAGTTATAAATACAATTCATCCAACAGGAATTTTGAAGAAATCCACCGGATAGAAAACGAATACCAGTATTTTCCTGAAAAACATTACGAACTGAATGCCCTTTATGTCAAACTCAATTGGGATTATCCCGGTGACCCAAAAAATTCTTACGACCCTCCTTTAGCATCTGATCCTAAATTGCCATGGGGAGAAGATAGAGGTATGGAAAACTTTTTCTATTACCTCAACTATCCGATCACTGCTTATGATAATTTGTTAAAAAAAACAGTAGAAGAAAGTACATTCGAAGATAATAAAAAAGTAAAGAAAGAAACAATATATGATTATAATTCTAATTGTCAACTGATCAAAGAAACAACGATCGGAAGTGATAATAAGCAAATAATTGTTAAAAGTAAATTTCCAAACGATTTTGCAGGAATTGCTGTTACCGATACTATGATTTCAAGGAATATGCTTGGAGTAAAAATAGAACAGCAAAGCAATGTGGGAAACTCGGAAGTTTTGAAAGAAAAAAGTAATTATATTTTGTTTAACGGAAATGGAGCTGTTGTACTATCCAATTTACAAAAGACGTATAAAGGAATAGAAACTATTACAGAATATACTTGCGATTTATATGATCCCAAAGCCAATATTCGTCAAACAACGGATAAAAGCGGGCTTACCTCCGTCTACCTGTGGGGTTACAACTACCAATACCTGATCGCCGAGATCAAAGGAAAATCATACAGCGACATAGAAACAGTCCTCGGATCTGCAGCGATAAATGCATTGGCTTCCAACAATAACCCGAATGTGGAATCACTCAGTTCCCAGCTGCGGAACGCTTTTCAAAGCGAACCGGCGTTAGTCACTTGCTATGCCTATAAACCATTGGTTGGTATCTCCCTGGTTATCGACCCTCGGGGAGTAAAAACTTTTTACGAGTATGATGATTTGGGCCGTTTGATTTGGATCAAGGACCATAACGGGAATATCATCGAGACCTATGATTATCATTATCAAAATCAATAAAACAACAAGATCATGAAACGACATATTTTAATATATATAACCTTTATTGCAGCTTTAATTTTCTGCAGTGGAGCCTACAGCCAGCCGGTGGGCGAGAACATGTCCAACCCGATTGTTGCCGGGACGTTCTCCCAGTCCTTCCAATATACGGATACAAAAGATACCCGGGATTACGCCTATGATTATGGATTGATTGAGACCAACGATGTGTTCTACAAATTCACAATCACTGTTCCAATGGATGTGTTCCTGAGCACTTGTGGCTCGGAATTGATAGATACATATCTTTTGTTACTTAATTCGAATGGAAGCTTAAGAACTTATGCCGATAACAGCCATTCTTTTGACCTCACTTGTCCGAATAAACTCCAGGCCTGGGTTAATATATTGTCACTACCGGCAGGAACTTATTACCTTGTAACCAAAGGGCGTTCCGAGAACGGCAGGATCACAGCTTATATCAATGCTACCGCCTTGTCGGTTACCCCTCCGGTTATCCCTGTTGGCGACACCATGGAAGATCCGATCATAGCAGGCACATTCAGTAATAATTTTACTTATTCCGATACAAAGAACACCACCAATTATACCAATCAATTCGGTCGGTATGAGGATGCTGATATATACTATAGATTCACAATTACTACCACCATGGACCTGTATATAAACACCTGTGAAACTGATTTTACCACTACTTCCCTGCATTTGATGGATGAGGCCGGTTATATCGTTGAAGGGGATAGGTATAATGATGTATGCGGCCACCAACGTGCTTCTTACTTCAAATATTCAGTTCCTCCCGGTATTTACCGGCTGTGTGTTGGGACGTTTGGAAAAAATGGCAATGTGACGACCCGGATCCAGGGAGTGCTACCCACTTCTCCACCTCCCCCGAGACCTGTGGGTGACGATATGAATGACCCAATAGTCGTTGGGACATTCAACAGCGGCTTTCAGTATGTGGATACAAAAAACACTTCTATTTATTACAACCGGTATAATGGAGCGGCTCCCAGTGATGTATTCTATAAATTTACCACTACCACTGCGATGGATGTGGTCCTCAGCCTTTGTGATTCGGAATTACCCGATACTTACCTCTATCTGCTTGATTCATCGGGTACATTAATTAACAAGGACTATAAAAGCGGCCAATGTCCATCGGGAAATACCGTATCCTATTTATCAAAACCCGGGCTTGCCGCCGGAACTTATTATGTCGTCGTGGAGGGTTGTGCCCAGAATGGAAATATCACGACCCGGATTACCGGAACAGTTCCTACACCGCCACCTGCACCTGTTGGGGACAGCATGAGTAACCCGATCGTTTTTAGCTCTTTCAGCACAAATTTCAATGTCTCGGATACCAAAAACACAGCCACCGGTTATACCAACCAGTACGGCGGACGCCCGACCAACGATGTGTATTATAAGTTCACTACCACGGTTGCTATGAATGTGGAAATCAAGCTGTGTGAATCCCAACTGAATGATACTTACCTTTATCTGCTGAATGCTTCCGGATCACAGATCGGCTACAATGACAACAGTAATACCTGCGGATCCGGCTCCCTAAAATCCGGTTTACTTCAATCAAACCTGGCCGCCGGCACCTATTATGTCGTAGTTAAAGGTTCTGAATCCAACGGCAATATCACGACCCGGATTACCGGAACAGTTCCTACACCGCCACCTGCACCTGTTGGGGACAGCATGAGTAATCCGATCGTTTTTAGCCCTTTCAGCACAAATTTCAATGTCTCGGATACCAAAAACACAGCCACCGGTTATACCAACCAGTACGGCGGACGCCCGACCAACGATGTGTATTATAAGTTTACTACCACGGTTGCTATGAATGTGGAAATCAAGCTGTGTGAATCGGCGCTGGACAACACATACCTGTACCTGTTGGATGCCTCGGGTCTGTTACTGAATAGCAACGACGACAGCAACCAGTGCGCAGGCGGACTGAAATCCTATTTGTCCATTCCATCCATGGCTGCCGGCACTTATTATGCCGTTTGCAAAGGCTATTCCGCCAACGGTAGTATTTCGATCCGGCTCACAGGCAGTATCCCGGAAGTAGTTGTTCCTCCGGTTACGGAATTAATTCCAAGCAGTTCCGAGAATTATATCCTGACCAGAAAGGCGATGACAGCCACTCAAAACCTGTCCGGCCTGACAGCAGAAAATACGATGCAGTCCATCCGGTATCTCGACGGACTGGGTCGTCCCGTCCAGACAGTTCTGGCCGGCGCCGGTCCTTTGCGCCAGGACCTGGTCAGCCATCAGGAATACGATGCCGTTGGCCGTGAATCCATCAGCTGGCTACCATCCTACCATACCGGCAACCGGGGCGCATTCGTACCGGTATCTACCATCCGGCAGTTCCGTTCCGACTTGTATGGAAATGACTCCAAGGCCTATTCCGAAACAAGCTACGAACCTTCCCCGCTGAACCGGGTAACGAAAGTAACAGCTCCGGGAGCACCCTGGGCTTCGCACCCCGTACGAATGGAATACCTGACCAACACGGCTTCCAACGAGCTCCTTTGTTGTTATTATTATGTAAGCAACGACAACTTGAATAAAGGCAGCAATTACTCTCCCGCCCAGTTGTATGTAACAAAAACGACCGATGAAGACGGGCATGTATCCTATGAATTCAAGGACAAACAGGACCGGGTCGTCTTGCAGCGCCAGGTCAATCATGAGCTGGCAGACCGGTACGTCGATACGTATTATGTCTATGATGACTTCGGCAACCTGCGTTATGTACTGCCTCCGGCCATAGCAGGTAAAACCCCGACAGCAACCGAGCTGGATCAATATGCTTACATCTATCAATATGACAGCCGCAACCGTTGTATCGAGAAGAAACTGCCGGGCGCCGATTGGATCCGGATGGTGTATGACCGCGCCGACCGCCTGGTCCTGAGCCAGGATGGCGAACAAAGCGGCAAGCGCTATACTTTCTATAAATACGACGGGCTGGGACGCTTGATCCTTACCGGCGAACGCTATGACACCAAGCCCGCTTCCATTTACCGGACCGAGCTGTGGGATCAGCTGGTGGTGGAAAAAGCAAGTGATAACGCTCCGCTGTATTATACCAATACATCCATCCTAACCCATAACCAGACTGAAGTGTCCCTTGTCAACTATTACGACAACCATGCCTTTACCGGCAAGCATAATCACAGTGAGCTGGATTTCGGGAAAGCCGGTGCTTATGACGACCGCTTCCCGGATTCCAGAGGGCTGCTTACCGGTACTTTCTCCCGGGTTTCAGGCCAATCCGTGACCCTGTTAAAAGCATTTTATTATGATTACAACGGGCGTCTGGTTCAGCAAAAAGCACAAAACCATGTCGGAGGCTATAACTTTGAACATTATGCCTACCGGTTCGATGGCGCCGTCAAGCAAAAGATGCTGGAGGAATACAACAACAACCGGACGGTTCGGATCCCGGAAGAATACCTCTACCACTACGACCATGCCGGCAGGATGACTCAGAAATACTACGCCTTCAACGGCGGTTCGAGTGAACAGATCGCCGGTTATACCTATAATGAATTGGGACAATTGAAAAACAAGAACACGGCCAACGTTGAAAACACCGGGTACAAATACAACATCCGGGGCTGGTTATCGGAGTTGAACGGGATGAAATTCACGGAAAAGCTGTATTATCATCAATCCGTATCGGGAGGACAACCGTTTTATAACGGTAATATTGCCGCCATCGAGTACAAGATGCCGGGGGCGAGTGATTTCAGCCGTTATGTGTTGAGCTACGACCCGTTGAACCGGATGACCTCAGCGGTTTTCTCCGGGGCTCCGGGGCAGGATGCCTACAACGAAGAAGTCTGGTACGACAAGATGGGTAACATCACCCAGTTGCAACGCAGGGGAAGACTCGACAGTTTTGAACAGTACCCCGTCGATATTGTAAAAAGCGCCATCCGTTTTGGCACGATCGACAACCTGGTTTTCAACTACGCAG
>JAVBNR010000008.1:0-58751 GCA_031551395.1 Bacteroidales bacterium
GCATCTGCTGAATCTTTCAATGCCAAAGTCAAGGCTTTCAGATCCCAGTTCAGAGGAGTAAGGGATATACCCTTCTTTATTTTTAGGCTAACTAAACTGTTCGCTTGATAATAATTCCAACCGGGTTTTCCGCTTGACCCTTTTTTTGTGTTTTGTTCACATCTCCATCCTTATGAAATTGCAACAATACAATACTTCAATCTGTTATTAAATAAGCAATTTAAAATTGAAAATAGATGAAAACAAGAGATGTCGAACAGATAATCGCACCTCCGCCGACACACATGGTTGGATCTGGTTTTAAGGTACATAATTTTTTTCCGAGTATGATCGATATGTATCGGATGAGTCCGTTTTTTTTATTGGATTATAATGCCCGGACTTATTTTCCTCCAAGTAATATTCCCCGTGGAGTCGGAGTACATCCTCATCGGGGCTTTGAAACAGTCACGTTGGCTTATCATGGAAAAGTGGCGCATCATGATAGTACCGGTGCCGGAGGTGTCATTGAAGAGGGCGACCTGCAATGGATGACAGCCGGTAGCGGGATATTGCATAAAGAGTACCACGAAGAGAAATTCAATAAAGCCGGAGGCGATTTTCAGATGGCGCAGGTTTGGGTTAATCTCCCGAAAAAAGATAAGATGACTCCGCCTAAGTATCAAACCATATCTCATGGGCAGATTCCGAATTCTCAATTGCCTGATGGAGCGGGTATTGTTGAAGTTATTGCGGGTAGTTATAACGGAACGCAAGGAGCGGCATCTACTTTTTCTCCGATTGAATTTTACAATATAAAATTAAATAAAAACGGTAAAGCAACCATAGAACTGCCCGAAAATTACAATACCGGAGTTCTGATTGTAGAAGGAAATGTCGTTATTAATGCGAAAGAAACTGCACCTGCCAATCATTTTGTACTCCTGAAAAATAATGGAGACTCGTTTACCTTAGAGGCTGAAGATCATGCAATAGTGCTGGTATTAAGCGGTAAACCCCTTAATGAACCGATTGTTGCTTCCGGTCCATTTGTAATGAATACCCGCGAAGAGATTTTACAAGCGTATGAAGATTTTGATAATGGAAAATTCGGTCGTCTGGATGATTGAATTTTCAGGAAAATAAGAGGAAAAAAACTACTTATATCAGAAAACTCGCTTGTATAGCGAGTTTTAATGCGGAAGGAGGGGGATTCGAACCCCCGGTACAGTTACCCGTACGACAGTTTAGCAAACTGTTGGTTTCAGCCACTCACCCATCCTTCCAGGCTCATGTTGACCTCATTCTTGGCGAACGGCGGTGCAAATATAGGAGAATCTTTTTAACTTATCAAAGATTTCACAGACAAATTTTTTAACTTTGTCGGAAATTTATTTTTTAATACAGTGAAAAAAAAGAAAAAAACAAGGTTACGAATTGTCCTTGCGGTTGTTATACTTGTTTCAATTTCCGGAGGAATAATTTATTCTAAATTCTTTTCTTCGTTTTTTGATGTTAAAGATACCGTGTATGTTTATGTTGATGAACGAAAAGATTTTAATGATTTATTATTGCAGTTACAGACGACAGCCAAAATCAAAAATATTCGTTTTTTTCGGCAAGCAGCAGAGGCTTTGAAATATCCATCCAAGATGAAAACAGGCCGGTATGCCATTACTCCGGAAATGAGTTGTAAGGATTTGTTACAAAATTTGATACGAGGGACTCAGACTCCGTGTAAGATTATATTTAACAACATCCGTTTGAAAGAAGATTTGATAGAAAATATCGGATTACAGTTGATGTTTGGCTCCGGAGTTTTACGGCAAAAATTGAACGATCCTGAAGTTTGTAATTCGTACGGATTCGATAAAGAGACAATTACATGTATGTTTATACCGAATACGTATGAAATATATTGGAATATCCCTGTCGATCGCTTTTTAGAGCGCATGAAAAAAGAATATGACCGTTTCTGGACTGCCGAGCGTCTTGAAAAAGCAGCAGCCATACCGATGTCTCCTGTTCAGGTTTCCATTTTGGCTTCGATTGTTGAAGAAGAAACAATCGCCTCATCGGAATATCCCGTTGTCGCAGGATTATATATCAACCGGTTGAGGCAAGGAATGCTTTTGCAGGCAGACCCTACCGTGAAATACGCTGTTGGCGATTTTTCACTGAAACGTATTTTGTATGCGCATTTAACGGTAGAATCTCCTTATAACACATATAAATATGCCGGGTTACCACCTGGTCCCATCCGTATTTCGTCGATCAGAAGTATTGACGCCGTATTGAATTATGCACAACACGATTATGTGTATATGTGTGCCAAGGAAGATTTTTCCGGAAAGCATAATTTTGCAGCAACCATTGAAGAGCATAATCGGAATGCTCAGCGCTACCGGAACGTTTTAAACCGGAATAATATTAAGTAACTAATATCATGAATTCTGGCTGTTCTGCTTTGTAAATTGAATGAAACTACTTAGCTTTACAGCTTAAATCTAAAACTGAAAAATATGGCAATTATTAAACCTTTTAAGGGGATTCGTCCCCCTAAAGAATTTGTAGAACAAGTGGCTTCTCGCCCGTATGATGTGTTAAGTTCAGAAGAAGCAAGACAAGAAGCTCTTGGTAATGAAAAATCATTGTATCATATCATAAAGCCGGAAATCGATTTTCCGGTAGGAACGGACGAACATGATCCTGAAGTATATGAAAAAGCGGCGGCAAATTTCAAGAAATTTCAGGAAAAAGGATGGTTGAAACAAGACGGAAAAGAATTGTATTATGTATATGCACAAACAATGAATGAGCGGACGCAGTATGGTTTAGTCGTTTGTTCATATGTTGAAGATTATCTGACCGGAGTCATAAAAAAACATGAGTTGACCCGGAAAGATAAAGAGGAAGACCGGATGAAGCACGTACGCATTAATAATGCAAATATCGAGCCTGTGTTTTTTGCATATCCTGATCATGCGGAATTGGATGGTATGGTAGCCTCTGTAACAAAAGGGAAACCAGAATATGATTTCATTGCTCCGGATGGATTCGGTCATCATTTTTGGCTGATAGAAGATGAAACAATGATTCGCCGGATTACGGAGATTTTTGCAACAATACCTTATTTATATATTGCAGATGGTCACCACCGTACAGCAGCAGCAGCACTTGTTGGGGCAGAGAAAGCCAAACAAAATCCCAATCATACAGGCAAGGAAGAATATAACTACTTCATGGCCGTATGTTTTCCTGCTAACCAGTTGAAAATTATGGACTACAACCGTGTCGTGAAAGACTTGAACGGTCTGTCTTCTGCTGAATTCCTCCAGGCATTGGAAAATGATTTTATTGTGGAGAAAAAAGGAACTGACATTTATCATCCGGAAGGATTGCATCATTTTTCACTGTACATCGATGGCGTTTGGTATAAATTGACAGCTAAACCGGGGACATACAATGATCATGACCCGATTGGGGTACTCGATGTCACGGTTTCATCGGATCTGATTTTGGATAAGCTTTTAGGAATGAAAGATTTGAGAACAGATAAGCGCATTGATTTTGTGGGAGGTTTACGTGGTTTGGAAGAGTTGAAACGGAGAGTCGACAGTGGCGAAATGAAAGCCGCTTTAGCTCTTTATCCGGTGTCCATGCAACAATTGATCGATATAGCCGATACCGGAAATATCATGCCTCCTAAAACCACTTGGTTTGAACCGAAGTTGCGTTCGGGAATTGTTATTCATCAGTTGGATTGATATTTTTGCCTTAATAAATAAACGTTTATTGATTCATTTTCACTTATTTTAACTAAATGCAAAAAAACTTTTGATAAACAGGATTGTTTTATATATAAATGATAAAAACATTTAGTCATGAAAGCAGGACAATTAATCGGAGGTATTGCCATTGGTGCTTTATTAGGAATAGGCATCGGGTATTTATTAGGAGTTGATACTGAAAAACGGAATCAATGGCTTCGGGTAATTGGTTCAAAGGTTTTAGGTAATTCTTGTTGTGAATGTGAAGATGATATTGGAGAGAATATAGAATTAGAGACAAAATAAACGATGAATGTTATGATTTAATATTTAATAGGGCAAATTAGATTGTAAATGAGGGAGGCTCTCCGTGAAGGAAAGCCTCTTTTTTTGTCACTAGGGCAAATTTTTTTTGACTGAGTATTTGGAGATTTATTGAGTTATGCTTACCTTTGCAGCCGAAAAATAGGTCTCCGTAGCTCAGTTGGTAGAGCAAATGACTCTTAATCATTGGGTCCTGAGTTCGAGTCTCAGCGGGGACACTTCAATAAATCAGGCAGTTACATTTATTTGTGGCTGCTTTTTTCATTTTTTAACACTGCCTTTGCTCAAATATTTTTATATTTGCACACCTAACCCTGGTAATTGGTCATGATTCGACTTTTGAAGACAAAGTTAATATACGTATTAGCCATTTTATCCCTGTTTGTTTTTTGCATGGATGGATGGGCTGCTAAGATTAAATCCTCTTCAAAGAAAATAAAAGAACCCGTATCGTTTGTGCCTTCAGCGTTACTACCCCTCGAAGAAAACATTATTAATTATTCCCGGTTATATCTTGGGAGTCCTTATCGCAGAGGATCTAAAGGCCCCAATGGTTTTGATTGTTCCGGTTTTACTCATTTTGTGTTCAGCCGGTTTGATTATAAGCTCGGAGCCAGCAGTATGATCCAGGCAACAGAAGGAGAGCGGTTAGCGGAGGATGAAATTCAAACCGGAGATCTGATTTTTTTCAAAGGGCGTAATTCTAAATCCAAACGTGTCGGGCACGTAGGAATCGTGATTTCCAAAGAAGAAGACGGAAGCATTAAATTCATCCATTCAGCCTGTGGGTCAGGTGTTTGTATCAGTAATTCAAATGAGCCTTATTATAAAGCCCGGTATGTTGGTTGTAACCGGATTCTTAAAAAAGAAGAACCGGAAAGGGAACGAATTTATCTGCAATATATATACCCAACCTTCCCGTCTTATTCTCCTCCGTTACATTCACCCCCCAAATCAGTAAAAAAAGAGCTTTTTTTTATTAGATAATCTTTCTGTTTCTTTGTAGTTTACGTAATTTGCGTAAATTTGTAACAGTTTCAATAGATCTAATTTTTAACCTGATACAGTATGAAAACTATTTTGACATTTCTCTTATCCTTTACATGTGTTTTATTCATGTATTCTCAAGAATTTCATTCGGAGTTAGATGATTATCTGCATCATGCTCAATATCAGAAGGCGATTGAATATATTGACAAACAGCAACCGACAAAAGAATTGCTGAGTCAGAAAGCTTTTTGTTATAAAACTTTGAGAAATTATCCTAAAGCAATTGAAATACTGGAATCTTTATCTCAAGAATATCCAATGGATATTTCTGTGAAATTAGATTTGGCAACGTGTTATGAATCAGTCGCAAAGCATACCCAGGGCATCAGTTGTTATGACGAATTGATAAAAATGGATTCTACCAATATGTATTTTCACATTCAAAAAGCCGATTTACTGTATCAGTCCGAAAAGTATCAGCCGGCATTAGACATTTATTCGCAGATCGATGGGAGATTAGAGTCGGGTTATTTGAATAAGCGGTTAGGGATGTGTTTTGAAAAATTAAACCAGTCGGATAGCGCCAAAGTTTATTTTACTCAGGCATTGGAAATTGATTCTACAGACAGTTATTCGGCTGTGAGCCTTGTTAAATTGTATATCAAGCAAGAGGATTATATGAACGCGTTAATTCATTCGGAAGCTTTTATATGGCGTGATTCGACCAATGCTCAGATGAATTTTTTGAATGCATTTACCTATTACAGTGCGGATGATTATCGAACGGCTGCCGAACGTTTTGAAAAATGTCGTGCCAAAGGAGACAGTTCTTTGATGGTTAATCGTGGATTGGGTATTTCGTATTACTTTCTGAAAGACAGTAAACGGGCACAACCGTATTTGCATTTGGCTTATGAACAAGACACCACAAACAATGTGGTATTGCATTCGTTGGCTTTAACCAGTTGTGATCTGGGTTATTACCGGGATGCAATCAATTACTACAAAACGCTTATGAAGAGGGAGATTCCCGGTGACGCGAAATTATATATGTTCTTTGCCGGTCTTTCCAGTGCATTTGAAGGAGAAGGAGAATATGGGAATGCCATCTCGAACTATTCAAGAGCGCTTCAATATGCAGATATGTATCAGAAAATGGAATTGACATATAAAATCGCCCAATTATGTGAAGAAAAGCTTCAAGACTACTTGGGAGCTTACAATGCCTATAAACAATATCGGGTCTCTTTATTCAATTGCCAGACAAATTCAAATGATTCTACTGAAATTCAGTCGATTGATGAAAGATTAGCGCTTTTGGATAAGCACATTGAATTTTTGAAAGAAAAAAGCAATGAACAATTTGGAATAGGAAAGAATATCGATTCAACAGTAAATATAATCAGAAGTCATTAATTATTCTTATATTTGCGTGCAAAAAAGAAACTTATGAAACAAAGCATGTAAATCAACTATTTACGTCACAAGGTGATGATCATTTATTTACATGCGACGTTCCATACGACCTTAATATAAAAAATAAAAATTATCGTATGAAAGTTCGAATTGTAAATGCTTCCAAGCACGCTTTACCTGAGTATGCAACACTTCATTCTGCCGGAATGGATCTTCGTGCGAACATTGATGAGCCGGTCACACTTCGTCCGTTGGAGAGGACGTTGGTGCCGACAGGACTCTTTATCGAACTTCCTGCCGGATTTGAAGCTCAGATCCGTCCTCGCAGCGGATTGGCAATTAAGCATGGCATTTCATTGGTAAATACACCCGGAACGATTGATGCGGATTATCGTGGCGAGATAAAAGTGATTCTTGTCAACCTCTCTAACGAACCTTTTGTTATTAATGATGGAGAACGTATTTGCCAGATGGTAATTGCTCGTCATGAACGAATCGAATGGGAACCAGCCGGATCACTCGAAGAAACCGAGCGTGGAGCCGGAGGTTTCGGGCATACCGGAAAAAATTAAGAATAAATGAGATATATATTATTATTGCTGGGGGTCTTGTGTTGTTCCTTGGGGACAGCAAATCCTGTTGTTTCAACTCCGGTTGATACTGTTTCAAGGCTGTCGGATGCAGATAAGCGAAAATTTGATTACTTTTTCCTCGAAGGGGTCAGATTGAAGGAGATCGAGAAGCATAGCGATGCTTTCAATGCGTTTGTGTATGCACTGGAAATTGATTCCACTTCTTCTGCTTCCTTGTTTGAAATGTCTAATTATTATCTTTTTCTTGGGAAAAATGACCTGGCAATCGATGCGCTCCGAAAAGCCGTGAAATATAGCAGTGATAATTTTGAATACAAGGTTTCTTTGGCGAATTTGGCCAGGGAACTGGATATGAAAGATGAATCTGTAGCCATTTACGAAGAACTGATAAAGAAATATCCGGACAAACCGGAACTGAACTACTACCTGAGTGATTTGTACGCTCGTACGGGACAGGTTGATAAAGCGATAAAAGCGCTGGATACGTTGGAAGAGAGCATTGGAATGAGCGAAGCTTTATCTTTACAAAAGTTTCGTTTGTATAACATGATCGAGCAACGCGACCAGGCTTTTAATGAAGTCGAGAAACTGGCTGCTAAATATCCGCGGGAGTCTCGTTATCAGATTATTTTAGGAGATCTTTATTTAGAGCAGGCTAATCCGGAAAAGGCATTGACTTATTATCAGAAAGCTCATGCGATCGATCCTGAGAATCCTTATTACATCGTTTCGATGGCTAATTATTATGAGTCGAAAGGAGAAAACGAGGCTGCGTCTAAAGAAATAGAGACGGCATTGAAAAGTCCTAAACTGGATGTCGAGATCAAATTAGGTATTTTGGGACGTTACATCCAGATGCTTCAACAGAATAAAAAAGATATGGATACCGCTAATACTCTTTTTGAAACGTTGATGAATGAATATTCTCAGGAAAAAGAACTGAATTTGATGTATGGGCAGTTTCTGTTGATGCAGAATAAAACGGAAGAAGCGAAGTTTCAGTTCCAGGTCGTTACAGAAGCAACGCCTGAAAATATCAATGCATGGAAGCAATTGTTAGGGGTATACCTGAAAGAAAATGATATGGACAGTTGCATCAAGGTATGTGATGACGCTCTCGTGCATTTTCCTGAGACACCGGAGTTTTATTTCTATAAAGGAGCCGCTTATTATCAGAAAAAAGAATATCAGGCAGCGTTGGATGTCTATTTTGAAGGTTTAAAGGTGTTGTCGGACGATGACCCTGACTTAAAATCAGACTTCTATGGACAGATCGGGGATCTCTATTATCATCTCAAACAAAAAGATAAGGCCTATGAGTCGTACGATACAGCACTTCAGTATAATGAGCGTAATATTGTAGTACTTAATAATTATGCGTATTTTCTGTCTCTCGATAAAAAAGATTTAAGTAAGGCTGAACGTATGAGTAACCAGTGCGTAAAATTACAACCGGATAACAGTACTTATATCGACACATACGCATGGATTTTCTTTGTTCAGGGTAATTATTCCCTGGCTAAGTTCTACATTGAGCGGGCGATATCGAAAGATACGGATAAAAGTGCTGAAATTTATGAGCATTATGGTGATATTTTATACATGTCGGGAGAGCAGGACAAAGCGGTCGAACAATGGAAGAAAGCATTGGAGATGAAAGAAAAAGAAGGAGAGGAAGATACGACTATTCTGAAAAAGAAAATAGCAGATAAGAAATATTATGAAGAACCTGTTGAATAAATATCCCAATCCATTATATTTGTTGTTTTTGATCGGATTGATGGTGTTTACATCTTCCTGTAAAACCAAAAAAGAAGCTGCTTTAGTCCCTCTTAAAGAAAGATCCGGCAACGAGCTCATTCAGGTCATTGCAACCCATACATTGAGATATAATACATTTTCGGCAAAAGTAAACGTCGACTTTAAGCCGGGAGAAAAAAATAAAAATATCTCAGCGCCGGCCAATCTGAGAATTATTAAGGGACGAGCGATTCAGTTGTCATTTCAGATACCGATACTGAATACGGAAGTGTTTCGCGTTATGTTTACTCCGGATAGCGTCCTGTTGATAGACCGGAGCGCCAAAGCATATGTAGCGGAAGCGATTCAGGATATAAAAGCTTCAGCTGATTTCGCTTTTGATTATTATAATCTTGAATCGTTGTTTACCAATCAGCTTTTTATTGCGGGAAGATCCGATGTGACTCCGGCTGATTATCCTTTGTTTTCGGTCGATCAGATGAAATACAATGCTTTCCTGCGGACGAAAGATTGGCAGAAAGTAACTTATACATTTACTTGTGATTACACGGATCGCATACGGAAGACTGAGTTGGAGAGCAATAGTAAAAAAATGAATTTAGATTGGTCTTATGATGAGTTTGGGCCTGTTTCCAATACACAACAGGTGTTTCCGTTGAAGATGAAAATGGATTTACAGTTACCATCGGACCGAGCAACCATGGATCTTTCGTTTTCGCGGGTGGAGTTGAATAATGATATCTCCATTGATTTCAAAATTCCGGAAAAATACACCCGTTTATCTTTGTCTGATGTTATTCGGATTATTAATAATTTATGAGAAAAATACTTGTTTTCATATTGTTATCTCTGACTCTTGCGGCATCGGCTCAGCAAACGCAAAAGATTAAGGAACTGGAAGATCAACGTAAAAAAATGTTGGCAGAGATTGAAGTTTCCAATCAACTTTTAGAGAAAATAGAGAAGACAAAAATAACGGCCTTGAATGTGTTGAGTCTATTGAATCAACAAATAAAAGATCGTCGGACAGCCATTCATTTATTGAATCAGGAGATCGAGTTAACCAATGATGGGATACGGATGATGGAAGCCGATATCCGGGGTTCGGAACGGGAGCTGAAGGCAAAGAAAGACATGTATGCCGAATCGATTCGCAGGATGTATCTTAACCAGAGCAATCAAAATAAGCTGCTTTTTATATTTTCTGCGGATAATTTTACTCAATCTTATCGCCGGATTCGTTACTTGAAAGAGTTTGCCAAATGGGAACGCCGTCAAGCGGAGGATATCATGGCAAAACAGAAAAAGCTTCAGGTTGAAAAAGAGAAAATGGAGCAGGTCAAGTTACAAAAACTGGCATTGCTGGAAAGTAAACAGAATGAAGAAGAAAAATTGGTCGGGCAGGAAGGAACACAAAAGAAAGAAGTGCAATCGCTTCAAAAACAACAAAAACAAGTAGTCAAAGAGCTGGCTCAAAAGAAAAAGCAAGCCCAAAACTTGAATGCGATGATTGAAAAAGCGATCGCTGAAGAAATTGCTCGTGCGGAACGCGAAGCTCGTGCGGCGGCAGAAGCAAAAGCGCTCGCCGAAAAAAATAAAGCGATAGCCGAACAAAAGGCAAAGACAGGCAAGAGTAAAGATAAACCGGTTGTTGCTCCGACTCCCGTTGAAGAAATAGAGGAAACTCGTGTCGCAGAGACAAAAGGAGGTTATGCGATGACGAAAGAAGAACGTTCGTTGTCGGGCGATTTTTCCAATAATAAAGGATTGTTACCCTATCCGCTCAAGGGTAATTATAAAGTTGTTTCCAACTTCGGACAACAGCAGCATCCTGATTTAAAATATGTGGTTACAAATAATAATGGTGTAGATATTCAGACTACCCCGGGCAATGAAGCCCGTTCGGTTTTTAATGGTGTCGTGACGAAAATTTTCCCTTTGGCAGGTTATAACAACAATGTCATTGTTCGGCATGGAAACTACCTGACGGTTTATTCGAACATTGATGATCTGTATGTGAAATTAGGAGATAAAGTTTCTACAGGACAGGTTCTTGGGAAAATATTTACAGATAAAGAAAATGGGAATTCCACGATTCTGCATTTTGAGCTTTGGAAAGAGAGAGTCAAATTAAATCCGGAAAGTTGGTTGCGTAGATGATAGAAGATATCGTTAAGATACATGATCGTTTTTCGCTGGAATTCAAACTTGGATTTACAGCAGCTCCCGATCAGGAGATCAATGATTTTCTGGTCAATATGTGGATTTATATTCCTAATTCGCTGGATGTCAATAAATATACATATAGTAAAAATGATTATTATCGGGATGTCAAGTCTACTGTCAGGCTGATTACTCCTATTTATTTATTGCGTGATATTGCAAATCCTGAAGCATTGCCGCTTAAAATATTAAGTAATTCGATCCGGCAATTGGCTGAAAACCCCACGAAGCTGAATGTTGGAAATTATGAAACCCAGATCAAAATGTTTCAATCGATTTTACGCAGTGCATTGAGGGATGAAGCTATTTACATACAGAATGTCCAATCGGCTAATGACAAGCAAGATCTGATTGATTCCTATTTAGAGAACACATTAAAAATTCTTCACGAATATCGTAAACTTCGTCCCCTTATCAATATTCATACGATAGATAAAAATGTGTTTGAATATTATTTGTTTGGCGATGAATTTATGAGTAACCTTGTGGAGGTTCAATATTTTGAAATACTTAAATATTTAAGTATTCGGGATGGCGGAATTTATGAAAAAAACAAATACCGGTTGTTAGGTCTGATTGAATCTGAGATAGCTTATAAAAAAGAAAATAATTATCCGGTCATTGAAAAAATAAGTAATAATCACAATCGAAATGTGGTCAGCCGGTTTTCTGCATTGAGAAGATATATCGAGAGTCAGTTGTATCTTTCAACAAAGAAGCGGGAAGATGGTGCGGTTGTCAAGCAAATATATTACAGTATTGCAGCCGGTATTTCGATGATTTTTGCAACGGTCATTGCGTTTTCTTTCCAGTTGAAATATGGTAATTTCACATTGCCGTTGTTTATTGCGCTGGTTGTCGGATATATGTTGAAAGATCGTATCAAAGAATTATCCCGTGTTTATTTTACTACTAAATTGGGTAAGAAATACTTCGATAATAAGACTTCCATCAAGTTTAATAATGTCGATATCGGTACGTATCGTGAAAGCCAGGCTTTCGTGAAAGAAGACCAAATGCCTGTTGAGGTTGTGCAGTTACGTAACCGTTCGGCTATTCTGGAGGCGGAAAACAGGATCGATGATGAAAAAATCATTCAGTATCGTTTTCAGGTCGTGTTGGATCGTGGACATATGAATGCCTCAAGTGTTTATCCGATTACCGGAATTAACGATATCATCCGTTTCAATGTGTCTCAGTACATCCGGAAAATGGATAATCCGGTGGTTCCTCTTTATATAACGGATGAGACTGCCGATTGGAAAATAATAGAAGGAGAAAAGATCTATTATCTGAATGTGATTATGCATTTATCTCATAATGAGCAGAATGAATTGAAACGTTATCGAATTGCGTTTAACCGTGATGGGATCAAAGACCTGGAACAACTATAAAAAATCTACATCCGGAGGAAAGCAATTAAAAAATATGTCTGAAATCTTCTCCGTTTGCCGGTTGGTACGTTTTCATACCTAATGCTTTTCCTGCTTCAATGTTGTATACACCGTCATCGATAAATAATGTTTCTGAAGGAATAATTCCTGAATCGGAAACCAGAAAGTCGAATATTTTCGGATGGGGCTTGGTAACACCAATTTCGTAAGAGAGATAAAGTTTATCGAAATAAGAATCCAGGGATTTTCCAAGCGGAGAGAATCTTTCCGTGCGCGCCCACGACATAATAACCGGATTGGTATTACTCAGCAGGTATAAGTTGTATTTCCCTTTGAGTTGTTCCAGCATTTTTAATTTATATTCCGGAACTTCTTTGATAAATCCGAACCAGCCATAGTCGATTGACTCATCGGATATATTTTTACCGCATTCACTTCTTACGGCATCATAAAACTCTTCACGAGTCATTGTTCCTTCTTCCAATTGCAGGAAAATACCTTTTTGATGGTAGGGATCGATCAGTTTTTCGATGTTATCTACGCCTACTTCCAGAAAACGTCTGACCGCCTCGTTGTAGTCAAGGGTAATGATAACACCGCCCAAATCAAATACGATATTTTTTATTCCATTTAAATTTTCCATTAGAATCTTTTTATTGATTATAGCTTCACAAAGTGCACAGAGATTTCATTTTTCAAAATAATAGTTTGTGAAACCAATGTGCAACAAATCGTAAATTTTCGCTGCAAAGATAGGATTTTCAAAGATATTATGGTAACTTTACAGTCAGGAATACAAAATAATAATATTATGTTTGCTAAAGAAATTTATATCAATCGCCGGGAGCAATTGAAAAAGACTACAGGCTCAGGGCTTGTTTTGTTGTTAGGTAATGGAGAAACAGCAATGAATTATCCGGATAATTGCTACACTTTTCGCCAGGATAGCTCATTTCTTTATTTTGTGGGTTTGGATACTCCGGATTTGGCCTGCATCATTGATATAGATAATGATAAAGAATATTTGTTTGGCAGTGAATTGACAATCGATGATATCATTTGGATGGGAAATCTGCCGTCGTTGCACGATCGTTCACAATCAATAGGAATCTCCACCGTATTGCCTTTTTCCGAATTGAGCGGGTTTGTAAATGCCGCTAAAAAGTCGGGACAGGCGGTTCATTATCTGAAGCCTTACCGCTATCGGAATCAAATGCTTTTAAGCGATTTTTTGGGTAAAAAAACAACCGAAGTGATCGAAGGCGCTTCGCTTAAGTTGACAAAGGCAGTCATCGATTTACGGATGGTCAAAGAACCTGGTGAGTTGCGTGAACTGGAAAATGCCGGAGAAATCGGTTATAAAATGCATCTAACAGCAATGAAAATGTGCCGTCCCGGTGTTTCCGAGCGAGAGATAGCCGGAACGATCGAGGGAATTGCGATCGCACATGGTAATCGAGTCTCTTTTCCGACTATTTTATCTCAGAATGGCCAGACTCTTCATAATCATGACCATAGTGGGATTCTACAAGAAGGACGCCTGATGTTGACGGATGCCGGTGCAGAAAATGTAAATTATTATGCCTCTGATTTTACTCGTACGGTTGCTGTCGGAGGAAATTATACCTCCAAGCAGAAAGAGATTCATCAGATTGTTTTAGAGGCGATTAATAGATCCATCTCCTTGATCCGACCGGGTATTTTCTATCGGGATGTACATCGGGAAGCTTATCGGACTATTTTTGATGGTTTGAAAGCTTTAGGTTTGACCAGGGGAGACACAGACGAAGCTTTGGCATCCGGTGCTCCCGCTTTATTTATGCCTCATGGTTTGGGTCATGCGATGGGAATAGATGTTCATGATATGGAGGATTTAGGCGAAACATTGGTCGGATATGATGATGAGATTCAGCGAAGTACGATGTTCGGTTATCGGAGTTTACGATTCGGACGTCGCTTGCAGGAAAACTTTGTCCTGACAGTTGAACCCGGTATTTATTTTGTTCCTCAGTTGATTGAAAAATGGAAACGGGAAAAAATCAATACGGATTTTATTCATTTTGATAAATTGGAATCTTATTATGATTTCGGTGGCATTCGTCTCGAAGACGATGTGGTCGTTACAAAAGAAGGTTGCCGGTTTGTATATGATAAACGTTTACCGATCACGGTAGAAGAAATTCAGAATACGATAAAATAGTCATGGCTGATACAAAACCTTTCTTTTCTTCGGACGAAATTAAATTTTTGAACCTCTTGGCGCAGCGTTTCCCGACGGCACAGGCGGCCAGCACGGAAATGATCAATTTAGAAGCTATTATGCGGCTGCCGAAAGGTACGGAACACTTCTTGACTGATATCCACGGAGAGTATGAAACATTCAGTCATGTATTACGAAACGCTTCCGGCGTGGTACGTCGCAAAATTGATGAGATTTTCGGAAAACGTATTCCGGAAAAGGAAAAAATGCAGCTAGCCACACTGATTTATTATCCGGAGGAGAAGCTGGAAGACCTGAAGAAGAAAGGCATTGTCACGAATGAATGGTATTACGTCATGTTGGTAAGACTGGTGGATGTTGCTCGTGATGCTGCCCAGAAATATACGCGATCTAAAGTGCGAAAAGCCATGCCGCCCGATTTTGCGTATATCATCGATGAATTGATTAACGAAGTCAGCAAAAAAAAGAGCGATTATATTGATGAAATCCTGCAATCTATTATCAATATTGAAAGGGCGCCGCATTTCATTGTTGCCATCTGCGGTTTTATACAGCGTTTATTGATCGATCAACTGCATATTATCGGTGATATTTTCGACCGCGGTCCGGATGCATCGAAAGTCATGCAAATTATAGCGGATCATTATTCCGTGGATGTGCAGTGGGGCAACCACGATATCATGTGGATTGGTGCGGCCTGCGGTATCGACGCTCATATTGCCGAAGTCATTCGTTTTTCAGCACGCTACGGAAACCTTGATACACTGGAGGATGCCTACGGAATCAATCTCTTTCCTCTGCTCACTTTTGCTTTGACACAATACAGTGAAGATCCCTGTAAATGCTTTGTTCCGAAGTCGGGCAAGGAGAAAGGACATGATACCAATACGCGCATCACGACTATGATGCACAAAGCTATCAGCGTCATCGGATGGAAAATAGAAGGACAGATAATCAAACGTAACCCGCAGTTTCATATGGAACACCGGTTGTTGCTCGATAAGATAGATTACGAAAAAGGGACTTTAAACGTCGACGGTAAAAGTTACCCTTTGAAAGACACACATTTCCCTACGATCAACCCGAAAGATCCATATAAACTGACACCGAAAGAGCAAGAAGTCATCGATAAGCTCCGTTTCTCGTTTTTGAATTGCGAAAAATTGCAGCAGCATATCAATGTCCTTATAAGTAAAGGCA
Source organism: Bacteroidales bacterium (assembly GCA_031551395.1). Classification (GTDB taxonomy): domain Bacteria; phylum Bacteroidota; class Bacteroidia; order Bacteroidales; family Azobacteroidaceae; genus BNXB01. The sequence goes on from JAVBNR010000008.1 coordinate 15,872, forward strand.
GTATGTACCTTACTTATAATGGAAATTTACTTTTTCATGGCTGTATCCCGATGAAAGATAAAGATACGTTCGAGTCGTTCGATTTTCATGGCGACCTGGTTCAAGGAAAAGAATTGTGTGATAAATTCGATCGTGTGGTGCGTCGTTGTTGGGTCAATCGTCGGAACATAAATGCCCAACAGGAGGATTTTGATAATTGTTGGTACCTCTGGTGCGGACCTTGTTCTCCTTTATTCGGAAAAAAGAAGATGGCCACGTTTGAGCGTTATTTTACCGACGAAGAGGAGCTACACAGGGAAGATCAAAATGCCTATTTCAAGCTTCGCGACAACGAAGAAGCCGTCAATTTCATCTTACGCGAGTTCGGATTAAACGAACAAAAATCTCACATCATCAACGGCCACATGCCGGTAAAAGTGATTAAAGGCGAGAATCCGATAAAAGCAAATGGGAAATTATACGCCATCGATGGAGGTATGTCAAGACCTTACCACAAAGAGACTGGTATTTCGGGTTATACTTTAATTTATAATTCTACGAGTTTGATATTGGTGGAACATCAACCATTCTCTTCGCGAGCGCAAGCTATTGAGGAAGAGGAAGATATTGTTTCTTCGCGGCAGATAAAGGTACTTTCTGTCAATCCTATCTGTGTGGGTGACACCGATGTGGGAGTCGAATTGCGTCAACAAGTTGTCGATTTGCAAAAACTTCTGACAGCTTACCGTTTAGGTGTGGTCAAAGAGCGGTAAAGGGAGTGCTAAAACGCTTCTGTGATGCGGAAGTAGACTCCCCAATCGTCTTTTTACAGTAAAAATGAGAAATCTGCTGATGAATCCAATTCATAGAATGTTTCTCCTTTTTTGAATATCCGGGCGGTTTTAGGACCGATTAATTGCATGTGGTTCCCTTCTAATCTTAAGAGTGTTGACTCTCTAAGTCCGACTACATATATCTCCGGATTGATTTCAATGAATTCTGTGATTCGTTCTTCGCGGGTTTCTCCTCCGAAACCTTCCGGATGAGCATCCAGAAAATGAGGATTGATCTGGAAGGGGATCAAATTGAGCGTATTGAAACTGATCGGATCGATGATAGGCATGTCATTGGTTGTTCTTAGAGTCGGGCAGGCAATGTTGCTTCCTGCGCTCCAGCCTATATAGGGAGTTCCGGCCAGGACTTTCTTGCGGATAGGTTCCATTAATCCGTTTTGATGGAGTAATTGTACCAGTCTCCAGGTATTTCCTCCTCCGACTATGATCGCATCAGCTTCTTCAATCGCTTTTACCGGGTCTGCGAAACGGTGGATCGATGTGACATGATGTCCTATTTCAGCCAAACGATTCTCCACTTTGGCCTCATATTCTTCATAAGAAAACCGGACTGCTGCATAAGGAATAAAAACAGCGTTTATACTGTTTGTTCCTAAAAAGTTTTTGATTTCCTCTTTAGGATATTCCAGGTATCCTTCGCCCGGATTTGTCGAGTTACTTAATAATAATAGTCTCATAATATTATAATTCCTGTATTTGTTCTTCAAAGATAGTTATATTTTCGATACCCTTGTCAGTAACCAGGTATGTATTTTCGATACCGACGGCTCCGACTCCGGGTAGTACGAATTTGGGTTCATAAGCGATGACCATGCCCGGTTGCAGGACGTCTTTCGAACGCTCGGTCAGGACGGGCAATTCATTGATTTCGATACCAACTCCATGGCCGACAAACTTGGCTTGTTGCTTCGTTCCCATGAAAAATTCTTTTAATCCGGCCTCCTCTACCATTTGCAATGTATGGTTGTAGATTTCTGCACAGGAAGTACCCGGTTTTGCGTTTTCCGTTAACCAGCGATGCATATTTATGGAAACCTGGTGCATGCGATAAGCTTCTTCCGGAAGTTTTCCCACCGAGAAAACCCGTGTCAGATCTGTTATATAAGCCGTGTAGTTGCCGGCCATATCAACCATTATGCTTGTCCCTTCTTTTAGGATTGTCCCATCAGCTCCGATCGGAAGCGAAGGGTGTACTCCGCCGCCACCCAAAGCAAAGTCGAAAGGAGAGGGGGTTTCCGCATTTTCTCCGGCGAGCAGGCTTCCCATATAGACATCCATGTTACTTCCAAAGCTACGAAATAACCCGATAGACCCCAGGGCGCGCATTTCCCGTTCGAAATTACTTTGAAGTTCTATATCCGAGATTCCCGGCCGATAGCAATTTTTGATACGGGAATACGCCTCCGCATGTATTTTGCCGGATAAACGAAGTTGTTCGATCTCCCAGGGTGTTTTGATCATGCGCTGTGTACGCAAAAGTGTTGTTGCATTCCCTGTTTGGGTCGGATTAAAGGCCGATTGGAGACGAAAGAAATCACTATAGGTAATCTGATCGGATTCCAACAGAAGGGATTGAGGCAGTTCGTATCCTTTTTTTGTTAATAATAGGGGGATGTCTTCCGGTTTTCTGATATAAGCGTTGAATGGAATTTCCATCCCTTCCGGCCTGCGGATTAAAAAGAGCGGATCTCCGGTTGCCGGTAAATAGATATATCCACTGAAAATTTGTCCCGTCAGGTAATAGATATTGACATTGGAAGAAATCAGGCAAGCATCCGCACCGTCTGCCTGGATGGCTTCTTGCACGCGTTTCCAGCGGATTTCCAAATCACTGAGTGGAGGATATTGATTATGATTCATATAAAGTTTATTATTCGATATTGTTGTTTGTTTTGTTATCTCCGGTTCCGGGAAGTTTCTTTTTCGCTTTAACTCCTAATTCGATTAATTTTTCAGCTTGTCCGATCAGATTGCCTCTACCTTCTTTCAACTGGCTGAATGCATCGTTATAGCTTTTTTGTGCCCGGTCGAGGTTTACACCGACATTATTTAAGTTTTCGACAAATCCGACAAATTTATCATATAAAGCAGCGCCACGTTCAGCGATTTCCTGGGCATTCTGAGTTTGATATTCCCGTTTCCAGAGGTCGGCGATCAATTTCAACGAAGCGATCAGGTTGGTCGGGCTGATCAGTAAGATCCGTTTATTGTAGGCATATTGCCATAATTCCGGATCATATTGCATCGCCAGTAAGTAAGCCGGTTCATTAGGAACAAACATCATGACAAAATCCAGGCTGGTTGCATAGTCCTGATAGTTTTTACGGCTGAGCTCATCCACATGCCGGCGGATGGAGCGCAGGTGTTCCGCAACAGCCGTTTTTTGTTCATCCGGATGATCTGATGCCGTATAACGAGTATAAGCAGTCAGGGAAACTTTGGAATCGATGATTACTTTGCGGTTGTCGGGATAACTGATGATCACATCCGGTTGCATGCGTTGATCTTCCTCGTTTTTCAGGTAGTTTCCTTCTTCATCTTTCAGGTATTCCTGGACAAAATATTCTCTGTCGCGCACCAATCCTGATTTTTCCAGGATATTTTCCAGAATCATTTGTCCCCAGTCGCCTTGTGTTTTAGAGCTCCCTTTCAAAGCATTGGTCAGGTTATTGGCTTCTTCGCTTATTTTTTGATTCAACAAAACTAATTTTTCCACTTCTTTTCCCAGGGAAAATCGTTCTTTGGCTTCTTTTTCGTAGACCTCTTCTACTTTTTTCCTGAATCCATCGATATTTTCTCCCAATGGTTTTAGGATTACATGAAGATTTTCTTTGTTGAGTTGTGTGAATTTCTGCGTTTTTTCATCCAATATTTTGGAAGCGATATTCTCAAACTCCAGGTTGAACTGTTTGCGTAAGCCTTCCATTTCCAGTTTTTGGTTTTCCAGCTTTTCGTTTAGAAAAACATTACTGGCAGAAAGTTCCGCTGTTTTTTTATTTAATTCGGTAAACGTATCCATTTGCTGTTTCAGTTCAGTCCGGAGTTTCTCTATTTCTTCCTTGTACAGGACATTTTTTTGAGATTCCACGTTCAAAGCAATATGGGCTGTATTTAGCTTTTCGGTTTGTTCGTTCAATATTGCTTGAGGTATTTGTTTGGATTTGAGAATTGTAGAGGTAATAAGCCAAGCCGTTATTCCTCCAACGATTAATCCGATGATCAGAAAAAGAATATCCATTATTATTTTTTCGTTTTTTTCTCTTCGTTTGCCGGATTTTCTTCTGAGGCGTTAATCATTTTCGCTTTAACTTCTTCAACGACATCGCCTTTGAGATATTTAGGTAAATCCAGTCCGGCCATATTAAATAAATCATTCAGTGGAGGAACAGATTTCATCATTCCGGAAATGAAATTGGCGGTAGATGTTGTTCCGTCTTTCCCATTATTTCCATCCCAAACAGTCACTTTATCGATTTTGATGTTCTTCACGGCTTCTACTTGTGTTTTTACCAATTCCGGTAATTTTTCAATCAGAAGTAACTGGTAAGCTTTCGATGGATCTCCTCCTGCAGCGCGTACCACTTTATCGTAACCATCGGCTTGTTTTGTTAATATTTCGAATAACCCACGTGCTTCCGCATCCATTTTAACGAAAATAGCATCTGCTTCTCCTTTTGCATTTTCACGGATTTTTTCGGCTTCGGCCTGAGCTTCGATGATCCGGCGTTGTTTTTCTATTTCTGTCGGAACGATTACGTTAGCCTGTTGAGTAGAGCGCTCTCGTTCAGATCTGGCGTCTTCCGCTTTTTGTTCGGCAGCATACGCATCCTGTAAAGCTTTTGCTTGTTGCACTTTTTCTGCGGAGATCGCTATCCTGAGAGCTTCAGCTTCTTTTTCTCTTCTTAATGCTTCCGAATTCGCGATTTCGATTTTGGATTGGTTTTCTCCTTTGACAGCGATTGCATTCGCTTCTGCCGTTTTGATACGTGTATCCCGAACAGCTTCAGCTTTACCGATTTCTCCGATCTTCTCCTGAATGGCCACGCTGACTTTGGCTTCGTTGATTGCTTTGGCAGCCGCTTCCCGCCCCAATGCTTCGATATAGCCCGATTCATCTTTGATATCGGTTACGTTTACGTTGATCAGCTTTAATCCGATTTTCTTTAATTCAGCTTCCACATTGGTGGAGATACTTTCAAGAAATTTATCACGGTCGGCATTGATTTCTTCGATTGTCATTGTTGCGATGACCAAACGCAATTGTCCGAACAAAATATCGCTGGCTAGCTCCTGTATTTGTTCGGAAGATAGCCCCAGCAAACGTTCGGCGGCATTATTCATACTTTCGGCTTCTGTCGAAATACCTACCGTAAACCGGCAAGGAACATCCACCCGGATGTTCTGACCACTCAAGGCATTGGTTAAATTAGCTTCAATGGAAATAGGCTTTAGATTCAGGTAGGCATAGTCTTGGATGACCGGCCAAATGAATGCTCCTCCACCGTGGATACATTTGGCAGAAGATCCGCCTGTATTGCCGTAAACGACTAAAATTTTGTCAGAAGGACAACGTTTGTAACGTGCGATAAGAGACGCTACCAAAATGAACGCCACAACGACGCCGATGATAATAAGATAAATGGGTTCCATAAAATAAATTAAGATTAGAAAAAGAATTATTTATACAATTAAATTAGGAATGGATGATACCAGGACTGTTTCATTATCAATTAAACTATCTATCCGGGCTTTTGATCCGGTTGGAATTTTTTCTCCTTCGGTCATGGCTGCTATTTCGTGGTAAGCACCTCCAACACTGACCTGTACTTTCCCTTTTCCTTTCATTCCGGAGGGAATTACTAAGTAAACATCAGCTGTTTTTCCAACAGTATCCGACATTTTGAATGTGTTGTCTTTGGCTAATTTGGTTAGTTGCACCATCAGAAAAAAGAAAAAAGCGACGAATAAAATTCCGATAAAAATGGCTACTACATTCAGCCAGAAAACAGAAGAAATCGTATGATAGAAACAAACAGCAGCCCACCCGTAGCCTAAGAAAAAATGAACCAGGTTCCGGAGTGAAAATAATTGAAAAGGGCCATCACTGTGTACATCTCCGTTGAAATCGGCATTCAATCCATCACTGGAATCCATGCCGATAAATGTCATAATTGTTTGGATTATAAATATTAAGCTTACGATTAATGCGATAGTCCAATATACTTTTAATGTGGGGTCTAAACTGTTATACCATTCCATAAAATAAAATATTTAAGTTTTCGTTGCTAAAGGTAGAGAAAATTTTGCATATTTACAGCATGAAAAAGATGAAAAAGAAATACTTGTTTACCTTATTGGCTTGCTTTCTATTTGTAGAAGCTTCATTGGCCGCACAGCCATTCCGGACGGAGCCATTTTCGGATAAGATAAAAACATTAAGAGTGAATGTGGTTGATAACTGGGACTTACCGCCGGTTATCGAGCTGGAAGGAGGACAGTATATTGAAGTTAGCTTTGATGAGTTAGGCGCACAGCCGGAGAGATATACCTACACATTGACGCATTGTAATGCAGACTGGACGCCTTCGCAATTGATAGCTGCGGAGTATATGAGCGGATTTCAATACCAGACCATAAATGACTATGCGGTTTCGTTCAATACAACGATGGAGTATGTTAATTACAGGATGTATTTCCCGAATGAGGACCTGACGATGAAGGTCTCCGGAAATTATGTCGTTCGGGTATACCCTGAAAATGATCAGCAACATCCGATTCTTTCTGCTTGTTTTTCGGTGGTGGAACATCAGACAAATATCGGGATGCAGGTATCTCCCCGTACGGATATGGGAGTTAACAGGACTTATCAGCAGGTTTCTTTTCATGTGAATTATACCGATAACCGGATTTCTCCCATGCAGGATCTGAAAGTGTATGTCTTGCAAAACAACCGTCGGGATAATTGGGGTGCTTTGAAGAATCCATTGAATATTCAGGCAAACAAGTTGATATACGATCATAATCCTCAATTGATTTTTGAGGCAGGCAATGAATACCGTCGTTTTGAAATGACGTCATTTAAATATAACGGACTGAATATCGCCGGTATTCAGTTTCATGCTCCTTATTATCATATCGATTTGCGACCGGATGTAATCCGTTCGAATAAAGGATATTCTTACGATCAGGATATCGATGGAAAATATTTAATACGCACGCAGGACGGCATTGAATACGATACGGAGGCCGATTACTTTTTTGCTCATTTTTATCTCCCCTGTGAACAACCGTTTCCGGAAGATATTTATCTGTTGAGTGAGATTTTCAATAATATTGCCGATCAACGCAGTCAAATGGAGTATAGCGCTGCTGATAAAGGTTATATCAAAACGGTATTACTGAAACAAGGGCATTATAATTATATGTATGTTACGAAAAAATCCGGCACTTCTGTATTGAATACCGCTCTGATTGAAGGCAACTTCTATCAGACTGAAAACGAATATGAAGTGTATGTTTATTGTCGTCCGATGGGAGCGAGGTATGATCAATTGATCGGATTTCAGCAACTAAAATCAAGCGTGTTTTGAAGTAAAACTAATCTTCAACCCAAGCTTTACTATGAACTTTTGTTTTATTTCTGTCGTAATACAAATCTTCTTTGTCAGGAATGGCAATACTGTATTTTTTCCCTGAGATTATTTTTAGTTTACGGTCTCTTAACCAGGGATTAAAATCTTTTAATTGAGCATAAGTGAGATTATGCTTTTGAGCAAAGACCGTAAAATCAGGAATATCTTCGTTGACTTCCACCTGTTTGACCGGAATCAATGGATAAAGATTTTCACGTTTCAGCACAAACCCATATTTATAAGGATTGGAAAATACCTCTTTGGCAGCGATGATCCGGAAAATATAACGGGCAGATTCTTCGACAAGCAACAGGTCGAAAGCCGAATTGGCTTGTTGATTGGCCAACTCATTGGAGATTCTTCCCATACCGGCATTGTAAGATGCTGCTACATCGACCCAATTACCATATCTGGAATAAGCTTCTTTGAAATAATCGCAGGCTGCCTGGGTCGCTTTTTCAATGTGATAACGTTCATCGATTTGCTCATTGATTTCCAATCCGTATTTTTTGCCCGGATCGGCTGTGATTTGCCATAATCCGACAGCTTTGGCCGGGGAGACCGCCCGTATATCCAGGTTACTCTCGATAGTAGCCAGGTATTTGAAATCGTCCGGAATGCCATTTTTTTTCAATATAGGCTCGATCATAGGGAAATAGCGATTGGCACGTTTAATCAGCAACATGGTTGACGAATGATGATAAGTGAAAATATTTAATTCCCTGTCATAGCGTTCAATCATATCATAACGATCCAGTTTGATTTTTTTTTCACAGAACTCGACCTGGTCGGGAGCTAGTAACGAAACGGTGACCGATGACACATCCATTTGTTTTTTCCCCGGAGCAACATCTGTTTCTTTGTTACTCATTAAAAACAAGGATAGAAAAACGATCAATCCCAAACAGATTGCCAATAGCAGATAATTAAAATATTTCATGGTTTATGTATTTGCTGTTCAATTCCTTTACTGTTGTCCTCTTAATATATTCACAGCTCCTTTTCGCGTATGTGATTTGTTGTCGGTTCCCGTGTATTGGATGACGTAGAAATAAGCTCCTGTGGGAACTAGTTTGCCGTTGACACGACCGTCCCAACCTTTGGAAGGATCATCCCATTCATACAATTTGGTTCCCCAACGGTTGAATATGGTACATTTGAATTTGAGAATCGATCTGTAAGCTACCTTGAATTCGTCGTTGACACCCGGGGTACTTCCCGGACTGAAAGCATTGGGTATTTTTAAGTCGGAAGGTTCAATGATAATGTTAAATACCTGAGACGAATCTACACAAACACTTTGCCGGTCACTGACTTCCAGTTGTACCTTGTATGTGCCGTCTTTCTCAAATGTATATCGTAATACTTTATCTGTGTAGCGAACAATGGATTGATTTTTAATCATATCGTATATTGTCCATACATAAAAAGCGGCAACCGGTTCGTTGGCATAAGCCGTGAATGTGATATCTACCGGGGCGGAAGTATCCAGGTCGACACGGCCATCTCCTGCTGTGTTAGGTAATTCGTTGGTATGACCGTCTTTTGTCCATTCGACTGTTATTTGCGCATTGACTGAAATCGCCTCATAGACAGGTGTTTTTAGTGTTTGTGGCTTCCCGAAATGCTCCGAATAAGTATCTCCGGTTAAAGTGAAATCCGTATTTTGTAAGGGAGCCGGATTGATATTAATTTCATGGGTCATTTTTATTTGTTTATCAATGTCTTGAGAAATAAACGCCTGATCGCTTTTCTGCCATTCCATCGTCGTATATTGCAGTCTGTATGTTCTTTCCAATTCTTTGTATGCCCCTGCACTTGTAAAATATGGAAGCTTGGGAGCGTTGATATCAGCCAAAAGAATGATGCGTTCGCATTTAAACTCATCCTCCCGGATGGAAAGGGAATTGAATGTAGGGAAATATTGACTATAGTCGATGATCCATACATACCGGGTTGAAGGATCATTCGTTGTTCCGACAAAATATCCATAACCGTCATTTAAACCGGTAATAACAGATGTGTTTTCCGTTTGCTGACTGGGGATCTCTTCGCTCTCATTGGCATTTGTTTTGTAGCGATACCACTGGTGGGTCTCCGAAGTTGCTGAGGTATACGATATTTGAGCATCTTGAAGCCCGTTTACCAGATAAACGTACATAACCCCGCTTGTTTCCGCTAATAAAGGTGTTCCTGAACCGCCTTTGACTTCATACTGAGCGAACGCCGATATACCGGTAAATAAAAAGAATATTAGAAGTATCTTTTTTTTCATGACCCAAAATTAAGAATTATTTCTAACTTTGCATGCTGCGATATTAATTCAATTAAAATAAATATGCTTAAGCGCGCATTGATATTACTCGTACTTTTGAACGTACATTTGTATAACGTAAAATCGGAAGAAGCATTTTATGCCGAGTCAATTATTTTTACACAAACGGATGATTATTTCCTGCATACGGTAGAAAGAGGGCAGACGGTATACTCTATTTCTGTGATGTATAAAGTGTCAGTGGAATCTATTTATCAATTGAATCCGGATAGCAGAAAGAGCATTCAGGTGGGATCAGCATTGAAGATTCCTCAAATATCGGGTTCATACTACTACCATACCATCCAACCGAAGGAAACGCTTTATTCTGTTTCTAAAAAATACGGGATGAAAGGAAGCAATATCATTGATGCCAATCCGGGCTTGTCGATACAGACATTTACCATTGGGAAAACGATACGTATCCCGACCAACCAAGTGAACACTCCAATGGAGTCAGGGAATGAATTTGCACAGAAAAAAGAGACGGAAGCTTTATTGACACAAAAAGAAAAGGGCGAAGATATCCAGGTAATCAAAGTCGCCTTATTGTTACCTTTCGGATTGAAAGAAAATACAAATGTCACAAATGCTTCAACCAATCGTTTTGTAGAATATTACGAAGGATTTCTATTGGCATTGGAACAACTCAAAAACAGCGGAATTTCAGTTCATTTGCAAGTGCATGATATCGGAGATGATGATGCAACTCTATCGAACCTGCTTAAGCAACCGACCATGCAGGACGTCCATTTGCTTGTAGGAGGTCTTACCGATAAACAGATTAAGTCGATTGCCTCATTTGCAAGAAATAAGAATATCCCTTATGTGATTCCGTTTACATCCAAAAACGATGAACCGCTGACTAATCCGCAGGTGTTTCAGATCAATACGCCTCAATCCTATTTGTATTCAAAAGTGTCCACTGCTTTTTGTCGTAAGTACAAAGGGAGTAATTATATCTTTTTCATTTCAGACCCTTCGAGTGAAAAAATGGAGTTTATCCAGACTTTGGAATCGGATTTGACCGAAAATAGAGAGCCTTTCAGAACAATCACTTACAGTGATAATTTGATGAATGAGATCAAAGCTTTGATGCGAATAGACAAGATGAATGTGGTGGTTCCTTCTGATGATTCGGCAGAAACACTCCTTAAGATGACATCCGCATTGAAGCCGATCCTGGATACGAATCCCGAATATTCAATATCGATCTTCGGTTATCCCGGCTGGCAGGTTTACGGAGGGGATTACATGGAAGATTATTTTCGATTGAGAGCAAGCTTTTACAGTGTGTTTTACATTGATCCGGCCGCTTCGGATGCAAAGTCTTTTTATTTTAATTTTAATAAATGGTACTCCCGTGACTTGATCAATACTTTTCCTAAATTCGGGGTTCTGGGATATGATACCGGAATGTTCTTCATCAAAGGGTTGCATGAATATGGAACTGCATTTACGGCCAATGTAAAAAAAGTCAAGTATAAAGGGATTCAGACCGATTTTCAATTTGAACGTGTAAACAACTGGGGCGGATTTATCAATACAAACATTTATATCATTTCATTCAATCCGGATTTGACGATTACCAAAAATACTTCTAAGTAAGCATGAAAAAAGTGATTTTTATTGCCTTTATTTGGATCCTGTCGGTTCCTTCGGTTTTTTCACAGCAGCTTCAAGATTCGGAGTTACCTGCTAAAAAAGAGCCTTTTAAACCGGAATGGGCATTTGGAGTCAATGGAGGTATTACCTTGTCGAAAATCAGTTTTAATCCGATCGTGAAACAAGATTATCTGCAACAATATACAGGAGGAATTACGGCCAGGTATATCTCTGAAAGAAATGTAGGGTTGCAGGTCGAATTGAACTATTCCATGCGCGGTTGGAAAGAGCGCACGGATAGTGTCAATTTATATTCCGGATATTTATCTCCAATGGGTCGTTCGAATATGGTTGATTCGATGTATTACACGAACTACAGTCGTTCGATCGGGTACCTGGAGTTGCCTTTGCTGACTCATATCTGCTTTGATATGGGGAAGCATGCCCGGTTTATCGTTTTATTAGGTCCTCAGATCAGTTATTACTTGAATGAAAAAGTACTGGAATCGGATATTGTGAGTGCTTTCCCTTTCATGAATCCTCCATCCTATGACTCCAAAGTACAACGGAAATTCGACTATGGATTACTCGGTGGAATGGGAGTCGAATGGCGTACGGGAATAGGCAGTTTTGTCCTTGACGGACGTTATTACTTCGGATTATCGGACATTTTCGATAATAGTCGGTCTGATTATTATCAAGCTTCTTCCAATCAGGTTATTAGTATAAAGATGACTTATCTTTTCAGGAAATAGCAAACTTTCCCTTAATGGTGGTGCTCCGCTTCCATCGATTCTTCCGGTGTTTGATGAACGGTTCCCTTTGGATGCTCTGCAGGAGAATAAATGGAGTAGAGTTTCAATGGTTTATCTCCTGTATTAATGATGTTATGCCATTTGCCTGCAGGAACAAAAACCGCAAAATCGGCGCTTACTTCTTGTGTGAAATGAAGGGAGTCTTTACTGTCTCCTATCAAGACTTTTCCCGTTCCGTCTTCAATTCTTAAAAATTGCTCCGTTTGCGGATGCAGTTCCAAACCCACTTCTCCTCCTACAGGAATAGACATCAGGGTTACCTGAAGTTTTTCTCCCGTCCACAAAGCGGTTCTGAAGTTTGTATTTGACATTGTATAAGCATCGATATCCAAAACGGAAGGTTCAGTGCCGTAATCTCTCAATACTACTTCTACTTTCGTAGTATCTTTTGGAGTAGTACTTTGCTCTGATGTATCAACTTGCTTCGGACTCCGATTACATGAAGTGTAAATTAATCCGAAAAATACCAAGCTCAAGAAAAAAAAGATTGCATTTGTTTTCATGGCGATATAAATTAATTGAAATGATTACCTTTCAAAGGTATCAATTAATTCGGACAGATTGGTAAATCAGAGCGGTTTTTTTTAGACAAAAAAGAGCCGCTTTTCAGCGACTCTTTCCCTTTAGTTGAAATCCCTATCACATTATCTAATCAATTGATAGTTGATTTTATAAAATATACTCACATTATGGCTTTAACCAATCACTTTGAGGACGGACAATTAACCGTGCATTAGTGTAGGCCATCTGTAGTGTCAGGCATGTTCTTGCACAATATGTATTTTCATCAACTTTATAGATGACAAGAGCTAAGTCTGGATTTGGTGACCCGGGAGTTAAACATAAAGGTAGTAACAATTGAATTTTATTTCTATAGTATTGAGGTACTGCAATTTTATAATTTGTCTTTACTTTCTTTTTAACTTCGTCAATTGCTCCAATAAGCTGTCTGCGAATGCCATCATCTCCCATGCTTTGAATATGAGTTGGAAACCGCTCAGAGTTATCTGTAATAATATGGTCTATATCTGGTATTATGTCACAATTAGGATTAAAAATAAGATTCTCCGGATGTTGAAAAAAATCTGCTCTTTCTGGCATGTTCCTCGAGAACAAACGGAGTAATTGGCTATCACTCATTTTTAAAAATGCAACAAAAAAGAATCTTGAGACATCGTTGCCTTGGATATTGTTTTCTTCAAATAAAGCATAGATTTCTTCGTATTGATTAGTAACTAATCCCGTATTAAAACAGACATTTTTATTATCCGACGTATAAGATATCTTTCCTTCTTCCTGAACTTTTTGAAAAGTGTATTCTAAATAGTTTTTTAGAATAGCCTTATTTTTCACTTTGGTCGTGTAAAAGTCCCATTGTTCTCCAGGAGTCATATTTGCAAGAAAATCAATGTTTGCTTGATAATTTTTAAAATAAGCGAATTGAAATAGTTTTGGTTTTTCTCTGTCTGGTTGTGCCATAGTTTTTTCATTTGATATATAACAATAAGAGCTACCAAAAAAAGATAGCTCTCTAAATATAATCTTTTATGTAAAATCTTAATTTTTTGCAGATAAACCTGCAACCATCTAAATATAAAATTAATAGGATGCAAATATACACCAAGTATTTTTAATATGCAAGAAATTTGAAAAGAAAAAGCAGATATTTAAAAAAATATTTCAGTTTTCCCTTTAGTTGAAATTCCTATCACATTATGTAACCAATAGGACATAATGCAAAAGCCGATTTACTAGTTCAGCATTATGACTGCCATCAGGGATGGATACTATTTTTAGCAGGAGGTAGTAGTGATAATTATGAATATTTTTTTCAAAACATATATAATTATGAAGAATCTAAAGAGGAATCAGCTGAGAAGGAAATATAAAAATTATGGATTATCGAACCATATAACAACTTGATATAAAATGAAAAAGAGTTTGATTTCTCAAACTCTTTCCCTTTAGTTGCGGAGACAGGACTCGAACCTGTGGCCTTTGGGTTATGAGCCCAACGAGCTACCAACTGCTCCACTCCGCGATATCGAGGTGCAAAGGTATACAAAATATTTGAAAAGCAAAATATTTTCAAAGTTTTTTTGATACTTTCTTCAAATTACACAAAATTTGTTGTATTTTCGCACATTAATATATTTTGTGTGCAATTTTTTAGCTGTGATTATGTCTAAAACAAGAGAAAAGTTAATAGAAATAGCGCGACAATTATTTGCAAAAATGGGTGTTGAAAATACAACAATGAATGACATTGCAACCGCTTCCAAAAAAGGGCGGCGCACATTATACACTTATTTTAAAAGCAAAAAGGAAATTTATCATGCGGTTATCGAGTCGGAATTGGATAAATTGTATAAGTCATTGCAGGTAGTTGCATTAAGTGATCTGCCTGAAAATGAGAAATTATTGGAATTTATTTATGTCAGACTGGATGCTATAAAGGAAGTTGTTACCCGCAATGGAACGTTGAGAGCAAACTTTTTTCGGGATATCTGGCGCGTAGAGACGGTTCGTAAAGACTTTGACATGCGTGAGATACAGATTATTAAAAAAATTCTGGATGACGGTGTCAGGAAAGGTTTGTTTGAAATCAGGGATACGGATGTGACCGCTGAAATCCTGCACCATGCGTTCAAAGGGCTGGAAGTGCCGTATATCCGCGGAACTTTAATCGGATTTGCATCAGGAAAAGACGGTAGTCTTAATGCTGTTGTGGAATTACTTTCCAAAGGAATTAGAAAAGCAAATTAATTGGTTTGAGTGAAAAATAAATTTATAATCTAAAAGATAGAAAAATGAAATTATTAGAAGGAAAAGTGGCCATTGTTACAGGAGCTGCACGTGGAATCGGTAAAGCAATTGCTATTCGTTTTGCACAAGAAGGTTGTAATATTGCATTTACAGATTTAAATATTGATGAAAATGCAAAAGCAACAGAAGCAGAAATCGCTTCTTATGGAGTCACTGTAAAAGGGTATGCCTCTAATGCCGCTGATTTTGAAGATACTCACAGGGTTGTTGCCGAGATCATCAAAGACTTTGGTCGTGTCGATGTGTTGGTTAATAATGCAGGTATTACCCGTGATGGTTTAATGATGCGTATGAGCGAACAACAATGGGATCTGGTTATTAATGTGAACTTAAAATCGGCATTTAACTTTATTCATGCCTTGACTCCTGTGATGATGAAACAAAAATCCGGAAGTATCATTAATATGAGCTCTGTTGTAGGCGTTTCCGGAAATGCCGGGCAAGCTAATTACTCCGCGTCTAAAGCAGGTATGATCGGCCTTGCCCAATCGATTGCGAAAGAACTTGGTTCCCGGGGAATCCGTGCGAATGCGATTGCTCCCGGGTTTATCATTACTGAAATGACACATCAGCTATCAGAAGAGGTCAGGGAACAATGGGCGAACCAAATTCCTTTGAAAAGGGGAGGTACTCCGGAGGATGTGGCTAATGTCGCTTTATTCCTGGCGTCAGACCTTTCTTCCTATGTGACAGGCCAAGTGATTACTGTTTGTGGCGGAATGAATATGTAATGACAGTTATATACGAAGATAATCACATTATCGCGGTTAATAAGACTTGTTCCGAGATCGTACAAGGCGATAAAACCGGAGATATTCCTCTTTCCGAAATTGTTAAACAATGGCTGAAAGAGAAGTACAATAAACCGGGTAATGTGTTTATTGGAGTGTCTCATCGATTAGACAGACCGGTGTCGGGTTTGGTGCTTTTTGCGAAAACAAGCAAAGCGCTGGAGCGGCTCAACGCCATGTTTCGTTTGGGACAAGTCAAAAAGACCTATTGGGCGATTGTGAAAAATAATCCTCCAAAACCGGAAGGAGAGTTGATCCATTTCCTTGTGCGGAATGAGAAGCAAAATAAATCCTATGCTTATGAAATAGAAAAACCTGATTCAAAAAAGGCGGTTTTATCCTATAAAGTAATTGCTCATTCTAATCATTATTGCTTATTGGAAATTGATCTGAAAACGGGAAGGCATCATCAGATCCGTTGTCAACTGGCTCAAATGGGATGTCCTATCAAAGGAGACTTGAAATATGGTTTTGACCGATCGAATAAGGATGGAGGAATCAGTTTGCATGCCCGCAAAGTCAATTTTATTCATCCGGTATCCAAAGAAACTATTGAGATTATAGCTCCGGTACCGGATGATAAACTCTGGACCGATATGGAGAAGATTGTCGCCGTATGAAACTCTTTGATTATATAAAAAAGAGCCTGGATAAGAAAGGCGACAAGCCTTCGCTTGAATTTTTTAAATATTTAGGTCCCGGATTATTGGTTACTGTCGGTTTTATCGATCCGGGCAACTGGGCATCCAATATTGCAGCAGGAAGTGATTTCGGCTATAGTCTATTATGGATGGTTACCTTGTCGACGATTATGTTGATCATTTTACAACATAATGTGGCTCACTTGGGTATTGTTACCGGAAAATGTCTTTCTGAAGCTGTTACGGAAAAACTTCCCAAGCATTTGGGTCGAGGCATTTTAGGGACAGCGATGTTGGCTTCTGTTTCGACATCTCTGGCCGAAATTCTGGGTGCGGCAATTGCTCTGGAGATGCTTTTTAATATCCCGATCAAGGTTGGAGCTATTTTAGCTACCATCTTGATTGCTATTATGATTTATTCCAATTCCTATCGGAAAATCGAGCGTTGGATCATTGGGTTTGTCTCTATCATCGGATTTTCTTTCCTTTATGAACTTGTTATTGCTCCGATAGAGTGGGAGACTGCAGCTAAAGCCTGGGTAACGCCCTCATTCCCGGAAGGGTCTATTCTTATTATAATGAGTGTGTTGGGGGCTGTAGTTATGCCTCATAACCTGTTTCTGCATTCTGAAATTATTCAAAGTCGTCAATGGAATTTACACGATGATGCAGTTATTAAAAAACAGCTGAAATTTGAGTTTGCAGATACGATCTTTTCCATGATCGTAGGCTGGGCTATTAATAGTGCGATGATTTTATTAGCAGCCTCTACTTTTTTTGCACATTCGATGCCTGTAGAAGAATTGCAGCAAGCGCAAAGTATGCTTACGCCTCTTTTAGGAAAAGGAGCTGGCATTGTTTTTGCAATAGCATTGTTGTTTGCCGGTATTTCATCCAGTGTTACATCGGGGATGGCCGGAGGAACTATTTTTGCGGGTATTTATGGGGAGCCTTACGATATTCAGGATAAACATTCCAAATGGGGAGTTGGTATTTCTTTGATAATGGGATTATTGATTATTATGTTTATAAAAAATCCTTTTCAGGGACTGATTTATTCTCAAATGATGCTGAGTATTCAGCTTCCGATTACAATTTTTACTCAAATATATTTGACTTCAAATAAGCAGTTGATGGGAAAATATGCGAATAGTCATTATTTAAACCTGATTTTGTTAACGATTGGAGGAATTGTAACGTATCTGAATGTTCGTTTATTGATGAGTTTTTTGTAAATTTGACCCCAAATTTTATAAACTTGTAGTCAATCATAATGGAAGAAGTTGTTTTCTCTCAATACACAGTTGATTTTGTCCGGATTGCCTTGGAATATTGCGCTCTGGTAGAAAAAGCAAAAGAAAGTGAAAAATCGGTTTTTGTAGACCAGGCGGTTAAGATTCTTCCGCTATTGTATTTGAAAATCTCTGTTCTTCCGGAAATAGAGGAACAGTATGATTCACAGCTGGAAACGAAAGTAACGGAGGATATGTATTCACAGGTAAATAACAGTATTGAGGAATTATTAGGAGATGATAATCTGTATCTGGAGACATTTCATCCGGATATAAAATTGAGTGATTCTCCCGTCGCCGTTAAAATATCGGAAGATATGGCTGATATTTATCAGGATTTAGGTAATTTTATTTCGGTATTCAAAAACGGAAATAAAGAAACGATGAATGATTCTCTGGTTTTATGTGTTCAGAATTTCAAGGAATTTTGGGGACAGCGACTGGTTAATGCTTTGAGGGCATTACACTTCATCCAATATAAAAATGAGATTGTAGATTAAATAATATACGGTGGAAAGGAGTATAACAAAAGAAGAGATTTCGGCGTTGGAAGTTGAAGAATTCTCCGGGCGTATTGTCCTGATAGAATCGTTACCGGATGCAGAAAAAGCAGTTCGTTATTTATCTACATGTCCCATAGTGGGTTTCGATACGGAGACCCGCCCTGCATACAAGAAAGGAAGCTTGTTTGGAGTTGCGTTGATTCAGTTGGCAACCGATGATACTTGTTTCCTGTTCCGGTTAAATGTCATCGGATTTCCTGCCTGCCTGGTTGAATTATTGTCGGATTCTCGAATCATAAAGGTAGGATTGTCTTTACGGGATGATTTTATTTCCATGGCGCGAAGGACGAAATTTACTCCTCAGGGTTTTATCGATCTGCAATCGATCGTGTCCCGTTATGGTATTGGCGATCTGAGTTTGCAAAAAGTATACGCTTTACTTTTCCAAAAAAAAATATCTAAAAGCCAGCGCCTGACCAATTGGGAAGCTGATGAATTAACAGAATCTCAACAAAAATATGCCGCTTTGGATGCCTGGGCTTGTTTGAAAATCTATCAAAAACTGTCGAAAGAGAAATCAATCGTTTAGTATGAACTTCCCAATAAGAATACCTCGATTTTAAATGCAATACAAAAAAGTATATCTTAATCCCAAAAAAGAAGAATCTGTACGCAGGTTCCATCCCTGGATTTTTTCCGGCGCTATCCATCATATCGATGGCCGTCCGGAAGAAGGAGAAATCGTTGAAATATATGATTCCAAGGGAAATTTCCTTGCAATCGGTCATTGCCAGATAGGTTCGATTGCCGTGAGAATTCTGAGTTTTAAAAATGTTCCGATAGATAAAACCTTTTGGAAAGAACGTTTTGAAAAAGCTTATTTTCTTCGTGAACAATTAGGATTAGCCAATCATCCGGATAATAATACATACCGGTTGATTCACGGAGAAGGAGATGGAATGCCCGGGTTGATTGTCGACATATATGCCGGAACTGCTGTTATGCAGGCGCATTCGCCAGGGATGCATATTGTTCGGGATGAATTGGCTGAAGCGCTTCATGAAGCAATGGGAGATAAACTCCGGAATATTTATTATAAATCGGAGTCGACATTGCCGTATAAAGCTGATTTAGGCGCTGAAGATACTTATTTATTAGGTGGAAATGAGGTTTCGCACATTGCCCTGGAAAACCGGATGAAATTTCATGTAGACTGGATCAAAGGGCAGAAAACGGGCTTTTTTGTGGATCAGCGAGACAACCGGGCGTTGTTGGAAAAATATGCGAAAGACCGGACCGTATTGAATATGTTTTGTTATACCGGCGGATTTTCTTGTTATGCGATGCGTGGAGGAGCTAAATCCGTTCATTCGGTCGACAGTTCGGCCAAAGCCATTGCCTTGACGGATGAGAATATTGCCCTTAATTTTCCCGGCGATAACCGTCACAACTCGTTTGCTGAAGACGCGTTCAAATATTTGGAGAAAATGGGAAATCAATACGATCTGATCGTACTTGATCCTCCTGCGTTTGCCAAGCATCGGAATGTTTTGAAAAATGCTTTACAAGGATATAGGAAATTGAATGCGATTGCATTTGAAAAAATCAAACCCGGCGGACTATTATTTACTTTTTCGTGTTCCCAGGTAGTGACAAAAGATCAATTCAGGCTTGCCGTATTTAGTGCAGCGGCTCAATCCGGTCGTTCCGTTCGGATATTGCATCAGCTGACACAGGCGGCAGATCATCCGATAAATATATATCATCCTGAGGGAGAGTATATTAAAGGATTGGTCTTGTCTGTGGATTGATCTTTAAAAGTTAAATAATGTTAACGAGTAAAAGAAATATGTTGAAAAATTATGTTTTATAACATAAAATCATTTATCTTTGTACTGTGTTTTTCATGGTATTAGATTTAAGGTTAACAATGAAGATTGGTTGTCGCGATGACAACCTTTTTTTTTATACAAACTTTATAGTTTTATATTCATTGCATTTCTATTCTGTTTAAGTTCAAATCTACTTTAGCCCGTGTTTTGATTGGTTTTCCAAATCTGTAAATCAACCCCAAATATACCGCTTGTGTATTGTTATTTGTAAAACTTTTTGCGGTAAATCCATTTCCGTAAGCATACATAGTGGTATGGCTGTTCAGTATGTTATAGAATGAAAGAGCCACAGTAAGGTTATTGGTAAATGTTTTTTGTACATGTAGCCGTAAGTTCCAACGATCGTCTGCTTTCGACGAATAGTAACGGGTCGTGGGGTAATAAGTAACGTAGAAGTAGGCCGTTAGCTTTTTTGGAAAATAAAAGATATTGGTCAGGCTGGCGTTGTAATTGAAATAACGGGTATGTACATTTTTTCCTTGCGTATCGGGAGTATCGTACATGTCTTCGTTCATGCTGAGAGCCAAAGTGGGTCGGTAAATCTTCCAAAAGCGGGCATGATAATCGAGGCTGGTATTGAAGATTAGTTTTTGAGTACGCCCTACATTATCCCAAGTCGTATAGAATACATCATTGTCCGAATAGTAAGTATTGACCATATCATCCTCCGTACGCATATAGGAAGCAAAAGCGCTCCAAGTTATCTTTTGCATCTTCTGATACACGCTCAGGTCGATGGAATGGGTATATGCCGGGGCTAAATCAGGGTTTCCGATGCGACGGGCAGATGTGTACGGATAGTTAATAGTAGCATAAGGCGATACACTGAATAACTGTGGTCGCTGTACACGCTGCGCATAACTTAAGGTCAGATTCAGATTCTTGCCAAGTTCTTGGTTGACACCGATACTCGGAAACAGGTTGAAGTAATCGTTCGTGCGGATACGGGTTGTTTGCTGATACAGTTTATCTTCCGAAAACTCACCCCGCAGGCCGGCTTGCGCACTGAAGTTCTTTATTTTTGTTCCGATAGTAAAATAAGCACTCTCCACCGTGCGGTCCATTTCAAACGTATGATCGTACTGCAATTGCCCGGAAGAGGAGATGTCTTCGTACTGCTCCAGTTTGTCGAAGAGACGGATGCTTCCTATATCCGAAGTAGCCCCGACTTCCAACATCCAGGTTTGAAACAGAGGGGATGCATATTTTATTTCTACCGTATTGTTATTCGATTTATAATCCAGGTCGTCGGTATAATTCAGGTCTGTTTCGTGGTCGGAAAAGAGATCGATCGCGTTGAATTCCCTCATGTAAGTTTGTGTCATGTCGACTGTCAATTCTGTTTTATTTGGGAAAGTATGGGTGTAGTTCAAACCGATTTGATTGTCATTGGATTTGTGATCCATATCCTGACTGCTCAAATACGATACCGGCTGGGGAATCCCTACTTTGTCATATCCTGTTTCTACCAATGTCTTTCCACTCCGTATCGAATTTTCCCAATACAAAGTAATTACGTTCATACTATCGGGAGAATAATCTACCCCCAGGCGCGAAGTAATCCGGTTGATCTTTGGTTTCGAAGTTTGGGTCTGAGTTATGGAATACCCCGAGTCATATAATTCTTCAATGTATCCCTTTTCTTCCAGGCCGGTATATCGATCGAAAGCATTGGCAAAAACATTCCACTTCTGTGTCCGGTAATTGATTGTCCCGACAGCGTTGTATTGGTTGTTTGTGCCAGCGCTTCCCTGAACCATACCATTAATTCCCAGGGGTTCACGCTTTGTTTTCAGGTTGATGATGCCGCCAATACCTTCGGGGTTGTATTTCACCGAAGGGTTGGTAATCACTTCCACGGATCCGATCATACTTGCCGGCACTTCAGTAAGGTTCTTCATCGCCGGTCCGGCGGGGCGCCCGTTGACAAGAATAGTAGGTGCGTAGGTTTTGAGTGTCACACTCCGTCCGTCTACCTTTATTTCCGGAAGGGACTGGATGACGTCGGCAACACTGGCCCCGCTGGCGGCGATCTTGGGATCGATATGAATGATTTTTTTATCGGGACGGAATTCGATGGTGGTCCTGTCGGCAGTTACAGTAATTTCGTCCAAGATTTGTGCATTCATTTCTAGTGATGCATCGATCCGTATATTTTTCTGAGAGATAGACTCTTTCGTAATATCTATCGTTTTCGACAGGTAGCCCAGACAGGAAATGGTTATATAATAACTTCCCGCTGACAGTTTGTTTATTTCATACTTTCCCTCTTCATCGGTCATTGCTCCTGATGCGAGTTGTTTGCTTTGAGCGTTGTAAACGGTAACCGTTGCATATACTACAGGGTCGTTGTTAACACTGTCTTTAATAATACCGTATATACGGGTATTTTGACCCGCGAGGTTTGTCGTACATAGTAAAAAAATACTTACAAAAAAAAGAAGATTTGTTTTCATCTGATGTTACATTTTAAATTTTTATGGACAAAGAAGGGGCATGCTTAGAAAAAATCTAAGCAGAAATAGAAAAAACAATTACTTTATAATGAGAAAATTAATAAGATTTTTCCCAGTTGATAGTCTGTATGATCAGCCACGATAAGAATAGCATCAACAAAGACGTCAATGTAGGCCATAGTATGTTGAGTCCGTGAAGCCGGGTGTAGGTCATGTTGCGGATATAGACATCCAATCCTCCCACCAACCAGATGACCAGTATGGCCAGGAAGAAGCCTACGAGCGGAATGAACGCTATGTAGGATGATTTTTTTTCGACCTTTTTAGGAGCAGGACAGAATTCAAGCCGTGCTGCCAGTTTTGATTTAAACCTTTCATCCTCCATTTTTTGCTGATGGGTTTTCATAAAATCTTTTACACTATCCTTTTTCATATCCTATTTCCTCCAGATGTTTTTTTAATTGTTGTTTAGCCCTGCGCAGGTGTGATTTTACCGTATTGACAGGAATTTTAGTAATGACTGCTATTTCCTTCAGGCTTTTATCCTCCATGTAAAACAGCAGGGATACCACTCGTTCCTGGTGTTTCAGTTTTGACAGCGCCTGATACAGGACTTGCGAATCTTCCGCCTTATTTTCATGTTCTGTTTCTTTCAAGCAAGATTCGTAGTTTTCAATTGGTTCCAGCCGGTGCTTTTGCTCCTTACTGACCTGATCGTAAAAGCAATTGTAAGCTATTTTGAACAGCCAGGTAGAAAGTTTAGACCTTCCTTCGAATACCCCCAGATTGAGATAGCACTTGATAAAAGCTTCTTGTGCTATATCATCAGCCATCGCTTGGTTGCCTTCACAAAGGTTAAGTAAAAACCTGCGTAATGGTTCGTTTTGTTGGACTACAAATCGCTCAAAATCAACTTTGTCCACGTCGGTTATCCTTTCTTTGAATCTTTGATAATCAGCTGACGTGCTATCAAGAAGCTCAGACCAGGAAAAAACAATAACAATGCCAATGATGCATAAGTTATATCTGTTAGTATGAACAGTATGATAAAGGCGGCGAATCCCAAGAAAGCCAAGGCAAGCCCCCAGATCAACAATTGCCGGTTGATGGTAACAACATCTTTTTTCGGCTTAATGAAGAGTTCCGGATTGATATCCATATTCAATTCAAGGGCCTTTTCGATCAATCGGTTGTTTGATTCTTCTTTTTTAGATATATGCCGTAAACAAAGCCACACGACTAAAGCTGGTGTAGCAAAAATTAAAAATATAGGTAATCCTACTGTTAAAAAAACATCCATGCTATTTTCTATAATAATTGAATTTAGTTTACCATTAGACTGTAAACGGATAAAAAAGGTTGCAAGATATCCTATAATCGATGAGAAAATATGAGAAATTATGATTTGTTTATGCAGGCTTTATAGTTTCATGCTTAACTGCACGCGTTTCCTTTCTTTGTCTATACTCAATACTTTGACTTTGATGTGCTGATGAATGGAAACGATTTCTGTCGGATCGGAAATAAACCGGTCAGCCATTTCAGAAATATGAACAAGGCCTTTTTCTTTAATACCTATGTCTACAAAACATCCGAAATTAGTGATATTACTGACGATACCCGGAAGGATTAGCCCTTCTTTCAAATCTTCGATGGTGTGAACCGATTGATCAAATTCAAAAATCTGTATTCCTTTTCGAGGATCTCGTCCGGGTTTGTCCAGTTCTTCCATGATATCGAGCAAGGTAGGCATGCCGGTTGCTTCGGATACGTACTGGTTTAAGTTGATTTTTTGTTTGAGTTCTTTGTTTGAGATTAAATCGGATACAGAACAATTCAATTGTTTGGCCATGGATTCCACAATGTGATAGCTTTCCGGGTGTACCGCCGAATTGTCCAATGGATTGGCCGAGTCGGGAATGCGTAGGAATCCTGCACATTGTTCAAATGTCTTGTCTCCTAACTTGGAAACTTTTTTTAATTCTTTTCTGCTCTTGAAAGGTCCTTTTTCAGTCCGGTAATCGACAATGTTCTGTGCAAGCGCCGGCCCCAATCCTGAGACATAAGCCAACAAGTGTTTGCTGGCCGTATTGACATTTACCCCCACCTGGTTGACACAATTTTCTACGGTTTGATCTAGGGATTTTTTTAATTTACTTTGTTCGACATCATGCTGATATTGCCCGACACCAATGGATTTAGGGTCGATTTTAACCAGTTCGGCCAGCGGGTCCATTAACCGGCGACCGATGCTGATGGCTCCACGTACGGTTACATCATATTCCGGAAATTCATCCCGGGCGGTTTTAGAAGCAGAATAGACAGAAGCTCCGTCTTCACTGACAACAAATACTTGTATTTTATGATCGTATCGAAGATTGGCAATGAACTGTTCGGTTTCGCGGCTAGCGGTGCCGTTACCGATAGCAATGGCATCGATAGAATAAGAACTGACCAATGACACTACTTTTGATCCGGCTTTACTCTTCTCGTTTTGAGGAGGATGCGGATAGATCGTTTCATTGTGTAAAAGAGTCCCCTGGGCATCCAGGCAGACCAGTTTACATCCTGTACGGTATCCCGGATCGATACCTAAAACCCGTTTTTGTCCGAGAGGCGGTGCGAGTAACAATTGCTTCAAATTTTCTGCGAATACACGTATGGCCTGTTCGTCAGCTTTTTCTTTGGAAATGGCGGCGAATTCCGTTTCGATAGATGGTTTGAGTAGCCTTTTGTAACTGTCTTTTACGGCTATTTCCACCTGTTCGGATGATTCGGTTTTTCCTTTCACGAAACGACGTTCCAGGGAACTCACACCATGCTCGTCGTCGGGAGAAATGGATACACGCAGAAAACCTTCGCTTTCTCCCCGGCGCATAGCCAAAAGTCGGTGGGATGAACAACGGGAGAGTGGTTCGCTGAAATCAAAATAATCACGGAACTTAGCCGCTTCATCTTCTTTGCCTTTGATGACTTTGGAAGAAATAACGGCTTCCCTGTTGAATATATTCCGGATGGTGTTCCGGGCTGTTTCGTCTTCATTGACCCATTCGGCAACGATGTCGCGGGCTCCCTGTAAAGCGTCGTCTGTATTTTTTACTTCTTCGTTGATAAAGGACAAGGCTTTAGTTTGAATGTCCCGTTCGTTTTGAGCCATCATGATTTTTGCCAAAGGTTCCAATCCTTTTTTGCGGGCGATTTCAGCTTTTGTCTGCCTTTTAGGTTTGTAAGGAAGGTATATGTCTTCCAATTCGGTACTTTCCCAGCAATTTTCTATTCGGTTTTTCAGTTCAGGAGTCAATTTCTGCTGTTCTTCAATTGAATTAAGAATCGTTTCTTTCCGTTTACTTAATTCACACAATTTTTCATATTGTTGTTTGATTTCTCCTACGGCAACTTCATCCAATCCTCCTGTCACTTCTTTTCGGTAACGGCTGATGAACGGTATTGTAGCGCCTCCTTCAATTAATTCGATTGTTCGTCCGATTTGCTTTTCTGAGATTTGAAGTACCTTGGATATAAGTCCGGAAAAAATGGCTTGCATATAAGTCGATTCTATAAAATAAGATGCAAACATACGAATAAAAGTTGAAGGGTTTGATAAATTAGTTAAAAAGGTAGGTGGTAAATTAACAAAAATAATTATATTTGTGAAACAAAAAGGAGAGTGTATCGTCGGTTTATCTTAGCGACAGCTTTTGGACTCCGGGCTGCTATAAATTAATTGTAAGACTTTAGTGTTGTTGTGTTGAAAGAAAAGGAGTTTTAGAAGATAAAATATGATACTGAATGTAAAAAATGAAACATCAACCCTGAGGGCTGTTGTCCTTGGCCAGCCTAAATCGATGGGTAAAGTGCCGGAGGCAAGTGAAACTTATGATGCTAAATCTTATGAGTCTGTCGTTCAGGATAAATATCCGGGAGAAAGGATAATTACCGATGAAATGGGCGCTTTTGAACAAGTATTGGAGCGTCATGGAGTGCATGTCTTCCGTCCGAAGATCATTGAGAACTATAACCAGGTATTTGCCCGTGATGTGGCATTTGTAATCGATGACAGGCTCATCGTTTCCAATATTCTTCCGGATCGAGTAGATGAACAGGAGGCTTATGAGACGATTTTCAGTACGATCGACTTCAAGAAGATTTTTAATTTACCGGAAAAAGTGCATGTGGAAGGTGGAGATGTCGTCTTAATGGATGATACGATTTTTATTGGAGTATATTCCGATAAAGACTATCCGAATCTTAAAACGGCCAGGACCAATTTATATGCTGTTGATTTCCTCAGGGAATTATTTCCGACAAAAACCTTTATTCCCCTTGAATTGACAAAAAATGACCGGGATCCCCGGAAAGGAATCCTTCATCTGGATTGCACTTTCATGCCGGTCGGAAGTGGTAAAGCCATCTTATATAGGAATGGTTTTAGAAATGAAAAAGAATACCATTCTTTGGTCGATTATTTTGGCAAGGAAAATATTTTTGAAATAACAGAAGAAGAAATGTATTTCATGAATACCAATATATTTTCTATTTCTCCCGATATTGTTGTGTCGGAGCAGAACTTTATTCGTCTGAATTGTTATATGGAAGAGAAGTGGGGAATGACCGTAGAGCGTATTCCATATTATGAAATTTCCAAGATGGGAGGATTATTAAGATGTTCAACATTACCGTTAATAAGAAAAAATGAGTAAACAATGTACTTTTAATTTGTTGATGATTGAGCCTGTGGGTTTTGGATTTAATGAAGAAACTTCTGTAAATAATTATTTTCAGCAGCAGGATGATGTGGCTGGAAATGAGATTCAGAAACAGGCTTTGGAAGAGTTTGTGTGTGCTGTGGAAAAAATTCGTTCGAAAGGCGTTGATGTGACAACGGTTAAAAGCCTTGAAGGGACTCCGGATTCGATTTTTCCCAATAATTGGGTTTCGTTTCATCGGAATGGGAAAGTCGTTTTATATCCCATGTTTGCTGAAAACCGGCGAAAAGAACGCCGGATGGATATTTTGAAGGCTCTTCAGGATAAAGGGTTCTATATCGACAGAGTTGTTGATTATACAACGAAAGAAGAGAGCGGTACTTTTTTAGAAGGTACCGGTAGTATGGTTTTAGATCGGGCAAAACGAATCGCCTATGCTGCTCTTTCTGAGCGGACGGATAAATGGTTGTTTCATCGGTTTTGTTCGGATTTTAATTATAAACCGGTAGAATTTCATGCATATCAGACAGTTGATGATCGGAAATTATTGATTTATCATACAAATGTAATGATGAGTGTTGCCGAAAATTATGTTGTCGCTTGTCTGGATACTGTAACGAATGCTCTTGAAAAAGAACGTCTTGTGAAAGCTATAAAAAATTCAAATAAAGAATTGATTCCGATCTCGGAAGACCAAATGTGTCATTTCGCCGGAAATTGTCTGCAGGTAAGAAATAAGAAAAATAATTTATTTTTGATTCTGTCGGAAACGGCATATCATTCGTTGAGTGATAGTCAAATAAAAAAAATCAGTTCGTTGAATGAAATTATCCCGATAGCTGTTCCGACAATCGAAAAATACGGAGGAGGAAGTATTCGTTGCATGATAGCGGAAATTTTTCTTCCTCAAAAAAAAAGTTAATATGAAGAATTCAAAAGCATTGATTGATTTAGAGTCCCGTTATGGAGCACATAATTACCATCCGTTACCGGTGGTATTGGACCGGGGAGAAGGTGTGTATGTCTGGGATATGGAAGGTAAACGATATTATGATTTTTTATCGGCTTATTCTGCCGTTAATCAGGGACATTGTCATCCGAAAATCATAGAAGCTCTGATCGATCAGGCTAAAAAGTTGACGTTGACTTCCCGGGCTTTCTACAATAGCAAGCTTGGCGAATACGCCGCTTTTATAACGAATTATTTCGGGTATGAGAAAATGCTTCCGATGAATACGGGAGCTGAGGCTGTGGAAACGGCTATAAAGCTTTCCCGTAAATGGGGTTATGAAAAAAAAGGAGTGAAGGAAAATCAAGCTAAAATAGTGGTTTGTGAGAATAATTTTCACGGCAGAACGACAACGATTGTTTCGTTCTCGATTGATCCGGATGCCCGAAACAATTATGGTCCTTACACTCCCGGATTTATTATTATTCCTTATGACGATGTGAATGCTTTGGAAAAAACACTTCAGGAGAATGATGATATTGTGGGCTTTATGCTGGAACCTATCCAGGGAGAAGCCGGTGTTTTTGTGCCATCCGATGGTTATTTGAAACAGTGTTATGACCTCTGTAAGAAATACAATGTTTTATTCATTGCCGACGAAGTTCAGACCGGAATCGGACGTACAGGCAAAAAACTGGCGTGCGACTATGAGGATGTTCATCCGGATATTCTAACACTGGGGAAGGCGCTTTCCGGAGGAACAATGCCTGTTTCTGCTGTTTTGTCATCTGCCGAAATCATGGATGTGATAGGTCCTGGTCAGCATGGCTCCACTTTTGGCGGAAATCCGTTGGCTTCAGCGATTGCTATAGCGGCGTTGAAAGCTGTCGAAGATGAACATTTGGCTGAAAACGCTGCTTTTCTGGGACGTATTTTTCGTGATGAAATGGCCGATTTTTGTAAATACTCGAAAGTAGCGAATCTGGTCAGAGGGAAAGGACTCCTCAATGCTGTTGTTATCAATAATGAAAATCATAAAAATTTGGCTTGGGATGTTTGTTTGGATCTGAAAAACAGGGGATTATTGGCCAAGCCTACCCATACAAATATTATTCGTTTTGCACCTCCGTTGACTATTTCGGAAGAACAGTTGAGAGATTGCATCCGGATTATTCAGGATTCATTAAAGAGTTTTGAATAATATTTCGGAATATTTTTGATAGAAAGTATTAACTTTGCAACCTTAAATGGTATTCTAAACAATAAAAGAAAATGACTGACAGACAAAAACGAGTAGCTGCGATCCATGATATTTCCGGATTCGGAAGATGTTCTTTGACTGTGGCTTTACCTATTATCTCGGCAGCGGGAATCGAAACGGCCGTGATGCCTACGGCTGTATTATCTACTCATACCGGAGGAATTCCGGGGTTTACCTATCGGGATCTGACCGAGGATCTGCGTCCGATTGCAAAACATTGGGAGTCATTAAATCTGGAATTCGATGCTATTTACACCGGATTTCTGGGCTCTTTTGAGCAACTGGATATCGTAACAGAAATCTTTGATACATTCAAGAGGAAAAATAACATCGTATTGGTTGATCCTGTCATGGCCGACAATGGAGAACTTTACAAGATCTTTTCTCCGGAATTTGCTTTGGGAATGAGGAAGTTGTGCGAGAAAGCGGATATCATTGTACCTAATTTGACAGAAGCGGCTTTGTTGATAGGCGAAGCATATAATCCGGGTCCGTATACCGAAAGTTATATTGAAGACATGATGAAGAAATTGAGCCGGTTGGGACCGGAAAAAATTGTTCTGACAGGAGTGTTTTTCCATGATAAACATTTAGGAGCGGCTACTTATGACAAAAATACCGGCGAAATATCATATGCTTTCTCAGAGAGGGTTCCTGGTTATTATCATGGTACTGGAGACGTGTTCGGCAGCGCCTTGTTATCTGCTCTAATGAACGATTTTAGTCTGCAACAAGCGGCTGAAATTGCTGTTCGCTTTACCACTGCAAGCATACAACGCACGGCTGAAGCGAAGACTGATATTCGGTTTGGAGTGAATTTCGAACAAAGTATCCCTGGGTTTTTGAAGGATTTGAGATTGGTTTAAATGCATATTCTGACAGCGAAAGACATCTCGGAGACTACTTAGCACTCCTTTTTGCCCGTATAAATTCCACTATAGCCGGAATAATCGAAACAAAAATAATCGCAATGATAAGAACACTCAGGTTTTTCTTTACGAATTCCAATTCTCCGAAGAAATAACCGGCATACATGAATAGGGAAACCCAGGCAATGCCTCCGATCACATTGAAACTGGCAAAATGTTTGTAACTCATGTGTCCCATACCGGCAACAAAAGGAGCAAATGTACGAACGATAGGTACAAACCGGGCTAAGATGATGGTTTTGCCTCCATGTTTCTCATAAAAAGCATGGGTTTTTTCCAGGTAGCTTTGTTTGAATATCTTTGAATTGGGATTACTGAATAATTTTTCTCCGAAGAACTTGCCGATCATATAGTTGACGGCATCGCCCAAGATGGCGGCTGCAATCAATAATAAGACCATCAGATGGACATTGATGTGATTGGAGCCGATAGCAGCTAACGTTCCCGCCACAAACAGGAGAGAATCTCCCGGAAGAAACGGGGTAACAACTAATCCGGTTTCACAGAATATAATAAGAAATAATATGGCATAAATCCATAGGCCATATTCAGCAACTAATTCAGCTAAATGTACGTCGATGTGGAGTACAAAATCAATAAGAAATTGGATGATATCCATAAATTATTTCATTTTAAGGAAGCAAAGATAACCCTTTTATTTTAATTTCAGAGTTCTTTAACAATGATTTGCCGGAGTGCTTCTATCCAGAGGGGGCTGTCGTTCAGGCTTTCCACTAAATGATATTTTTCTCCGCCGTTGTTGAAAAATAATTGTTTATATTCTTCTCCTAATTCCAGACTGGATTCTAAACAATCGGCTACAAATGATGGTGCTACGACCATTAATCTTTTTACGCCGCTTTTTCCTTTTTCTGCAATCACTTGATTAATAAAAGGTTTTAACCATTTATCTGACATCTGAGATTGATAGGTCGTTTCAAAACGATGCTCCGGTAAGCCCAGCGCTTTTGCTATGAATGCTGTTGTTTGATTGCAAGCCGTTTCGTAGTCGGATTTTGTCGCAGATGCTATTCTGACATGACTCAAAGGTAAACTATGATAGGTAAATAGAATCTGTTCGTAATTTTCGGGTTGCGCCATTCTGATTTTTTCTGCAAATGCATCGATAAATGCCGGATGATCATAGAAAGAACGGATGACTTTAATTTCAGGGATCAGGGGTTGTTTTTTTAATTCATTCAATGTTTTTTCTATGGCAGAACCAGTTGAAGATGAGGCATATTGTGGAAACATGGGGAGGACGATCAATTTCTCATATCCTTTTGCTGCAATGATTTTAATCTGGCTTTGGATACTTGGCTTGCCATACCGCATGGACAGGAAGACAGTCGCTTTGTCTTTTAATTTTTCCTGTAATAAATTTTGAGTTGCAAGGCCATAATAAGGCAAGGGGAATTTTCCACCGAAAGAATTCCATAATTTACGATAACGGGCACCTGAAAGAAAACAACGGAACGGTACAATAACACAGTTGACCAATAATTTGCGGAATAACCAGGGTATGGAAATAATCCGATGGTCACCTAAAAATTTAGACAAATATTGTGCTACACGAATCGGGTTCGGGTTGTCGGGACTGCCCGTATTAATCAATAATACAGCTGTTGATGTCTTATCAGTCTCATTCATCGATAATTTTCAAAAGAAGATTCTGTGTTTATGACCGGGGTTACTTTTAAGCTTATTTTTTGTTTTCCCCGTTTAATATCGAATGTGATGATATTTGTTCCGGATAAATTGATATAGGGCTCAAAATAAAATAAATAGGAATAAGTCGTGGCATATTCCGGCTTTTTGAAAATATCGGCAATTTGTGCGTAGTTAAATACATCCCAGTACATACATTGTGTAAACCCGCTGGCATTCGTATAGGTTGTTTTCGAATCTCGTAGAGACATCGTTTTGTAAATGAACTGTTTATATGCGCTGCTTGCTGTCTGGGGATTATTTTCAACTTTAATACCGTTGATTTTTTCAACCTCATCTCCGGGTTGAACCGATACCTGGTAAGCCGGAGAAAACCGATCGACATCAATAATTTCTTTCAGGTCATTGATGTTATAATTTAATCCGGTGTAGTTGTATTTCATTTTTGTGAAACGGAATTGAGCTGTTTCTTTGGTTTGTGGATAAGGATATTGCATCAGCATGAGCGGGATATGAAAGTTGGAATAAGCTTCTAACTTGTAATCCGCACTTAGCATTTCATTGGCTTCGCATTCCCATGCAACAAATAAATTGTTATTTGAAGAACGATTTCTGTCGATTAACCGAATTCCAAAATTCAGTAAAAACTGAGCTTGTTTTTGATTGATTAACGGATGATAATAAATCGGGAGGTTCTCCATGGTTGCCGTATGCATATTGTAGCGGCATGCAACAGGGTATTTTTCTGCGTTCAAACTCCCTTCATAATTCAGATTCTTATTGTATGAGTAATAAGTATGAACAATTAAATCAGGATTATTTTGTTTATATGTTAATCCTCTGCTTTCCAATGTCTTTTTTATTTCGTCGTTGATCACATTTTCCAGGTTTTTATTATTTTCGTCGACAGAAGCAAAACCGAACGTTTTGTAGTTCATGAAATTAGCATCCTGGTTAAGGGCTGTTTTGAAAGGACATGTAAAACTTCGTTCCTGTATATCTTCCAGGCTATAGAAAGAATAGACGGAGGCCAACTCTTTCTCGTTGATGGCATTCGCCAGTTTACAATCTTTATATATGGTTATATCCTTGTTTTTGTAAGACAGGTTACTTACAGTCAGTTTTATTTGATCGGAAGGATTATTCAACAGCCAGTCGTTGATGGTATTAAGCATCTTCCCTTCTGTCGGAGCATCATTGATTGCGACGATAATGTCATTTATTTTAATTCCGGAAGCTTCTGCCGGAGAACTTGGTTGTACGGATAAAACAACAGGTTTGTTTTTTCCCCAACTGTTTTGTTGGCTCATTTCAAAAGTAAAACCTAAGCGACAAACAAATTCGTTCGGCTGTTGGGAAAATACAGATAAATAAAATCCTAAAATACTTAATAATAGTAATGTACGTTTCATGTTAAAAAGTTTTTATGCACAAAAATACGATTTTATTGGAAATTGGCAACAAATTTGAGTATAAACAATATAGCATGTACTCAGGAATACAGCCGTATTTCTGATAAGTGAATGATAATTAGTGAAATAATTAAGAAAAATATATCATGAACGAGGAAGAATTAAAAGAAAAAGGAAAAGAAATAGAAAATCCGACTGACAATATAGCAGGAGATGAGACAAATGAGCAGTTTGTGAAAGAGAATCCGGATTGGGAGCCTGATGATACTGACAATGTGTCGGATGAATTGGCCGAGTTGAAAGATTCATACTTACGACTGATGGCTGAGTATGATAATTATCGGAAGCGAACATTGAAAGAAAAAGCCGAATTAATTAAAAATGGCGGAGAAAAAGTGCTTGTAGGCCTGTTATCGGTGGTAGATGATTTCGAACGGGCTTTGGATAATGTAAAAAAAGCGTCTGATATCTCGGCTGTAGTTGATGGGATCGATTTGATTTATGCTAAATTTATGTCTTTCCTGTCTCAGAATGGAGTAAAACCCATTGAAACGAAAGAGCAATCTTTCGAAGCTGATTTATTTGATGCCGTAGCAATGATCCCTGCTCCTGAAAAACATTTGAAAGGAAAAGTGCTCGAATGTCTTCAAACAGGATACATGCTTAATGATAAAGTGATACGACACGCCAAAGTGGTCGTCGCAGAATAATAATAATTTAAGGACGAAATACAATGGCTAAAAGAGATTATTATGAAATACTGGAAGTGCCTAAAAATGCTTCGCAAGAAGAAATAAAAAAAGCATATCGAAAGAAAGCGATCCAATATCATCCGGATAAGAATCCGGGAGATAAAGAGTCGGAAGAAAAATTCAAAGAGGCGGCGGAAGCGTATGAGGTACTAAGTAACGAAGAGAAAAAGAGGAGATACGACCAGTTCGGTCATGCCGGAGTCGGCAGTGCTGCCTCATCAGGCGGTTTTGGCGGAGGCATGACGATGGATGATATTTTTTCTCAGTTCGGAGATATATTCGGAGGCCATTTCGGTAGTTTCGGCGGATGGGGCGGCGGCGGTTATTCTTCTCCGCGCGTTAATCGGGGGTCGGATTTGCGTGTCAAAGTTAAATTGACGTTGAAAGAAATTGCGACTGGCGTTGAGAAAAAAATCAAGGTTAAAAAATATATCAGTTGTAAGCATTGTAACGGCACAGGTGCAGAAGACAGTCATTCTTATACCACCTGTTCTACCTGTAAAGGAACCGGCCATGTAACAAGAGTTACCAATACGATCCTGGGGCAGATGCAGACAACTTCCACCTGTCAGGCCTGTGGCGGTGAAGGAAAGATTATTACGAAGAAGTGCAGCGAATGTAATGGAGAAGGGATTGTCAGGGACGATGATGTCATCACGATCAATATTCCTGCCGGTGTAGCAGAAGGAATGCAGTTGTCTCTCGGTGGAAAAGGAAATGCAGCCCGGAGAGGAGGAGTCAATGGCGATTTGCTTGTTGCCATTGAAGAAGAGCCTCATCCGGAACTGATCCGTGATGAAAACGACATTATTTACAACCTGTTGTTGAGTTTTCCTGTTGCGGTTATGGGCGGAACGGTTGAAATCCCGACTTTAGACGGAAAAGCAAAAATTAAGATAGATCCGGGAACACAGCCGGGAAAAGTATTGCGTTTGCGTAATAAAGGGTTGCCTGCGGTTAATCGTTACGGAACAGGCGACTTGTTGGTAAACATCAGTGTTTATGTCCCTGAAAATATAACAAAAGATCAAAAAACGATGTTGGAAGGTTTTGAAAACGCTCCCAACTTTCAACCCAGTAGATCTGTCAAAGATAAGATATTCAGTCATTTCAAAAATCTGGTAGATTAAATGACTGGGAAAAGAAATGCTCCTAATTGGTTGGATGTGGTTCCGGTAGTTAAAGAAAAAATCGGAACCATTGTTCACGATGATGGCCTGATATCCATCTTAATACCTCGTTTTAATCAAGCCTGGATGGCCAAGTTATTCCTGCCTAAAAATAAGAAAAATGAAATCCGTGTTAATTTTGAAGCGAACGGAACAGCTGTTTGGAAGCAAATAGACGGTCAAAAGACCGTTCGTGAAATTCTTCAATCGCTGGCCAAGACGGGAGAGGGACAGGAAAAATATAACGACAGGGTCATATTATTCCTGCAAAACCTGTACAACAGCGGATTTATTGTTGTGAAGAAGTAATAATCCTATACATCTTCCATTATTTCGCTGATGGTACTTTTTATTGTTTCCGGATCGACGATGAATGCAACGACAATAATAAACAGGATTGTTACGATAGATAGTGTTATACTATAAAAGAAACCGATTAAAATTGTTTTGAATCCTAAAGCCCATCCATTGGGACGATAAACGACCCATGTTGCTCTTAAAAAATAAATCAGAGGAATCAGAAAGATCACGGTTGCATGAAAATTAAATGAAGGAACCAGCAATAGAATGGCTATATAAATGGCATAAAGGAGGAACACAAAAGAATGAAAATGAAGCGAAAAGGCAAAATAATCCACATAAAAAGAATTCTTTTTGTGAAAGAATACATACATAAGGAAAGCGAAAAATGGGATCAATAGAAATGTCATGTATGGCGCATAAGTGGATATGTGTTGCTTTAAATCGTCGATATTGATGTTGTCGTCACGGATATCGCTTTCTGTTTGCTTGGATATTATTGTTGTATTTATCTTTCTTTCTTCCTCTTTTTTCTCTTTCATTTGAGAGGTCAGTAAAGCAAAAAATACAATTGTAATAAACCAGAATAGTTTGGAAGGATGAACGTAGCTGACCATTCTGCCTCGCATATATTCTAAGGTTAGCTTTCCCGGATAAAAGAGCAAGTATCCGAGTGTTGTGAAGAGCTTATTGTCTAATACAAACATGTTTTCCAATGCGTTAAAAGTCAGTCCTTTAACGCTTCTCTTTATGCCTGAAAATAAGTGTTGACCACATTTTTCACAATAAGGGCCTTTCATTTGATTGCCACAATTCCGGCAGATCGATAAAACTAATTGTGATTTTTTACGATTTCGCTTAAAGTTAAACTTTTTCATTTTCTTCGTTTTTTTCATTCTCCTCATTCTCCTCATTCTCCATGTTCTCCTCGTTCTCGCTGTCTTCTTCTTCT
Source organism: Bacteroidales bacterium (assembly GCA_031551395.1). GTDB lineage: Bacteria > Bacteroidota > Bacteroidia > Bacteroidales > Azobacteroidaceae > BNXB01. Next base: position 52,570 of record JAVBNR010000008.1, read on the forward strand.
TCTTCTTCCGTAAATACTTCCGGTTTTTGAGGTCCGGATTTCCTGAACGATACGGCGCAGATTAGTCCGCTGATAGCTCCTGACAAGTGTCCTTCCCACGAAACGCTCGAATCGACCCATTCAGAGATCGGTAGCATGTTCCATACCATGCTTCCATAAAGAAAAGCAACAAGCATCGAGATCGCTAATAAAGGGATATATCTTCGGAAGATACCACTGAAAAACAAGAAAAAAGAAAGCCCATATACCAGGTTGCTGGCTCCTATGTGCCAGGAATCACGCCCGATTATCCAGGTTATAAATCCCGATAGGATCCATATAAGAGGGAAGACAATATATCCTAAATCTTTATAAAAATAAAACAAACACCAGCTTAACACGAATAGAGGGATGCTGTTGGAAAATAAATGTTTTGCATTAGAATGTAGAAGAGGAGATGTGAAGATACCGACTATACCTTGGACTTCTCTGGGATAAATACCCAACCGGTACCATTCAGCCTCAAAACTCCATTCGACAGCTAATATAATCCACAACAGAATAATGAATATCAATGGGAAAAAAGAAGCGTAGAATATTTGTTTTGTTTCAGGTCTCATGTTTATATTTTGTTGCGAATATACACAAATTCAATCTTTTTTTCATTAAATTCAGCCAATTTAAATTTAAATTGTAAAAAAAATGAAAAATATTTTGTGAAATTAAAAATAACATTGTATATTTCGTTCTCTAAACAGGGAAATCTGATTAGAAAACAAATGTTCAAATAAAAATAAGTACTTAAATCTGAAGGTATGGGCTATCTGAAATTTGATAAAACATTGATGATTAATCTGGAAGAGTCTTTGAAAAGAGAGGTGCTTCGGACGAACAGGGGAGGTGCATATCATTGTACGACTGTTGTTGATTGTAATACTCGTAAATATCATGGACTATTAGTGATGCCTGTTCCTCAGTTGGATGATGATAATCACGTGATGTTGTCTTCACTGGATGAAACCGTCATACAACATGATGCTGAATTCAATATGGGCTTGCATCAGTATTCCGGGAATAATTTCAGTCCCAATGGCCATAAATACATTCGTCAATTTGATTTTGAAGCGGTTCCCAGTACGGTTTATCGGGTCGGAGGCGTTGTCCTTTCTAAAGAAAAAGTATTTACTGCCTATGAGAACCGGATTTTGATCAAATATACATTACTGGAAGCACATTCTCCTACGATACTTCGTTTCAAACCCTTCCTGGCTTTTCGGAATGTGAATAGCCTGATGGAGGAAAACAATGCAGTCAATAAGAATTATACGGAGATTGAAAATGGGATTAAGACGTGTATGTATGAAGGATATCCTGAATTGTATATGCAGTTCAGTAAACCTTGTAAATTTGTTTTTCACCCCGACTGGTATCGTGGTATCGAGTATATCAAAGAGATGGAACGCGGATTTCCGTTCCGGGAAGATTTATATGTCCCGGGTTATTTTGAATTGCCGATAACGAAAGGAGAGTCGGTTTATTTTTCCGGAGGAGATGCTTTGGCAGATTCTCAAAAACTGGAAAATCTGTTTAATACGGAAGCGCTTAACCGCACACCTCGAAGCAATTTTTACAATTGTTTGAAAAACTCTGCCCAGCAATTTTATTTCCGGCCTAAAGAAGAAGACGCTTATTTACTTGCCGGTTATCCCTGGTTCAAAGTCCGGGCGCGAGACTTGTTCGTTTCCCTTCCCGGCTGTACGTTAGCCATTGATGATCCGGTGCGGTTTGAAAAGATAATGGCTACAGCAATTCCTGCGATACAAGGTTTTATGAAAAACAAATCGAAAGACAAAGTGATCCGGGAAATCGATTTGCCGGATGTGCTTTTGTGGGTTATCTGGTCGATACAGCAATATGCTAAACATCAAGGGATTGATAAGTGTAGTAAAAATTATGGAGATTTTGTTTCTAAGATAATCGAGTATATTATTTCCAATAAACATCCGAATTTGATGTTGGATAATAATGGACTATTATTTGCCGAAGGAAAAGAAAAAGCAATTACCTGGATGAATTCTACCTCAAATGGTAAACCAATTGTACCCCGAACCGGTTATATAGTAGAATTTAATGCATTATGGTACAATGCTCTTCGATTTGCTTCGGAAATGAAGAAGATACAGGATCAATCGACTGAGGCAGAGGAATTGGATCAATTAGCTGTAAAAACAGGAAAATCGTTCATCGATACATTTGTGAACGGATATGGTTATCTGTTTGATTATATTGATGGTAGTTATATCGACTGGAGTGTGCGACCGAATATGTTGTTTGCTGTGGCTTTGGATTATTCTCCATTAGACAGAGCGCAAAAAAGAGCGGTATTGAATATAATAACAAAAGAATTATTGACACCGAAAGGAATCCGGTCTTTAAGTCCGAAAAGTGAAGGGTATCGACCTTATTACGTCGGCCCTCAAAACGAAAGAGATTTATCCTATCATCAGGGTACGGTCTGGCCTTGGTTACTTGGATTTTATCTCGAAGCCTATCTGAGGATTTATCAGATGAGCGGTGTGTCTTTTGCAGAGAGGATGTTGATTGGAATGGAAGAGGAAATGAACACACATTGTATCGGATCGCTTTCGGAACTTTACGATGGAAACCCGCCGTTTCAAAGTCGGGGTGCGATTTCTTTTGCTATGAACGTTTCTAATGTCCTTCGGATATTGAAATTATTAGAATCGTATAATGTTTAAAGTAATAAGTTGTAAGTAATAAGTTGTAAGTAATAAGTAATAAGTTGTAAGTTTAAGATACTAAGTCCTTCGTTTTTAATTTTTAGTTCTTAGTTCTTAACTTTTAGTTTATAAAAATGAAAGCATTGATGTTTGGTTGGGAGTTCCCTCCGCACATATTGGGCGGACTAGGCACGGCGAGTTATGGGCTTACTAAGGGTATGGCGAAACAGGAAGATATGGAAATTACTTTTGTAATGCCTAAGCCCTGGGGGGACGAGGACAGAAGTTTTTTGCGCCTGTTGGGAGCAGGTAACATTCCGATTGTCTGGAAAGATGTCCATTGGGACTATGTGAATCATCGATTGTCGAAATACATGGATCCACAGGAGTATTATCATTTAAGGGATCATATTTATTCTAATTTCAGTTATTTACACACAAATGATTTGGGATGTTTCGAATTTTCAGGACGTTATCCTGATAATTTGCTTGAAGAGATCAATAATTATTCGATCGTATCGGGAGTCATCGCCCGGACTTATGATTTTGATGTGATCCACTCCCATGATTGGCTGACTTATCCTGCCGGTATTCATGCTAAATATGCAACAGGCAAGCCGTTGGTCATCCATGTTCATGCAACCGATTTCGATCGCAGTCGCGGAAAAGTTAATCCGCAAGTCTATGGTATTGAGAAAGATGGCATGGATAATGCAGATCATATTATTACGGTAAGTAACCTGACGCGGAATATTGTAATAGAAAAATACCATCAGGATCCGAAAAAAGTGACGACCGTTCACAATGCCGTAGAACCGTTAAGTAAAGAAATAGAATCGATCACATCCCGAAAAGGGACAAAAGATAAGGTTATTACTTTTTTGGGACGTATTACTATGCAGAAAGGACCGGAATATTTTGTGGAAGCAGCCGCTAAAGTTCTGAAAAAATCGAAAAACGTACGTTTTGTTATGGCCGGAAGCGGAGACATGATGAATCAGATGATACGCTTAGCTGCCCAACGGAATATTTCCGACCGGTTTCATTTTACCGGTTTTATGAAAGGGAAGCAAGTTTATGAAGTACTGAAATCAAGTGATGTGTATGTGATGCCTTCCGTTTCGGAGCCTTTTGGAATTTCTCCATTGGAAGCGATGCAATGTGGTGTGCCGACGATTATCTCCAAGCAGTCGGGGTGCGCTGAGATTCTGGATAATGCGATCAAAGTCGATTATTGGGATATCGAAGCGATGGCCGATGCGATGTATTCTATTATTACTTATCCGTCTTTGGCTGAACATCTGAAAGAAGAAGGTAAAAGAGAAGTAGATGAAATCAAATGGGAATATGCCGGTTTGAAAGTGCGTAAAATTTATGAAAGTGTGATGTGAGTGTAAAAAAATATATTTATGAAGACAGTTTGTTTTTATTTCCAGATTCATCAACCGTTCAGGTTGAAACGTTATCGTTTTTTTGATATAGGTAGTGATCATTATTATTATGATGATTTTTCCAACGAAGATATTATCAGGAGAATAGCAGAGCGGTCATTTCTCAAGGCGAACGCCATGTTATTAAACATGATTAATGAGCATAAAGGGAAATTCAGGGTGGCATTTTCTATTTCCGGTGTAGCCTTGGAGCAGCTGGAAGTGTATGTTCCTGAGGTGATTGATGGTTTTAAAGAACTGGTTAAGACTGGCTGTGTAGAGTTTTTGGCAGAAACTTACAATCACTCGTTAGCATCATTGACTGATCCGGAGGAATTTAAAGTACAGGTGCAAAAGCATTCGAATAAGATAGAAGTCACATTTGGTCAGAAGCCCAAGGTATTCCGTAATACCGAATTAATTTATTCCGATGAAATCGGAGAATTGGTTTGGGATATGGGGTATAAAGCAATGGTCACGGAAGGCACCAAGCATGTATTGGGTTGGAAAAGTCCGAATTACTTGTATTCTTCCGTTGTCAATCCAAAGCTTGTTTTGTTGTTGCGTAATTTTAAGTTCAGTGATGATATTTCATTTCGTTTTTCTAATTATGATTGGAGTGAGTATCCGTTGGTGGCTGATAAATTCATTAACTGGATCAATGCACTTCCTGAAGAAGAACAGTTGGTCAATATTTTCATGAATTATGAAACGCTGGGCAGTCTTCAACCAGCGGAAACGGGTATTTTTGAGTTTTTCAAAGCCCTACCCAAGTTTGCTTTTGATAAGAAGATCGGATTTTCCACTCCTTCTGAGATTATCAATAAATTAAAACCTGTTGCTTCGGTATCGGTCCCTTATCCTTGTTCCTGGGCAGGAGAAGAAAAAGATACAAGTCCGTGGAACGGAAATATTTTGCAAAAAGAAGCGATCCAGAAATTATATGAAATAGGGGAGCGGGTCAGGTTGTGCGAAGATCGTCGGCTCAAGCAGGATTGGGATTATTTGCAAACCAGCGATCATTTTCATTTCATGAGTACGAAGATATTCCCAGGTCCGAGTGCTTTCAGTCCGTATGAAAATGCATACGATGCATTCAACAATTACATGAATGTATTAAGCGATTTCAAGAGCCGTGTGGATGCCCAGTTTCCCAGCAGCATTGATAATGAAGAATTAAACTCTTTGTTAACGACCATTCGGAATCAGGGGATCGAAATCGAGATATTACAAAAAAAAATAACTGCGGCAGAGGCTGAGAATGAAAGGGCGCCGGATGCTGATATTTTAATTGTGAAACAGTCTTCTAAAAAAAAATCAGTGGGAATGAATTAGAAATTTCGTAAAATATACCTACCTTTGTCGTTCGAATCACGGGGTTGACTGGTTTTGACAGCGGGTAGAAGTGGTGTGTAAGCATGCAGTGCGTCGTTGTTCGGCACTTTAATCTCGAATGATAAACAATTAACTGGCGAAAATAATTACGCTCTCGCTGCTTAATCGAAGTATAGTAGATTCAAAGCTTTATCTTTACACAAGGTGTTTAGACGAGATATCACCCGGAGCTCTGGCTTCGAAGCGATCCGAACCGGTGGTACAGCAATATCGGAGATAGTCTGAAACAAGTCCTGGGTTTCGGATGAAATAAAAGGAATAAGCCTGGTGTTGGTGGCTTCGGTCTTGCGCCAGGTCGAAAACTTAAGCGAAGATAAGCATGTAGAAAGCAAATTAATTCCCTGTTTGGACGAGGGTTCGAGTCCCTCCAGCTCCACAAATTTTGAAAAAAGACCGGCGTTTGCCCAGGAGTGGTCGGAAGAAATTCCGGCCACTTTTATGTTTTAAAGAATATAGAAGGATCCCCTCCGCATTCCACCACAATCATAGAGATAATAAGTCTGGTACGACAAGATGGGTAACATCACCCAGTTGCAACGCAGGGGAAGACTCGACAGTTTTGAACAGTACCCCGTCGATATTGTAAAAAGCGCCATCCGTTTTGGCACGATCGACAACCTGGTTTTCAACTACGCAG
>JAVBNR010000007.1:0-36999 GCA_031551395.1 Bacteroidales bacterium
CGGAGCAAATGCACTGCCAGAGGAAGGTTAAAATAAAAAGTTATAAAAAAATCAGAGAGTTGCAAGGCTAGCCTTGCAACTCTCTGATGAATCAATTATTTTTGTCGTATAAACCTGTAACGGTTATTTAGGACTAGTCATTTTATCTTGCCGCATAAAAAGTTTTATTTTCTACGATCTGTTTGAAAGCCAGGACTCCTGCTTCATTCAAACGCACCGGGACTTGAGTGCCATCAGGCAAAAACATCAAAGCCTCATCATCGGATGTGATCTGGATTATTTTTGAAGATTCTCCATTCGCTTCAACACTCCAGACTTTGGAATCTTTATTGAAATTCAAATCAGCAGCATCTCCGGTTTTATCATTCTGAATGTGATATCCGTCTTTTTTCGTTGTAATCGTATACTTACCGTTTTCTCCGTCGACTTTTTTTACCTGACCCTCTGCAACAGGATTTTCTCCAGTCCAGAATTCAATAGAGTTCAATACCAACACATCAGCAAGCCATGAAATTTCATAGATAGGAACAATGCAAAAAGCGACAAAGACAAGTTCATTGATAAACTTATCTCCAACTGTTTTATTCCAGGCCAAAAGCTTGTTGAACAAACTAAAAGAGCCGATACATGAAGAGAACAACACACTAGAGCTCAATAGAACAACAACTGCCGGCACATAAAATCTTTTTTTCATAAAATCCTTTTTTGTTTAATTAATAACCTTATTATATTTATTTATCTAAAGTTAGCATTCATTTGACAAAAGTAAAACATTTATTGAAAAAAGGAAAATATTATTTCAAATTATTGTACTTTTGCAACGTTTGAGCAGTGACAATTAATAACATTAATATTTATGAAAAAGGTTAGTTTACTGATTATTAGCGTACTCTTTTTTGTGAGTTGTGCTTCTGAGAAATCTCTAAAAATGACAATTACCAACACTTCATCGATCGATCGTGTTGATGAAATTGTCAATCTCCCTTGGGATAAAGTTAGTGAAAAGTTAAAACTGAAAGATTCAGAGACATTTATTGTGTTGAACAAAGAAAAGCAACAAACTCCTTATCAAATCATCTATAATGGAGAAAAAACTCCTCAATCCGTTATTTTCCCGGCTACGGCAATGTCCGGAGAAAAGGTTATTTATTTCATGAAGAAAGGACAGCCGCAAACCTTTGATAAAAAGACATTCGGAAGATCTGTCCCCGAACGAAAAGACGATTTCGCATGGGAAAATGACCGCATCGCTTTCCGCATGTACGGTCCCGCATTGGCTCCTGAAAATCCAAGCAATGGAGTGGATGTCTGGTTAAAGAAAACAAATGATCTGATTGTCGATAAATTTTACAAAGATGACCTGGAAAATAAACTTTCTTATCACATCGACCGTGGACTTGGACTGGATTGTTATAAAGTAGGACACACTTTGGGAGCCGGAGGAATCGCTCCGTTTATGAACGATTCATTATGGATCGGCGGACCATACGCGAACGCTAAAGTGCTGGATACAGGGATTCTGCGAACTACGTTTGAACTGACATACGACTCCGTCCCTTTCAACGGCAATAAGATAACCGAAAAGCTGACCATTACATTAGATGCTTTCTCTCAATTAAATAAAGCAGTTGTATCTTATGACGGTGACTTTGATTCTTTTGAAATAGCCGGAGGTATCTGGTTACATAAAGAATTGGGTAACATTCAATCAAAATCGGAGTCGGACTACATCGCTTATGCAGAAAATGCATCAGACTCTAAAGTTCCGGCCGGAAGAACTTACATCGGAGTTATTTTTCCAAACGGGATGAAAACGGCAGTCCGGCATTTTGAACATTTGATCGGGCTAGCGAGTTATAAGAAAGGTGATCAGTTTACTTATTATTTCGGAGCAGGTTGGAGCGACTGGGGATTTAAAACAGACGAAGCCTGGTTCGAATACATGGATAAATATGCTGCCCAATTAAAACAACCTCTGAGTATAACAATCGAATAAGAAGCAGTTCGGGACAACAGACCTGAAAGAAAGGTCTCCGGATAAGCAAAACAGTTAAATGAAATAATGAAGACATTTACAAATGTAAAAGATCTTGGTAGCCTGAAAGTGGCCATAGAAGAAGCGTTGGATATCAAAAAAAATCGCTTCGCATATAAACACATCGGAGAAAATAAAACGTTATTGATGGTATTTTTCAATGCCAGCCTCCGCACTCGGCTAAGCACCCAAAAAGCAGCTATGAATATGGGAATGAACACCATGGTTCTCGATATCAACCAAGGCGCCTGGAAGCTCGAAACCGAACGTGGCGTTTTTATGGATGGAGATAAACCGGAGCATATCCTGGAAGCCATTCCTGTCATGGGTTCTTATTGCGATCTCATCGGAGTGCGCTCTTTCGCACAGTTTGAGAGTAAAGAAGACGACTACAACGAAAAAATATTAACTCAATTCATCCGGTATTCGGGAAAACCTGTGTTTAGCATGGAAGGAGCGACAACTCATCCGTTACAGGCCTTTGCCGACCTCATCACGATAGAAGAATATAAAAAGACAGCTCGTCCGAAAGTAGTGCTGACCTGGGCTCCACATCCAAGGATTTTGCCTCAGGCCGTACCTAATTCTTTCGCTGACTTCATGAATGAAGCCGATGTCGATTTTGTGATCACACACCCGGAAGGTTATGAATTAGACGAAAAATTCGTTCGTGGAGCAAAAATAGAATACAATCAACAAAAAGCGTTTGAAGGAGCCGATTTTATCTATGCCAAAAACTGGTCGGCTTACCGCGACCCCCATTATGGTAAAAGCCTGAGCATGGATCTGGCCTGGACAGTCGATACGAAAAAGATGAACCTCACTAACAATGCCTATTTCATGCATTGTTTACCTGTCAGAAGGAATTTGATTGTAACGGACGAAGTCATAGAAAGTCCGCAGTCGATCGTCATTCCGGAAGCGGCTAACAGAGAAATTTCAGCACAAGTAGTAATCAAACGTATGTTGTCTATATGAATTTAAGAAAAGGAACAATCTGTGTACAAGGAGGATGGACTCCAAAGAAAGGAGAACCTCGTGTTCTGCCGATCTATCAAAGTACAACATTCAAATACGAAACAAGTGAACAGCTGGCCAAACTTTTTGATCTGGAAGAAAGCGGCTATTTTTATTCCAGGGTACAAAACCCTACCAATGATGCTGTTGCAAGCAAAATTGCTGCGTTGGAAGGCGGAGTGGGCGCTATGCTGACTTCATCGGGACAAGCAGCTATTTTCTATGCTATTTTCAATATTTGTACCTCGGGCGACCACTTAGTCTGCTCGTCTACTATCTACGGAGGCACATTCAATCTTTTCGGCGTGACGATGAAAAAATCAGGAATAGAGGTCACTTTCATCGATCAGGATGCCGACGAAAAAGACATTGAAAAAGCTTTCCGACCTAATACAAAAGCTTTATTTGCCGAGACCATCGCCAATCCGGGCTTGAAAGTATTGGATATCGAAAAATTTGCCAGGATTGCACACCGGCAAGGAGTGCCTTTAGTGATAGACAATACATTCGCCACTCCGATCAATTGTCGTCCTTTTGAATGGGGAGCCGACATTGTCGTTCATTCTACTTCCAAATACATGGACGGGCATGCCACCAGTGTCGGAGGAGCCATTGTCGACAGCGGGAACTTCGATTGGGATCAATATGCCGATAAATTTCCGGGATTAACACAGCCTGATGATTCCTACCATGGCTTGATCTACACCAAAAGCTTTGGAAAAGGGGCATACCTCACGAAGGCAACCGTACAACTGATGCGTGATTTAGGGGCTATCCAGGCGCCACAAAATGCATTTCTGACGAATATCGGATTAGAGACTCTGCATCTCCGGGTCAAACAACATTGTCGGAATGCTCAACAGGTGGCCGAATTTCTCGAACAACAAGACCCAATAGCCTGGGTTCATTATTGCGGACTGAAAGGAGACCGATATCATGAACTGGCTCAAAAATACCTGCCGAACGGCTCTTGCGGGGTTGTCACATTCGGATTGAAAGGCGGCAGGGATGCGTCCATTGAATTTATAGATAAACTCAAACTGATCTGTATTGTCACACACGTGGCAGATGCACGTACATCGGTGTTACATCCGGCAACTCATACGCACCGGCAACTCAACGAAGAACAGTTGATCAGTGCAGGAGTGGCTCCTGATCTGATCCGGTTATCGGTGGGTATCGAATGTGCAGAAGATATCATCGAAGATTTAAAACAAGCGTTGAACTCCTAAGAGTTCAACGCCTTTAAATATCCTGCTTCCAATTTTTCAATTCAAATGTAACGGATCTTTGACTGTTTCTTTCAACAAAGCAATATCAAAAACTTCCCGGATATCATCCACATAATGAAATTTCAAGCCTTTCAGATAAAGGTCGTTGATTTCATCGATGTTCTTTTTATTTTCCCGACAAAGGATAATCTCTTTGATTCCGGCACGCTTGGCGGCCAGGATCTTTTCTTTGATTCCTCCTACCGGAAGGACTTTCCCGCGCAAAGTAATTTCTCCGGTCATCGCCAGGTTGCTTTTTACTTTCCGTTGAGTAAAAGCCGAAACCAATGAAGTCGCCATGGTAACCCCTGCAGAAGGTCCGTCTTTCGGGATTGCTCCTTCGGGAACATGGACATGGACGTTCCAGTTTTCGAATACCTCTTCATTGATCCCTAATTTGGATGCATGAGACTTGATGTATTCCAGTGCCAGAACAGCCGACTCTTTCATAACATCGCCTAAGTTACCGGTCAGGGTTAGTTTAGCTCCTTTCCCTTTACTCAAGCTCGTTTCCACAAAAAGAATTTCTCCGCCGACAGCAGTCCATGCCAAACCTGTAACCACTCCGGCATATTCGTTCCCCTGATATTTATCTTTAGTAAACTCTACCGGGCCCAAATATTCATATAAATTCTCAATAACCAGCGACTTTGGATAATCTTCGCCCTCCGCAATTTTCCGGGCGACCCGTCGCATGATCTTGGCCAGTTTCTTATCCAACTCACGAACCCCTGATTCACGTGTATAGGATTCGATGATCACTTCCATCGTTTTTTTCGGGATGTCGAAAGCATCCGCAGAAATTCCATGCGTTTCCCTTTGGTGCGGCATCAAATGCCTCCGCCCGATTTCCACTTTTTCTTCCATGATGTAACCGCTCACATCGATCAGTTCCATCCGGTCTAACAGCGGTTGAGAGACTGTGTTCAACGAATTGGCTGTCGCAATGAAAAGGACTTTCGACAAATCATAATCGATATCCAGGTAATTATCATGAAAAGCAAAGTTTTGTTCAGGATCCAAAACCTCTAACAAGGCTGCAGCAGGATCTCCTTTATAATCGTTCCCGACTTTATCGATCTCGTCCAGTATAACGACAGGGTTAGATGAACCCGCTTTTTGCAGACTGTGAATGATACGTCCGGGCATCGCCCCGATGTAAGTACGCCGGTGCCCGCGAATCTCAGCCTCATCATGCAAGCCTCCTAAAGAAAGGCGGACATACCTGCGGTTCAGTGCTTCGGCAACCGATTTTCCCAACGAAGTCTTTCCGACTCCCGGAGGACCATACAAACAAATGATCGGAGATTTCATGTCTCCTTTCAGTTTCAATACGGCCAGATGCTCGATGATCCGTTCTTTGACTTTATCCAGACCAAAATGATCTTTATCCAATATCTTCTTCGCCCGTTTCAGGTTGAAATTATCCTGCGTATAGGAGTTCCACGGCAGAGAAAGTATGTTCTGGATATAATTCATCTGAGTCGAATAATCAGGCGAATGCGGATGCAAACGCTCCAGTTTTTTGAGTTCTTTATCAAATATCGTCCAGACTTCCGGAGCGAAATTTATTTTTGAAGCCTTTTCCTTGATCTCTTTGATTTCAAGATCCTGAATATTACCACCCAAAGCTTCCTGAATATTCTTCATTTCCTGCTGCAGGAAATATTCTCTCTGCTGCTTATCGATATCCACCTGCGTCTTTTTACGGATGGATTCTTTGATTTCCTGTAATTGAACATCATGATCCAGCAGCGATAGTAACTTATTCAAACGTTCTTTCACATCGTCGCAGGCGATCACTTCCTGTTTTTGAGCAGGAGTCGCCTCCACTGTTGAGAAAGCCAGGTTGATGATATAATTAAAGTCTTTTGATTTTTGCAACGAGTCCATGACAAAGTCAGGTAATCCCATCCTGTTGGAAAGCATCTGCAAAGTCATGTCACGAATGCTGTTTAACTGAGCTTTATACTCTTTATCGGATTTGGTCGGAAAACTATCTTCCAGTGGCGACATTTTCCCTTTCAAATAAGGTTCTTGTGCTGTTATTTCATCCAAACGAACCCTTTTGGCGCCCAGCAGCAAAACCGTCATACTATCTTCATTCTCCTGTATGACATTCACAATTTTGGCAATAATTCCCACCGGAAAAAGATCATCCATTGCAGGATCGTCTTCATTTGCGTCTTTTTGACAGAAAACACCCAACCACCCGTCTCGCTTCTTCACATCATTGATCAATTTCAAAGACTTGGACCGTCCCACGTTGACAGGAGTCGGATTTTCAGGGAAAAACAGCATGTTTTTCAGAGGTAAAACAGGCATCTCCTTGAGGAAATCTTCCGGAGTAACCTGTGTTTTTTCTATTATAACCTCCATTGGAGGTGCTATATTGTCATTCATTTGAAAGCCTTTTTGTCAGTTAAAACAATACATTTATACATGACAATTACCATGCCAAATAAAACCGGACAATTCAAACTGATAATTTAAATTCTTTATCTGTTTTTTCTTCCTATTTAAAACAATTTTAGTATTTTTGATGTTTTAGAATAAACAAAAAAGAAAGGAGACAACCATGAGACTTATTGAGGTCGCCACATTCACTTTCCCGAATGACACAGACATCCTGGAGAGCCTTTTTCAATCCGAAGGTATTGAATATTACTTGAAAGATCAAAACAGTTCTTCCATCATTGCCGGAGTCGGAACAAGTATTACCGTCAAAGAAGATGATGTTCAAAAAGCGGTCAGCTTAATCCGGCAAGCGGGATTCGGAAGTTATCTCAACAGTCCATATAACTAGTTTATTCATTTAATTCTCAAACAATCATGAAAAAAATCTTATTTTTAACCGTTGTTTTCAGCTTATTTTTAGTATATCAGACACAAGCTCAATTACGGTTCGGAATCAAAGCCGGAGTAAATATCGCCGATGTATCTCTCAACGATAAAACATTCTCAACGGATAATATGACCGGATTCCAGATCGGTCCGACTTTGGAATGGCTGATGATTAAAAATTTCGGACTTGAAACCGGTGTTTTGTACTCCCAGAGAGGAATTAAAATACAAGATGCTTCTATCGATAAAAATGTGGGATACCTCGATATTCCGGTCAATCTCAAATTAGTTCTCGGACTTTCCGAAAAAATTAAACCTTATGCTTTTGCCGGTCCATACATCAGTTTTAACTTATCGGGAGAAGACATTTCAGATCAGTGGCAAGCGGAAAGTTTTTCTGCAGGAATAAATCTTGGAGCCGGCATCGAACTATTCAAACATGTTCAGATCGGAGCTAATTATGGCATCGGACTGACAGATGATTATAAAAGCAGTTCACTTCAGGACATAGGAAGCCTTTCGGGTAAAGCCAGAACATGGTCTGTTACGGCTGCTGTTTATTTTTAAAAACCAAGAACTAAAAACTAAGAATTTAGGACTCATCATCTTTAGTTTTTAGTTTTTAGTTTTTAGTTCTCAACTCTTAACTCCAACAATGTCTGGCCTTTACATCCACATCCCTTTTTGTAAAACGCGTTGTATCTACTGCGATTTTTTTTCTTCCACTTCCATGAAAGAAAAATCGCGATACATCGACGCCATATGCCAGGAACTAACTTTACAAAAAGACTATTTACAAGGGACGCCTGTTCATACTGTTTATTTCGGTGGAGGTACCCCCAGTCAGTTGAATGCATCCGATTTTGAGAAAATATTCAACCGGATCAATCAAATCTACGGCACAACATTTGAAGAAGTCACTCTGGAAGCGAATCCCGATGACATTTCGCCCGAATATTTAAATGCATTGAGGCGTTTTCCTTTTAATCGCATCAGTATCGGCATACAGAGCTTCGATGATGCGGAATTACAATTCCTGAACCGAAGACACGGTTCAGAAGCAGCTATTCGTGCCGTCAAACAATGTCAACAAGCCGGATTTGACAATATCAGTATCGATCTGATATACGGACTTCCCAGGCAAACCCTGGAAACCTGGAAGAAAAATCTTAATCAAGCCGTCGATCTGAATATTCAGCATATATCTGCCTACCACCTCATTTATGAAGAAAACACCAAACTTCATCGGCTGTTAAAATCCGGAAAAATCAGCCCTACAGATGAAGATACCAGCGTAGAAATGTTCGGAGTCATGATAGACCGGTTAAAAGAAGCCGGTTTTGAACATTATGAAATTTCTAATTTTGCACGGAAGGATTGCTACTCCAAGCACAATTCCTCTTACTGGAATGGGACTTATTATTTAGGAATCGGAGCTTCAGCTCATTCATACAACGGAAAAAGCAGACAATGGAACATCTCATCTTTGAAGCAATACATCGATTCTATCGACAGAGGAAGTATCCCTGCCGAAACTGAAATCATCAATGAGCGGAGGGCCTATAACGATTATATCATTACAAGAATCCGAACAAGCTCAGGTATCGATCTGGATGAAATGGCAAGCTTATTTGGAGAAAAAGCCATTCAGGACTGCTTGCAACAAGCAGAAATCCATCTGTCAAACAAAACTCTCGAACAAAAAAATAAACACCTGAAATTAACTCGAAAAGGAATTTTTATTTCTGACAGCATCATGAGCGACTTGATAATAGTCTGAAATTGATACCGGATTGAATATTCGTTAAACTATTTTTTGTCTTTCAAAATTTAATTTGTTCCTTTGTATTTTATGTTATGCCTTCTAAAAGATAAATATTATGAAACAAAGCATGTAAATCAATTATTTACGTCACAAGGTAATGATAATTTATCTACATGCGGCGTTCCATACGACCTTAATATAAAAAATAAAAATTATCGTATGAAAACAAATTTTTTTATTGGTTTAATTGTTACCTTATTTTTGTACGCTTGTACGAATAATCATCAAAAATCAAATGAAACAGAGCTCTCAATGGATAAAATGAATATCTATATTGTGACGCAAACCCTGGATTCGCTGAAACTTCGTTATGATAATCTGGATGTACAACGTGCTGAAAAAAGCCTGAACCAAATGGCTGCTTTGTGGACAGGAAAAGACGGCACCTCGGATGAATTCATTTCTTTTTGCCTGGATAATTATGCGAATGACGAAAAAGGAAGGGAAGCTTTATTCAAAAGCCTTTCTGATAAGTTCGAATTGATTACGGGATATTTTCATAAGATAGATGTTGGCTTGAAAGAACCATTGCATATGGTTGGAGATGAACCGAATGCAATAGATCTGGAAATGGGAGGATATGATGTGACAGCCCATTTTAGAGACGATATGTTTACAAATAAACTGGCTTTTACTGTCATTTTGAATTTTCCGGCTTATAATCTTCAGGAGAAACAACAATTGGGCGTTTCATGGACAAAGTTGCAATGGGCTTATGCCCGTCTGGGAGATTGGTTTTCTTCCCGCATTCCGGCAGAAATTCAACAATCGGTTTCAAATACGTTGACTACTGCAGATCATTATATTTCAAATTATAACATTGTAGTAGGATCATTGCGTAATGATGCCGGAGAGGCTTTATTTCCGGAAGGGCAAACACTGATATCCCACTGGGGACTGAGGGATGAATTAAAATCGAACTATTCGGACAAAGATAAAGGTTTGGAAAAACAACAGATGATTTATACCGTAATGAAACGGATCATCAATCAGGATATTCCGGAAAGAGTGATCAATCAGGCCGATGTACAATGGAATCCTATCAGTAATAAAGTGTATGAAAACGGGAAAGAGATACAGGTAACCCCGGAACCGGATACTCGTTATCAGGTTTTTCTCAACAATTTCCTTGCTTTGAAAAAAGAGGATGTTTACAATCCGTCTGCGCCGACTTATATCCAGAGAGCTTTCGATGAGAATATGGAATTCTCAAAAGACGAGGTGCGGGATATGTTTACCCGGTTTATTTCTTCCGAACAGGTAAAACAAGTTGGCGAGTTGATCAAGAAGCGCTTGGGACGCGACCTCCAACCTTTTGACATATGGTATGATGGCTTCAAATCCCGCAGCTCTATCTCTGAAGATGATCTGACAGCGAAAACAAATAAACGCTATCCCGGTGCGAAGGATTTTGAAAAGGATTTACCCGCCATCCTGGTCAAATTAGGATTTACCCAGATGGAAGCACAACGTATTTGTGATAAAATACAAGTCGACGCTTCCCGTGGAGCCGGACATGCCTGGGGAGCTGTCATGAAAGGGGATAAAGCCCGGTTAAGAACCCGCATCCCGGAAAAAGGAATGGATTACAAGGGTTATAACATTGCGATGCATGAGTTCGGTCATAATGTAGAACAGACAATCAGCCTCTACGATGTTGATTATTACCTGATGAATGGCGTTCCGAATACGGCATTTACAGAGGCTCTGGCATTTATTTTTCAAAAGCGGGACCTGGATGTTTTAGGGATCAAAGAAACCAACCCGCAAAAAGATTTAATGGTAACCCTTGATATCTTCTGGGGATGTTACGAAATAATGGGAGTCTCTTTGGTGGATATGGCTGCATGGGAGTGGTTGTATGAACATCCGGATGCAACTCCTGCCCAGTTGAAAGAAAATGTGATACGGATTGCCAAAGAGATCTGGAATACTTATTATGCACCCGTCTTAGGAGAAAAAGATTCTCCAATCCTGGCTATTTATTCTCACATGATAGATAATCCTCTTTATTTGGCTAATTATCCGATGGGACACCTGATTGAATTTCAATTGGAAGAACACCTGAAAGAAAAGTCTCTGGCAAACGAAGTACTGCGCATATATCGCATGGGACGCCTGGCACCCCAGATCTGGATGAAAGAGGCTACAGGACAAGAATTAGGGATAGATCCGATGTTGCATGCGGTAAAAAAAGCCATTGAAAATTTAAAACCTTCTGGAGTTCAATAAAGAATCATTCCTCTTTCTTCCCCGGAAGCAGATCTCCCTTTCTCCCCCTCTGGAGTTAGGTCGCTCTTTCTCCCCCTCTGGAGGGGGCAGGGGGAGGATCTGGATAACTCTGCAAATAATGAGAAAAATCGGCTTAAGAAAATCCGTATTGTCATCCGAAAGTAGATCATCTGAAGAGACTTGCTCAAAGGTCCTCCCCCTACCCCCTCCAAAGGGGGAGAAAGGGAGATCTGCTTTCGGGGGAGAAAGGGAGACCTAGCTCCAAAGAGAGAGCCATATAAAATTATATCTAATTCATAAAATGACAACTCAAAACCAAAACTATAACAAAAATCTTCGATTTAATGCGCGCTCCCTGCGTAATTCAATGACAAAGGCTGAAGCTTGTTTGTGGAAATATGCTCTTCGTTCAAGCTTGATGAGAGGTTATACATTTAATCGGCAACGCCCTATTGGAAATTATATTGTTGACTTTGTATGCAAAGAGATTTATCTAGTTATTGAAGTCGATGGATATAGCCATTTGTTTGAAGATACGATGAGGAAAGATGAATTAAAAGATAAATATTTGAAAGGCCTAGGTTATCATATATTAAGATTTAATGATGATGAGGTACTGAAAGACATGAAAAATGTGATTCGTGCAATAGAGTATGAAATTGATAAAATTCTGCGTTTGTGACAAATATTTTTCCTTCGGATACAGATCCCTCCTAAACTCCTATATGAAAGCAGGGTTCCCTCTCTCCCCCTTTGGAGGGGGCAGGGGGAGGATCTGGATAACTCTGCAAATAATGAGAAAGATCGGCTCAGAAAATCCGTATTGTCATCCGAAAGTAGGGCATCTGAAGAGACTTGTTCATAAGTCCTCCCCCTACCCCCTCCAGAGGGGGAGAAAGAGCGACCTAGCTCCAGAGGAGGAGAAAGAGAGAGCTGGCTTCCGGGGGAGAAAAGGAAGTGGTTTCCCTTAAAAACAGAGAGAGTTGCAAGGATAACCTTGCAACTCTCTCTGATAAGACGAATATTTTGTTCTAAATCGATTACATGTATCTAGAACAACATGTAAAAGAATTACATTTTCTTTTCTTTGATCCGAGCTTTTTTACCGGTCAGTTTGCGTAAATAGTACAATTTTGCACGACGCACTTTACCAATTTTATTAACCACAATACTATCAATAAAAGGAGAATCAAGTGGGAAGATACGCTCTACACCCACATTTTCCGACATTTTTCTAACAGTAAAACGTTTTTTATCTCCATGACCTGCAATCTTGATAACAACGCCGCGATATTGCTGAATACGTTCTTTGTTACCTTCTTTGATGCGGTAAGCTACTGTCACTGTATCCCCACTTTTAAACGCAGGATGTTGTCTTTCCGTAGCAAATGCCTGTTCTGCAACTTTAATTAAATCCATCTCTTATAGCTTTTTAAATATTATTTTACAAAAACGCAATATACACGAGCCACACTTCTTCTCGTCAGAGATTACGTAAAGCGGCGGCAAAGATACTCTATTTTTTTGAATTAAGAACTAAAAACGAAGATTAAAGTTATAAGTTTAAAGTTTTTAGTTCTTAACTCTTAGTTCTTAGTTCTAACTTACCTTTTTTCTCCTTCCGGGCGTTCCTGACGTTCAGGGCGAGGCAACAATACCTTGCGGGACAATTTGAACTTTCCGGTTTTCGGATCGATATCAACCAACTTCACATCAATCATATCTCCTTCTTTAATACCGGAATCTTCAACAGACTCCAGGCGTTTCCAGTCGATTTCAGAAATATGAAGTAATCCGTCCTTACCCGGGAGGAATTCCACGAAACAGCCGTAAGGCATGATGGAACGCACTTTCCCCTGATAAATCTCACCCACTTCAGGCACGGCAACAATTCCTTTTATTTTAGCCATAGCCGCATCAATAGAAGCCTTGTTCGTAGCAGAAACTTCCACGCGTCCGTAACCATCGATTTCTTCGATCGTAATGGTAGCTCCGGTTTCTTCCTGCATACCTTGTATGATTTTTCCGCCCGGTCCGATAACCGCACCGATAAATTCTTTCGGGATAATCAAGACTTCGATACGTGGAGCATGAGGTTTCAAATCCGGACGCGGCTCGGATATCGTTTCCAATATTTTCCCTAAAATATGCATCCGTCCGTCTCTGGCCTGCGCCAATGCCCTTTCAAGGATTTCATAAGAAAGACCATCGACTTTAATATCCATTTGTGTAGCCGTGATACCATCTTTTGTTCCGGTTACCTTGAAGTCCATATCCCCCAGATGATCTTCATCTCCCAAGATATCGGAAAGTACGGCATAATTTTTTCCTTTATTTTCAGAAATCAATCCCATCGCAATACCTGAAACCGGCTTTTTTATCTGAACTCCGGCATCCATCAGCGCCAGTGTACCGGCACAGACAGTTGCCATAGACGACGAACCGTTGGATTCCAGAATGTCGGACACGATACGGATCACATAAGGATAATTTTCAGGGATCATCCCTTTCAATGCGCGATGGGCTAAGTTGCCATGGCCGACTTCACGACGCCCGACTCCACGTTGAGGTCTAGCCTCTCCTGTTGAGAACGGAGGGAAGTTATAATGCAACATAAAACGTTCTTTATCCCGGGTCAACACATCATCTACTATCTTTTCATCCAGTTTGGTACCTAATGTAACAGTAGACAAAGATTGAGTTTCTCCACGAGTAAAAATAGACGAGCCATGAGGTCCGGGCAAGCAATCCACTTCGCTCCAGATCGGACGGATCTCTGTTGTTTTGCGACCATCCAAACGGAGACCTTCGTCCAAAATGCAACGGCGCATCGCTTCTTTTTCCACATCGTGATAATACTTGGCGATCAAAGCGCCTTTTGTTTCCAGTTCTTCTTCGGTAAAACCGGTTTTATATTCCGTCACTACCGCTTCAAAAGCTTCGGCACGTTCATGTTTTGCAGAACCTGATTTAGCAATAGCATATACTTTATCGAAACATTTTTCTTTCACATCCCGACGGAGTTCTTCATCATTTTCTTCGTGGCAATATTCCCGCTTAACCGTTTTTCCAAGCATTTCGGTCAATTCCATCTGAGCGACACATTGTTTTTTGATTGCTTCATGAGCAAATTTGATCGCATCAAGCATTTCAGCTTCAGAGACCTCTTTCATTTCTCCTTCCACCATCATGATATTATCGAACGTAGCACCGACCATGATGTCCATATCCGCCTTTTCCAATTGGTCAAAAGTAGGATTAACAACAAAAGCGCCATCGACTCTGGCTACGCGAGCTTCAGAAATCGGCCCGTTGAATGGGATATCCGAAACAGCGATAGCTGCAGATGCAGCTAGTCCGGCTAAGGCATCAGGAATATCCTGTCCGTCTGAAGAAAACAATATGATGTTTACAAAAACTTCAGCATGAAAATCATCCGGGAACAGAGGACGAAGTGCGCGGTCAACCAAACGGCAAGTCAGGATCTCGTAATCCGAAGCCCGTCCTTCTCTTTTCATAAATCCACCCGGAAAACGTCCGAAAGCAGAAAATTTTTCTTTGTATTCAACTTGTAGCGGCATAAAATCAACACCGGGATTTGCATCTTTTGCTGCACAAACAGTAGCCAGCAACACGGTGTTGTTCATCCTTAAAACCACCGAACCATCAGCTTGTTTAGCCAATTTTCCGGTTTCCAGAGTGATCGTTCTTCCATCACCCAAATCAATCGTCTTGACAATAGGATTAATCATAAATAATCGTTCTAAATTTCTTTTTTTCTAATAAAATCGTGCAAAGGTAATGAAAATTTATGGTAAGACCGTGGCAATCAGATAAAATATAATGGTTTTTTCGTTTTTTTATCTTTCAACAATAGAAATCGAACTAAAATATGTATATTTGCAGGTCGTGAAACAACTATTTTTTTATGAAAAAACAAAGTATTTTAAGTATAATAGCCGTATTTATCCTTGCAATCTTCGTTTCGTCCTGTGGAAAAGAAACTAAATTTACCATAGAAGGAAATGTTTCCGGAGCAAAAGATAAAACCATCTATTTTGAGCATGTCGGGGTCTCGAAAGTCAGCATTTTAGATTCAGTCAAGTTAACAGATAACGGAAAATTCAAATTCAAACAGGAAAGTTCAAAAGAACCGGATTTCTACCGGCTTCGGTTAAACGGACAACTGATCAACATAGCCATAGACAGCACCGAAACTATAAAAATCCAGGCCGATGCACCTCGCTTTGCACAAAATTACACGATTGAAGGCTCTGCCGAATGCACAAAAATAAAAGAACTGACACTGGCTCAGCTCAAGGCAAGTATCGCATTCAACGAATTACAAAAATCATACGAAAAGAAAGAAATCTCTCCGGATCAATACACAGAACAAATCAATGCGATTATCAACGAATACAAAGATGTTGCTAAAAAATATATTTTCGAAAACCCCAAATCGACTTCTGCTTATTTTGCATTGTTTCAACAGATCAACAATTTATTGATATTCGATCCTTATAATAAAGAAGATTACAAAGTATTCGGAGCCGTAGCAACGAGCTGGACTCAATTTTATCCCGAGGCCATCCGCTCCAAACACATCTACTCGCTTGCAATTCAAGCGCTGAAGGTCATACGCGGAGAACGTCCGATGGAGTATAATGTGACTCAGGAAATAGACCATTTCGAAATATCGCTTCCGGATATCCACGCCAAAAACATCTCGCTGAATGATATCTGTAAAAACAAAGTTACCCTGATCGATTTTACGGCTTATCAAATGGAAGATTCACCCCAACATAATTCACGATTAAATATCGTTTACGAAAAGTATAAATCACAAGGGTTTGAAATTTATCAGATCTCATTGGATTCCGACCAGCATTTCTGGAAAAATGCGGCATCCAACTTACCCTGGATTTGTGTCAGAGACCCTCAAACTATTTATTCAAAAGTAGCTTCCTCATACAATGTTAAAAACATACCGACGGCTTTTATTCTGAACAGAGCCGGAGAGATCGTGAAACGAATCGAATCGTATGATGATCTGGATAAAAGCATTGCTCCATATTTTAAATAAATGTTAAACAAATCCAAATAATTTTATTATTCGATTTTTCTTTTTATATTTGTATTGTCTAAAAAATTAGTCAATATGAAAACCATTTATTTATTGATCTTTTTGATCACAGCACCCCTGTTCAATGTCTTTAGTCAAAAAGATAGTGTAAGCTTCGTTCCGGCCAATACGGAAGACCTTGAAGCTATTCTGGCATTTTCCGGCCTGTATGTTTATATCCTGAATATTCCGAATGCCAAAGACAAAACAGAAGCTATCTACATCTCTCTGGATGAATATAATGACAAAGGATTAATCAAAAAATGCTGGACTGAAAATTTCGGTAACGTCTTCAAAGAAATAACTTTCAAAGACGAGACAAAGAAATCGTTTGTATCCGACAACGTAAAAATATTCGTTCAAAAGAAAGATAAGTATGAATTCAAACTGCATATGAAAACGGCTCAAATGGGATATTCGACTTCCTTGAAGATCGATTCATCCTTGTATAAAAACGATCATGAATTGAGAATATTCGCAGAACATCCCTACAAACCCAACACTAAATTTCCTGTTCTGCTTATCGGATCTTATTGGAACATCGTTATCGACGGTAAACCGACGGAATACAGCCGCTTTTGCATGGAGAAGGAACTGCCTGTCGATTTCAGCAGCGACGCGTTCCAATCCATGCCGCATTACTATGTATTAAGTATTGAATATCGAAATAATAATAAAGAATAATCTGAGAAACTCTTATTTTGTATGTTGCAAAGCATCTGAAAATATTTGACACGTATAAAAAAAGGTTGTATCTTTGCAACGAATTTAGATGAGAATAAAAAGAGTTCCGATCCTCTGATCGGAATTCTTTTTATTTTGATGTATAACTTAAAAAAGAAGACTTAATCATGGCTGTGAGTTACATGACCGAAGAAGGTTACAAGAAATTACTCGAAGAAGTGAATCATCTTGAAACAGTAAAGCGTCCGGAAATATCCAGACAGATAGCAGAAGCTCGCGACAAAGGAGATTTATCGGAGAATGCCGAATATGATGCGGCTAAAGAAGCTCAGGGTATTCTGGAAGCTAAAATAGCGCAACTGAAAGGGCTGATCGCCAATGCGCGATTGATTGATGAAAGTCAAATCTCAACAGATATTGTACAGATACTGAATAAAGTAAAAATCCGAAACCTGAAAAGCAACCAGGTAATGGAATATACACTGGTGGCCGAAAACGAAGCAAACCTGAAAGAAGGTAAAATTGCCATCAATACACCTATCGGCAAAGGGTTGTTGGGAAAAAAAGTCGGCGATACCGTAGACATTCAGGTTCCTTCCGGAATCATGTCTTTTGAAATAGTGGAAATATCGATATAAAAATCGGAATGGTATGACGATTTTCAGTAGAATCATTGCAGGCGAAATTCCCTGCTATAAAGTAGCAGAGGACGATAAGTTCTTTGCCTTTCTAGATATCAATCCTTTGGCTAAAGGACATACCTTGGTTGTACCTAAACAGGAAATCGATTATATTTTTGATTTGGACGACATCGCATTGAAAGAAATGATGATTTTTTCCAAAAAAGTAGCTAAAGCCATTGAAAAAGCGATTCCTTGTAAACGTGTCGGGCTCACGGTCATCGGACTGGAAGTTCCTCATGCCCACATACATCTGGTTCCGATCAACAAGGAATCGGATATCTATTTCGGTAGTCCGAAACTGAAATTAGAAATCGAAGAATTTCAAAAAATCGCGAAGATTATTGCGGATAACTTCAGTTGATGATCAACATTGTAATGTTGCAGCAAATTCCTTTGATATATAATTATCCGGCGTCATACAAACTTCGGCTGAGAATTTCAATGCCAACGCGATAAGTTTGTCCCAATCTTTTTCTTCCAGTCGGGAGAGGTCGTCGGCAGCAATAGCATATTTCATCATTCCATAAATGATACCCGCATTGAAATTATCGCCGGCTCCAATTGTACTGACCGGATCAAGAGATGCAACTTCATAGCTTTTTTCAAAACGCCCGGTTTTCAATATCACATGATCAGCGCCCTGTGTAACGATAAAATTCTTACAATAGAAAGAGATTCTGTCCGTGTATATTTTGTCTATACTTTCACCGGGGTACAACGACTGCAGATCTTCGTCGGAACAACGGATAATTGTTGAATATTCAAAGTTCTCAAGAAAGGAAGACATCAATTTCATGCGTTCATAAGCATGGGCTTTCCGAAAATTGATATCATAATAAACAACGGCATTTCGTTTTCGGGCATTCTCCAGCAATTCCAGGATTTTCTCTCTTAAAAGCAGATTAACAGCAAAATAAGATCCAAGGACTACGATATCATTTTCATTGATCGGAGGAAGATCGATAGGCAAGCGGCGTTCCGGAAAATTCCGGCAAAAAGCATATTCAACATCTTGATTTTCATCTAAAAACGCCAAAGCCACAGGTGTGCTCCCCTCATTGAAAAAATCGATATAATCTATAGACAGATTATTTTCTTTCATAAAGTCTTTGATGATATTCCCGATTTTATCATTTCCGGCTTCACTCACAAACAACGCAGGAACATTCAATCTTCCCAGTGAGACTACGCAATTAAAGGTAGATCCGCCGGGAAGAGCCATAAACGGTTGGTTGTTCTTAAAAACAACGTCATAAATTGTTTCCCCGATGCCGATTACTTTGCGCATTTCAAGTTGTAAGTTTAAATTTAGGGGTTCAGATTTTGAGATTGCTGGCGGGATATGGTTCCTAAATACCCTCCATGATGAAGTTTGGCATAGTCCGATATCGTGAATTTGATTTTTTTCATGGTTTCAACGACCAATAAATCTCCGATAACCGTCATGATAGTCGTGGAGGTTGTCGGCGTCATTCCCAAAGGACACACTTCTTTCGGATTTCCCGTGAGAATACACACATCAGCGCCTTGGGCCAACGGACTCTCCGGATCACTGGTAATCACAATGAAACGGATATCCGGGATCAGTATCCGGGCCAGGTCGATCAGTTCGATAATTTCCCGGGTTTTTCCGGAATTAGACACTAATAACATCAGGTCGTTCTCTCTCAAGATACCCAGGTCGCCGTGTTGGGCTTCGCTGGGATGAAGAAAACAAGCTGTCGTTCCGGTAGAACTGAAAGTAGTAGCCATATTAGACGCAATCTGTCCCGCTTTTCCCATGCCGCTAGCCACAAGTTTTCCCTTCTTATGATGAACTTGTTCTACAATCAGATCTACTGCTCTTTCATAAGCATCAGTCAATGGAATATTTAGTATAGCCTCAGCTTCTTTTCTTATTATTTCTTTTAAATCCTGAATCATGTAAGAAGTTATCCGTTTTACGTTAATTTTGCACAAAGGTATTTATTTATAATTTTGTAAGCTTATAAAAAGAAAAAAATTATGCAATACGAATCATATATTCTCCCAAACGGACTTCGGATAATCCACCTCTTATCAACTAATCCGGTATCTTATTGCGGATTCGCGGTAAATGCAGGAGCCCGCGACGAGCTTCGGGAAGAATTCGGTCTGGCTCATTTTGTGGAACACATGCTTTTTAAGGGTACGAAAAAGCGAAAAGCCTGGCATATTTTAAATCGGATGGAAAATGTAGGCGGGGAATTGAACGCTTATACCACTAAAGAAGAAACATTCATCTACAGCGCTTCTTTGACAGAAGACACAGAAAGGGCGATAGAGTTACTATCAGATCTTGTTTACGAATCACAATTTCCCGAAAAAGAAATCGAAAAAGAACGGGAGGTTGTTTTGGATGAAATCAATTCGTATAAAGACAACCCATCTGAATTAATATTCGATGATTTTGAAAACCTGGTGTTTTCCGGTCATGCGATCGGACACCATATCCTGGGAGAAAAGAAAACATTGACCAAATTTGACAAAAAATATTGTTCGGATTTTTTCCATCGTTTTTATCAACCGAATAACATGGTCTTTTTTTACTACGGGAAAATACCATTTAATAAAATCGTCAAATATGTTTCCAGGTATGTATGGTCTGAGAATGGCGGCTTTTCTCTTGAAAGTAAAGTCAAACGAGATCAACCGGCTCCTATAACCAACCAACAGGTAGAAAACAACAAAAAATTACACCAAGCTCATGTGATCATAGGAGCCAGAACATACAGTTTGCATCATGAAAACCGCACCGGCTTGTATCTTTTGAATAACTTACTGGGTGGCCCGGGGATGAACAGCCGGCTCAATTTGAGCTTAAGGGAAAAACAAGGGTTGGTATATACCATCGAATCCAACCTGACTACCTACTCCGACACCGGAATTCTCAGTATTTATTTCGGATGTGATCCTAAATCAAAAGAAAAATGCATCGAATTGACACAAAAAGAATTGCAGAAACTTTGCAAAGATAAACTGAGCACTACCCAGCTAACCGCAGCCAAAAAACAATTGAAAGGTCAGCTCGGAATCTCTGCCGATCACAGCGAAAATATTGCTCTCGGATTAGGTAAAAGCTTTTTGCATCGGAATAAATACGACAATCTTCAGGAGATTTATTCGAAAATAGATAAACTCACTGCTGATAAACTGCTTGAAATTGCCAATGAGATACTGGACGATAAAAATCTATTCCGATTAATATATACCTGAACAATAAAATTTTGTATCTTCGCCATGTGTATAATTGATATATGGCATGCGAGTATTCCGTTTTTTCAGTCCGATATTATTAATCATTTTCAGCTTTAATCTGTTACAAAGCCAAACAATCATTTTACCGATGGATATTCCTCCTTATTTGAGTGGAAATTTCGGAGAATTGAGAGGAGGACATTTTCATGCCGGAATCGATTTCAAAACACAAGGACAGATCGGCATACCGGTAAAAGCAGTAAAAAACGGATCTGTTTCGCGCATTTATATTTCTCCCTGGGGCTTTGGCCGGGCGCTTTATATCAGTCATCCCGACGGAACAATGACTGTTTACGGACATCTCGACCATTTCGTCGACAAGATTGAGTCGCTGGCCAGAGATAGCCAGTACATCAAAGAATCTTTTACGGTTAATTTAAGGCTTAATCCATCAAAAATGCTTGTCAAACAAGGAGAAATCATTGCGTTCAGCGGAAATACAGGAAGCTCGAAAGGGCCTCATCTGCACTTTGAAATACGAAATTCAAAAGGAGATACGATAATGAATCCTCTGTCTGTTTACAAAAAACAGATCGCAGATACACGTCCGCCCGAAATCCGCGGACTGATGTTTTTTCCTCAACCCGGGAAAGGTCTGGTTAACGGAAAAACATCCATCCAGGGAATTCCTCTGGTCAAAAACAAAAAGGGGACGATGGCCCTGAATAAGACGATCTATGCCTGGGGCGAAATCGGCATCGGGGTTAAAGCATATGACAAAATGACAGGAGTAAATAATATCTATGGACCCCAAGAAATTATCCTGAGAATGAATGATAAAACGATTTTTCACTCCCGGATCGATCGCTTTGCTTTCAACGAAAGTCGCTATATCAATAGCTTCATCAACTGGGAAGAGTGGATCAATAATCATTCGTTTTATATGAAGTCATTCATTGAGCCGGGAAATAAGTTAAGTATATACCAAACATCAAACAATGGGATTATCACTATCGATGAACAAAAAAACTATCGGTTCGAATACACGGTCTCTGATGCATACGGAAATAAGACTGCATTTACTTTCAATATTACCGGCAAAAAACAGGCGATACCGGCTTATCGACCCGGAGGTACCCTATACTCCTATCTTACAGACAATTTCATCTCTACCCATGGCATGAGTCTGAATATACCTAAAGGAAATTTATATAAAGATCTGTATATCCGGACAACTCTTGTAAACAATTATACCCCGTTCTCCCCTCTTTACGGACTAAATCCGCGAATCCCTTTGCATTCCTATTGTCCGTTGACTTTAAAAATTGTCAACGATACTTACCCGGATAAAACAAAATATGGTGTGGTCGTCGTAAAAAACAACCGGGAATCATGGTTGGGCGGAAAATACGAAAAGGGAGAAATGCACGTATCAGTCAGAGAATTAGGGAATTATGCCATACGAATAGATACGGTTGCCCCCCAAGTCGTTCCTGTCTCTCCCGATAAATGGACCAGTGAGAAAAAAATCACATTTCAAATACAGGATAATCTGAGTGGTATAGACTTTTGGCGAGGCACTTTGAACAAGCAATTTGTGCTGTTTGAATACGATCCCAAAAAGAATGCTTTATTCTGTGTATATGATCCTTTGAGGATGCAATCAGGCAATCAGGAATTGGAATTAATCGTTTCCGATGCATGTGAAAACAAAACTATTTATAAAAGTCAAATCTGTTTTTAATATAAATTTTAAAATAATGTCTTATCTTTGAAATCCTAAAAAATATATTTATGAAAAAAATTATTCTTACTTGTTTGTTTGTCGGACTATTGGGACTACCCGTATTTTCATGCACCAACCTGCTTGTAGCCAAAGGTGCTTCTGTCGACGGTTCTACCATGGTAACTTATTCGGCAGATTCCTATTCCTTATTCGGAGAGCTTTACCATTGGCCAGCGGCCACCTATCCTGCCGGAACAATGTTAAATGTGTATGAATGGGACACAGGTAAGTACCTGGGAAAGATCGCCCAGGCACGTCAGACTTATAATGTGATCGGCAACATGAACGAGCATCAACTGTGTATCGGAGAAACTACTTTTACAGGCCGGGAAGAGTTGATCGACACCACCGGGATTATCGACTACGGCAGTTTGATTTACATCACTCTCCAACGCGCAAAAACAGCCCGGGAAGCCATCGATATCATGACAAAATTAGTAGCGGAATATGGCTATTACAGTGGCGGAGAATCATTTTCTGTCGTTGATAAAAATGAAGTATGGATCCTGGAGATGGTGGGCAAAGGTGTTGGAAAAAAAGGCGCGGTGTGGGTAGCTGTCCGGATTCCCGATGATTGCATTGCAGCTCATGCCAACCAATCTCGTATTCATCAGTTCCCTTTGAACGACAAAAATAACTGTATTTATTCTCCCGACGTCATTTCTTTTGCTCGTGAAAAAGGCTATTTCAAAGGGAAAGATGCCGATTTCAGTTTTTCAAAAGCTTATAATCCGCTTGATTTTGGCGGACTGAGATATTGCGAAGCTCGTGTATGGAGCTACTATAACCGTTTTTGTAAAGAAGCCGCCGGATGGCTCGACTATGTGTTAGTGAAAGATCCGAATCCCATGCCATTATATGTTAAACCGGACAGGAAGCTAAGTCCGAGAGACTTAATGGAAATGATGCGCGACCACTACGAAGGGACTCCGCTGGATCCGACAAAAGACGTCGGAGCAGGCCCTTTTCATTCTCCATATCGTTTAGCTCCGCTAGCCTGGAAGTCAGACAGCGTTGACTATTGTTTTGAACGTCCGATCTCCACTCAACAAACCGGATTCACATTCGTAGGCCAAATGCGTAATTATCTTCCGGATGAAGTCGGCGGGCTATTTTGGTTCGGAGTAGACGATGCGATGTTTACAGTATACACTCCGATGTATGCATCGATGACAAAAACACCGGAATGTTACCGTGTCGGAAATGGCGATTTCAACCATTTTTCCTGGACATCCGCATTCTGGATCCATAACTGGGTAGCGAACATGGCTTATGCTCGTTACAACCAGATGACTCTGGACACAAAACCATTGCAGAAAAAACTGGAAGAAGGTTTTCTGATGATGCAACCGTTGATTGAACAAAAAGCCTCCGAATTGGTTAAAAATAATAGAGAAGAAGCTCTTGCCTTTCTAACCGATTATAGTATTTCTCAAGCTCAAAAAGCCTTTGCAGAATGGAAATCTCTGGGAGAATATTTAATTGTGAAATACATGGACGGCGTTGTAAAAAAAGAGAAAAACGGAGCTTTTGAATATAATGCACACGGGGGATCTATGTATCCTAACCGACCTAAATTCGACGATGAAACCTATCGCAAAATTGTAAGAGAAAAAGGCGACTGGCTGAAAGTAAGAGAAGTCCCGGAAGCATTTAAATAATAAAATAATAGAAAAGATTATGGAAGACGATGTTTTATTGAAGCAAGTAACTGCTAATGCTCAGTCATGGTTGTCAAACGATTATGACGAAGAGACCCGCAAGGAAGTCAGGCAATTATTGGATAAAGAAGATAAAACCGACTTGATTGAAGCTTTTTATAAAGATTTGGAGTTCGGTACAGGAGGATTACGTGGAATTATAGGTGTCGGAACCAACCGGATGAACATTTATACTGTGGGGGCAGCGACACAAGGTTTGGCCAATTATTTAAAAAAAGAATTCGCTTCGTTGCCGCAAATCAAAGTTGTAATTGGATATGATTGCCGGAACAACAGCCGCAAATTTGCTGAAATTTCAGCCGGCATCTTTTCGGCGAATGGCATCAAAGCTTATCTTTTCTCTGATCTTCGCCCGACACCGGAAGTCAGCTACGCGATACGGAAACTGGGATGCCAGAGCGGTATCGTGATTACAGCTTCCCACAACCCGAAAGAATACAATGGATATAAAGCCTACTGGGACGATGGAGCACAAGTTGTCGCACCTCACGACCGGAATATTATTTCTGAAGTGAATCAGGTTTCATCCGTTTCCAAGATTAATTTCAAAGGAGATCCGAAATTAATCGAATCGCTGGGAAAAGAAATGGACCAGCTGTTCATTAATGATCTGCTGACGATTACCCTTTCTCCCGAGTCGATCAGGCGCCACAACGACATCAAGATTGTTTACACGCCGATACACGGAACCGGAGGACAACTGATTCCGGACGCACTGCAAGCAATGGGCTTTACAAATATTATTCACGTACCCGAACAGGACGTGGTCAGCGGAGATTTTCCGACAGTAGTCTCTCCTAATCCGGAAGAGCCTGCCGCATTGGAGATGGCGATCAAACGGGCGATCGAAACAGGAGCTGATGTCGTAATGGCCTCCGATCCCGATGCCGACCGGGTAGGCACCGCCGTCCGGAATGACAACAATGAATTTGTTTTAATAAACGGGAATCAGACATTACTCATCTACCTGCATTACCTGATCACTCGCTGGAGGGAATCAGGAAAGCTAAAAGGTAAAGAATATATCGTAAAAACAATCGTTTCTACTGAGTTAGTGAAAGAAATCGCTGTCAAAAATCAAGTGGAAATGTATGATTGTTATACCGGATTCAAGTGGATTGCCACTGTCATGCGGGAAAATGAAAATAAAAAACAATACATCGGAGGCGGAGAAGAAAGCTATGGCTTCTTAGCTGAAGACTTTGTGCGCGATAAAGACGCCGTTTCAGCCTGTATGTTATTCGCTGAAATCGCCGCCTGGGCAAAAGACAATGGCAAAACACTTTATGAACTGCTTCAGGACATCTACCTGGAATATGGTTTTTCTAAAGAAAAAGGAATTTCCATCGTAAGAAAAGGAAAATCAGGAGCAGAAGAAATTGAAGCCATGATGAAAAACTACCGGGAACATCCCGTCAGGGAAATTGCCGGTTCCAAAGTTATTCTGATCAAAGATTTTGCAAAACTGACAGGACAGGATCTGGTCGAAAATGAAATTATTACATTGGACATGCCAACCACATCGAATGTCCTTCAATATTTCACGGAAGACAATACCAAAGTATCCATCCGGCCTTCAGGCACAGAACCGAAAATAAAGTTCTATATTGAAGTACAAAGCCAAGTCAAATCCCGTGGAGATTTGGCAGAAGCAGAAGTGACTGCAGAAGCAAAAATCGATCTGGTAAGGAAAGCGATGGGAATTTAACTGTAAGATGCCTGCGAATAAACAGATCGGTAATGATCGTTTTTTCATAGCCTCTCTGGAAGAATTAAGTGATGGTGATCCATTCTTATTTCATCCTCATAAACATTGCGGAAATGAATTTTTTTTCGTGACGTCGGGGCATTTGATCCGGAATTGCAACTCCAACAATATTCGTTTAAATAAAAACGAATTCCATTTGTCATTGTCCAGACAAGTCTCTTTCATCCACAGCTTTTCGGCTGATCTACAAGGATTTTACTGCCGATTCGGAGACTTGTTTCTGGAACAGACATTTCTGAAAGAGAATATTGAAACCGATTTGGAGTTTATCAATAGTTTTTTACGCCAATACCCCATTCGCCTCAACAAAGAAACTTCCGGACACCTGGAGTTTCTTTTTAATGCATTACGGCGCTTCTATCTAAAAAAATCGGTTGCCTACACATTAATGCAGGTGTACTTAATTGCCATCATCTGTGAAGTAAAAAAACTAATGATGGAAAGCGGACTTGATTTTTACCCATCGAAAGCTTTCCTTATAACTAAAAAATACAATGATCTGTTGGCAGAGCATGTAACAAAAGAACATTCGATTCAGTTTTATGCAAAACAGTTGCAGATAACCCCCAACCACTTGAATAAATCCGTCAAATCAGTAACCGGACGAACAGCTATTACATTGTTGAACGAAGTCATTCTTCAGGAGGCAAAAACAAGATTAAAACATAGCAATTTGACTATCGGAGAAATCGCATTTCAACTCGGATTCGAAGATTTATCTTAT
The DNA here is from genome assembly GCA_031551395.1 of Bacteroidales bacterium. Classification (GTDB taxonomy): domain Bacteria; phylum Bacteroidota; class Bacteroidia; order Bacteroidales; family Azobacteroidaceae; genus BNXB01. The sequence goes on from JAVBNR010000007.1 coordinate 26,929, forward strand.
TTCAGTCGTTTTTTCAAGAAAGCAACCGGATTCAGTCCGATAAAATATCGAAAAAATATTTAATTCGATGCCATCACTTCAAAAATGAAGTTTTTTCTCCCAAACACAATTATTTATTCCTCTTTTCGTTTATACTACGAATGAAAAGGCTTTCTTTAATCATAATCGTATTTCTTTCATGCGGCCTGAATCTGGTCGCCCAATATGATGCGCAATTAAGTAACTATTGGGCTTCCATGAATTATTTTAATCCTGCCCAAGCCGGCCAATCAGGAAACTTGGAAGCTCTGGCTTTGTACCGCCAACAATGGCTGGGAGTAGACGGCGCTCCTCAAACCACCTTGATCTCAGCCAACATGCCTCAATACTTTTTAGGAAGGACGCATGGCCTTGGAGCTATCATGTTTTCCGAAAAAATAGGGCTATTCAGCCACTCCATTGTCGCAGGACAATACGCCTATCAAAAACGATTAGCAAAAGGGATGTTCAGCGCCGGCATCCAGATCGGACACATCAACGAAACATTCAAAGGCTCGGATGTGGAGATCGAATTTGAAGATGAATTTCATCAAGGAGCCGACGAAGCCATCCCGACATCAGATGTAAGCGGCAGCGCTATTGACGTTGCACTCGGTCTATTACTCTCCAAACCCAAATGGTATGTAGGGATTTCAGCAACACACCTGACAGCTCCCAAGCTGAAACTCGGCGAAAATACGATCATGGAAGTTCCCCGCGCATATTATTTAACGGCCGGATACAATATCCAACTAAACAATCCGTTATTAGAATTACGACCCGCTTTATTGATAAAAACAACAGAGATGGGTTCGAGCATTGTTCCTGATTCCATCAAAGGAAAAACGGTCAATGCCATGATGACAATGACACAAATAGACCTTTCTGTCAGAGCGATTTACAATAAAACATTCTGGGGAGGTCTGGGTTGGAGAAAAGGAGATGCTGTTGTGGTTATGATGGGAGGGAAATTTAAAATGATCGAAGCAGGATATGCGTATGATTTCCCTATATCGGCCATGTTAAAAGGAAGTACGGGCAGCCATGAGCTATTTATCAGGTATACCGTAGACCTGGGTAAAAGAAAAGGAGAAATAAACAAACACAAAAGCGTTCGAATATTGTAATATATATGAAAAAATTGATATTCCTGGCTGTAATAGCCATCATCTCTACTTCCTGCGGGAAGTCTCTACAAGGCGCCGGAGGAGAACTTACCGGAGTAAGCGCTCCGGCCTGGAGTGAACCTTCTCCTTATGGAATGGTACTTGTCAAAAGAGGTTCTTTTGAAATGGGTCCTCAGGAGAAAGATTCGCTGTGGGGCGCTTTTCAAGATCCGAAAGGTGTTTCCATCGATGCTTTCTGGATGGACGCAACGGAAGTCACAAATGCCGAATACCGCCAGTTTGTTTATTGGGTAAGAGACTCCATCATTCGCGAACGCCTGGCCGTGCAAGACGACCTGTTCAAAATTTCCGAAGATAAAAATGGAGATCCGATAGAACCTCCTATTTTAGATTGGAAAAGACCTATTCCAAGTGAGCGGAGAGCGAATGAAGACGAATTATTGGCGATCAACAGCGTTAATTACACGCATCCTGTTACACACAGAACTTCCTTAGACCCGGCTCAAATGATCTATCGTTACCAATGGTTCGACCAGACATCCGCATCTCTTCGCCGTAACCGGCTGAACCCGGAAGATCGGATCAAAAATACAGACATCAGAGTCAACCCGAACGAAGTGGTCATGATTTCAAAAGATACAGCTTATATCAATGAAGAAGGGAAAATTATCAACGAAACGATTACCAGACAGTTAAGCTCTCCATGGGATTTCCTTAATACCTATATCGTTAATATTTATCCCGATGAAACCTGCTGGGTCAACGACTTTAACAATGCTTACAATGAACCTTACATACGCCTGTATTTCAATCATGTAGGATACAACGACTATCCCGTGGTAGGCGTTTCCTGGGAACAGGCTACTGCATTTTGCGCCTGGAGAACAGATTTCCTGATGAAATCGCTTGATCTGAAAGACAATCGGGTCATCGAACCTTATCGACTACCCACTGAAGGTGAGTTTGAATATGCAGCCAGAGGTGGAAAAACAGAAAATAAATACCCTTGGAAACAAGATGGTGTTACCGGAGACAAAGATTGCTTTATGGCCAACTTCAAACCGGGTAAAGGGAATTATACAAAAGATGAACATTTGATCACGGCCAAAGTGGCCTCTTTTACTCCCAATGAATTCGGATTGTATGACATGGCCGGAAACGTTTCAGAATGGACGTCTACTTCATTTCTGGAATCAGGACCGGAAATTATGAGTGACATGAACCCCGAATATCGTTATAATGCTGCCAAAGAAGATCCTTACGCGATGAAGAAAAAAGTAGTCAGAGGAGGATCGTGGAAAGATGTGGCCAATTTCATCCGTTCGGATGCAAGATCTTTTGAATATCAGAATGAACAACGTTCATACATCGGGTTCCGGTGTGTGCGCACACAAGTAGGGTTTTCAAAAGCGAAAGTCAAATAAACTTTAAACCTACAACTTTAAACTTATAACTTACAACTTAATACTTTAAACTCAATATGGGAATCAGGAGAAGATATAAAAATATAGTTGAAAAATTCTTATCCCGGGATCAAGGGAAACGATTTTTCCAGTTCTTCTATAACTGGGGAGCTGCCATTGTAATTATCGGAGCTTTAGCTAAATTGGAACACTGGCCTTTCGGGCTAGGAAGTATCTTGTTGACAGTAGGATTAGTAACCGAATTTTTCGTTTTCTTTATCTCTGCATTCGATACTCCAACCAAAGAATATCAATGGGATCGCGTTTTCCCTGTCTTAGATACAAATGATGCCGAAGACCGCCCTTCATTTGGTACGGGTAACGGAAACAGAGGCGGTTCCGGCTCTGTTGTTATCGGAGGCACAGGATCCGGAACGGCATCCGACGCTCCTAAAGGGGGTATGGCCGCAGCCGGTAGTGGTTCCGGTGGCCCTATCATCATTGGAGGTGGTGTATTCGGAGGTGGTTTTACCGGGAATGAAGTTCCTGCTTCAGCGGGAACCGGAAGCGCTGCAGCAACAGTGGAAAACATAACCGCCGGACAAGTCAAACAATCGTTCGGTATTCCTACAGGTGTGGATATTTCTCAAGAAGATACGGACGCATTGACTGCAAGTATCAAGAAATTAGCCGGCGCAGCCGATCAGCTGTCTAAAATGTCGGAACTGACCGGCGCAACTCAGCAATACCTAGAACAACTGTCTTCCATGTCTGAGAACATGCAGAAGTTCAGTTCGGTTACAAACAGTCTGACCGATGTATCCGACGTCCTGCTTAATTCTTACAAGAGTATCACGGACAATTCCGACGGCATCAATCAGTCTTCTCGAGGATATGTACACCAGATGGAAGCTCTGAACCGAAATATTTCCGGATTGAACACCATCTATGAAATCCAATTGAAGAGTGTCAGTTCTCAAATCGATGCGATCGAGCGGATCAATTCCGGACTCATGCGTATCAAAGATCTCTACGAAGGTTCGATTGTCGACAGTTCGGTATTCCGCAGCGAAACAGAAAAAATGGCTCAACAGCTACATGCTCTGAATGGCGTTTACAACCGGTTATTGAATGCTATGACTATGAATATGTATGGAGCGGGAGGTTCAAGTTTTAGCCCGAATCCGGGAGGATATAATCCTGGAAACCAAGGAGGTTACAATCCTAATCCGGGACAAGGGAATACAGCCCCCTAACCCTCAGTTTTTAGTTCTTAGTTCTTAGTTCTTAGTTTTTAGTTCTTAACTCTTAGTTCTTATGTCATCAAACAGCCCAAATTCCCCAAGACAGAAGATGATCAACCTGATGTATCTGGTTTTCATCGCCATGTTGGCTCTCAATGTATCATCTGAGGTGCTCGACGGTTTCGAATTGGTGGAAGAAAGTTTGCTTCGTTCGGTCAAATCATCTTCGACGAGAAATGATTTTATTTTCCAAGACCTGGAAACATACCATACAACAAACCCTGAAAAAACAGAGATCTGGTATAGAAGAGCCGCACAAGTCAAAGCAAAATCCGACTCTTTATTCAATTATATCCAGGATCTCAAAGTGAAAATCGTCAAAAAAGCCGACGGAAAAGAGGGAGATCCTGAAAATCTGCAACATCCGGATGATCTGAATGCTTCTTTTGAAGTGATGTTCGAAAAAGGTAAAAACGATGCCAAAAAATTGAAAGTCAATCTCGACGATTACCGGAGTTTTGTTGTCTCTATGGTCGCAGACAGTACCAAAAGACATATCATTGAAAACAACCTGAGTACAACACCGTCTAAGAAAGCGAAAATGAACAAACAAACATGGGAAGAATCCATGTTCGACAAGATGCCTATGGCTGCAGCGGTCACACTGATGACCAAGATGCAGAACGACATTCGCTATGCAGAAGGAGAAGTATTGAGCGATCTGCTGAAAAACATCGATGTCCGGGATTTCCGGGTAAATAAAATAGAAGCGTTTGTCATTCCTCAATCACAAGTGGTCATGCGAGGAAGTAATTACTCTGCAGATATCGTATTGTCGGCGCAGGATTCCACTCAACGACCGAAAGTTTTCGTCAACGGAAGGTTCCTGCCTGCGGAAGCCAACGGGAAGTTTACCGTTGGAACCGGGTCTGTCGGCACATTTCCTGTGACAGGATACATCGAATCCAGCCGGGGAGACGGATCTTCTACCCGCTGGGATTTTTCTACACAATATTTTGTAGTCGAACAAAGCGCTACCGTAGCTCCAACATTGATGAACGTACTCTATGCCGGTTATGACAATCCGATCGAGATTGCAGTACCCGGTGTAGCCAGCCAAAACGTAACTGCAACAATGACAAACGGGAGGTTGACTCCGAAAGCAGGAGGTTGGGTGGCCGTTCCATCGAAGGTCGGTACCGATGCCGTCATTACGGTATCCGCCAAAATGAGCGACGGACGAACACTCAGTATGAATAAATCTCTCCGCGTCGTTCAACTGCCCGATCCGACGCCATACATCCAATATACGGATGCCAACGGAACTCCTGTGCGCTTCAAGAAATCAGGACGTTTCTCAAAATCGGTACTTCTGAATACCAATGAACTGAGAGCTGCCATCGACGACGGGCTACTGAATGTTGAATTTACTGTCGTTCGATTTGAAACCATGACATTCGACCAGTTCGGGAACTCCATGAGAGACGCCTCCGACGGTCAGAGATTTTCTCAAAGACAAAAAGACAGGATCCGCGATCTGGCTCGGGGTAAAACGCTTCTCCTCAGAGGAGTCATCGCTCGGGGACCTGATGGGACAGAACGAGAAATCGGATTATTGGAAATAACTATTAATTAAGAATATACAGCATGAAAATGCATGACGTATAACGTAAAATTTAAACATATGAAACCGTTTCATTATATTGTTTTCTTGCTCCTGACTTGTATCTTCATACAAAACAGTCCGGCGCAAACCACACAGCGAAGAACACCCAGACAACAGCGCGAAGCACAGGAATCTTCAGTGACTTCCCTTTCGACACGGGCTGAAGCTAAAAACAAAGAACAGGCTAAAAACCTCGATAACATGGTGTGGCTCCGGGAAATTTACCGCTATGTAGACCTGAACAAAGAAAACAATGCTGCATTGTATTATCCGGAACAACCGATCGGAGACCGGATGAACTTGTTTTCTATGATTTTCAAATTGATGGGACAAGGGAAGATCCAGGCCTACAAATACATGGATGGTCGTGAAATCTTTACAGATCAATATAAAATCAATTTTGAAGAAGATGTGCTGAAACTCTATCAGGTTTTATACACAACCCAGGGAACAGGAAACAACACGCAATATATTTTTAACGACAGCGATATTCCCAGTAACGAAGTGACCATGTATATGATCAAAGAAGCCTGGTATTTTGATCAGGCTACCGGGACTTTCAACTCCAGGATATTAGCAATCTGCCCGATGCTCATCCGACAAGAAGATGAGTACGGACAACCGTCGCGGAGCGCCATGTTCTGGCTGCGTTACGAAGACATTCGCCCGTATGTTTCCAGGGCTTTTATCATGACATCCAATATCAATAATGCGTTGACTTACACGATCGACGACTTTTTCAGTAAACGAATGTACACTGGAGAAATCATCAAAACGACCAATATGATGAACAAAAGTCTGGCGCAACAAGTGGGAAACGATCCGGCAGTATTGAAACTGGCGCAAGATAGTATCGAAAATCAATTGAAATTTTTCGAAAAAGAACTGTGGGTAAAAGAAGATACGACCAAGACGACAGATAAAAAAGGAGATGCTCAATCGAAAAAATCTTCTGAAAAGAAACAAAAAGAAGACAAACCGAAAGAAGCAAAACCAGAGAAACCAACTACAACTAAAAGTGTCAGAAGAACACGTTAATGAGGTTTTATTGGGATATATTTATTACCTTCGCTAAAATAGGGGCTTTCACTATCGGCGGAGGATATGCGATGCTTCCTCTGATACAAAAAGAAGTCGTTGAAAGAAAAAAATGGATATCCCCAAGCGATTTCATCGATATGATCGCTATCGCACAATCGGCGCCCGGGATCCTGGCTGTAAATATTTCCATCCTGACCGGCTACAAGCTGAAAAAAAATTGGGGGAGTATCGTGGCTTCCATCGGCTCTACCCTGCCCTCTTTCGTAATGATCTTGCTTATTGCGATGTTTTTTCGTCAATTTGAACACATTATCTGGGTACAAAAAATGTTCAAAGCCATCCGTCCGGCTGTCGTTGCACTGATTGCCGTGCCGGTATTCACAACAGCAAAATCCATAGGAATCAATCTGAAGACAATCATCATTCCGGTCGCCGCTGCACTTCTGATCTGGCTTTGGGGAGTCTCTCCCGTTTATATTGTGATCGCTGCAGCAATCGGAGGACTGATATATGGTAAATTAAGTAAAGTATGATATACCTCCAATTATTCATTACTTATTTCAAAATAGGCCTGTTCGGATTCGGAGGGGGCTATGCCATGCTATCCCTTATCCAGCATGAGGTTGTCGAAACTCACGGTTGGCTGACCCAACAAGAATTTACGGATATTGTCGCCATCTCACAGATGACCCCGGGACCTATCGGCATCAACAGCGCCACTTACATCGGCTATACGGTCACAAACAGTGTCTGGGGTTCTCTTCTGGCCACATTGGCCGTTTGTCTGCCTTCATTCATTATCGTACTGGGCATCGCCCGCGTCTATACTCAGTTCCGTTCCAATAAATATGTCAACGATGCTTTTAAAGGATTGCGTCCGGCTACAGTCGGAATGATCGCTGCCGCAGCACTCCTCCTGATGAATCCTGAAAATTTCATCGATTATAAAAGCATTCTCATTTTTGCAGCTTCTTTTATCCTGACCATGTTCTTTAAAATGCATCCGATCCTGATGATTCTTTTGGCTGGAGTTGCAGGACTGCTTATTTATTAGAATCAAAGATTTAAACGCCTCATGCAAAAGACCTTCATCAAAAAAGTTTTTATCAGCAGAAGATCTGAATAACAGGTTTCAACCAATTTGCACGCTAATAACCACTTAACATTGAACACACTTTTTGGCATTTCTCTTTGTAATGTCAAAATTTATTGCTTCCTTGCAGGCGGAATATTGTAGCACAAATAGTTAAGAGATAATTAAAAACCAGATCCCCGTTTTAGTAACTGACAGCATTGTGAGAAATAGATCGACAAAACTGGAGATTTTACTGAAACATCAATAAAAATAAAAATTATCGTATGAAAACCGTTATATTATTAACTGAAAACAACCAATTGATTATAAAAAAATCACAGCACAATCATGTTATTGAAATAGCGGATATCATTGATGTTGTGTATGATAAACCTTACGTCGTTATCAATACGCCTCAAAAACGGATTGTAACATACACGTCATTAAAAAAAGTAATTAACTCTTTGAATGAAAATTTTATCCGTTGCAACAAAGCAACCATCATAAATAAACAGCATATCAAAGCGTATGACAAAAAAAAAGGAATCATTAAGCTCAAAACAGGAAAAGAATACATTGCATCCATCAGACAACGCTCTAAAATAGCAGCTATCATATAATAATAAATCTCAACAGACTGATTCAATGAAAAAGAAAATATTGTTTTTGTTGTTCGTCCTGATTTCCATCAGCATAAAAGCCACGGAACCGATCAAGATACACGTTACTTTAATCGACAGCCTGGCAACAGAAGACCAGTGGGTCTATTGGTTTTCATTAATAGGAAGCGAATATAACATTGAAGACTCCTGTTGCATTGCCAAAGGTCAGAAAGAATTTCAGATGCAGGGTCGTTTTTCCGATAATGGAGGATTCGCGACTTCCTGGCTTGCTTTTTCAAAGAAAGGACCAACATATGGGAAATTTTACCCTTCTCCAGGAGATGATCTCAAAATCAAAATCTCTTCGGAAAGCATTTTTTTAATGGATATCGAAGGATCTCCGGCTATTTCCGAATATATAGAAAACTTAAAAGAGTATTTCGCTGTCGCAAAAATTATTCGCTCGATAAAATCCAAACTCAACACAACAACTGACAGTACAGAAGTTGCCTGCTTAAACGATAGCCTGGATTATTACCTGAAGATTTATTATCGGGAGATGCACCTGGAAGTGATACATACCACCTCCTATCCATTGTGCGCTTTTGACGCATTCATTAACTTGTATGCGGGAAGTATAAATGCAGGTGCGACGACAAGAGAAGAATTAGACCAACACTATTCACTGATCAAACAGCGGTTTCCAATTCCTGCCATAACGGAGTTTTTTGAATCTCATCATCCTCCGGCTACTCCCAGGAGCGTCGCTTCACAAGACCGTTACGATCAAATCTGTGCAGGCAGGGGGCACTATATACCGCCCAAACAGGAAAAACAGGATTACAGTAAGGAATTGTCCAAAATCCCGTCCTACCAAAAGGGAAATCAGATAGACAACCTCATCCTGACCGGATTAACCGGAGAGAATATCGATCTATCTACAATCAAAACACAATATGTACTGATCGATTTCTGGGCTGGATGGTGCGGGCCGTGCCGCAGGGAATTCCCGAAACTAAAAAAAACACATGAAAAATATAAAGATATCCTGACTGTATATGCCATATCCCTCGACAACAATGAGAAAGAATGGAAAAAAGCGATTGAAGCAGATGGGACGGAGGCCTTTACGCATGTATATGCTGGAGTCGTCACTTCGTTGGATGCTCAAAAACTATGCAAACGCTTTGCCGTGGAAGCGATTCCGGCTAATTTCCTTTTGGATAAAGACCGGAAAATCATTGCAACTAACTTGAGAGGAGATGATCTGGAAAGTGCGATGAAAAATTTGGAACATATATCGACATTTGAAATAGATCTCAAATAACCATTACTAAAGCCAAGGTATATCTATGATCAGTAAATAGGATTAGTTATGAAACACAATCACATATTTTTTCTTTCATACTGTATATTAAGCTTGTTAACAAGCAGTTCTTGTGTGCCAAATCGTATCGCATCAGATTCGTTTACATTGGACGTATCTGTGAAAGGGGCGAAGTATGAATTAAATAAATGGCCTCAAATTTTAAGTAAAGAAAAAGAAAATATTGTTTTTGACGATATATCCATGACTTATGATATACAACAGATCCCTTCTTATATCTTCATTGGCAAAGATGGAAAAGTAATCTTCCGATGGCAACATATTGGAGAAAAAGAAATAATTGAATTGAAAAATAAATTGACAATACGATGAAAAATCTTATTACAATCCTGTTCTGCTTCACTGCTCTGTTTTATGCAAACGATGCACAGAGCCAAAACAAGACAAGTCCTGATTATATAAAGGGCGGATACTATCAACTTATCTATGAGGCCAAGATAGCCGACTTAGAAGGGAATGAAGATTTAGCATTTGAGAAATTAAGTCAGGCCGAAAAGCGATGTCCATT
>JAVBNR010000013.1:0-47523 GCA_031551395.1 Bacteroidales bacterium
CCGGAGCAAATGCACTGCCAGAGGAAGGTTAAAATAAAAAGTTATAAAAAAATCAGAGAGTTGCAAGGCTAGCCTTGCAACTCTCTGATGAATCAATTATTTTTGTCGTATAAACCTGTAACGGTTATTTAGGACTAGTCAAACCTCACACAATTGTGAGGTATTTCGTTATTGTTTTAGCTGGTCCAATACCGGTTTTTCTATTCCGGAAATTTCTTTTTGAGCAACATCATTCAGTTGTTCGAAAATTTGGATTTCATTTTTGCCTTTAACCAACCAACATCCGGGAAGATACAGCGTTTGTTGTGGACCGACATTCCAGTAACGACCGAGATGATGTCCGTTAACAAAAACGATTCCTTTCCCCCAGCTAGTCATATCAAGGAACGTATCTCCAACTTTATCCAATGTGAATTCTCCGGAATAAACGACAGGAGTTCCTGCGATATTTTTTTGTTGATAGCGGCCTAAATCGATCTGTTTATCGTATGGTATCTGATACATGCTCCATTCTCCGCTGATTTGGAAATTATCGATATAAACCGGAGAAATGATTCCTTTGGTGTTTTCTATGATCTTTGCTCCATAGTTAATCCGTCCCATGTTTTCAACTAAGATATCCAATGTGGCATTGAATGGAATTTGAATGTCCATTTCATATTGATTGTTGATTCGATTCATGGTCCCGACTTTCTCTCCGTTGACATAAACGGTGGCAAAATCTCTCAGTCCTTTTATAATTAGCTTTCCTTCAATTGGTTGTTGGAACTTGTGAGAGTAAATGACGTATCCATGTCCCTGATTCAGATCTTCAAAACTCAATGGATTTTCAGAAGTAACCGGTTTGATTTGTTCTTTGATATCAAATAAAGAAACTGATTTTTTCAAAGGAATGGCAGGAATGGAGATAACGGGTATTTGAGCAGGAACAGCAGGGATTTCATATTTGACATATTTCTTCATCAAATCCCTTATCGCCATATATTTAGTAGTCGCCCATCCTGCTTCGGAAATTGGAGCATCATAATCGTAGCTGGTAATATCCGGTTGAATATCACGTTTTTTATCATAGTTTGCTCCTGATGTAAATCCGAAATTTGTTCCTCCGTGCACCATATAATAATTGAATTGAACATCGTTTTGAAGGTATTTTTCCGTTTGAGCCACTATTTTTTCAGTAGATACACGGACAAATGGTTCTGCCCAATGATCCAGCCATCCCGGATAGAATTCGGCGACCACATAAGGACCTTGACCTCCATTGTATTGATTGACGACTTTTTTCAGGTTGTCAATGTTATTCTCTCCGTTAGCTGTCGGAAGAACGCCCGGAATGGTTCCGCCTTCAAATAACCAGGATCCGTCGGAAGTAAAGAAAGGCACATTAAATCCGGCTTGTAATAACATATTTTTAATGGTTTCGTTGTATTTCCGATGTTCTTCCAGCGGAATGTCTTTTCGTTGAGAAACATACGAACCGAATTCATTTTCTACCTGTACCATAACGATAGGACCTCCATTGGTTATCTGGAGATTTTTGACCTGGTTGGCCAACTGATGAATGTATTGCTTACAGGAGTCTAAAAAAGCAACATTATTGCTACGTATAACCAGGTCTTTATTTTTCTGTAGCCACCAGGGGTATCCTCCGAACTCCCATTCGGCACAAGCATAAGGACCCGGACGAAGAATAACTAATAAACCCTCTTGCTGAGCCATTTTAACAAATTCTGCCAGATCTCTGTTACCCGTTTTGAAATCCCATACTCCCGGCTGAGGATTATGATAGTTCCAAAAAACATAAGTACATACCGTATTTAACCCCATTGCTTTAATCATTTGGAGCCGGTGTTTCCAATATTCTTTTGGAATGCGGGAATAATGAATCTCTCCGGAATAAATTTTGATTGGCTTGGCGTCGTAAACGAATTCTCCGTCTTTGATTTCAAAAGTATGTTTTTTTTGAGCGCTATTTCCTTGTGCCATAACTATGCCCGGAAATAGCAAGGAACTACAAAAAAGTAATTTGATAAGTAGTTTCATGGTTGTGAATTTTTAATTTTGTTCTATGAGGATTCTGAAAAAACTGCCTTACTATGTGGGGTAAGGCAGTTTCTGTTAATTATTAAAATTCAGTGTTCTTCGGTGTTCTTGGGAAAGGGATAACATCTCTGATGTTCGACATTCCGGTAACAAATAAAACCAATCGTTCGAATCCGAGGCCGAACCCGGAGTGGGGGGCTGTTCCGAAGCGTCGGGTGTCAAGATACCACCAGAGGCCGTCCATCGACATATTTAATTCTGTTACCCGGTTCATTAATTTGTCATAATCAGATTCCCGTTCCGATCCGCCGATGATTTCTCCGATTCTCGGGAAGAGTACGTCCATTCCGCGTACGGTTTTCCCATCTTCGTTTTGTTTCATGTAAAACGATTTGATTTCTTTGGGGTAATCTGTCATGATAACCGGACATTGGAAGTGTTTTTCCACAAGGAAGCGTTCGTGTTCCGATTGTAAGTCCGCACCCCAGTAAACCGGATATTCAAACTTTTCTTTGGAATCTTCAAGAATTTTGACTCCTTCAGTATATGTCAAACGAACGAATTTGTTATTTACGACAAAATTTAACCGATCGATCAGTTCGTTATCATACATTTTGCAAAGAAAATCGATATCGTCTTTACAATGTTCCATGGCGTATGAAATAACATATTTCAAGAAATCTTCCGCCAGGTCCATGTTATCATTGATATCATAGAATGCCACTTCCGGCTCGATCATCCAAAACTCTGCCAAGTGGCGTGGAGTATTTGAATTTTCAGCACGGAATGTTGGACCGAAAGTATAGATACCACCTAATGCCATTGCTCCGAGTTCTCCTTCCAATTGTCCTGAAACGGTCAGATTCGTTGATTTTCCGAAAAAATCATCCGAATAATCGATTTTACCTTCCGGAGTATGCGGAATTTTGTTGAGGTCCATTGTTGTTACCTGAAACATAGCTCCGGCTCCTTCTGCATCAGATGCCGTGATAATCGGACTGTGGAAATAATAAAATCCTTTGCTGTTGAAGTAATTATGAATAGCATAAGACAAATGGTGTCTGATACGTAGTACCGATCCAAATGTATTGGTACGCGGACGTAAATGAGCAATTTCTCTTAAAAATTCAAGGGTATGCCCTTTCTTTTGCAATGGATAAGTATTGGGATCAGCTGTTCCGTAAATTTCTATTTCCAGCGCTTGTATTTCCACCGTTTGTCCTTGTCCTTGAGATTCAACCAGTAACCCGTTGACATGGATACATGCACCGGTTGTGATTGGTTTGAGAAATTCTTCATCAAACCGGCTCATGTCGGCTACGATTTGAATATTATGAATCGTAGAGCCATCGTTTAGAGCGATAAATGTTACTTGTTTATTCCCTCTTCGGGTACGTACCCAACCTTTTACACATACTTTGGTTTCGTATGCAGTACTTTTTAGCAAATCAACTATTCTCGTTTGTTTTATAGGTTCCATTCTTTATAAAATTAATCAAAAGCTCCCATACGAAGCATATTAACCTCTTTTTCGTTCAGATAACGCCATTGTCCTCTCTTCAAATTTTTCTTTGTGAGACCGGCAAAATACACCCGATCTAATTTAACAACGTGGTATCCAAGGCTTTCAAACATTCTCCGGACAATCCGATTGCGTCCTGAATGAATTTCGATACCGACCTGATCTTTATCTGTTTCAGTTACATAACTGATTGCATCTGCGTGTATTTCTCCATCTTCCAATTCAATACCTTCTGCAATTTTTTGCATATCAGCGATAGTCACATCTTTATCTAACCAGACATGGTAAATTTTCTTTTTAAGGAATTTAGGATGCGTCAGTTTGGATGCCAAATCGCCGTCATTGGTAAGCAGTAACACACCTGTTGTGTTTCTGTCTAATCTTCCTACAGGAAAAATACGTTCGCGACACGCATTTTTAACCAGATCCATGACTGTCAATCTTTCCTGTGGGTCGTCTGCGGTCGTAACACAATTTTTGGGTTTGTTGAGCAAAACATAGATTTTATGTTCCAACTGAATCGGTTGGTCATGGAACATGACTTTGTCGGCGCGTTTCACTTTTGTTCCTAATTCTGAAACAACGACATCGTTTACTTTTACTACACCAGCCTGAATGAATTCATCGGCTTCGCGTCGGGAACAAACGCCTGCATTAGCGAGGTATTTATTCAAGCGAATCGGTTCATTCGGGTCAAAATTTTCTTCGCGGTATTTCAATTGCTTTTGTACACTGTACTTTGCATTGGGATTGTAATCTCCTCTTTGTTGTTTTCCTCTGTTGAAGCTTCCTCCTTGCTGACGATTAAATCCTCCGCCGCCTTGTCCTCCCTGACGATTATAGTCGCGATTACCATATCCGCCTCCTTGTTGTCTTCCTCTATTGAAACCACCTCCTTGTTGACGGTTTGGAGTTCCATATCCGCCAGGATTTCTTGATGGTTGCACAACTTCGCCGACACGAGGTCTTCTCTTTTTCATCGGAGTTCCATCACTTTCGGCAGAAGTATTATAAGGATTATTCCCATAAGATGGCCGTTGATTGTTGTCATACGATCGTTGATTATTATCATACGGTCGTTGTGGTCGTCCTTGATTGTAGCTGTTATCTCTGCGTTCGTAGTTTCCACCACCCGGTCTGGAGTAGTTTCCGCCTTGTCTACGCTCGTAATTTCCACTACTTTGTCTGCGGTCGTAATTTCCACCTTGATGACCATAAGCAGGTCGATTGTAAGATCTTTCTTCGTTGTTTCCGTGTCCTTCTCTAGATTGATAAGGTCTTCTTTCACGATTCTGCCCGTCATCATTTCTTCTCTCGCTGTTGTAGTTGCGAGGTTTCCATTCTTCTCTTTCTGTAGTCATTGTTTTGATGAGTTGAAATTGTTTAAAATTATGTAACCTCACGGTTACGATTTCTTATTCTCTTTAATTATTTGTTTATTAGATTCCGGTGTAATTTTGAGGTGTAATTGCCTTTAATTCAGCTTTAACCTGTTCATTTACATCCAATGTGTCAATAAAATCTCGGATAGATTGTCCCGTCATCTGTTCGTTTGTACGGGTCAAGGCTTTCAGAGCTTCGTATGGTTTGGGATAACCTTCTCTTCTCAAAATGGTTTGTATCCCCTCTGCGACAACCGACCATGCATTTTCCAGGTCTTTGTTGATGGCAGATTCATTCAGCAATAGTTTATTCAATCCCTTCTGAATGCTTTGTATGGCAATCATTGTATGGGCAAGAGGAGTTCCGACATTCCTTAGTACGGTCGAGTCTGTCAAATCACGTTGCAAGCGGGATATCGGTAGTTTAGCCGATAGGTGTTCATAAATAGCGTTTGCAATACCCAGATTTCCTTCTGCGTTTTCAAAATCGATTGGATTCACTTTATGTGGCATGGCAGAAGATCCTATTTCTCCTTCTTTAATCTTTTGCTTAAAATATTCCATGGAAATATATTGCCAAAAATCGCGCACCATATCGATCAGTATCGTATTGATTCTTTTTAGTGCATCGAACAAGGCCGCCATATTGTCATAATTAGAGATTTGTGTTGTCCATTCCTCTCTGATTAATCCCAATTTTTTGCTGACAAACTCATTTCCGAATCCTCTCCAGTTGTATTGCGGATAAGCGATATGATGAGCATTGTAATTGCCTGTAGCTCCGCCAAATTTAGCCGAAACAGGCAAATCCATTAATAATTTCAATTGCTGTTCCAACCGGCTGACAAACACTCTGATTTCTTTCCCTAGTCGGGTGGGAGATGCCGGTTGTCCATGTGTTTTAGCCAACATCGGTATATTGTCCCATTCCAAAGCTTTGTTACTCAAATCATTGATTAATTGTTCCAATGAAGGGTAGTATTCTGTTTGGAGTGCGTCTTTAATGGATAAAGGCACGGATGTATTGTTGATATCCTGTGAAGTCAATCCGAAATGAATAAACTCTTTACTCTTTTTCAGCCCTAAACTGTCAAATTTTTCTTTAAGGAAATATTCGACAGCTTTGACATCATGATTGGTCGTTTTTTCTATTTCTTTGATTTGTTGCGCATCTTCGAGTGAAAAGTAACGGTAAATATCTCGTAAAGATTCCAATTGTTTCTTATCAAAGTTTTCCAATTGCGGAAGCGGAAGTTCACAAAGTGCAATAAAATATTCTATTTCGACGAGAACCCTATAGCGAATCAAGGCATATTCAGAAAAATATGATGATAATTTTGAGGTTTTATCACGATATCGACCATCTATGGGAGATATAGCTGTGAG
Organism: Bacteroidales bacterium; assembly: GCA_031551395.1. Taxonomy (GTDB): domain Bacteria; phylum Bacteroidota; class Bacteroidia; order Bacteroidales; family Azobacteroidaceae; genus BNXB01. Next base: position 6,334 of record JAVBNR010000013.1, read on the forward strand.
TACATTCAATTTCATAAAAAAGCCTAAAGACAATGTCTAACCATATTAACTAGGCTACAAAGGTAATCTTTTTTTCGAAAGATATGTCGTTTGCTGTTTATTTTATTCAAAATAAATCCTAATTTTGTCTGAAAATAAAGAAGAAATAATGGCTGAAAATCTATTTGTTCCGAGGAATAGTTCAAAGGAGGAGAAATACCGTAGCCTGATACCCCAAATAGAAGCTTTGGTTGCCGGAGAGATGGATCTTATTGCTAATCTGGCGAATATTTCTGCCGCTTTAAAGCATGTATTTGGATTCTTTTGGGTTGGTTTTTATTTAGTTAAAGGTAATGAATTGGTACTGGGTCCTTTTCAAGGTCCGGTTGCTTGTACTCGTATTTCGTTCGGTAAAGGTGTTTGCGGTACGGCATGGAAAGAGGAACGTCTGATTATAGTTCCGGATGTGGAGCGCTTCCCAGGTCATATTGCTTGTAGCAGTGAGTCTAAATCAGAAATTGTTATTCCGGTGTTTCAAGGAGGGCAGGTGGCAGGAGTTCTCGATATCGATAGTGATCACTTGAATACCTTTGACGATACGGATGCTTCCTGGTTGTCGAGAATTGTTAACTTAATTTAAAATTAAGGCTTTCTGCTTGGTGTGTACGTGCACAGAGCAGATTAAATCTGTATTTTTGCACAGACTTAATCTTTTTGTGCGATAATGTGATTGATCATTAAACTAATACAAAGTAATTTAATGCATATTGAAAGAGAAACTCTAAGTCAAAAGATAACAAAGGATGTAGGTGTAAATAGTGCGCATTGTTATCAGTGTGGTAAGTGCTCGGCAGGATGTCCGCTGGCGGAAGAAATGGATATCACTTCAAGCACGGTGATGCGTATGCTTCAAACGGAAGATACCCGAATGGATGAAGAAATCCTTCGTTCACAGGCGATTTGGTTATGTGCTTCCTGTGAAATGTGTATTTCGAGATGTCCGATGGAGATTGATATTCCTAAGATAATGGATTATCTAAGGCAACAATCGATTGCTCTTAATAGGCAGAATAAATCGGCCGAACAGGATATCATCTCATTTCATCGGTCTTTTTTGGATATGATAAAAATGACAGGAAGATCGTATGAAATCGGGATGATTGCCGATTATAAATTACGGAGTAAAAAATTCTTACAAGATTTGACTTTAGCTCCTAAGATGTTTGCTAAAGGAAAGTTACCTGTTATTCCTGAGCCTGTAAAAGGCAAAAAAAGTATTCAGCGGATTTTTAATAATAGTCAACGAGTTAATAAGTAAAACTTGTTAGAAAAATACATTTATGACGAAATTAGGATTTTATCCGGGGTGTTCATTGGATGGGACATCAAGAGAATATAACGAATCTGTTGTTTCTCTTGCTAAATTGTTCGATATACAATTGGAGCATGTTCCTGACTGGAATTGTTGCGGGGCTACTGCAGCTCATAACCTCAATAAGATATTGTCGCTGGCTCTTCCTGCCAGGATTTTAGCTCAGGCTGAAAACGTGGGAATGGTTGATATTGTAGTTCCTTGTGCTGCTTGTTACAATCGATTGACTGTGATCCAACATGAATTGTTTAGAGATGAACAATTGAAAAAAGAAGTGGAGACAGTCATGGAAATGAGTCTGAAGAAGCCGCTTCGAATATTGAATGTAATACAATTTATACAAGAATATATTGTACCCGAACTACCTGCAAAACTTACTCGTCCATTCGATAAGAAAGTGGCGTGTTATTATGGCTGTCTGCTGGTTCGTCCTCATGATGTATTGAAATTCGACCGGCTGGAAGACCCTCAAAGTATGGATGAAATGATGTCTGCATTGGGTGCTGAACCTGTCGATTGGCCTTTCAAGACGGAGTGTTGCGGAGCTTCCCTTTCTGTTAGCCGGACGGACTTAGTTGGAAAGCTTTCCGGAAAAATTGTGAAAGAAGCGACTGAACGAGGAGCAGAAGCGATTATTGTCGCTTGTCCGATGTGTCAGGCCAACCTCGATATGCGTCGTTCTGTCATCAATAAATTCTTGGGAAAATCGTATGATATCCCGGTACTTTATATTACTCAGGCCATTGGAATGGCTTGCGGATTGAATGAGAAGCAAACAGGAACCCATCGGCATCTGGTAAAAGTAGATTGGAAAACAGTTCTTAACTCTTAGCTCTTAAATATGGCACGTATAGGCGTTTTTATATGTCACTGTGGCGAAAATATATCTGCAACTGTTGATTGTGTCAAAGTTTCGGAAGAAGCATTTCATCTACCGGGTGTAGTATACAGTACGGATTATAAATACATGTGTTCCGATCCGGGACAAAGTAAAATTAAGGAAGCGATCCATGAACATCAATTGACAGGAGTTGTTGTTTCGGCTTGTTCCCCGCGGATGCATGAACCGACATTCCGGAAAGCTTGTGCAGAAGCCGGATTGAATCCATATCTCTGCGAAATGGCCAATATCAGGGAGCAGTGTTCCTGGGTGCATGAAAAAGGAGAGGCAACTACTCAAAAAGCGCTGGACCTGGTTCGTACGCTGGTTGAAAAAGTAAAGAACAACCATCCATTAGAACCCATACGTGTGCCTGTGAATAAAACGGCTGTCGTCATTGGAGGGGGAGTTGCCGGAATCCAGGCTTCTCTTGATATTGCCAACGCCGGACACCAAGTGATGCTTGTTGAACGGGAACCTTCGATAGGAGGCCACATGTCACAGCTTTCGGAAACATTTCCTACGCTGGATTGCTCGCAATGTATCCTGACGCCACGAATGGTGGAAGTGGCTCAACATCCCAATATTACCCTGTATACTTATTCCGAAGTGGAGAGTATGGACGGGTTTATCGGCAACTTTAATGTACGCATACGCAAGAAAGCGAAGAGTGTCAATGAAAAGTTGTGTACGGGTTGCGGTTTGTGTTGCACAAAATGTCCGACAAAAAAGATCTCCAGTGAATTTGAACAAGGATTAAGTACCCGGACAGCTATTTATGTTCCTTTTCCTCAGGCTGTACCGAATAAACCTGTTATCGATCGTGCTAATTGCCGGTATTTCCAGACAGGTAAGTGTCAGGTATGCCAAAAGCTTTGTCCGACGGGAGCGATTGATTTTGAACAACAAGATGAAATTATCGAAGTAAAAGCTGGGGCGCTTGTTTTAGCTACCGGTTTTGAAGTGAAGAATACGGATTTTTTTCCGGAATATGGATATGGAAAATATAAGGATGTGATCAACGGGCTGCAATTTGAACGATTGGCTTCCGCTTCCGGGCCTACCCATGGAGAAATTCGCCGGCCTTCTGACGGAAAAGTGCCTGAGAAAGTGGTGTTTTTGGCTTGTGCAGGTTCCCGCGATGCGGCGAAAGGCATCCCTTACTGTTCTAAGATTTGTTGCATGTATACGGCAAAACATGCGATGCTATATAAGCATAAAGTGCACGAAGGAACTCCTTATGTGTTTTATATGGATATCCGTGCTGCAGGAAAGAATTACGATGAGTTTACCCGGCGGGCTATTGAAGAGGATGGAGCAAAATACATTCGCGGACGGGTATCGACCATCTATGAAAAAGAGGGTCGGTTGATTGTAAAAGGAGCCGATACGTTACTGGGCGGGCGACCGGTTGAAATTGAAGCCGATATGGTTGTTTTAGCTACTGCAGCTGTTTCTTCCGAAGGTTCCGAAGCCCTGGCTCAGAAACTACATGTTTCTTATGATCCGTATAAATTCTTTGCAGAAGCGCATCCTAAGTTAAAACCGGTGGAAACGAATACGGCAGGGATCTACCTGGCTGGCGCCTGTCAGGCTCCGAAAGACATTCCCGAATCGGTTGCTGCTGCATCAGGAGCTGCCGCCAAAGTAATCGGCCTGTTCTCGAATAACGAATTGACCCGGGAACCGGTAGTCGCTAAAGTGAACCGGATGCCACCGCCGATTTTCTCTACTTGCATGGGATGTGAGTTATGCGTCCGGATTTGTCCTTATCAGGCGATCGATACGGAAACATTGAAGAACCGGAATGGAGATGTTGTGAAAAAGATAGCAAGGATTAATCCCGGGTTATGTCAGGGTTGCGGTACTTGTGTTTCTTTCTGTCGCTCGAAATCCATCGATTTGGAAGGGTATTCCAATAAACAAGTGTATGAAGAAGTGTTGGCTTTATTGAATGATTAAAATATGGAATTTGAACCTAAAATAGTCGCATTTGTCTGTAACTGGTGTACTTATGCCGGGGCAGATTTAACGGGAACGAGTCGGATAAAATACGCTACCAATGTGAAGATCGTCCGTTTTCCGTGTACCGGTCGTATTGATTTCATGCTGCTTCTGAAGGCATTTTCGAATGGAGCTGACGGGATCATCGTATCCGGTTGTCATCCGAATGATTGCCATTATACTTCCGGAAATTTTCATGCTCGCAGAAGGTGGACGGTTTTTCGTTCTTTATTGGATTTTATGGGTGTCGATATCAATCGCATTACATTTACCTGGGTTTCAGCAGCAGAAGGCGGAAAATGGGCGGATGTAGTTAATTCTACTGTGCAAAAGGTCAGAGAATTAGGTCCTTATGAAGCTTATCAGAAAATATCAAACGAAGTGTGGGAGGACTGATAAATGGGAAAAATCAATGAAATAGCAAAGGAACTACTTGTCAGTAACGAAGTTAAGATTGTTGTTGGGTATGGTAAAGGCAGCCAGGGACGTGTACGTCCGTTTTTTGCCCGGACTCCGGAAGAAACGAATGAATTCGTCTATGATGGTCGCTGTACTCAGAATATGGCCATGTATATATATAAAAAAGAGACCGCTTCATTAGGAAAACCTGCGGTTGTCGCCAATATTCATACTCTTCGGGGGATTATCCGTCTGGCTGCGGAAAAGCAGATAAAAGATCAGGATTTAATTGCTTTGTATGTAGGAGATAACGGAGATGTTGTGGTTTGTAAAACATTGGATGAAATTGAGCGTCAGTTGTCGCTTATCACTCCTCAGTTGAAAGAAGAAGATCAGGCGATGATTGCTAAAATAGATGCAATGACACCTTCGGAGCGTTGGCTTTTCTGGAAAAATGAAATGGAAAATTGTATCAAATGCTATGCTTGTCGCCAGGCTTGTCCGCTTTGTTACTGTACTCAATGTACTGTGGAAGCGAACCAGCCGCAGTGGATTACCGTGGAAGCAAGCACGCTCGGGAACTTTGAATGGCATATTATGAGGGCTATGCACCTTTCCGGACGTTGTATTTCATGCGGCCAATGTGGAGAAGCCTGTCCGGTCAATATACCGATTCATCTGTTACCGATGAAATTGGCAGAAGAAATCAAAGCGGATTATGGAACTGTTTCAGGGATGAACAGACAGGAGGGTTGTGCTATGTCGACATATCAACCGGATGATAAAGAAAATTTTATAGGATAAGGTCATGGCAAATCAAATCAAATTATTGAGAAAAGATTCTCACTCGAAGTTGATTGAGAGGTTATTGGAAACAAAACAGGTATATGGTCCTGTTCGTCAGGGGAAAAGGGTGGGGTATCAACGAATCTCTTCGCCGATGGACATAGCAACCGGATTTGTTATTCCTGATATGTCTGCCAAGGCTTTTGTATTTCCCAAAGTTGAAAAATTATTTTCTTATACTCGCAGTAAGAATGATGTGGAGGTGCGGGATATCGATCTGGATGCAATTCCTTATCGTGTTGTTGTCGGGATTCGTCCCTGTGATGCCTTGGGAATGCATAGTCTGAAGGCTATTTTTGAATGGGATCCTGTCGATCCTATTTTTGAAACCCGTCTGGAGCGCACCACTCTGATCGGTTATTCTTGTAATCAGGCGGATGAATATTGTTTTTGCACTTCCCTTCATGGTAGTCCAGGTAATACAAAAGGTAGTGATATCCTTTTAACGCAGACAGATACAGGAGATTATATTGCAGAGATAAATACTCCTAAAGGAGAAGCTATTCTAGGATCCATGCCAGATTTATTTGAGGATGAATGTTTGTTGGATAAACAAAAGTTTTTAGCTGATGTTCCTGAGCTTTTTGATGAATCGAAAATTCTGGAAAAAATAAAAATTTCTTTCGATACCGATATCTTTGACGCATATGCCATCCGTTGCCTTGGTTGCGGTGCTTGTGCGTTTGTCTGTCCGACTTGTGCCTGTTTTGATATCCAGGATGAAACCAAAGGTAGTAAAGGGCAACGGGTACGCAGTTGGGATACTTGCGGATCTAAATTATTTACACTGCATACATCGGGACATAATCCGAGAGAAACACAAGGAGCGCGTTGGAGACAACGGTTGATGCATAAATTTTCCTACATGCCCGAGCGATTGAACATCAAGGGATGTGTCGGTTGCGGGCGTTGTTCGCACCGTTGTCCGGTAGATATGAACATGGCAGAATCACTTGAATTAATTGGAAGTTGAAAATGAAACAAAACATATATTTACCTTACAGAATGAGAGTAACGAAGATTACTCCCGAAGCTCCGGGTGTGCGGACTTTTCGTCTGGAGTTTATCAATCCGGAAGATGCAGAAGTTTTCTCTTTTAAGACAGGACAATTTGCTGAATATTCGGTTTTCGGAGAAGGAGAATCTACGTTTTGTATTGCGTCTCCTCATACCCGGAAAGGCTATGTAGAGTGCACTTTTCGTCAGGTTGGACGGGTAACGACAGCTTTGTCTAATTTAGAAGAAGGCGCCGTGGTTGGATTCAGAGGTCCTTATGGAAATACCTTCCCAATTGAAGAATGGAAAGGTAAAAATCTCATTTTTATTGCCGGAGGGATTGCTCTGCCTCCTATGCGTAGCGTCATCTGGTCGTGCTTGGACAATCGTTCTGATTATAACGATATTTCCATTTTTTATGGAGCCCGCACTGTTGCCGATTTAGTCTATAAATATGAATTGGATGATTGGGAAAAGCGTTCGGATGTCAATTTACATACAACAGTCGATCCGGGAGGAGAGACACCGGAATGGAAAGGTCAGGTTGGTTTTGTGCCATCAGTACTGGAGAAAGCAGCTCCGTCGGCAGAAAATACGATTGCTGTCGTTTGTGGCCCCCCGATTATGATTAAAAATACATTCCCCGTTTTGAAAAAATTAGGTTTTTCGGATGAAAACATTTATACAACTCTTGAAAATCGGATGAAATGCGGATTTGGGAAATGCGGACGTTGTAATGTAGGTAAAACCTACGTATGTAAAGACGGTCCGGTCTTCACAGCTGCAGAATTAACAGAATTACCTAATGAATACTAATTTCTTAATTAATAGTATTTTAATGAAAAATCGTTGTGTTTTTTTTGTCATTTTATTTATCTCTTTATTGTCTCAGGTTCAAGCTCAGACTAAAGGGGGAGGTCATATGTATCGTTTATATCTGAAAGATAAAGGAAACCCTCCTTATACGTTGGATAAACCGGAGGAATTTTTATCTAAAAAAGCAATAGAAAGGAGAACGAAACAGGGAATTGCAATCGATAGTACCGACTTTCCTATCGATCCGGTTTATTTGAATCAGATTAAAAGTAAACATGCAGATATAAAGGCCATGAGTAAATGGCTTAAAACAGTAACTGTTTGTGTTTCAGACAATTCAATTGTAGATGAATTGGTTCAACTGCCTTTTGTAAATTCTGCTACTTTTGTTTGGACAGGGACATTCTCTTTTACAAGTAAAAATAAAGAGAAGGATAATTTATCTGTGCAAAGTAAAACTGAAATTAATCCTTATGGGAGTGGTTTTTCCCAAATTAACATACACCATGGAGATCTTTTGCACGATGCCGGTTTTCGTGGAGAAGGTATCAATATTGCCGTATTGGATGGCGGATTTATGAATTGTGATCAAATCGATGCTTTCAATAAAAGTCAAATCATTGAAGTGAAAAATTTCACACATGAAGATATCAATCCCTTTCGTATTCAAACAGACCATGGGACCAAAGTCCTTTCCTGTATGCTGGCCAACAAACCGGGATCTATGATAGGTACGGCTCCTGAAGCGAGTTATTATTTATACACGACAGAAGTGCCCAATCAGGAATTTCCGGTAGAGGAAGATTATTGGATTGCCGGAATTGAATATGCAGATAGTGTTGGTATCGATGTCGTCAATTCTTCGATTGGTTATTCTACTTTTGATTATTCCTCTTTGAATCATTCTCAATCTCAATTAGATGGGAAATCTGTTGGGATCAGTCATTCAGCAACGATGGCTTCCGATAAGGGGATGTTACTCTTTGTTGCAGCAGGTAACGAGGGAAATAAAATCTGGAAAAAAATCACTTTTCCTGCTGATGCAGAAGATGTTTTGGCGGTAGGGTCGGTAAGGTCTGATCATGAAATATCTGATTTTTCGTCTTTTGGTCCGACTGTGGATAAGAGGATTAAGCCTGATTTAGTTTCTATGGGTTCTTATAATTCATTGATTGATGGATATGGAGGATTGGTTTATGCATCCGGTACATCCTTTGCATCTCCTGTTCTGGCAGGGCTTGGGGCATGTCTATGGCAAGCGTTGCCTTATTATACCAATAAACAGATCATGGAATTATTAATAAAAAATTCAGATCGTTACAATAAACCGGATTCTGTTTATGGTCATGGTATTCCTGATGTTTATAAGGCTTATACCGGAGCTCAAACAAAAATTCAATCCGTAGAGAAAAATTCTCTATTTTTATACGTTGATCCGAATAGTAATCGACTACATATCAACATAGAACCGAGTGAATGTAATAATTGTAAATTAGTTATTTTTTCTGTATTGGGAGCTAAAGTGCTAGAACGAACGGCTTTAACCGAATCGGTAGATATCAGCATGTTGACAAAAGGTGTTTATATTGCCTATCTGGATGTAAAAGGAAAGCGGTATGTCCGTAAATTCATTCAATTTTGACGATGGATTTTTTGACTTTAACAGAATTGAATGTTCTGGTGGGAGAAAGTATCAGAGAATCCCTTCCGGATTTATATTGGTTAATGGCAGAAACAAGTGATGTGCGCGTTAACCAATCCAGTGGTCATTGTTATCTGGAATTTATTGAGAAAAATGAGCATACGGGAACCGTAACAGCTAAAGCCCGTGGCTATATCTGGAATACAACTTTCAGAATGTTGAAACCTTATTTTGAGGAAGTTACAGGACGACAATTTTCTTCCGGATTGAAAATCCTGGTTCGTGTATCGATCGATTTCCACCCTTTATACGGGTATGGTTTGAATGTTTGTGATATTGAGCCGGCGTATACTTTAGGAGATATGCAACGCCAGCGTCAGCAGACAATCGCACGTTTGAAAGAAGATGGAGTTTTTACTTTGAATAAGGAATTGGAACTGTCATCGACGCCTCAACGTGTGGCGGTTGTTACATCTTCAACGGCAGCTGGTTATGAAGATTTTTTGGAGCATTTGAGTAACAACCAGCCTGGTTTTATTTTTTACCCTAAACTTTTTCCTGCGATCATGCAGGGAGATCAAACAGAAAGATCTATTATTGCCGCCTTGGAAAAAATATACGAACACACAGAACTTTTTGATGTCGTGGTTATTATTCGTGGAGGAGGAGCGACATCCGACTTGTCGGCATTCGATTCTTACCTCTTGTCTGCAAGTTGTGCTCAATTCCCGTTGCCCGTAATTACCGGGATAGGCCACGAACGCGATGATACCGTACTCGATATGGTTGCCTATTTTCGGGCAAAAACACCGACAGCAGTCGCCGATTATTTGATTCAACAAATGACGGATACATTTTCCGATGTCTCCATGCTTGAAGAAGCGATTAAAATAAAAGCAAAATCGTTGATCGATCATGCTGTTTTGAATGTTCAAACATTAGCCTCTTCTTTACAGGTAAAATCGATGAATATGCTTGATCGGCATTCTTCTTCATTGGATCTGTATCGATTGAAAATCCGCAATGCAACATTGCATTTACTTTCAACAAAACAGCTTCAGTTAAAAGAAAAAGAATCGTTTATAAAATTATCTTCTCCCGAATATGTTTTGTCTAAAGGATATTCTATTACAAAAATGAAAGGAAAAACGCTGAAATCATCCCGAGGAATGATTGCAGGAGATGAAATTGAAACCATTTTGGCCGATGGCCACATTGTGAGTGTCATCAAATAACAAAGAGGCTTTTGAGGCCTCTTTGCTTGAATTTCTATTCTTGAAGTTTAATTTTGAAGTAAAGATAACGAATCCTTTTTCAGATCTTTTGCGATTGAATCCGGCGACATGTCTACATCTATACCAATTAAATCTTCATCTAATTTAACTCTGTCCAGGACAATTGCATTCGGTTCATTGATCAACCATTTTCCATCTACTTTTTTCAAATGGAGCACTGTCGATTCTTGTGCGAAATAAGGAATTTTTTCTGTACATATCACTTCGGCATCATTTCCGGTTACGACAATATCAGAGACTTTGATTTGAGAGGTTTTGATCAATTCTTTTGTTTCCTGATCTAAGTTATCTGCTACAATTTGAAGAAAATCGCCCCATTTTTCATGTGTTTCCGGAGTTACTAACGATTGTGATTTGGCAAAATCTCCTGCAATGATTGCTTTAAGGAAAGTTTCTGCAGTATCTTTTACTGCTTTTTTATCACTATTACAAGAAGCCAAAAATATCATGGCGAATAAAACAAATGAACTTAAACTAACAATCTTTTTCATACTTTTTTGACTTTATTAATTTTTAATACTTAGGTAATTACAATAGAAAAATAAAATTCTAATATTAAAAACAATTGGTCTTAAAAAAAGTTTATTCAAATTGCAGATAAGTCCAGACAGGATAATGATCGGATTTTTTTATTTTCCGGTCGACTGTACAATTATACGATTTAATATTTTTACTATAAAATATATAGTCTATACGAAATAAAAAACGAAAGCTGTTGTAACTGATTCCCAATCCTGTTCCTGTTTCAGCAAATGCATCTTTCAGATTTCCTTTAATCGTATGTCTGGAATAGGAAATGGGGGTGTCGTTGAAATCTCCGCACACGATCAGGTAAGGATTTTTATTTTTTGCAATGTATTCTTTTATTATATGGGCTTGTTCTGCTCTTTTTTTGAATGCCGGAGTCAATCGATTAGCCATCTTGGTTGTCAATATATCCAATTTATGGGAATCAAAATCTTTGGTCAAACTGTAATATTCATTTCGTTCTTCCATCGATAATTTATTTGATTCCAAATGATTGTTGATTATGGTTGTTTTCTTCCCATTGATATTTAATTCGGCCATAAATGAACCGTTAAACTCACTCTCAAATGGAATTTCTTCGAATGATTCGATGGGAAACTTAGAAAAGATCGCTAATCCGAAAATCTGGTTTTTGTCTGGCCAGCTTTTTAAGTTAAGTTTACGGGAATAAGGATACATTTTCAGTATTTCTGAAACATCGTCTGATTTTTTCCCTTTGATGTTGGATCCATACTCTTGCAGGCACACAATATCTGCTTTACTGTCAATAATATATTGTATGATCTCGTTGGGCTTTTTCTTTGTGTGAGGTTTCCTGAATTCAAACTGCATAACGTTGTATGTGAGAAATTTGATACAATCAGCAGGAACTTCTTTGGTCTTGAAGTGAATGGGAAAATAACTGGAAACGGCTCCCCAACAGATAATTATACTTAGGATATAAGTAATAACCCATTTCCATTTTCTCATTATTAGCCAGAATATTAACCCGAATAAATTCAAAATGAAAATGAAAGGAAAAAATAACCCTAAGAAAGAAAAAGCAACCCAGGAATTAGGAGATATTCTATCTGAAAAAGCAGATAAAATAAATAACAGCAATATTCCGATATTGATGATCAGTACGGTGCTATATAGTATCTTTTTAAAATTTCTCATTTATTTTTTACTAGCGTCAAACAATTTCTTCTTCTCGTCATTGGTCAGGCTTCCATACCCTGATTGTTTTATTTTGTCGAGAATCCGATCAATCTCTTCATTTGATTCGTTTTTTCTTTTGTTGTAATCATAATCCGATTCGAAGCGTTTATGAGAAACATGCATGTCGGCTGATTTCTTTTTGAACAGATTGAAAAACTGATCGATTATTTTATTCATCCATTCTGTAATATCTATATTTTTTTTGATGTAGCCGGCAAAAATAATTCCGCATGCGGCGCCACCGATATGCGCAATATGCCCTCCTGCATTTGCAGATGTGATGGAAAATAAGTCCAGCAACAGAGAAAAGATAGCTAAATAGATGATTTTGATGTTTCCTAAAAATAAGAGTCCGATTTCAAAATCTTTTTTATAAAATGCAGCAGCAAATACAATCGCCATAACAGACGCTGAAGCGCCGATCAGATAACTTGAAGGGATGATTTCGTTGAAAAAAGGAAATAAGTTATATGAAATAACAAAGAGAATACCCCCCAATAATCCTCCGAGTACGTATAATCCTCCCATTTGCTTAGGAGTAAAGAATAAAAGAAATATCTTTCCGAACCAGTATAACCACAACATATTAAAGAGGATATGCCAAAATCCGAAATGGGTAAACATATAGGAGAATAAAGTCCATATACGCTTAAATAAACCACTGAAACTTGCAGGCAATTCAAAAAGGCTGTATATGAAGTCCGGATTCAGGTTGAATAAAGCACAGAAGACTCCAACAAGTTTTAGAATTATAAAAACAGCGATATTGATTGCGATCAGGTTGGAGAGAATCGTACCCCGTCGGAAAAAATTTTCTATATCATTAATAAAAGCGCCCATTTCTTCTATTTTTTTTTCTCCAGTATAAAATCAAAAGTAGGCCGAATATCATTCCTCCCAGGTGGGCAAAGTGTGCCACATTGTCTCCGCTGTGATTCGCAAATCCGAGATATAGTTCAATGAGACCGTATCCGATGACGAAATACTTTGCCTTGACGGGTATAGGAATAAACATAATATATAAAGGAGTGTTCGGATATAACATTCCAAATGCGAGTAAGATGCCGAAGACGGCTCCGGAAGCCCCTATTGTAACCGAATTGAATAATAAATTCAAACTTCCCAGGTTTTGTACAGTCAACAGGGCGTCTGTCGGTAAATTATGTGTGATGGATATTAAACGAAGATAAGTTACAAGTGTCTGAATAAGAGCAGCTCCGATTCCGGTTAGCATGTAATAAGTCAAAAATCGTTTAGGCCCCCATGTATTTTCCAATATTCCTCCGAACATGAATAAGGCGAACATGTTAAAGAATAAATGAGAGAACGAAACATGAGTAAACATGTAGGTAATGAATTGAAAGAGATAGAATCCTTCTGACAGAGGGTAATGTAATCCCAAAATAGCCGATAGATCAATCTGCATCCGGTTGAATACAATACATGCCAACCAGATAATAAAGTTTATTATAAGGATATTTTTTGTAACAACAGGTATGGAATTTATAAAATTATTATTTTGGTAATTCGACATAAAAATCTTTTTTGGAATTGAAGCTACAAACGTACGGAAAAATATCAATTTTTAGAACAGCTATGCAAAAGTATTTTTTGTATTGGATTGTTTTTTTTTACTTTAGGTAGCAAATCTTGCTGATTTTTGTGGAATTTTTCCTCAAATTAGATGAATTTAAAAAAAACTTTCAAAAAAAAATACCAAATGTTTGAAAATTAATAGTATATGTCCTATATTTGGCGTCGAAAGTTTAGGATATTCATTTTTTTAATGTTTAATATATTAATAATCATTTAGTCATGAACAAAACAGAACTTATCAATGCAATTGCAGCTGAATCGGGTTTAACTAAAGCAGACTCAAAGAAAGCGCTTGATGGATTTATCGCTGCTGTAACAAACGAACTTAAGAGAGATGGAAAGATCGCTTTAGTTGGATTTGGTACTTATTCAATTACTCAAAAGAGTGCAAGATCAGGTATCAACCCAAGGACAAAACAGCCAATTAAAATTTCTGCAAAGAAAGTCGTTAAATTTAAACCCGGTGCTGATTTAGCTAAGGTTGTTAAATAAGATAAACTTTCAAGAATAATCAAAGGCATTCCATTTTCGAATGCCTTTTTTTTTTAAGTCAACTTAAAGACTATTTGAAAATTTCCATACGAACTATTTTGAGCCTGAACTTGAAGAAAATAGACAGTTTCTTAATCTTATGTTTTTTCCCAATTTTAATTTCTGAAAGTCAAAATTATGTCAACAATTCTTAAAAAAAACATCAATTTGTTTGCAAAATAAAAAATATCTAATTATGTTTGTACGGAATAAATGTTAAAAAATAAGAAAAACACATGGAACGATAAGGAGAATAAAATGTTAACTGTCGGTTCGTTATGTTGAATTATTGAAAATACCACGGGATTGTGAATAAATGATGTAAGTTCTCTTGAAGAAGACGATTCACATTGAAATATTCAAGCCCATCTATTTAAAGAATATAGAAAATGAAATTCAAGGTGAAAACCATATTCAAAAATCTAAATCACTTTTAATTAAATCTTTATGTTGAAATTAAACCGACTCATGTTGGCTTTATTGCTCTGTTTCATAGGAACAGTAACACAGGCACAGCTAAGTGTGGGGGGGCTTCCTCCATCATTCAAAAGTAAGGAGACCGGTACGGTTCTGAAATCAAGTTTTCAGAAGGCTACATTGGTTTCTCCCGAAAGAGAGAAATTGTATAGTGAAGATCTTATGATGCGAAAAGACGGGGATGTTGGCCCTCCTCGTGTGGCAGTCATCCTTCCTGTAAATTATACCCCGGAAAATTCGGGAGAATGGGTTCGCTTGGAATCTGGCGAACTGATTTGGCGTTTGACGATTAATGCGCCTAACGCTATTGCTTTAGCGCTGACCTACAGTGATTTCAGACTCCCTGCAGGTTCCAAACTATTCATTTATAGTGCGAATAAGAAACACGTGATCGGTGCTTATACCGAAGCAAACAATCCTGTGGGTTATAAAGAGTTCGCTACGGAATTAGTGGCTGGAGACGAATTAATATTAGAATATGTTTCGCCCATGCAAGCCAACCAGGATGCAGGGAAAATGGGTAAGGAACAGCTGGACTCGGATAAATTGAACTACCAAGCTGATCCGCCTGTTATCTCGATATCCGGTGTGGCTTATGCTTACAACAATGCTTTTATTCATCTATCGCCCGATTTTTATGACACGAAAGTGCCTCTGATGGCTCTACCGGACGACAATAATGATCAATCCGCCTCTTGTATGGTTAATATCAATTGTGCAGAAGGAGCTAACTGGCAGGATGAAAAAAGAGGTGTTGCTGCTACGCTTCAAAAAATAGAGATGAGTTTCTTTATTTGTTCGGGAACATTAGTAAACAATACTGCGCGGAATATGGATCCCTATTTTTTGATGGCGTTCCATTGCAGCAATAACAATGGTACGATTGCGACAGATGCTGACC
This sequence comes from Bacteroidales bacterium, assembly GCA_031551395.1. GTDB lineage: Bacteria > Bacteroidota > Bacteroidia > Bacteroidales > Azobacteroidaceae > BNXB01. Next base: position 21,796 of record JAVBNR010000013.1, read on the forward strand.
TGAACCAATGGTTGTTTTACTTCCATTGGGAAAGTGTGGATTGCTTACGGAATTCGCCTAGAAATGAGTACAAAACAATGACCGGAGCCTCTCGATTGGTTGCGATCCCGCTTGATGGCGGATCTGACGGATTATTGTTGAAATTGAAGACCGCCGTTCCGAGCGATTGGAATGTGTATTATAATGGTTGGGACCGTCGTAATGTTCCAGCTACCAGCGGAGTGGGAATTCATCATCCGAAAGGTGATGTGAAAAAGATATCTACTTTTACCACTACTGCTCAGAATTCGGGTAAAGTCGTTTTTGAAGGAAGTCAAATTAGTGCTGAAAATTCGGGCTGGAATGTATTGTATGCTGCAACAGCCAATGGACATGGTGTTACTCAATCAGGCTCGTCCGGATCTCCTTTGTTCAATCAGAATAAACGGGTTGTAGGAACTTTAACCGGAGGTTTGGCCAGTTGTACTAATCTGACAGGAAGCAATGTCTATGGTAAATTGTGGTACCATTGGGATCAATCTGCTGATAATAAGTTGTGGATGAAACCTTATCTTGATCCTGAAAATACCGGAGAAGAATTTATTGATGGTATTTACTTGTCGGGTAAAGTAGCTGTTCAATTTGATGTAAATAAGAAAGAGATTTGGGCTTCGGAATCGGTTTCATTCCTCAATATGTCTAATGGAGCTGAAACTTCCGAATGGGAATTTCCGGGAGGAACTCCAAGCACCTATACCGGGAAAACTCCGCCGGCTATTAAATATAACTCCGTCGGAAGTTATACGGTGAAACTGACTATCAATAAAGGTACAGCCGATGAGAAGACGCTTGAAAAAACCGGTTGTATCAATGTGAAAATAAAAGATATCGTAACCAAAGAAATTAAAAGAGAGGAAGCTGTCTCTCCGATACCTTTGGGTACGCAAACCGGATATGCAAAACTATATACGGCCTCGTTATACCACAAAGAAGAATTGGATTGGGTTAATGGTGACCTTATCCAAATTGATTGGAACTGTGGCAGAGCTACAATAGGAGATGCGAACAAAAGAAGTGTGAAGGTCTATTTTAAGCATGTTCCTGCCAACTTACCTAACTTGTCGACCGGATATAGCACTTACGGTTCTGTAGTGGCTGGAGCCCAATTGGTAGCAAGTTATACCAATATTGAGATTCCTGAAGGTTATGTTCGGTTCCCATTCAATGTTGGCGACAAAAAATTCACTTATGATAACGATAGCTCGTTGCTGGTCATAACTGAGGTTGAATTTGTGGCTAACAGTGTCGGAGGTAATCACGACCCATTTTGTGCGACCTCTTCCAATCCGGGGCATGTGCGTACCTGGCAAGCCACGGCGGCTAACCTCATTACTGCGACCTCAACATCCGGAAGTTCCTCTGCCCGACCTAATATCCGGCTTACCAACTACCTGGGAAATCATAATCCGGTAGCTGCTTTTGAAATTCAATGTGCCGGGGAATATTTATTAAAGGAATATTTTGACAAAACGTCTATTCCTACTGATTGGACCATTGAGAAACCCGGAGCAAGTATGAATCAATGGAAATTGGATTCTCCCAGAGAAGCGCTTGCTTTTAATAATATCGAACCCGGATCAAGCTTACAATCGCTTCGAATCGTTTATGATCCCGAAAAAGAAATAAACACCTGGCTGAAGTCGCCGGAAGTGAAAATTACTGATCCTACGACTGTTGTAGAGTTTTACCTGTACTACGGTGGTGCATATTTGGATGGAGGATGTGCTAATTTCTATATTTCCGAAGATAACGGAGTGTCATGGACACAGGAATGGACAACCGGAAGTACGCCTAATTCCTCTTTGAGCAGCAACTGGAGAAAGCAGCGTTTTACGTTGAATGAATATGCCGGAAAAACAGTTCGTTTTGCATGGCAATATAAAGGAAAGAATGGAGATGACATGTATTTGGACGGAATTAAAGTCCTTGTACCAGGCGAAAAAATCACTACCTTTGAAGGAGAAACCGTCTCTTTCTTAGATCGTTCTGTAGGACCTCCTGTACTGTGGAACTGGACACTTCCCGGAGGTAGTCTGATTAATAGCTCGTTGCAAAATATTTATGTGTCTTATATGACACCTGGCAGCTACAGCCCATCATTACGAATTACTAACAATTTAGGTGATCATACAAAGATCATGGAAAACGGGGTTGTCGTTAAATCCCGTATCCCGAATACGCAATTCTATTCCGTTTCCAAAAATAGTTTCACGACTTATCCTCATTACGGACAATTTTTATCGTTGTCGGGAGGAGAGGTTCAGTTTACAGATACATCACACTATTATCCGAAATCGTATGAGTGGGTATTGCCGGGTGCAACACCGACAGCTTCGACTAATGCTACGATAACCGTCAACTATCCGGCAGGAGTAAACTCTTACAATGCAACGCTTAAAGCGACTAACTCGGCCGGAACAAAAGATTTAACGCGGGCAGGTTATGTGAAAGTCGGAGGTACGGAAGCAATTTGGAATGTCCCATACGGAGATCCTTGTGCATCTGTAATCACGGGATCAAAAGACTTAAAAACGTTCTATACTACAGGATCAAGTCCTTTCTGGTCAAAGGTTGCTGAATATTTTGTTGGTTCAGCGCCAGGAGAGATATCAAAAATTATGCTGAAGATATACAAAGTCGGTACCATGAATTTGACTGTCAATGTCTATTCAGATAATAAAGGAAAACCAGGTAAAATCATAACGTCGGTACCTTTGCCTAATGCAAGTATTGTGGATGGCGATTACTCTACCGTTACGTTCCCTACACCTGTGGGAGTAGATAGCAGCTTCTTTGTCGTAGTAAGCGATTTTCTTGAATATAAATCAGGCCAGAAAGCATGTGTTGCATCGTCTTCCATAAAACAAAAAGGACATGAGTGTACCTCTTATATTTTCCTTGATGGAGACTGGCATCCTCTTACATACATAAACCCGGAGCTCACAATTTCCATGAATATTGTGCCGACACTTACTTATACGGAATCGGCTCAGCTGACATCGAAAGCCGACTTCAAATGCAAGGATGTGGATAGCTCGTTAAATCCTATTTCATTTACTACCACCGGAAAAGGTTGGTGGGCTGAAGCTGATGAGTGGATCGCCCTTAGCGACACGATCGGAGCTATTTCCGGAGGAGCAGGATCGTTGACTTTCACTTGTAAAAATAACACAACTCCTCAAATGCGTAAAGGTACAATCACTGTATACCCTGGAGGTATTCCATTTAAAATTAACGTGACACAGGGAGGATCTTATCCGGCCAATTTCACTGCCAAATACGATGATAACGTAAAGAAAGTGAAATTGATATGGGGTAATGAACAATTCAGCCCTGTCAGTACGGATTTGTTTGACGGAGCAGAAGGTCATACTGATTTTGCTATCGAGTCGCGGATGCCGAACCATTGGGACTATATCGATGCGGATGGACTGCCGACATGGGCGATCAGTAATGTAACATTCCCCGGAATGTCAAGTAAAATATCGTTTATGGTATTCAATCCATCCTCTACAAGCCCGACTTTGTCAGGCATGGCTGCTTATAAACCTCATACGGGTAACAAATACTTTGCCTGTTTTGCGGCGAATCCCGGGCCGAATGACGATTGGATGATCAGTCCGCTCTTAGGCTTCAGCTCGTCTTTTACCTTCTCATTTTGGGCTAAAACGGCATTAACCGATTATGGAAAAGAACGGTTTAATGTGTATTATTCGACAACAGGAAAAGAGAAAGCCGACTTTACGAATAAGGTAAATACCGGTCAGTATATTGAAACTCCGGATACTTGGACACGATTCACCTATACTATTCCGGCAGAAGCTAAATATGTAGCCATAAATTGTGTTTCGAACGATGCTTTTATTTTTATGGTTGACGATATTTTTATAGGTACAGGTACTCCTCCTACAGCATCTGCACCCGTCGCCATGTCAATGGTTGACGTGAATGCGGAAATCAATCAGATGTCGATTGAAAGAAATATGAGTAGTAGTATTCTTGTAAATAAGATGAATGCAGCGTCTGCTGACAATACAACTACCTATAAAATATTCAGAAATGGCGTTTTATTGACTGAAGGTTTGAAGACTGAAATATATTATGATGAGAATACAACTGTTGGCGAGACTCCTTGCTACACGATCACGGCTACTTATGAAGGCGATTCGTTCTTCGAATCTGTCAAATCGCCGGATCAGTGTGTGTTTGTTAAATCTCCGATAGTAGTTACTGTAGATAACAAGCAGGTCACTGAAAATATGCCTTTACCGGCATTCAGTAGCGCCACTACCGGTAAATTATTGGAAACCGATGCTTATTCAGATATAGTGGATATTAGTTATTCCTGTAATGCAACAATAGCCTCTCGGGCAGGATCTTACCCTATTGTGGCTACGGTTACGAATAAATTGACGGACAAATACGTGGTGTCGGTTGTTAACGGAGTTTTAACCGTTAATTCTTCGCCGAGTGTTATCAGCCGTCAACCGGTGGGAGGCCTTGTGTGTAAAGGTAATTCTTATACATTCTCGGTTGAAGGAAGCGGACTTGAGGTTACTTATCAATGGCAAAAACAGACGAATGGCATTTGGCACAATATAGATGGAGCCAATACGGCCGGTTATACCATAAATGCGGTCAATCCAAACGATGCCGGAAACTATCGTGCGCTGATCACTGGTCGTACGAATGTAGCTACAAGTAATATAGCCATATTGAAAGTTGCACTTCCCAAAGAAGACATCTTAGTGTTTGAATGGAACGATGTTCCGACAGTCAATTGTAACCCGGCTACTAACGGTGGTTATCAATTTATATCTTTCCAATGGTATAAGAATGGTACGCTTGTCAATGGTGCTACAAAACCCTATATTCAGGCCGAATCCGGAGTCACTTACGATTGTGAGATGACGACGAATGACGGACGTGTATTCCGTTTATGTAACTACACTTATCAGTTGAATCGAGCTCAGCAATTGATGATATATCCTAATCCGGCATCCCCTTCAGATCAAATAACAGTTAGCCAGGGGAATGTAGAAAAAGGATCTGTTATCAATATCTATAACATAAATGGTGTATTGGTCAAAAGCATTGTTTCAACGAACGATAAGGAGACCCGTATGCGTATTAATGAGCTCACTTCTGGTGTATATACCATACAAGTAGTAGGGCCTAAGGGTATTAAACAAACAAGTAAATTGTTAGTAAAATAAACAACATTATGATAACCTTCCTTATCCCGATTTTTGTATTACCAATGGGATAAGGAGGGTAACATAGAGAATGTGTAATTAAATAAAAAAAATAACAATGAAATATAAAATTTTGGCTATCATTCTTATATCTACCTTCAGTTTGTCGTTGAAAGCCCAGCATGTGCATGAGTTTTCCGTTAATGCGGGTGGAGGCCTGTCTACGATCATTTATAAAGCTCCTTCCGGGAAGTCTACCTCGGGGTGGGGACCGGAAGCCGGTTTAGGATATCACTATTTCTTCTCCCCCAAATGGGGTTTGGGAACTGGTGTTAATATTGCAATCTATAATTCCAAGGTCACTATGGACAGCTACAGCCAGCGAGTAGCGTTGGTTTCTAATGCCGGAAATCCGTTTGATTTTGCGTATTCTTATACTAACTACGAGGAATCTTCGTCAGCAATGATGATTACCATTCCGCTTATGGCGCAATTCCAGTCTCCTGTGTCAGAAAAAATAACCTTTTATGCTGCTGCCGGTGGAAAATTCGGACTTCCGATCAGTGCAAAATACGATGTTTCGGGAACCTTGAACACCAGTGCTTATTTTTCGGGAAGCAACGTGGTCTACTATGGAGATCTTCCGTCAAAAGGATTTGGAACATACACTGTTGACGAAAATGATAAAGATTGGGATTTGGGTTCAGCCATTATGCTCTCGTTGGAAACAGGGGCTAAATGGCGCATCAATGAACAGATGAGTATCTATACCGGTATTTATATGGACTATGGGTTGAATGACATCAAGAAAAGTGGAAATTTGGTAGATTATAATCCTTCGGCGAAGGAATATCCCCAAGGATTTAATTCCAGTAGTTTGTCGTCGGTAAGTGATAAGGTTTCACCATTGGCAATCGGTCTTAAGCTGCGCTTGAGTTTTGGTTGTCAGCCTTTTAAATAAACAAAAAGTGGACATAAGTCAATCATTTTAAAAATGTATTTTATGAAAAAAAATATCATATTTGCGCTCTTTTTTTGTCTCATGGCGCTATGGAGCGCCTGTAGCCATGAAGGTGAAACCGTAAAATTAGCTGTTGATCCTGATAACGTGAGTATTTCATTGAACTCTACCGAAGTTCATAAACTGGTCATTACAGCTTCGGGAGATTGGGTAATCACAAAACCAGATGAAGCCGGTTGGGTTAATGTTAACCCTTCGAAAGGTTCCGGAATTACAACTGTTACGGTTACAGCACTCAATAACATGACGGAAGACTCACGTGAAGCCATATTGAAAGTTGTTTCCAGTAGCACCAAGGAGAGTAAAGAAATAAGAGTTGTACAACAAGGATCACGACCACCTGCTAATGCAGGAAATATTGCTGGTAACGAAGCAAATAACTGTCCTTATACAGTGGCTGTCGATCTTAGTGTCGAACCCATTGCCAGAGCGGTATCTTATAAATGGTACTGCAATGGTCAAGTAATTGCAACAACAACAGAGCCGACGTACGCTGCTACCCAAACGGGGGCTTACACTGTAGCCGGGGTTAATGGCAACGGAGAAGGCACTCCCAGCTCAGAAAAACGGATCACTGTTACCCAATGTTCACGTCCGGCTGCTGCCGGAGCTGTTTTGGGAGTCTCCACCAATGTATGCCCGGAAGAACAAGTATCGTTATCGGTTGCTCCTGTGAATGATGCGGTTTCCTACCAATGGTACAAAAACGGATCGGCCATTTCCGGAGCTACTTCGATAACTTATAATGTTACAACATCCGGTAACTACTCTGTTGCTGGGGTGAATGCAGCCGGAGAAGGTCTGCGCAGTGCAGAAAAAGCAGTTACCATAGTCAATTGTCCTAGCCTGGTGGACGATTATCTTGGAGAGTGGGACGTTGTCTTTGAAGTAGAAGTTTCGGGAGCTGATGGCAAAACAAAGAATCCGAACTATACGCAAGGCAGTACTACGCATACGATAACCATCACAAAGGTCAATTCGGCAACAGTGAAGATTGTGGGTTTACACAAGACCGGACAGGATGAGATTTTTGCTACTGTGAATAGTGCTAAAGAAATGATTATCAAATCTCAAAAATTAGCTCAATCGTGGGCTGCCGATGTTGATACTTATATTGTTCCGATGAAAATAAGCCCTCCTTGCTCTAATATGGGTCAAGATTTTGCTCCGGCATCTATCAAAATGATCGATGGAAAGCCGACTATTGAACTTAAAGGTGCAGATCCGGGATACACTACAAGCTATAACATAGCTACCTATACGGCTTCGTATACCGTTGTGGCTGTGTCGCCAGGAACAAGCAACTGCCTGGGTTACTTTGTCTATGCCGCAGGAACCAAATGGGTCAAAAAAAATTAACAGAATAGTTGATTTTAACCGATAGAAACCTTTGCAAGATTTCCGTAAGTATCCATAAAATAATGGATCATCGGCTCGGATCTTGCAAAGGTTTTTTCTATCAATGATTTTAGAGACTGCCCTCTCGAGTAGGGAAATATCGCTGGTTTAACTAAAATCATTCAAAATATTTCCTTCAAAAAATTGCTTCTCAAATAAATTGTTTATACTTTTGCGGGCGAAAAAGGGTAATAATATCTGTTTAGGATTAAAAACCCCTTGTTTTTAACTATTTTTATAACAAAAAGATATGCTCTCATGAGTAATTCTGCATTATTCCTTGTCGTTTTAATTACGGCAGTGTTTATGGTTGTTGCAGCTCTATTGATAGCTAAATGGCTGGCTCCAACCTCTACAAATCCTCATAAAGGAGATCCGTATGAATGCGGTATCCCGACCCGTGGTACTTCGTGGATACAATTCAGGGTAGGGTATTATTTATTTGCCATCTTATATTTGGTATTCGATGTGGAAACGGTATTATTGTTTCCGTGGGCTGTTAAAATGAAAGATATGGGTGCACAAGGATTGATTTGTGTCCTGTTCTTTTTAGTTATCCTGGCATTGGGTCTGGCCTACGCCTGGAAGAAAGGAGCTTTGAAATGGAAGTAAAAGATATTTATATCCGGAACATGAAACAGGAGGATTTCAAAGAAAATGAATACCTCGAAGAATATGTGAAGGAATTGCGTGATAATGGAGTTAATATTTTTATCAGCAAGATCGATGACGTGATCAATTGGGGACGATCCAATTCTGTATGGCCGCTGACTTTTGCAACCAGCTGTTGTGGAATTGAATTCATGTGTCTGGGAGCAGCTCGTTACGACTTTGCTCGCTTTGGTTGGGAAGTTACTCGTAATAGTCCTCGCCAGGCTGATGTGGTCTTCGTTTGTGGTACGATTGTGCATAAGATGGCGCCGGTATTGAAGCGGCTTTACGACCAAATGGCCGAGCCCAAATATGTGATGGCTTTTGGTAGTTGCGCCATTAGTGGAGGTCCGTTCAAGAGCTCCTATCATACCGTAATGGGAGTGGATGAAGTTATTCCGGTGGATGTGTATATTCCCGGTTGTCCGCCACGTCCGGATGCCATGATATATGGCATGATGCAATTGTCTCGTAAGATCAAAATGCAGGAATTTTTCCGTTTACCTGCTCAACCGCATCCTACCCGGGAAGCTGAAGACAAATTATTAGAAACTAAAATAAAAGAGGAGGCTGCCGATGGAACGAATTAAAGAAAAATTGGCAACCCTGCCTTATGCTGTTGTTGAGGAAAACGGAAAAACAATCCATGTTACCGTTCCGAAAGAACAATTTTATGAAACGGCCCGCAAACTAAGATATGAATGGGAAACTAAGTTTGATTTCCTTATGGACATAATCGGCATGGATTATGGCGATAGTTTAGGCGTTATTTACCAACTTTCCTGCACGAAGAATCCGGCCTATTTATTATCTCTAAAAACATCGACAGAAGACAGGGAAAATCCGTTGCTGTACTCTACTCATGATTTGTGGGAATCTGCAGGCTTATATGAGCGGGAAGTATATGACTTTTTAGGGATTCGTTTTATCAATCACCCGGATATGCGCCGTTTGTTCCTGCGCCAGGACTGGAAAGGTTATCCTCTACGCAAAGATTATGATGCCAATCCTGCGCTTAATCCGGTACCGCTTGAAAATGAGCTGATTGAAGATATGGAGCGGGTTCCGACTGTTGAAATGAAGATGGGACAACCGGTTGAAACGATACATCAACTGTTTGAAGAAGACGAGTATATTGTTAACTTTGGACCTCAACACCCTGCAACACACGGAGTTCTTCATTTGCGCGTATCGCTTGAAGGCGAAATCATCAAAAAAATAGATCCGAATTTCGGATACATACATAGAGGAATAGAGAAGATGAGTGAAGCGTATACTTATCCTCAGATTCTTCATTTGACAGATCGTTTGGATTATCTTTCCGGTACAATAAACCGCCATGCTGTCTGTTTGTGTTGTGAAAAAGCGTTAGAACTGGAAGTTCCGGAGCGTGCACATTATATCCGTACGATTTTTGATGAATTGACCCGGATTGCATCTCACTTGTTGGGTTGGGGTTGTATGGCAATGGACATGGGATCGATCACGGCATTCGTGTATGGAATGAGAGATCGTGAAAAGATCATGGATATTTTTGAAGAAACTGCCGGTGGCCGCCTGATGGTCAATTATAGTGTGATCGGAGGAGTTACTCAGGACATACATCCGAATTTCCAGCGTAAGGTTAAAGAATTTATTCCATACATGCGCAAAATGATGAAAGAACACCATCTGCTGTTCACAGGCAACCCAATTGCCCGCGGACGGATGGAAGGAGTTGGCTATCTAAGCAAAGAGCAAGCAATTTCGTTAGGCGCTACAGGTCCGACAGGACGTGCTTCCGGATGGAGTAACGATATCCGTAAGATCGAGCCGTATGCTGCTTATCGTCATGCCGACTTTAAAGAAATGCTGCGTCAGGATGGTATGACTTATGACCGTTACATCATTCGATTGGATGAAATCGAAGAGTCCCTGAAAATTTTAGAACAATTGATAGATAATATTCCGGAAGGACCGTATGCGGCTAAAACAAAAGCAATTATACGTTTGCCGGAAGGAGAGTTCTTCCAAAGAGTAGAAAATGCTCGCGGAGAATTTGATGTATACATCAATAGTAAAGGAGATAAGTCGCCTTATCGGATCAAGTTCCGTTCGCCTTGTATGACCTTGGTTAATACTTTGAATGCTACAGCCGTGGATTCTAAAGTAGCGGACTTGATAATGATCGGAGCGTCGCTTGATTATGTTGTACCTTGTATAGACAGATAATATGTTTGATTTTTCAGTAGTAACATCCTGGATAGACCAGTTTCTTCGCACATATATGAGCGACGGATGGGCTTTATTCGTTGAATTTGTACTTGTAGGAGTAGCCATTCTGACAGTATACGCCGTACTTGCCCTTGTATTGATTTATATAGAACGAAAAGTTTGTGCGTTCTTTCAATGTCGCATCGGACCTAATCGTGTCGGACCTTGGGGATTGATCCAAAGTGTCGCCGACATGGTAAAGATATTATTAAAAGAAATTATCAAGATAGACCGAGCAGACCCGTTATTGTTCCGGATAGCTTCTTTCCTGGTCATTATAGCATCGATATGTACGTTCGGTGCTCTTCCTTTTGATCCGGCGCTTCATGCTATCGATTTTAATATCGGTGTGTTTTATCTGTTGGCGGTATCTTCTTTGGGAGTTGTCGGTATTTTGCTCGCCGGTTGGTCCAGTAATAATAAATATACGATGATCGGAGCTATGCGAAGTGGCGCTCAGTTGATCAGTTATGAACTTTCCTGCGGACTTTCGTTAATGACGATCGTCATCTTATCAGGAACCATGCAATTATCGGAAATAGTGAATCAACAAGCTGAGATGTGGTTTATCTTCAAAGGACATGTTCCGGCTTTGATCGCATTTCTTATTTATTTGATTGCAGGACATGCTGAAACCAATCGCGGCCCGTTTGACTTGCCTGAAGCAGAATCGGAGTTGACAGCAGGTTATCACACGGAATATTCCGGTATTCAGTTCGGATTCTTTTACTTGGCAGAATACCTTAATATGTTCATTATTGCAGCGATTGCATCAACGATGTTCTTGGGCGGGTGGATGCCTTTACATATCCCGGGATGGGAATCGTTCAATCAGGTAATGGATTATATTCCGCCATTCATCTGGTTCTTTGGTAAAACCTTTTTCTGCGTATTTTTAGCTTTATGGATCCGTTGGTCATTCCCTCGTTTGCGTATTGATCAACTGTTGAGTCTCGAGTGGAAAATTTTGATGCCGCTGGCATTGTTAAATATATTATTAATGGCGCTTTGCGTGATATAAGATATGAAACTGATAAACTATATAAAAGACATAATCATCGGGATTTATCGCTTGATGCAAGGAATGTATATTACCATTCTGAACTTCTTCCGCCCCAAAGTAACGGAACAATATCCCGAAAACAGAGGAAAAGTGTTTCCTCATGAGCGGATGCGTGGAGAATTGGTAATGCCTCATAATGAGAACAATCAGCATAAGTGTACAGCTTGTTTGATTTGTATGACGAACTGTCCGAATGGCACTATTCAGATTACGACGAAGAAAGAAATCGATGAAGAAACCGGCAAGGAAAAGAAAGTGCTGGATAAATACATGTATGATCTGGGTAGTTGTACTTTCTGTGCATTATGTACAATAACTTGTCCTCAAGGAGCGATTGATTGGTCTCAAAATTTTGAACATGCCATGTTTACACGTTCAAAACTGAATCAACAATTAAATAAAGAGGGATCATCATTGATGAAGAAAGAAAAAACAGTTAAAGAACAAGAATGAAATAACAAAGATATTATATGATAAATTTTATTATTTTCTGCGTACTGGCAATTTTTATCCTGGCCATGTCTTTGATGGCAGTTACTGCTACGAAAATTTTGCGCGCAGCGACTTATTTGCTTTTTGTTTTGATAGGGACAGCCGGTTTTTACCTGTTGTTGAATTATCATTTTTTGGCTGCTGTTCAGATCTCGGTGTATGCCGGAGGGATTGTTGTCCTGTTTATCTTTGCCATTTTCCTTACGAGCAATAAGGGGGATATGATAGAGTCACATAGCAAGAAGAAAATTTTATATGGTATACTGGCTTCTGTGGGAGGAATCGCTTTGACCGCTTTTGTCCTGATGAAACATAAGTTTTTGTATGCTGATAATCTGACCATTGAAGGAGATCAGGAAATCAATATGAAAATGATCGGAGAAGCCTTGATGGGAACTGAAAAATATCAATATTTATTGCCTTTTGAGATATTAAGTGTATTGTTACTAGCTTGTATTATCGGAGGTATATTAATCGCCAGAAAAAGATAAGATATTATGATAAAAATGGAATATTATCTGATTGTCAGCACGCTGATGTTTTTTATCGGGATATATGGATTTATTTCGAGAAAAAATATGCTGGCCATCCTGATTTCGCTAGAATTGATATTGAATGCTGTTGAAATCAATTTTGCCGTGTTCAACCGTTACCTGTTCCCCGAAAGCATGGAAGGGATGTTCTTCACATTGTTCGGTATTGCTATTACTGCTGCAGAAACAGCTGTGGCTATCGCGATCATAATCAATGTCTACAGGAATATCGGAAACATTAATGTCAGAAACATAAATAAAATGAAAGAATAAGGATTATGGAATACAGTTTATTAATATTGATCACGCCTTTTGTCCTTTTTCTTTTATTGGGCTTGACTGGGCATAAAATGAAGCATAATGTAGCCGGAATTATCGGAACCCTGGGCATGGGTTTTGCTGCCGTGTTGTCGTATACGGTTGCTTACCAGTATTTTTTTGTTTTAGGAAAAACAGGAGAGGCCTGGCAGGAAATTATTCCGGTATCTTTCCAATGGTTGCGTTTTACCGAAAACCTCCATATCGATTTAGGGATTTTGCTGGATCCGATTTCCGTGATGATGCTTGTTGTCATTACAACCGTTTCGTTGATGGTGCATATCTATAGTTTGAGCTATATGCACGGAGAAAAAGGATTTCAACGTTATTATGCTTTCCTTTCATTATTTAGCTTTTCAATGTTAGGGTTGGTTGTTGCAACCAATATCTTTCAAATGTATATTTTTTGGGAGCTGGTAGGTGTTTCTTCTTACTCCCTGATCGGATTTTATTATGCTAAACCATCGGCTGTGGCCGCTTCTAAGAAAGCGTTTATCGTCACACGTTTTGCTGACTTAGGTTTTTTGGTCGGAATTCTTATCTTGTCGTTCTATACCAAGACATTTGATTTTGGGTTATTGACAGCAGATAATGCGGGTTTGGCCGTTACATCCATGTCCGGTCTTTCATTTATGGGATTATCTGTTGCTTCATGGGCTATGGCGTTGATCTTTATGGGTGGTGCCGGAAAATCGGCTATGTTCCCTCTACACATCTGGTTACCGGATGCAATGGAAGGTCCGACTCCGGTTTCGGCATTGATTCACGCAGCGACGATGGTTGTTGCAGGTGTTTATTTGGTGGCGCGATTATTCCCGGTGTATATTTTTGCGGCTCCGGAGGTATTGACATTAATTGCCTATATCGGAGCATTTACTGCACTTTTTGCGGCTATCATCGCTGTTACACAAACCGATATCAAACGAGTACTGGCGTTTTCGACGATTTCACAGATTGCCTATATGATGGTGTCTCTGGGAGTCTCAGGTTATGAGGGACATGACGGATTGGGTTATATGGCCTCTATGTTCCATTTGTTTACTCATGCATTTTTCAAAGCCTTATTGTTCCTTGGAGCAGGTTCTGTCATTCATGCCGTACACAGTAATGAAATGAAAGACATGGGACGTTTGCATAAATACATGCCCATTTCCAGTTGGACATTCCTGATCGCTTGTTTCGCCATTGCAGGTATCTGGCCTCTTTCCGGCTTTTTCAGTAAAGACGAGATCCTGGCGGCAGCATTACACCATGATAAGTTGATTTTCTTTACCATGTTATTTGTTGCAGGTCTCACTGCATTCTATATGTTCCGTTTGTATTTCAATATTTTCTGGGGAAAAGAAAAAGAATACGATAGTCATCACAAACCTCATGAATCTCCGGCTTTGATGACAGTGCCATTGATTATTCTTGCTGTATTTTCCATATTTACAGGACTTATTCCTTTCCCTGAATACGTCACAGCAGACAGGTTACCTTTTGAAGGACACATCGAGTGGCTTACGGTTGCGACTCCAAGTATACTTGTCGCTGTCATCGGTATTGCCATTGCCTTTGTCTTGTATTTCAAGGGCAGCGAAAAACCGGCTCAGATAGCAAAATCCTTTGGTGGTTTATATACAGCGACCCTCCATAAATTCTATATGGATGAAGTTTGGATGTTTATTACCCGGAGTGTTATATTCAAATATATCAGTATGCCTATCGCCTGGTTTGACCGCCATGTGATAGATGGCGCTATGGATGGGTTGGCTTGGACAACGCACAAGATGTCGTCGTCCATTAAAGGACTTCAATCCGGCCAGGTACAATTATATGTTTGGATTTATGTTGTCGGATCGTTGTTGATTGCGGCGTTGGTATTGTTTTTATAATTAATAAAGAGTTATGAATATTTTATCTTTATTTGTCCTTATCCCTGTATTAATGATTGCAGTCTTGTTTTTATGCAAGAGTATGCAGCAAATTCGTACGGTAATGGTTACCGGAGCTTCAGCTTTGTTGGTACTGGCTGTTACATTGGTCGTTATGTTTATTCAGGAGCGCGCTGTTTCTGATGCCGAAATGCTTTTTGTATCGAGCACGATGTGGTATGCACCTTTAGATATTGCTTATACAGTTGGTGTTGACGGGATTTCGGTTGCAATGATCGTGCTATCTTCGATTATTGTGTTTACAGGCGTCTTTTCATCCTGGAATATGCATATGGCTAAAGAATATTTCTTGTGGTATTGTCTGTTATCGACAGGAGTATTCGGATTCTTTATTACCATAGACTTGTTTACCATGTTTATGTTTTATGAAGTAGCATTGATTCCAATGTATTTGTTGATCGGATTATGGGGAACAGGGAAGAAAGAATATTCGGCTATGAAGCTGACTCTGATGTTGATGGGAGGTTCTGCATTCTTGTTGGTCGGAATTTTGGGAATCTATTATGCATCGGGACATTCATCGATGAACTTGGTCGAAATTGCCAATCATTTACATATACCAATAGAATATCAACGCTGGTTTTTCCCTGCTACATTCCTTGGTTTTGGTGTTTTAGGAGCTTTATTCCCCTTTCATACCTGGTCGCCCGACGGTCACGCTTCGGCGCCGACAGCAGTATCTATGCTTCACGCAGGAGTATTGATGAAATTGGGAGGATACGGATGTTTCCGTGTTGCCATCTATTTGATGCCTGAAGCTGCCCATGAACTGGGGTGGATATTCTTGATCCTGACCGGTATCAGTGTTGTATACGGAGCATTCAGTGCTGTGGTACAAACCGATTTGAAATATATCAATGCTTACTCCTCGGTAAGCCACTGTGGATTGGTTCTTTTTGCTATCCTGATGATGAATCAGACTGCCATGACCGGTGCAATCATGCAAATGCTTTCTCACGGTCTGATGACCGCTTTGTTCTTTGCTTTAATCGGATTGATTTACGGTCGCACCCATACCCGCGACATCCGCGAAATGGGGGGATTGATGAAAATCATGCCGTTTGCTTCGGTATGTTATGTGATCGCCGGTTTGGCTTCATTGGGACTTCCGGGATTAAGTGGATTCGTAGCAGAAATGACTATTTTTGTAGGTTCTTTCCAACATACAGATATGTTCCACCGTATTTTTACTATTGCTGCCTGCTGTTCGATCGTGATCACAGCAGTCTATATTTTAAGAACAGTCGGAAAAATATTGTATGGGCCGGTACAAGATTCTCATCACATTGGATTGCCCGATGCTGCCTGGTATGAAAAAGTATCTGCAGTTGGTCTGATCGTAGCTATTGCTGCAATGGGGTTATATCCTTCGGGAGTTTCAGACATGATTAGTCACAGCTTGGCTCCGATTATTGAAAAATTAGCGATAATATAATTTAATTAATTAAGATAATGGATTTCAGAAACTTCTTATTACTACAACAGGAGATGAGTTTAATGGCAGTATTTGTCATTTTGTTCCTCTATGACGTTTTTTGTTCAGATAAAGCGAAGCAATGGTTTCAGCCGGTAGCTTGCATTTTATTTGCTCTTCACACGGCGTTTGGATTTTGTTCGACTTCTGTTGGGGAAGCATTTGGTGGCATGTATGTAAGTACCGATGTCTCCATTTTTATGAAGAATATTCTGAATATAGCTACTCTTTTGGTTTTCTTACAGGTAAACAGCTGGTTGAAAGCATACGACACGGTTCATAAACGCGGAGAATTCTTTACGATTACTTTGGCTACATTGTTAGGTATGTACCTGATGATTTCCGCCGGAAATTTCATGATGTTGTATATTGGTATGGAAACGGCTTCATTACCAATGGCTTGTTTGGCTGCATTCAATAAGTATAAAGAAAAATCGGCTGAAGCCGGTGCTAAATATATCCTGGTCTCTGCTCTTTCTTCAGGAGTGATGTTGTTTGGTCTCTCATTTTTGTACGGAGCGATGGGCACCATGTATTTTACAGAGATGAAAGCTCTGGTAGTTGGTGAACCGATGGTTATCCTCGGTTTTGTGTTTTTCTTCTCCGGATTGGCGTTTAAGCTATCTTTAGTGCCATTTCATTTATGGACTGCTGATGTTTACGAAGGCGCTCCCACAGCGGTAACAGCTTATTTGTCCGTCGCATCGAAAGGTGCTGCTGCTTTTGCTTTGATTTTTGCATTGTATAAAGTATTCGGAAGCATTGAAGTTGTCTGGAACCAGATTCTTTGGTGGTCGGCAGTGATTACGATTACTGTTGGAAACTTGTTTGCAGTACGCCAAAAAGATATCAAACGATTTTTTGCTTTTTCTTCCATTTCTCAAGCCGGATATATTTTGCTTGGAATTATTGCCGGAACTGCCCAAGGGATGACTGCTGTCGTTTTCTATGTATTGGTTTACGTGTTTTCCAACCTTGCCGCTTTTGGAGTAATTTCAGCGGTAGAAAATCAATCGAACGGTAATACGCTGATTTCGGCTTTTAATGGACTTTCGAAATCGAATCCAAAATTGAGCTTTGTGATGATGTTGTCGGTGTTTTCACTAGGAGGTATTCCTATATTTGCCGGATTTTTCAGTAAGTTTTTTATATTTGCGGCGGCATTTTCAGAAGGTCATTATCTACTTGTGTTTATCGCATTATTGAATACAGTCATTTCTTTGTATTACTATTTGCTGATTATCAAAGCGATGTATATCAAAGAAGGCGAATCTGATGCTATCGGACGTTTTGCAACAGACAGGTACAATAAACTCAGTCTTGTGATTTGTTCGGCAGGTATCCTTATACTTGGATTTCTCAGTTGTATTTACGGATATATCGGAAACGTTAGTTTTGGAATGTAAATTTTTTTGTATACTTTTACAGTATGCAAAAAAATTGAAACATGAAATCACTTCGAACCGGACTTATTGGCTATGGAATGGCTGGTCAGCTGTTCCATGCCCCTTTTCTTTATGTGTTACCAGGGTTTGAGCTGGTAAAAATCTGTACGACAAATCCAAGTTCTATCCGGTTGGCGAAAGAGCGTTATCCTGAATGCGAAATTACAGGAATCGCTGATGACATCATTTATGATTCGTCTATTGAACTTGTTTTTGTACTGACTCCCAATGAAACTCATTATGAACTAGCTAAAAAAGCGTTGTTGGCTGGAAAGCATGTTGTTGTAGATAAGCCTTTTACAGCAACAGTTGCACAAGCTGATGAACTAATCGCTTTAGCTGAAAAACAAGATAAAATCCTGACGGTATATCAGAACAGAAGATACGCCGGAGATTATAAAACGTTGAGAAAAGTACTGGATACTGGCGTTTTGGGAAAAATAACAGAGTATACTTCTTGTTTTGATCGTTATGTCCCTCATTTAAGACCCAAAAAGTGGAAAGAAGAAAAGCGGGAAGCTGGTGGTGTTTTGTATGACCTGGGATCTCATCTGATCGATCAGGTATTACAGTTATTCGGAATGCCTTTGGAGATAACGGCCAATATCCGTTATCAACGTGAAAATACTCAGATCGACGATTATTTCATGCTAACGCTACAATATGCAGAGTTGACGGTATATCTGCATTCGGGGATGCTGATAAAGGCGCCGGGTCCTGTATTTCAAGTCCATGGGACTAACGGTTCTTTCATCAAACACGGTTTGGATGTTCAGGAAGGAGACCTTCAGGCCGGAAAAATCCCGAATAGCGTCAACTGGGGTAAAGATCCGGAATCTCAGTGGGGAAAAATGATTACCGTCATGAATGGTTTGCCGGTCGTTGCTGTCGTTGAAAGCGAACCGGGGAATTATACTGATTTTTTTGTCAATCTATATGATGCTTTGACCGGAAAAGCTCCTTTGGCTGTCAGGCCGGAAGAGTCACGTGATGTTATACAAATTATAGAATATGCATTTCAGAGTGCCAAAGAAAAACGTACAATATTGATATCTAAATAGAGAGCTTATGAAAAAATTAATTATTATGATGAGTTTATTGGGAGTAACTACCATGGGCTTTACCCAGAATCCATTTTTTCAGGAATGGAGTACTCCGTATCAGGTTCCTCCGTTTGAAAAAATAACGGTAGATAATTACCGGGAAGCTTTCATTAAAGGAATGCAGGAACAGGAAGGCGAAATTATGGCTATTATTTCCAATTCGGGACTTCCGACATTCGCCAATACGATTGCTGCATTTGATCAATCGGGTAGCTTGTTGCGCAAAGTATCTCCGGTTTTCAGCGGAGTCTCAAGCGCTCAGAGTACACCTGAATTGTTGGCTCTGCAAACAGAGATCGCGCCTATGATGACTAAACATCAGGATAACATCATGACAAACGTGGATTTGTTTAACCGGATCAAATATGTTTACGATAACAGTGAGTCAATGAACTTAACCCGGGAAGAGCAACGCTTACTTTTTGAGACTTATCGCGATTTCATACGGGGAGGGGCTATGTTGTCCGATGTGTTGAAAGAAAAATACAAACAGGTTAATGAAGAGATTTCTAAACTCCAGACACAGTTTGGTCAGAACTTACTGGCAGAAACGGGTTCGTACAAATTAATTATTGACAAAAAAGAAGATTTAGCCGGGTTACCTGATGATTTGATTACTGCAGCAGCTAATCGTGCTGTTAAAGCCGGACTGACAGGGAAATGGGTGTTTGGATTAGATAATCCGAGCATCATGCCTTTTCTTCAATTCTCAGAGAATCGTGCACTTAGAAAGCAGATCTTAGATGCATACCTGAATCGTTGTAACAATAATAACGATAAGGATAATAAGGAAATTATTAAAAAACTGGTTACTTTACGTTTGAATAAAGTGATGCTTTTAGGTTATACGAGTTTTGCAGATTATGCTTTGGAAACCCGTATGGCAAAGACTCCGCAGGCTGTATATGATTTGTTGGACCAGATATGGACACCCGCATTGAGAATGGCTAAACAAGAGCGTGACGATATGCAAACCCTGATTGGCAATGCATTTCTTCTGCAGGCTTCTGATTGGCGGTATTACAGTGAAAAAATACGTCAGCAAAAATATAATTTATCAGATGAGATGATGCGCCCGTACTTTAAGTCTGATAATGTGCAAGAAGGTATTTTCTATGTCTGCAATCAACTGTATGGTATCACATTCAAAGAATTGACAAATATATCGAAGCCTCATCCGGATGCTCGTGCATTTCTTTGTTTAGATTCCGATGGTACGACTGAATTGGGAGTCCTTTACATCGACTTATTTGCTCGTCCGGGGTCTAAACGGGGAGGAGCTTGGTGTGGTTCTTATCGTACACAATGTTATGAAAATAATAAAAGAGTAATGCCTGTCGTCACAATCGTTTGTAATTTTACTCCTCCGATTGGAAGTGCACCGGCACTATTGAGTGCAGATGAAGTGGAAACGTTTTTCCATGAGTTTGGACATGCATTACATAATTTGTTTAAAAATGTAGTATTCCATGGTACGGCAAGCGTTCCTCGTGATTTTGTGGAGTTACCTTCTCAAATCATGGAGCATTGGGCTTTTCAACCACAAGTGTTGGCACACTATGCGAAACATTATAAGACAGGGGAAATTATTCCGAAAGATTTAGTCGATAAGATGACTGCATCATCTAAATTCGGACAAGGATTTGTTACGACAGAGTATTTGGCTGCTTCTTATCTGGATATGGATTACCATGTCAATCCGTCGCCTCAGGAAATTGATGTTTTACAATTTGAAGCAAGTACATTATCTAAAAGGGGCTTGATTCCTGAGATTCCGCCGCGCTATCGGAGTACTTATTTTCAGCATACAATGACAGGTGGATATACTGCCGGATATTACAGTTATATCTGGGCGGAAGTACTCGATGCCGATGGATTTAAGGCATTCGAAGAATCCGGAGATATCTTCAATAAAGAGTTAGCCGGTCGTTTCCGTAAATATGTTCTGGAACCCGGATGTATCGATGATCCGATGGATATGTATTATAATTTCCGTCAGAAGAAACCGACGATTGATGCATTGCTTGAAAATCGGGGATTGAAAACTAAGAACTAAGAACTAAGAGTTAAGAACTAAAAACTAAAAACTGGAGAACTAGAGGTTAAAAATTGTTTCACAAACGAGCAATCCATCGTATATTTTAGTTTTTAGTTCTTAACTCTTATTTTTCCAACGGCAGAATCGTTCTTCCAATACATCCAAAAGAAAAAAGAGGAAAAAGCCGAGAAGGGACAAGATGAGGATACCAGCGTACATTTCTTTGTAAGCGATTCGCATCCAGGAGTCTACGATATAGAATCCCATTCCTTTTGTAGTTCCGTAAGTTTCTGTAAAAAACAAAACAGAAATAGCCGTTCCGATAGAAATCCGGATGGCTGTTAACAAATCCGGAATGATTGCCGGCAGGGTTATCCAACGTAGTTTCTTCCAGTAATTAGCTCCAAGAGAAGATAATACGTGGAAATTTTCAGAAGGGATATTAACCCCGGCATCCCGAGTGGATATAATGATTTGAAACACAATGATCAGTACGATCATTGTGATTTTAGCATTTTCTCCGATTCCTAAAAGTAAGAAGACAATCGGTAATAATGCCAGCTTGGGGATTGGGTAAGTTAAGTATAGTAAAGGACTTAGCGATTTGTTGATTGTTGGAAATCCGGCCATTCCCAAGCCAATAGGTAATCCGATCATTAAAGAGATGAATAAACCCTCAAAAATACGTATCATACTTGCAGATAAATGTTTCCACATTCCTGAGGTCAGCACTTTGCCCAATATACCATAAACTTCAATAGGAGAGGGCAATGCTTTTTCTTGGATGATCCAGGATGCAATCAACCATAGCAAGTGAAAAACAATCAATCCATATAAAAAGGAGAAAATACGCCTTTTCATGGGATATTCCTCCATTCTTTTTGAAGGATACCTCTTATTTCTTTAGCCAAATAAAAGTAATCATCTTCGGTACGGGAAGCTCCTTTTTTTAATAACGGATTCTCGATGATTCGAATGACCCTGGCCGGTTTTTCAGATAGGATGACGATGTGTTTTCCCATTTCTACGGCTTCCTGTATGTTGTGTGTAACAAAAAGCGTCGTTGTCTTTTGTTCTTTCCAAAGTTTAATGAATAACTCTTTGGAAACATCGGCAGTAAACGTATCGAGAGCAGAGAATGGTTCATCCATTAGCATCAGAGCCGGTTGAAGGATCCATGCTCTGGCCAGCGCCACCCGTTGCTTTTGTCCTCCGCTTAATGATGAAGGGTATCTTTCCAGGAGGTCTTCAATCCCCAATTTTTGTATGATTTCGAGCTTGTTACTACTTTTAATCTGTTTTAATTTTTCGCCGATTGCAATGTTTTTTTTCACTTTCAGCCAATCTAATAATCCGTAGTGTTGTGGGATGTAGCCAATATTATCTCTTCGTGTATCGGCAGGTTTACTGTTTAAAAATATATTCCCTTCGGTTGGTTTTATAATTCCGCAAATAGCTTTCAGTAAAGTGGATTTGCCGCAGCCGGAAGGGCCTATGATTGAATATATTTCTCCCGGATTAATGGAAAGATTGAAATTTTCGATGATTTTATTTTCGCCGAAAGAGATGTGTAAGTTATTTATTTCCGCAAAAGACATTGAAACTTATTTCAGTCAATTTTTTAATAGATCTTTAACTACTTGATAAATTGAGAATCCAATATTTTTGGAGAATAATCTGCCGGGATGAGATTTTTTTGTTTGAGCCAGTCGACTGTTGTTTGGATATCTTTATCCGTTGGCAGTTGAGCATGAGTGTATTCCGGAAGTTTTACTTGTGATAATAGTTCTTCGGGGAATCCGACTTCATTGATCAATAGTTCTTTTATGTCATCGACAGAGTGCGTCTTGATATAGTCTACTCCCTGATTATAAGCTGTATAGAATGCTTGTATTTCTTTTGATTTTTCTTCGATGGCTTTTTTGCCGAACATGATTCCGGTAACCTGATATCCGAGGTTCTGCATGTTTTCCAAAACAGGGCAGCCTTTACTTAATGCGATTGTCAAGAAAGGATCGGGTAGGGCGGTTGCCTGTATTTCTCCTTTCATCAGCATCTCGAGACGCAATGGAATCTTGTTTATTTCAACTTTCTCTATATCTGTTTCCGTCAGGTTTGTTGATTTCAGAGCCATATCGATACAGAAATCGATTACCGTGTTTCGTGATACCGCTATTTTTTTTCCTTTCAAGTCGTTCATGGTTTTTATATCGCTACCTGGTGCGGCCACAATAGCGAAAGGTGCATTACATGCCGATGTGAGTTGTAATTGGACACCTCCTGCAGCTTGGAGAATCGCGCCTGTATAATCGATCACTGTTCCGTCGATACTTCCGCTTTGGAAAGCAGCATCCCGTTCATTGGCAGAATAGAATTTTTCAATGGTAACATTGACTCCGTTTTGTTCAAAAAAATGCATCTTTTTAGCCACAGCTATAGGTACGAAATCCAAAGAAGACATAGCTCCGACAGTCAATATGCCGATCTCTTCTTTGGGGGCTGATTGTTTACAAGATGATAATATAGAAATAATTACGAGTAGAAATAATAATTGTTTTTTCATCATGATTATGTTATGTATTTGAAAGAGGATTTTTTGTATAATACTTACAGAAAAGAGTAATTCCGCATTGCTCACAATGAGGTTTACGGGCTATACAGGTATACCTTCCGTGAAGAATAAGCCAATGATGCGCTTTCGCTAAAATATTCCGGGGAATATATTTAACGAGTTCTTTCTCTGTTTCCAGAGGTGTTTTAGAATTATCTGTCAACCCAATGCGGTTTGAAACTCGGAAGACGTGCGTATCTACGGGCATTGCAGGCGTATCGAAAGCCACGGAAACAACGACATTAGCTGTTTTTCGTCCGACACCCGGTAGTTTCATCAGTTCTTCTATTGTTGAAGGAACTTTTCCATTGAAATCGAGCATCAGCATTTTTGCCATTTCTACCAGATGCTTTGCTTTACTGTTTGGATAGGAAATGCTTTTAATGTATTCAAAGACGACTTCGGGACGAGATGCAGCAAGAGCTTCCGGATGAGGAAATGCTTCATAAAAAGCAGGAGTTGTCATGTTTACCCGCTTATCCGTACATTGTGCAGAAAGTATCACCGCTACAAGTAACTGGTATGGATTTTTGAAATGCAGCTCGCTTTCGGCAACCGGCATGTTTTTCTCAAACCAGGTCATAACTCCTTGATATCTTTCTTCCTTTGTCATATTTTGTTCTTCCGTTTAATACGCAGATTCAAATTGTTTCAGAAACCTGACATCGTTTTCCGAAAATAACCGAAGGTCTTTTACCTGGTATTTTAGATTGGTTATACGTTCAATTCCCATTCCCAAAGCATAACCCGAGTAAATCGTACTATCGATTCCGCAGTTTTCCAGCACATTCGGATCAACCATGCCGCAACCGAGGATTTCTACCCAACCGGTATGTTTGCAAAATGGACATCCTTTTCCGCCGCAAATATTACAACTGATATCCATCTCGGCACTTGGTTCTGTGAAAGGGAAATAGGATGGACGTAAGCGGATTTTAGTGTTTTCACCAAACATTTCTTTAGCAAAGAATAATAACACTTGTCTTAAGTCTGCAAAAGAGACCTTTTTGTCTATGTACAACGCTTCGACCTGATGAAAGAAACAGTGAGCGCGGTAAGAAATAGCTTCGTTACGGTATACTCTTCCCGGACAAATGATTCGGATAGGAGGTTGTGTTTTTTCCATTACACGGGTTTGTACGGATGACGTATGCGTACGCAATAGGACATCTGTTCCATGCATGATAAAAAAAGTATCTTGCATATCCCGGGCGGGATGATCATCGGCGAAATTCAAAGAAGAGAACACATGCCAGTCGTCTTCAATTTCAGGACCTTCGGCGATACTGAATCCCAAACGGGCGAAGATATCACAAATTTCCTTTTTGACAATTGATAAGGGGTGGCGCGTACCGACATGATAAGGGTAAGCTGTTCGAGTCAGATCGACCGCTGTATCATCAGTCCCGTTGTTTTCAAAATTTTCTTTGAGGTCGTTTATTTTATTTTGAGCTTTGTCTTTAAGCTCATTTAATTTTTTTCCGATTTCTTTTTTTTCTTCTGCGGCAATATTGCGAAAATCATTCATCAATGTAGAAATCTCTCCTTTTTTACTGAGGTATTTTATACGAAGATTTTCTAACTCCTCTTGGGAATTCGCTTTTAATGCATCCAATTCGGCCAGAAGCCGGTTAATTTGATTAATCATAGACTTATTTTTTTCTTCAAGGTGCAAATTTAATAAAAAATGTAATAAGGATCGTTTTATTGTTGCTCAGATTTTATTTATAAAGGGAGTAAATTGTGTAAAAACCAGCAAAATCGCATTGTAATTTACCTGTTTTTAATTTACAAAGTTAATTTTTTTTATCAGAATGCTTGGAATATAAAAAAATGTTTATACCTTTGCCACCGCAAAAGAGAAAATGATGGTGCCATAGCTCAGTTGGTAGAGCAAAGGACTGAAAATCCTTGTGTCCCCGGTTCGATTCCTGGTGGCACCACTTAAATAAGAAGCTAATTATCTAAATTACAGATAGTTAGCTTTTTTATTTTATCTCGTTTTTCCAACATGTTTCGGGTCAAGCGGAAAATCCGGTTGGAATTATTATCTTGACTAGTCCTAAATAACCGTTACAGGTTTATACGACAAAAATAATTGATTCATCAGAGAGTTGCAAGGCTAGCCTTGCAACTCTCTGATTTTTTTATAACTTT
>JAVBNR010000036.1:0-20083 GCA_031551395.1 Bacteroidales bacterium
AAAGGCCAAGTAACTGAATTAGGTGCTGTAAACTAAATGACCGGTGTATACACAGGTCGTTCGCCCAAAGATAAGTTTTTCGTGATGGACAAAACCACCAAGGATACTGTGTGGTGGACATCGGACGAATATAAAAACGACAACAAACCCGTTTCCGAAGAAGCTTGGAAAACATTGAAAAGCCTGGCCACCAAACAACTTTCTGACAAAAGACTGTTTGTGGTAGACACTTTCTGCGGCACAAACGTAAACACCCGTTTGAAGATTCGCTTCATCATGGAAGTGGCATGGCAAGCACATTTCGTTAAGAACATGTTTATCCGCCCCTCAGAAGCCGAATTGGCAAGCTACGGCGAACCCGATTTCGTGGTAATGAATGCCTCTAAAACCAAAATCGACAACTTCAAAGAGCTCGGCTTGAACTCTGAAACAGCTATCGTATTCAACTTGACCGAAAAAGTACAAGTGATCCTCAATTCTTGGTACGGCGGCGAAATGAAGAAAGGTATGTTCTCGTACATGAACTACCTGCTTCCGCTGCAAGGCATGGCTTCTATGCACTGCTCGGCCAACACGGACATGAAGAACGAAAATACAGCTATCTTCTTCGGACTTTCCGGAACAGGAAAAACAACTCTTTCGGCAGATCCCAAGCGTTATCTGATCGGAGACGATGAGCATGGTTGGGATAACAATGGTGTATTTAATTATGAAGGAGGATGTTACGCTAAAGTTATCAATTTGAGCCAGGAAAACGAACCGGATATCTGGAGAGCAATTAAGCGTGATGCCTTATTGGAAAACGTTGTTGTGAAAGCGGATGGAACTCCGGATTATGCAGACGGTTCGATTACGGAGAACACCCGTGTTTCTTATCCGATCTACCATATCAACAAAATTGTTCTGCCTTCTAAAGCCGGACATGCCAGTAAAATCGTTTACCTTTCGGCAGATGCTTTCGGAGTATTGCCTCCGGTTTCCATTCTGGATGAAGATCAGGCGCAGTATCACTTCCTTTGCGGATATACTTCCAAACTGGCTGGAACAGAGCGTGGAATCACAGAGCCGGTACCTTCTTTCTCTCCGGCTTTCGGCGAAGCTTTCCTGACATTGCATCCGACTCAATATGCTCAAACATTGGTCGGTAAGATGAGAGAGCACGGAGCGAAAGCTTATCTGGTCAACACCGGTTGGAACGGTACGGGAAAACGTATTTCTATTAAAGATACACGGGCTATCATCGATGCTATTATCGATGGAACAATCGAAAAAGCGGAAAAAGTGCACATTCCTGTTTTGAACCTGACTGTGCCTAAAACATTACCGAATGTATCGGATATCCTGGATCCTCGTACGACATACGCTCAGGTCAGTGACTGGGAGACAAAAGCGAGATCGCTTGCTGCGAAATACATTAAAAATTTCGAACAATATTGTGATAACGATGCGGCTAAAGCATTGATCAAGGCGGGTCCGCAATTGTAATGTGAATATTGAATTTATTTCAGAAGAGGCTGTCTCACAATAAAATGAGACAGCCTCTTTTTGAAAATGAACCACCGATAACCTGATGCGAGATGATGGAGGTTATTTTAAAATTTCAAAGCCAAATTAAATAACACATTCGTTCCGGCTTGTGGAAAATACCGCAAATCATTCCCTCGTGTACGATCGTTTCCGCTTCCCTCATACCAGGAATACCAGATATATCCGTTGCTTGCGTATTTTTCGTTGAAGAGATTGTTTATCAAAACATTGAAAGCCAATGATCTGATTCCTTTGATCGGCAATGTATAACCCAGGCGCAAGTTATTGACAAAATAAGGATTGAGCTTGCGGTCATTACTTCCGGAATTATCCAGGTATTGTTTGCCGACATAAGACGATTGAAAACCGGCCGACCAGGATTGATAATTCAAAGAGAATAAACTGTTGGCAATGATCCCGGGAGAATAAGCAATGGGTGTTGTCCCCAGATAACCGGGTTCATAGTTGCCCGTTTCCCAATCTTCGACATATTCGGTATAGTTTTTGATCTTATTGTCACTCAACGTGATATTCCCATCCCAATCCAACCAATGAGTCAAACGTACGCCGGCTGTCACTTCCATTCCTAATCGGTAACTGTCCGGTATGTTGGATGTTAACGGTTCTCCAATTTCGTTGACCCGGCCATTCAAAATCAGTTGGTCTTTGTATTTCATGTAATAGAAATTCAATCCGGCATGGAATGTTTCATTTTTAAATACATATCCCAACTCATAATCTTGCAATCGCTCGGCTTTTGGTTTTTCGTTGAATCCGGCATCCGTATAATTGTTCCGGTTCGGCTCCCGGTGCGCAATGGCCAGTGAGGCATACACGTTATTTTCTGGGTTGAGCTGAAAGAAAACGCCAGCTTTCGGATTGAAGAAATCGAATGACTCATGGACATCCAATTGCTGCATGTCGTTTATAAACTTATTCCATTTATCATTTTTCCCATCGATGTCGTAATGGATGTGCCGGTACTGAACATCTCCGTAGATACTGACTTTATCGGTCAACTGATAATTCCCTTTCAGGTAAATGTTTATATCCGTCTTTTCCCCTACATTTCTGTAATATTCATGTTCCGGATAGAAACCGGTATCTCCGGCATAATTTTTTACCCAGATAACATTTCCGAAGTGGTTTCCATCGTAATAATTGCCACCTCCGCCTAGAGTCAGATCCAGTTTATCCGGATGATAATTCAAAGAAAAAACCATACCGCCAAAGCCGTTATCCATCTTTTTCCGCCGCACGAGATCACTGGCTGCGATCGTTTCTCCATCATAAGAAAACGGTTGGAGTGCATACTTGACCAAAGACTGTTCCTGCTTATATTCTTCATAATACCCATCCCCTTTTGTATAGTGAAGGGATGCATTCAACTTCAGTGAAGGAGAGAGGATCTGCATCCAGTTGAGCTGATAATTCGTCTGCAAATAATTATCCGTTTGACTATCATAGTATAACGGTCTCCCGTTGTTGTCATCTCCCATGTAGCCGCTGGGGTTGTAGGTCCGGTTTGTTCTCAAACTATCTGTCGGTATGCCGTTCCACGCGTGATAGGTCTGCTCTTTTCCTCCATAGACAATGAACTTCAGCAGGGTATTTTCATGGTAATAACTGGCCTGTAAGAAATAAGATTTCAAATCGACCGAAGCCCTGTCGACATATCCATCGGAGTTGATACTTGAAAGTCGGGCATCGAACGCCCAATGGTTGCCGATCTGGCCTGTCCCTAGCTTGACTGTTGCTTTGGAAGTATTGAACGAACCATAGCTGCCGTTGAATTCTCCGTATGGTTTGGAAGGAATCTTTTCTGTTTTCAGATTGATGCTGGCTCCAAAAGCGCCGGCTCCATTCGTCGAAGTCCCGACACCCCGCTGCACCTGCAGATCTTCCAGTGAAGATGCAAAATCAGGAATATTGACCCAAAACACACCTTGAGATTCCGAATCGTTCATGGGAATGCCATTGGTTGTGATATTGATCCGATTAGCATCGGTACCTCTGATCCGGAAACCGGTATACCCTATTCCGGTCCCGGCATCAGAGGTGGTTACAACAGAGGGAGTAAGTGTAAGTATAAACGGAATATCCTGTCCGAAATTTATTCGTTCAATCGCCTTCTTATCCAACTCAGAATAAATTAGCGGCGTTTTTTCCGTAGCCCGAGTTGCCACTACCTCGACTTGTTGTAAATGAACTAGTTGTAGACTGTCTTTTTGTTCTTGTGCAAAACATGTCATTTTCACTGGCAGAACAAATACCAGCAGTATAAATAAAACCTTTTTCATTGTAAAATAATTAGTACCCAGAAACTTATTCATTGTGTTTCATGAGCGTGTTCAACAAAAAAGGGGATTTAATTGAGATATTCCTTCAAAGGAAATGTGCCGGCCGGCAATCTTTGTCCCTCCGCCGGTATGACCCGGTTCAGGTTCAAAGGGTATAATCTCAGCCTGTTTTTACAGGCACCCCTAAAGATATAATGGCGCAAAGGTAATAAAAATTCAGTTCAAAATGCGAATGATTTCCGTTTTATCTTGATGCAATTGTTTTTCCAGGCTTTCCATCGAGTCAAATTGCATATCATCACGGATATAATCTACAAATTCTATTTTCAGATTTTTGTTGTACAGGTTCCCGGAGAAATCGATGAGATGTACTTCAATCCGTTTTTCTCCTTCGGAAAATAAAGTCGGACGATTGCCGATATAAGTCATTCCTTTATAAACCTGATCTTCAAAATAGACTTTCGTTGCATAAATTCCCTCAGACGGGATCACTTTATATGCCTCGGTAATACGAAGGTTCGCTGTCGGAAATCCCATTTTCCGGCCCATCTGATTGCCGGCAATCACAACTCCTTCCAGGGTATAATTGTAGCTCAGTATCTCCGCCGCGCCTCTCATTTTGCCTTCTTTCAACAATTTCCTGATTGTCGTCGAGCTGATATGGATATATTCTTCTTTCAACTGTTTGGCACGAAAAACGTCCATTCCGCAAGCCTTACCATACACTTTATAATCCTCAAAATCATCCGTTCTTCCTTTCCCGAACCGATGATCATAGCCGACAATCAACTTTTTAATTTTTAATTCTTTACGAAGTTTCTCTTGGATGAATTGTTCTGCCGTTAACTCCGATAACTCTTTCGTGAAATCGACGACAAAACAGTAATCAACTCCGGTAGACGAAAGTTGGAACAGCTTTTCTTCAAAATTATTCAATAATTCAGGCTGATAATCCGATTGCAATATTTTCCGTGGGTGAACGGGAAAAGTGACCACAGCAGAAGGAAGTCCGGATCTCAATGCGATATCTTTCAACTGACTGATCAGAAAACGATGTCCGCGATGGACTCCATCGAAAAAGCCAACAGTAGCAGCAATTTCCTGATCAAAATCTCCGGAAAATTTGAAATCTTTATCTACATAAATCGTATTCATACATTAGTATCCGAAAGTATTGGCAGGCAAAGGTAGATAAAAAAGTGATGTTTCGTTAAAAAAATGTACATTTGTAATTGAATTTCAAAATACAGCATGCAATATCGGATTACCTTTTCAAAATGTGCGGGAAGAAGGATTCAGCTGCCGGCTTCCAAGAGTATCAGTAATCGGGCTTTAATTCTTAAAGCGCTCAGTCATAGCTCGTCCGAAATACAGAATATTTCGGATTGTGACGATACCCTGACGATGAAAGCCGCTCTTGCATCCAATGAAAAAGAAATCGATGTCAAAGCATCAGGGACAGCCATGAGATTCCTCACAGCCTATTTCGCTCAGTCGGAAGGAGAACGGATCATTACGGGAACCGAACGGATGAAAAATCGTCCGATCCGGATATTGGTCGAAGCTTTGCGACAACTTGGAGCAGACATAGAATACATCGGAAAAGAGGGATTCCCTCCCTTGAAAATTAAGGGTAAAAAATTGCAGGGAGGTTATATCCGCCTCGACGGCAGTATCAGTTCTCAATTTATTTCGGCTTTAATGATGATTGCCCCTGCGATGCCCGACGGACTTACATTGGATTTGGAAGGAACAGTTGTTTCCATGCCCTACATCCGTATGACAGCCCGGTTAATGAAAACATTCGGGATTGATTGCATCCGGAAAGGGCGTGGGATTCAAATCGAATATCAAAACTACGATCCGTGTGCGTACACGGTTGAAAACGACTGGTCGGCCGCTTCCTACTGGTATGAAATTCTTTCATTAATAAATGAAAATCAAGAAATTGAATTGCCCGGGTTGTATAAAGACAGCGTACAAGGAGATGCAAAAATCTCGGAATTATTTAAGCCCCTGGGAGTATACACCCGATTCACGGAAGAGGGAGTTGTATTATCCAACCACCCGGCTGTTGTAAGCCGGTTCGACTACGACTTTACCCATGAGCCGGATTTGGTTCAGACAGTTGCAGTTACTTGTGCACTAAAAAATATACCGTTTGAGCTGACCGGGCTACAGACTTTGAAAATCAAAGAAACAGACCGGATCACAGCCTTGCAAAAAGAAATGAGGAAACTCGGTTATGTCGTTCATAACCGGAACAACCATGCATTGGAGTGGACCGGCGAACGATGCGAAGCGGAATCCATCCCAAGCATCAAGACGTATGAAGACCATCGCATGGCGATGGCATTAGCTCCTGCAGCCATCGTATCCGGGAAAATAAACATCGATGACCCTTTGGTTGTTTCTAAATCATACCCCGGATTCTGGAAAGAGATGGAATCATTTGGATTTAAAATCGAAGCAATGAACCTATGATGAACGATATGGACGATAATGAATATTGTTGCGGAATGCATGAAGTCTGTGAACACGGACGTTTACACAGACCGGTCTTACCGAAAATCGAGTATTACGACGATGAGGAGTTAGACGTATTGAAAGGCCGATCTTCGGATAGTTATACTCCAGAGGAAATCGAACAGTTCAGGGAAGTACTCACAACCATGTATGAAAGTGACATCCCCGGTTGGCTTCAAAGTTTGAAGTTGCGGGATATCGCCTTTCCGGAAACCCTGAAATCCGAATTTCCCCCAACCTCCAGCCCTTAGTTTTTAGTTCTTAACTCTTAACTCTTAGTTTTTAGTTCTTAACTCTTAATTCTCAACACAATCGTGGATCTATTACAATATACTTTTTTTCAACACGCACTTTGGGGCAGTTTATTTACCAGCATTGCCTGCGGAATAATGGGCACATACATTGTTTCCCGGCGTTTGGTTTTCATCAGCGGAGGGATTACTCATGCTTCATTCGGAGGCCTGGGAATCGGATTTTACATGGGAATCAATCCCATCTTATCGGCACTGGTTTTTTCCATTGCTTCCGCTTTCGGAGTCGAATGGTTATCCAAGCGGCAGGGTGTCAGAGAAGATTCCGCCATCGCTGCCGTCTGGGCATTAGGCATGGCGTTGGGAGTGATCTGCATTTTCCTCACTCCGGGGTATGCTCCGAATATTTCAGCTTACCTTTTTGGAAATATCTTAACCATCACTTATGCGGATCTATGGCTCATTGGAATATTGGCTTTGGTGTTGATTCTGGCATTTATACTATTCCTTAAGCCTATTTTATACACGGCATTCGACCGGGAATTCGCTCAGACCAAAGGATTACCTGTTGTCTGGATCGAACATCTCCTGATGTTGGCAATCGCTATTACCATTGTGGCATCGATTCGTCTGATCGGGATCATGCTGTTGCTGTCTTTATTGACCATTCCTCAAATGACGGCTAATTTATTGACTTCCAGATTTAAAAACATGTTGATATATGCAATTTTAATCAGTATTGCCGGTTGTTTTTGCGGATTATTCTTCTCCTATTTTTTGAATATTCCTTCCGGGGCTGCCATTATTTTCATACAGGTTGTCTTATTTCTTCTCTGTAAGACCGTTATTTTTCTTCGACAAAAGACAATAAATCACGCATAAAACTGTTTAAATTGTTGATCCGTAGACAAAATAAATGTTGAGAAAATACCATATTGCTCCCATCTTATTTTTTCTCGTCCTGATTGTATCTTGCACCTCTCCCAAGAATACGGCCGGAACGAGGTGGTATCACTCTTTCAATACGCGTTATAATGTTTATTTCAACGGAGAAGAAGCGTATAAAGAAGCGCTCAAAACGCAACAGGAAAATTATACGGAAAACTATTCGGAAATGATTTATATGTTTCCGGTAAGCGCATCCCCCAAAGACAAACAAACAACAGGAGGATCATTCGACAAGGCCATCGAAAAATCGGTTAAAGCCATTAAAACCCATTCGATTAAAACCAAACCGGAAAAAAGCGCCGGAAAAAGAAACGACCCTCAATACAAAGAATTCATGAGCCGGGAAGAATACAACCCTTTCCTGCACAATGCCTGGATGTTAATGGCAAAATCCCAGTTTTACAATGGTGATTTTTTACAAGCAGCCAGTTCTTTTTCTTATATTTCCAGACACTACGCGTCTCAACCGGAGATCGCGGTTCCGGCCAAACTCTGGCAAGCCCGGAGTTATGCCGAGATGGGCTGGTTCTATGAAGCCGAAGATATTTTATCAAAAATAAACAATCATCAGCTATCCAAAAAAGAGAGTGAGTTGTTTGCAACGATCTATGCTGATTTTCTGGTCAAACAAAAATTATATAAAGAAGCCGTTCCCTATTTGCAGTTGGCCATAAAAGCTGAAAAAAACAAATTCCAGCGTGCGCGAATGAGTTATTTGCAGGGACAGATCTATACAAATTTGGATCAAAACAGCCAGGCATACCATTCATACGAACAGGTAATCAAAAGCAATCCTCCTTACCTGTTGGAATTCAATGCCCGTATCCGCCAAACGGAAGTATACCCCGGAGGAGATCATCAGAAAGTAACCAAAGTCCTTCAAAAAATGGCTAAAAGCTCCAAGAACAAGGACTATCTGGATCAGGTTTATTACGCCATGGGAAATGTATACATGAGTATTCCCGATACAGCCAAAGCCATTGAAAGCTATGAACTGGGTGTTGAAAAAAGTACCGCAAACGGCTTGGACAAAGCATTGTGTCAAATCAAGCTGGGAGATATTTATTTTCAGCAACGCAATTATGTCAAAGCGCAACCCAACTATTCCGAAGCTTTATCTCAATTGAAAAAAGAAGATAAAGACTATGAGCGGGTATCCAAGCGTTCCGAAGCCCTCGATGAGCTGGTTATTCATTATGAGGCCGTACAACTGCAAGACAGCTTGCAACGCCTGTCCCGCATGACCGAACCGGAGCGTCTGGCTATCGTTCATAAGATCATTGACGACCTGAAAAAGAAAGAAGAAGAAGAAAAGAAAAAAGCCGAACGGGAAAATTACCTGGCGGAACAAGAAGCCAAGCAAGAGGAAATGCAATTTCAAAGGCCTATGGGACTTCCTGCCGGAGTAGTGGCTAATACCACTCAGCCGGCTTCACAGGCCGAATCTTTCTATTTTTATAATACCCAAGTTGTTGCCTCGGGCAAAAGCGCTTTCCAACAGAAATGGGGGCGTCGTCGCCTGGAAGACGACTGGAGAAGACGCAATAAAGCCAATCCGATGTCCGATCAATTTGCAGATACCCCTGTCCCGGATACCACAGCGGTAGCGAGTGATACGACTGCCCTGGCAGAAAACGATCTGAAACCGGATTCTCTTTCATCAGATCCGCATGATCCTCAGTACTATTTGCAGCAAATTCCTGTTACAGAAGAGGAGTTTGAAGCATCGGATCTGATTATTATCGATGGTCTCTTTAACATGGGCTTGATTTATAAAGATAAATTAGAAGATTACAGCCTGGCAATCGAATCATTGAATACATTGAATACTCGTTTCCCTGATAATGAGAATAAATTGATGTCGTATTACAACCTTTACCTGATCTACTTACGTCAAGACAATAAGGAGATGGCCGAATTGTATAAATCTAAAATCCGGAGCGAGTTTCCTGAAAGTGATTATGCCGTGGCCATGGCTGATCCGGATTATGAATACAATCTCCGCATGATGGATGTTCAGCAGGATTCGATCTATCAGCAGACGTATCAATCGTATCTGGATGGCAATGCTTCGTCTATCCGGAAGAATTACGAAATGGTCAAGAGCAAATATTCTCAATCGAAGCTGATGCCGAAATTCATGTTCTTAAATGCGTTGAGCTATGTCATGACACATGAAGCCGACACATTCAAAGTTCGCCTGAAAGAATTAATTGACAAATATCCTGAGGCTGATGTATCTGTCCTGGCCGGAGAAATGATGAAAGGATTCCAGCGGGGATTATCCCTGGCAACCGGAGATGGGAATCTGGCCAGAGGAACTCTCTTCAACATGCGGCTGGGTTCGGATTCGACTGTAGTAAGTCCGGATTCAACCATCGTCTTCTCTCCGGAAGTGAATACTCCTCATATGCTGATGCTTATCTATCCGAAAGGAAGTATCAATGAGAATATGCTGTTGTACATGGTGGCCGAATATAATTTCGGAAATTTCATGGTCAATGATTTCGATCTCCAATTTGAAACTTTTGGCGAGGTAAGTATGTTACAAATAAAGGGCTTTAATAATTACAATGAAGTGATTCAATATTGGAAAATGATCAATAAGACCGATGGATATGCCCACAAAATGGGAGATGCAGTCGTGATTGTTCCGATATCTCTGGGTAATTATGATATTCTCATAAAAGGGAAGAGTCTGCAAGAATATATTACGTTCTTTGAAGCGCATTGGGGCGAAGATAATGTTGTTTTGATCGATCAATGGAAAGGCAAGCAGGAAGGAGAAGCAGAACAATTATCGAAAGAAGAAGAAATGGTGGTTCCGGTCGATTTACAGAAAGAAAGTGAAAAAGAAGCTCAGGAAACTGTTGAAAAAGAAGAAATAGAAGATCCGCTCGTTAAAACGAGTCTCGATCAAGATTCGGTAATCGTCGTTCAACAGCCGGATTCTATCCTTTCGTCTGTAAAAGATTCCTCTCTGAATATTCCGAAAACGACAGTGAATGAGAATGCTCAAAAAGGAGTCACAGGAGATGAAGTGCTTGAAAAAGCCGGGGAGATCACGGGAAAAGCATCCAAAACGTTAGAAGACGTGCAGTCTACCATCAATGAAATAGCAGAAGACCCCATTCGGGGAATAGGAAATCTATTCCAGAAACGGAAAAAGACAAATGCGATTGATGAATATGTCAAACAACAGGAAAAAGAAGAAAAAGAACGGCAACAACTGGAGAAAAAAGAAAGAGAAGAGAAAGAAAAGGCAGATCGGGCGTTAGCTAAACAACAAGAGAAAGAACGGAAAGAGTTCCTTAAAAAACAAGCGGAAGAAGACAAGCGATTGCTCAAGGAAAAGAAACAGCGGGAAGAAGAACTGGAGAAAGAAAAAAGAGCCCAACAAAAACAAGAAGAGCAGGAAAAAGAACGTTTGAAAAAAGAAAAAGCAGATGCCCGCAAGCTGAAGGAACAACAATATAAAGACAATCAAAAGAAGAAAGCAGAAGAGCGGAAGGCGAAAGAAAAAGCAGATAAAGAAGAGAGAGACCGCAAAGAAAAAGAACGGAAAGAAGCTAAAAAGATAAAAGACGCAGAGCGGAAAGCCGAACAAAAACGAAAAGCGGAAGAGCGGAAAGCGAAAGAAAAGGCCTATCAGGAAGCTCAGAAGCAGAAACAGAAAGAGCGGGAAGAAGCTCGAAAACAAAGAGAAGCAGAGAAAAAAAATAAATAAAGATAAACGGACATAAATTAATAAGATGAAAAAAGACAGGCTTTTATGGGCGGATGATGAAATCGATTTATTGAAACCACATATCCTTTTTTTGGAAGACAAAGGATATGAGGTGGTTACCGTTTGCAGCGGACAGGATGCTATCGACTGCTGTAAAGAGCAAAACTTCGATATTATTTTCCTGGATGAGAACATGCCCGGATTAAGTGGCCTGGAGACTTTGTCTTTGATTAAGGAGCTGAATCCGGATATTCCTGTCATCATGATCACAAAGAGTGAAGAAGAAAGCATCATGAACCTGGCTATCGGGAGTAAAATCGCCGATTATCTGATCAAACCGGTCAATCCCAATCAAATACTTTTGTCTATCAAAAAAAATCTGCATAAAACGGAAATCATCAATCAAGCGACAACCACCGGATACCAGCAGGAGTTTGGTAAGATCGGTATGCAAATCAATGATTCCCTGACAACCGAAGATTGGAAAGATGTCTATAAAAAACTGGTATACTGGGATCTGGAATTAGGAGATACTCAAACCGGGATGTCCGACCTGTTGCGTATGCAAAAATTGGAAGCGAACCGGATGTTTGCAAAATTCATCAAAACAAACTATCAAAAATGGCTGGATAATCCGGAAGATCGTCCTCTGATGAGTCCGGATGTCTTTAAGAAAAAATTGTTTCCGCTTCTGGACGAAAAAGAACAAATATTCTTTATCCTGATCGATAATTTTCGCCTGGATCAATGGCGCGAGGTCAAGGACCTGCTTTCCGATTTTTTCACTTTTAATGAAGACCTTTATTACTCCATATTGCCAACGGCGACTCAATATGCCAGGAATGCTATTTTTTCGGGATTAATGCCTTCACAAATTGAGAAAATGTTTCCGGAATTATGGGTCGATGAAGAGTCGGAAGAAGGTAAAAACTTGAATGAAGAACCGTTAATCAAAACTCAAATCGAACGGTTCCGGAAAAAATACACATTCTCTTATCATAAGATCAACGATTCGACTTATGGCGAAAAATTATTGAACAATTTCAATCAACTGGATAATTATCAGCTCAATGTGATCGTATTGAACTTCGTCGATATGTTGTCGCATGCGCGTACGGAATCGAAAATGGTGCGCGAACTGGCTTCAACCGAAGCGGCCTACCGTTCATTGACCCGTTCGTGGTTCCGGCACTCGGCCACGTTGGAATTATTTCGTAAAATTGCGGAAAAAGGGGCTAAAGTCATTCTTACGACCGACCATGGAACCATCCGCGTGTCGGATGCGATCAAAGTCATCGGAGACAAGAATACCAATACAAACCTGAGGTATAAAGTAGGGAAGAGTCTTTCATACAACCCCAAAGAGGTGTACGAAATCAAAGAGCCGGAAAAGTCTGGCTTACCGGCTCCGAATATTACATCCAAATATATTTTTGCAATGAATAACGACTTCTTTGCGTATCCTAATAATTACAATTATTATGTCTCCTACTACATGAATACATTCCAGCATGGAGGCATCTCTTTAGAAGAAATGCTCATCCCGATCATTCATTTGGATCCGAAATAGTCGTATAACTCAACAATTGCTTGGTATCCGATGCAATCATAAATTCTTCATCGGTAGGGATAACGACGACTTTTACTCTGGAATCGGGGGTACTGAGAACGACTTCTTTTCCTTTTAGTCCCCAGTTGATTTCCCGGTCGATTTTGATTCCCATGAACTCCATATCTTCACAAACAACCTGGCGAGTCGCATATTGATTTTCTCCAACTCCTCCGGTAAACACCAGGATATCCAAGCCGCCTAAGGCCGCAGCATACGCCCCAATGTATTTTTTGATCCGGTAGTTATACATATCAAGAGCAAGGGTTGCCCTTTCATCCTTATTCGCAACGGCCGCTTCGATCTCCCGCATGTCGGAAGAAATACCGGAAACTCCGATGACTCCGCTGTATTTGTTTACAATCGTCGAAATGGCTTGCGATCCGATGTTTTCTTTTTCCATGATGTAGGATAAAACACCGGCGTCTATATCTCCGCTTCGTGTTCCCATCAATAAACCTTCGACCGGAGTCATCCCCATGGATGTATCTACCGATACGCCGTTTTTTATGGCAGCGATGGAAGCACCGTTTCCAATATGAGCCGTGATGATGCGCTGTTCTTCATAAGGAACTCCTAAAAACTCACAAGCTCGTCTCGATACATACCGATGGCTTGTTCCATGAAATCCATACCGGCGGATAGCATATTTCTCATAAAGAGAATAAGGTAAGCCGTACATGTAAGCATGTTCGGGCATCGTCTGATGGAAAGCGGTGTCGAAAACCCCGACCTGAGGAACATCCGGCATCAGTTCCTTGACAGCATAAATCCCATTCAAATTAGGCGGATTATGCAAAGGAGCCAGATCGATACATTCTTCCATCTTTTTGATGACATCTTCGGTAATCAATACGCTCGAATTGAATTTTTCGCCTCCATGGACTACCCGGTGGCCGACCGCATCGATTTCATCCAACGATCTGATGCAACCGTATTTCTGACTGGTAATGACTCCCAGGATATACTCGATACCTGTTTGATGTTCAAGGATTTCTCCTTCCAAAACAACTTTATCCCCATTGGGAAGTGTTAATTTCAGGAAAGAACCTTTGAGACCTATTTTTTCAATCCCTCCTTGTGCCAGTTCCGAACCGGTAGCCATATCGAACAACTTGTACTTAATAGAGGAACTGCCGCAATTTAATACTAATATCTTCATGATTGGATCGTTTTTTAAATAAAGGTGTTAGGGGCTACCAGTTTTCCATTCTCATACACATAAAAACCTTTTCCGGAAGCGACACCCATTTGATTTGTTCTGTAAAGACGCCATAAAATAGGAGATGGTTTGTATTTTTTATCTCCGTATTCGTTGAACATATCTTCCATCAGAGAAACTAATTTTTCAATGCCGATGATATCAGCCATACGGAAAATACCCAGACGCATGCCGTATACGACCTCGAATAAGCGATCGATGCTCTCCATGGAAGCCACATTCTCCATCAACATCTGGCAAGCTTCATTCAGGATCGTTACCATCAGACGAAGACTGACCAATCCATTACTCTCATGAACATCGATGGTTTCGTATTTGATCAGTTTGGCAAATAACAAAACTTTATTGTAAACTTCTTCTGAAGTGTAAATTCCTTTTACCACTTCCAATATTTTAGCATCAGGATGAGCTACAGGAAAATGCAAGCTGACACAACGTTCTTTATGCTCCAGGTCAGCAGCCAGTTCGCTGATAATGACTGTGGTGGCATTCGTCGCTATAATCGCATCCGGAGATAAAACGCTTTCAAGTATCTTGAATGCTTCTTTTCTTAATTGGGTACTGCGTTCTCCCTGACTATCGTAACGGACACATTCGATCACGAAATCGCAGTCGGCCAACGATTGATAGTCCAAAGACCCGTTGATCCGCCCCATGATGGTGCGTTTTTCTCCTGGAGTAAGCCCCCAGCTTTCAATTTTGGTATCCAGGTCTTTGCTTATTTTTTCTAATGCAAAATCTATTTTTTCTTGGGTAATTTCGATAAAAGTCACTTCCAGTCCGGCGGAAGCTGTCAACCGGACAATGTTACGTCCGTCTTTGCCGCAACCGACAACGCCGATTTTGGAAAATAATGATTTTTTTCGATCTTTTTTGGAAAGCCCAAAGCTCTCAATAGGTTCAATAATTGTTTCAGCCATATGTTTTAATTTATTTTTTTACCGATAGCCTGGTTGGCGCAAATGGCCACCATATTATAGATATCATCGACGGAACAGCCTCGCGACAGATCATTGACCGGAGCGGCCATTCCCTGAAGGATCGGACCTACGGCTTCCGCTCCACCCAAACGTTGTACCAATTTATACGAGATATTGCCGCATTCGAGATTCGGGAATACCAGTACGTTTGCGCGACCGGCCACACTACTTCCCGGCGCCTTACTCGAAGCTACAGAAGCGACAAGAGCAGCATCAGCTTGTAATTCTCCATCGATCTCAAATTCCGGAGCCATCGCTTTGGCAATGCGTGTGGCTTCGATGACTTTATCACATAATTCATGTTTAGCGCTCCCTTTTGTCGAAAAACTCAACATCGCTACTTTCGGCTCTATCCCCACTATCGCACGGGTGGTATGGGCTGTGGCTACTGCGATCTCTGCCAGTTCCCGGGCAGTCGGATTCGGCATCACGGCACAATCGGCAAAGACCAAAAGACCTTCTTTCCCGTATTGCTCCTGATTGGTAAACATCAGAAAAGCGCCGGAGACAACACTGATTCCGGGAGCTGTTTTAATGATCTGTAACGCAGGCCTCAACACATCTCCTGTCGTGTTTTGCGCGCCTGCAATTTCTCCGTCGGCATCCCCATTTTTAATCATCAGGCAACCGAGATACAACGGATCTTCTGCTAATTTTTCCGCTTGTTCCAAGCTCATTCCTTTACTTTTCCTTAAATCGTAGAGCAGATGAGCATATATCTTCTTTTTTTCATTATGGACCGGATCAACAAGGATGGCCTTGTCGATATGGGTTAAACCAAACTGTGCGGCAAGCGTCCGTATTTCCGTCGGATTTCCGATCAAAACAATTTCTGCAACCCCGTCGGCAACCAGCCTGTCAGCTGCTTTCAACGTCCGTTCTTCTGTCCCTTCCGGGAGTACGATGCGTTGTTTGTTCGCTTGGGCACGAAGAATGATTTCCTGCATTAAATTCATAGAAATAATATTTATACAATTAACTTAATTAGTTACAAAAGTAATTAAAACCCCTCATTTTTTTACTAAAAATCACTTCTTTTTAGTGATAAGCAGTTTTTGTAATTCTTCTCCGGAGATATTGAGGTGTAGCTTCCCGCGATGAGCCAAAGATATATGACCGCTTTCTTCTGAGACGACAATGACCTTAGCATCAGTCTCTTGCGATATCCCTAAAGCCGAGCGATGCCTTAAGCCCAATTCCTTCGGAATATCATTTTTCTGTGAAACGGGAAGGATACAGGCCGCTGCTTTTATTTTTTTATCGACGATGATCATGGCGCCATCGTGTAAGGGACTGTTCTTAAAAAATATATTTTCAATGAGCCGCGTATTCAGGTTGGCATTCAGAATTTCTCCTGTCTGGATGTATAATTCAAGTCCCATCTCCTGCTGCAGAACGATCAAAGCTCCGGTTTTAACTTTCGACATGTTCATGGAAGCCAGTACGATAGGCATGATGTAAGACAAATCTTCCGTCACCGAATTATTCTTGACGTTGAAAAGTTTGGTCAGGAATTTCCAGCCTCGATGGGAGCCCATGACCTGAAGAAACCGTCTGATTTCATCCTGAAAAAGGATCACCAGAACAATGAATCCGACGCTGATAAACTTATCTAAAATAGCGCCCAGCAGACGCATCTCCAGGATTTGTGAAACCAGGATCCAGATGGCTAGAAACGCCAGGATGCCACTGAAAATCGCAGTGGTTCCGGATTTCTTCATTAACTGGTATATTTTATATAAAAAAACCGCTACCAGCAATACATCGATCGCATCTTTTATTCCAAAGTTAATATGCATTCGCCGTTTCTTTTAATTTGTTGAATATACGGACACTTTCAACGGCTTCTTTCACATCGTGTACTCGTAAGACAGATGCTCCATTCATCAAGGCAACGGTATTCAAAACCGTCGTGCCGTTCAAACATTGGTCTACAGGAAGATCGAGCACGTTTTGAATCATCTTCTTCCGTGATATTCCCACTAACAATGGGAGTTCAAATATACGAAATTCTTTTAATTTATTCATCAAAAAATAATTTTGTTCGGTATTCTTGCTAAAGCCGAACCCCGGGTCTATGATAAGGTCATTGACCCCTCTCGCTCGTAAATCGTTTATTTTTTGGGAGAAATAGAGGAATATTTCCTGCATCATGTTTTCGTATACCGTATGTTGCATCATCGTTTGCGGCGTTCCTTTCAAGTGCATCATAATATAAGGTACTCCTAAACTCGCCACCACATCGAACATCCGGTTATCCATTTCTCCTGCCGAGATATCATTGACCATGGCCACTCCGTACTCTTCCACGCTGCGACGAGCGATTTCCGAACGGAACGTGTCGATGGAGACAACGGCTTCAGGATATTCCCGAAACAAAATTTCTAATCCGAATTGCAGGCGTTCCCACTCTTCCTCTTCGTCGACATGCCCGGCGTTGGGACGGGAAGAATAACCTCCCACATCGATGATGTCCGCTTTTTCTTCCCTCAGTTGACAAACTCGTGCAACAATTTCAGCTTCGGTTTGCTTCCGGCTGTCTTGATAAAAAGAATCAGGAGTAAAATTGAGGATCCCCATTACCTGAGGGACAGAGAAATCGACCAATTCTCCTTGGATGTTCATATACATACGGCCTTTTTTCTTTTTTATTGGACAAAAGTAATATTTTATACGGATTTTTCTACCTTTGTCTGCAAATTAACGGCTATGGATATTCAGGAGATTTACCGCATTTATCAAACGTACCCTTCGGTTACAACCGATACCCGCCAATGTCAACCCGGCTCTATTTTTTTCGCTTTGAAAGGAGAACATTTCGATGGCAACGACTTTGTCGGAGAAGCCTTGGAAAAAGGGTGCGAATATGCGGTTTGTGATCATCCAGACTTGCCGGAAGACGATCGGATCATCCTTGTTGAAGATGCTTTGAAAACGCTTCAACAACTGGCGAATCATCATCGCAGGCAGTTGAATATTCCCGTTATCGGTATTACCGGAACCAATGGAAAAACAACAACAAAAGAACTGATGGCAACAGTCCTTGCTGTTCAATACAATGTTTTATACACCCAGGGAAACCTGAATAATCATATTGGCGTACCTCTTACGTTGTTGCGATTAACTTCCGAACATGAAATCGCCATTATTGAGATGGGAGCCAACCATGTGGGAGAAATCAAACAGCTGGTCGAAATAGCGGAACCAAACTACGGTATCATTACCAATGTGGGGAAAGCCCATTTGGAAGGATTCGGATCTTTTGAAGGCGTTATCCAAACAAAAGGAGAATTATATGACTATTTAAGAGAAACAGGAGGAACGGCATTTGTCAATCGCGAAAACACTTACTTAGAGGCAATTGCATCCGGATTGAATCAAATAAATTACGGAACAAAGGCCGGATCATTCGTTTGGGGAACGCCTGTCGCTTCGTTCCCTTTTCTGGTTTTAGACTGGCATAAAGACAATGATTCCTTCCAGATTCAGACCCAGCTGGTAGGCGCATACAATGTAGAAAATGCACTGGCGGCCATTGCTGTAGCCACTCATTTCAACATCGAACCTTCGGAAATCGGAGAGGCCATCGCCCGTTATAGTCCGCAGAACAATCGCTCGCAATTCAAAGACACCGGGAAAAATCACTTGATTATCGATGCATACAATGCCAATCCGACCAGTATGCTAATGTCTTTGGAAAATTTCAATCAAATGGATGTCTCTCCGAAAATGGTGATTCTCGGGGATATGAAAGAATTGGGTCCCTACAGCCGGGATGAACATCAAAAAGTAGTCCGGTTGATTCAAAAATCCGGATTCGATAGAATCCTGCTATGCGGGCCTGAATTTTCTTTAGTAGCCTCAGAATGGCAGCATTTCAGATCGACAGACGACCTTATAAAATATCTGCAGGAAGCCCCCATAGCAGGATATCATATCTTAATCAAAGGATCACGA
Source organism: Bacteroidales bacterium (assembly GCA_031551395.1). Classification (GTDB taxonomy): domain Bacteria; phylum Bacteroidota; class Bacteroidia; order Bacteroidales; family Azobacteroidaceae; genus BNXB01. Next base: position 19,048 of record JAVBNR010000036.1, read on the forward strand.
AGTATTCAGCTTGAAAAAACGATTCCTTTTCTGTAACCGTTCACTCGAGCACAGGTAGTGTTTCTCTTACGGATGGGACAGCCAGATTATCTTGAACCAGGTTCATCCAATAACTTCTTTTTGCTTCCCATTTGTTATATTGTTCGGCAGTTAAAATATGCTTCAATTCGACTAATTTGGATCGGATGGATTCTGCCAAGCCTGTTTTTCCGGATTTTTCAATTTCCAGTTGCTCTTTTGCATATTTCAGATTGATCGCTCTGATTTTTTGCATTTGGTCTGGAGTTAATGATAATTCCGAATGCATTGTTTCAGTTTGATTGTCAGCTAGTTCTTCCGGTAGCACAGTCGCTGGTGTATTTTGAGCTACCAAAGAAATATAGTAAAGACAACCCCAAAGGAGGTAAAGTCCTTTTGCAAGCATTGTTTTCATGAGAACATTTTTTAAATTAAACAATCGGGTTATAATCTCTCTGGAATAAAACAGCCGAATACCACCCGGTGTTTTGAGAAAAAAAGCTAATTCCATCCAGGTTTAATATAAAAAAGAATAATAATCAAAAACAAACCATGAGGTTCTGCTTACAGGTATTTTTATGCCTGAACAGACCCCAATCTCGTTTTTTTGTATACTAATTCTACAATAGAGATCAAAATATTAATATTTAATAGTATTCTGTATGAATTTATAACAGATTGATTTTTAATTGTGTTGATTGGTAAAAACGGATGGAGATAAATCTTCGGACTTTTTTTGGCACGATTTTTTCTATTTATATCAATGCATTATAACACACAGTGTACTTGAGACAATTAATCAACATATTATTTCCTGTTGATGTCAAATTTAACAATTTAAATTTGGCAGTTTCCGTATTTATATTAGAGAGAGAGAGAGAGAGAGAGAGAGAGAGAGAGAGAGAGAGAGAGAGAGAGAGAGCCTCGCGCGTACATACATGCGCATACCTGTGCGTATGTAGTTAGTAATAATCTTCTTAGAAAACAAATAATCACAGCCGGTGGTGGGATTTTTTCC
>JAVBNR010000002.1:0-165164 GCA_031551395.1 Bacteroidales bacterium
AGACCATGACCCATATGGAAATAAAATGGAAAGGAGAGCAATTCAGTTAGGACTGAAAGATGAAATTTTAGAAAAGTTTGGAAAACAACAAATTAAATACATAATGGACATCACAGATTTTGTAAAAGAACAAAAATATTACGTGGACAAAAAGGAACTTGACAAATTATTAGTTCCAATAGAACATGTTATTAGTATTGAAGATGAAAAACTTGAAATGAATATTGGAATCACAAAATAAAACAGCCACCAACTCACAGCCTGCTTGCAAGCGGGGTGAAATCGGTAATTTGAACTTTATTCGAAATAAGAACTACCGGCAACTTATGGCCTGCCTGCAAGCCCGTTTCAAGAGAACCGATGTTATCATATCGATCTTTTTTACTGAATTTTTCCCCTCTGTAAAAGATACTTCGTCAAAAACTTGCGTACCGGTTCATCATATAATTTTAAACATAAATAAGCCAATATGACAGAACCGATAACAAGAGCTAAAGCGCCTGGCAAAGATTGCACGAATGTAAGATTTTCATTTTTAACCCAAGCATAATACAAATAAATAAAGGGATAGTGTACCATGTACAAAGGATAAGAAATATCTCCTAAAAATTTACATATCCGGGTAGTCATTTTGTCTGTTGTCTTTCCTGAAGCTCCAAGGTAAACAAGTAAAGGGAAGAAAAAAGCAAAACAAATGGTATCGTATAAACCGTTCATCCACAAATGTTCAGCTCCCCCTATGCGAGGTACTGCCAATAAAGCGACAATAGATAAGCTACAAATCCAAAAAGCCCCTCTTATTTTGGCAGGTTTGAATATGCGGGATAATAGTAATCCGGCCGAGAAAGAAAACAGAAGACGTAAAGAGCCTCCTGTAAATTCAGTTCCGGTCAGTGAATACCCAACACATATATCACCCAACGGCCCCCATATGGCAAATATTGCCAATCCGCAACCTGCAAGTAAAACAAATATAGAAAGCGCTTGGGTAGAAAGCTTACGGATAAAGAAAGCATATAAGATGTTACCAATATATTCAAAAAATAAAGACCAACTCGGACCATTCAAAGGGAACATTTCACCAACTCCACGAATCTCAAAACCGGTGGTTGCCGGAATTAAAAAAGCATTCATTAATGTAGCGATAAGTAGCATCGTTATAGATATTTTTGAAACATCCCAAACAGAGCAACCTTGAAAGTAAAACATAATAGCTCCGATAATAGCCCCGATAACTACCATCGGATGCAAGCGAATAAATCTACGCTTGATAAAATCTTTTATTGTCATTTTTTTCCATCGGTCATCGTAAGCATAACCGACAACAAAGCCGGACAAAATAAAGAAGAAATCAACAGCTAAATATCCGTGATTGATTTTTTGGTCTAAATGACTGGTTGCATAAGCTTCAAACAAGTGAAAACATACAACTGTTAATGCCGCTACTCCACGCAATCCGTCAAGTATGTTGTAATGCGGTTTTGTGTCCACAAATGCCGCAGAAGAAATTTCGTTTTTCAACATCGATATTAAATTTGTTCTTGTTTAGGGTTATTTGTATTTTTAAAGAAACAAACTTACATAAAAAAACACGAATTATAAGCGTGTTGTATAAAAATATACGAAAACAATAGCATAAACTCCACACAATTCCTATTTAAACCTATAACTGATATTATAGTCTAATCTTCAGGTAAAGTTTTGAAATAAAACGATGTTAATAATTTGTGAATAATAGCTGATTAAATTCTGATAAAAAAATTTGATAGAAAAGAAAGAGGTGCGTATATCATATTTATCAAAATATAAATCATTATATAGGTATTTTTATAGTTCATTTATAAGCATTGTTTTTCACTGAAATAAATCGTTCTTTGTATAAAAGTTTTTAACTTTGTATGTTATCAACAGAAATTATATTAATTTTGTAATTCATTTATTTATAATAATTTACTAAATTAAAATTTGTTGATAAGTAATGATAAACGCACTCCATTGTTTGATAACTTAAAAAACAAATATTTTAACATTAATTTATCAGACTTATCAACAGAGTATTATTATCATCATCTTTTATTTTAAAAATTAAATAATAAAATAATAATATAGTAATGGTTAAAAACAATTCTCCGGCCGGATTTTTAAATGTTCCGGTACCTAAAAATGTGGATTTAAAAGCTGAAATTAATCAGTTGAAAGAAAAAAAGAATGCCATTATTCTTGCTCATTACTATCAAACAGGCGAAATACAAGATATTGCTGATTTTGTTGGGGATAGTTTAGCTCTGGCTCAATGGGCATCTAAGACTGAAGCGGATGTTATTGTGCTTTGTGGCGTTCATTTTATGGGAGAAACAGCAAAAATTATTTGTCCTGAAAAACGTGTTCTTGTTCCTGATTTAAATGCCGGATGTTCATTGGCAGATAGTTGTCCGGCTGATGCGTTTGAAAAATTCATCAAACAACATCCCGGTCATATCGTAATTTCTTATGTAAATACAACAGCTGCAGTAAAAGCTTTAACGGATGTTGTAGTTACTTCAACCAATGCTCGCCAGATTGTGGAAAGTTTTCCTGTAGATACGCCGATCATATTCGGACCGGACAAGAACTTGGGAAATTATATAAATAGCATTACAGGAAGAAATATGGTACTTTGGGATGGCGCATGTCATGTACACGAACAATTTTCTCTGGAAAAAATTTTGGAACTAAAAAAAGAATATCCGAATGCCTTATTAATTGCGCATCCTGAATGTAAAAGTGTTATATTGAAACTGGCCGACCATGTTGGTTCTACTGCTTCTTTATTGAATTTTACGATTAAATCTCCGAATAAAGAATTTATAGTTGCAACCGAATCAGGTATATTGCATGAGATGCAAAAGAGAAGTTCTGAAAAATTATTTATACCGGCTCCTCCCAATGATAGTACCTGTGCTTGTAACGAATGCAGTTTTATGCGTTTGAATACAATGGAAAAATTGTATAATTGTCTGAAATATGAAATTCCTGAAATATTTATAGACGAAAAAGTAAGAGAAAAAGCAGTTAAACCGATTTTAAAAATGTTGGAAATTTCTGAGAAATTGGGACTTTGAATTAGGTTTATAAAATTATAAGGTTTATAAAGTTATGTTTTGTATGATATAACTTTATAAACCTTACGACTTTATGAATTCAATAATTCTTCTGCCCTGTATAAAGCTTTGTTGATATCGCTGCAAATATTTTCCTTTCCTACTTTATCTGCGAAACCTGATTTGTCTAACATTTCTCTGATTTTATCGTTGACTCCTGACAAAACAAGTTGGATTCCTTCTTTCTTCGATAAACGATATAAACTTTCAAGGTTATGTAATCCGGTAGAATCCATGAAAGGAACTTTGCGCATACGGATGATGCGAATTTTAGATTTTTCTCCGCCGATTTGTTTCATACTTTCATCGAATTTATTGGCTATTCCAAAAAAGAAAGGACCATCGATTTCGTATATTTCTACGCCTTTAGGTAATATTAATTTATCATTATCAGCTGTTTTTTCAGCATCTGTTTCCATGTTCAATTCGTCTTTGATAACTGAAATTTGAGTTGTCTCTGTAACTCGTCTCATAAACAGTAACATAGCTATGAGCAGGCCAAGCTCAATAGCGATTGTCAAATCAAATATTACTGTAAGAAAAAAAGTAACTAACAATACAATTACATCTGATTTGGGATTTTTTAATATGGAACGAAAAGTTCTCCATTCACTCATATTATAGGATACTATAATCAATACTCCGGCTAAACATGCCATTGGAATATGCTTTGTCAGTGGTCCTAAAAACAATAAAATCAACAATAAAACAAAAGCATGAATAATTCCTGCTATCGGCGATCTACCTCCGTTATTGATATTTGTCATCGTACGTGCAATAGCTCCCGTAGCCGGTATTCCTCCAAACATGGGAGTAATGATATTTGCAGCTCCCTGGGCTATTAATTCAGTATTGGAATCGTGTTTATCTCCGGTTACACCGTCTGCTACTGTTGCTGATAGTAAAGATTCTATTGCTCCCAGCATTGCAATCGTAAAAGCAGCAGGAAATAATAAATTAATAGTTTCCATATTAATCGGTATGGTCGTTGGTTGAGGCAACGAAGCATTGATCTCAAAGCGATCTCCGATTGTTTCAATACCTGTAATTCCAAAATAATTTCTTAAAATATAAACACCAATTGTCATAATTATAATTGAAATTAATGAACCTGGTATCTTTTTTATGAATTTAGGAGCATACACAATTATAATTATACTTAATAATCCTATTATTAATGACCAGACATTTATGGTTGAAATGGCTTTTCCATAAGCGATCCATTTGGAAATAAAATCGGCAGGAACATTAGTCATTGTTAATCCAAACAGGTCTTTCATTTGAGTTGTGAAAATAGTCAGCGCAATACCACTGGTAAAACCAACAATTATAGGGTATGGCATGAACTTGATGATTGTTCCCAGTTTGAGCACGCCCATAAGTACCAACATTACTCCGGCAATCACTGTCGCTATAGCCAGACCTTCAATACCGAATTGTTGGATAATACCGTAGACAATGACAATAAAAGCACCTGTAGGACCTCCGATTTGAACGGTACTACCTCCTAAAAATGAAATAATAAATCCGGCAATAATAGCTGTAATCAGCCCTTTTTCAGGGCTAACTCCCGATGCTATACCAAAAGCAATTGCCAATGGAAGTGCTACAATTCCCACGATAATACCTGCCATTAAATCGGACATAAACTTTTCTTTTGAATAGTTTTTTAGAGAACTGAAAAGTTTAGGTCTAAAATTTGTGCTTAATTTTATCTCTGAAAGTTTCATTATTTTGAAAAAAAAGAGTATATTTGTTTGAGTCTTAGAATTTGGGCGCAAAGTTATAAAAACAAACAACAATTTAACATATAAAAATAAACATTTTCGTTTGCTTTTTGTTTTAAAAAATGGCTTATTGTTTATTTTTTTTGCTCATGGTTTAATCTAACTGATATTAAAATGGAACAAAAAAGTATTAAAGGTACTCAGACAGAACAAAATTTATTGAAAGCATTTGCCGGAGAAAGCCAGGCAAGATCACGGTACACGTTTTTTGCTAGTGTGGCGAAAAATGAAGGTTATGAACAAATCGCAGGAGTCTTTCTTGAAACAGCAGAACAAGAAAAAGAACACGCTAAAAGATTTTTTAAATTCCTTGAGGGAGGTATGTTGGAAATTACGGCCACTTATCCGGCAGGAATTATCGGAACAACAGCTCAAAATCTTCTGGCTGCGGCCGAAGGCGAGCTGGAAGAATGGGATGTACTTTACAAAGCATTTGCCGAAGTAGCAAAGGAAGAAGGTTTTCCTCAAATAGCAACGGCATTTCGCATGATTGCACGTGTAGAAGCTGAACATGAGGCTCGTTATCGTAAATTATTGGCGAATATTGAAAAAGACGAAGTGTTCAAAAAAGACGAAGAAATAGAGTGGCAATGCCGTAATTGTGGTTATGTACATAAAGGGAAAAACGCTCCGAATGCATGCCCGGCTTGTGAACATCCTCAGTCTTATTTTGAACCGAAAAAAACGAATTATTAAAAAAGACTAACTATTAAAAAATCCTTGAAAGAGGTATTCCCCATGAAACAGTTGGTAGTATTATGTCATCCGTTAAGTGAAAATTTGAGTAAATTAATACACATGGAACTGTCATCTATGTATGATAAATATCAGATGGATTTTACGGTTCGGGACTTATATCAAATAGGATTTAATCCTATAATTAGCGCAGAAGACATTAGTGCTGCAGAAAAAGGTACTTTCCTTGAAGATGTTTTATGTGAACAGGAACATATTTCCAATACTGATATTTTGACATTTATTTATCCGGTAGGTTTAACCGGAATGCCGGCTTTACTAAAAGGATATATTGATAGAGTATTTTCAGAAGGTTTTGCTTATTCTGTTACTGAAAAAGGAATTAAAAAATTATTAGAAGGAAAAAAGGCTATTATTGTTAATACATTCGATAAATCTTCTAACTTATACAAAGTCAGCGATCGTTACGGACATTCCTCAATAAACGAAAAACAGTTGTTTGAATCATGTGGAATGGAAGTCATTTTACATTATTATCTGGAAAATGAAGTAAATGATCAAAACGATGCTTCTTTGAGAAAAAAAATAGAAGATATGAAAATTGAAATAAAAAAATCATTGATATTATCAAAAAATAGCCATTTAAGCATTCCTACAGCTTTTTTTTAATTTTATGCAGATCGTACGGATTATACTGATGATGAAAAAAATCAATGTAGTCCGTACGTTCTGTATAATGGGATTATCTCAAAATATTTTTTTCAGGATAATCAATCGTATAATGTAATCCGCGACTTTCTTTGCGTTCCATGGCCTGTTTTATAACCAAATAACCCACATTAATGATATTACGCAGTTCACAAATATCTCTTGAAACAATTGAGCGAATGAATAAATTTTCAGTTTCGCGATAAAGTATTTCCAATCGGTCTAAAGCTCTTTTCAATCGTAAGTTAGAACGGACAATTCCTACATAGTTAGACATAATCAGTCCGACCTCTTTTACACTTTGTGTTATCAACACCATTTCTTCCGGTAAAGAGGTTCCTTCATCGTTCCAAAGAGGAATATTTTCATTAAAATGATAATTTTCAATATTTGCTTTGGCGTGCTTTGCTGCGGAATCAGCATAAACAATAGCTTCTATTAAAGAATTGGAAGCTAATCGATTGGCTCCGTGAAGTCCGGTACAGGAACATTCTCCGGTGGCATAAAGACGATTGATTGTGGAATGGGCATTCATGTCTACGGCAATTCCTCCACAAAGGTAGTGTGCTGCCGGTGCAACAGGAATATAATCTTTTGTGATATCGATGCCTTCACTCAGGCATTTTTCGTAAATGTTCGGAAAATGTTTTTTGGTTTCCTCGGGATCTTTATGAGTGACATCCAAATAGACAAAGTCATCTCCCCGGTTTTTCATCTCAGTATCAATGGCCCGGGCAACAATATCACGGGGAGCAAGCGATTTTCTTTCGTCGTATTTTTGCATGAACTCTTTCCCGCTTCTCGTTTTTAAAACAGCTCCGTACCCCCTCATGGCTTCTGTAATCAGAAAAGAAGGTCGTTCTTTCGGGTTGTATAAAGCTGTCGGATGAAACTGAACAAATTCCATGTCTTTTACCAGACCTTTAGCGCGATAAACCATAGCAATCCCATCGCCCGTAGCAACCAGCGGATTAGTCGTTGTCTGATAAATACTGCCGATACCTCCGGTTGCGATCATGGTTACTTTCGACAAAAATGTATGGACATTCCGACTATGTTCGTTTAAAATGTAAGCTCCGTAACATTCGATATTTTTTGTGTGGCGAGTGATATTTTCTCCTAAATGGTGCTGAGTAAGTATTTCTACAGCAAAATGATGATCGAAAACCGTGATATTCGGATGATTTTTGACTCTGCTTATCAAACTTGTTTGTATCTCAGCTCCTGTAGTATCCTTATGATGTAAAATCCGAAATTCGGAATGGCCTCCTTCTTTGTGCAAATCGAAATTTCCTTTATCGTCTTTATCAAAATCAACACCCCAACCAATCAGTTCTTTAATTTGAGCCGGAGCTTCTTTTACGACTTTTTCCACTACTTTGGTATCGGAAAGAGAATCTCCGGCAATAAGTGTGTCTTTGATGTGTTTTTCAAAATCGTCGATCGGAGCTGTTACCGAAGCGATTCCTCCTTGTGCGTAAAAGGTATTTGCTTCTTCTAAAGTTGTTTTACAAATGACTGCTACTTTACCTTTATCTGCTACTTTCAATGCAAAACTCATTCCGGCAATACCGGAACCGATGACTAGAAAATCAAATTTATGTACCATTTTTCAGAAATATGTTTCTGTTCGTATATTGTTCCGAGATATTCCTCTTGATTCCAGAATGTTATATACATCATCGATCATTTCGGAATTACCGCAAAGATAATAATATGATTTGGGATTAAGCTCTATTGTTTTAATATAATCTGTTACTCTGCCTGTAAATTTTCCGGTTGAGTCTCTGGAGGTACATAAAACATAATTTTCTTCAGGATAAAAATCAGCATCATAAGCTTCTTCGGTTGTCCTTACGCCATGTATCAAAGTATAGGATAAATCGGGATAAGATTTTATAAAAGAATGAAATGGAGATATTCCGGTGCCTGTAGCGATAAAAACAAATTCGGGATTATTTTCGAGTTTATCTTTAATACAAAAATAACCGTGCGGATGTTCGACGGAAACAAGATCGTTTGTTTTTAATTGTTTTAATTTTTTTGAAATATTCCCATCCTGAACTTCCCGGATAAGAATTTCTATATATTCGTCGTTTTCTCCATTATAAATGGAATACGGACGATCATCATCGTCGGAAACACCTACGCACAAGTGCTGTCCCGGGACAAATCGCAGGTCTTTTTTTTCAAATCGCAGAATGAAAGTGTTTTTTGTTAACTTTTTGTTTAATAATATCTTATGTTCTTTCATGCTATTCTTCTATTAGGGGTAAAGATGAATCTGGTTTTACGCCGTGAGTATCTGTAAACGGATTCATCCGCGAATAATTTAAATCCCCCTGACGAGGATCTTGTCCTACGTCGAACCATGGGATATCATCAATAAGTATGTCTTTTCCCAATATACTTTTGATTTTATTTCTTACGACCCATTCCATTGGATGGCGGATGTATTTTTTCATTACAGGAGAAGCTGTACCTACCATCCAGCAGTTTTTGGGACATTGACGTACCAATCCTCGCACTTTTTCAGCTTGTGCACTGTACCAAAGTTCTTCAAATGTGTTGAAATTACGGATATTGCCCATACTTTCTTTCCAGATTTTATCTTCTAAACCATTACATGGATATATGTCTCCATAGGGTTCTATGAAAAAATTGGCAGTACCAGCTTCACAGGGTAACATCCTCCTACCTCCTTGTATGTAATTGATTAATCCGAGGTTGAAAAATGCCCTGAACCAACTTTTGGGATTATTTTCTTTTAAAAGCGATTCCATCAGTGTGTGAAAATTGTCGATTACGGCATCTTTATTGGTCACTTTGTTATCGTCTTTGTGAAAATAATATGAATTGTGAAAAGTAGCTGTTGCAAATTCCATTTTGAGTTCTTTGGCTAAATTGTATAGCCAAAGCATATCATCAGAGTTCTGATTGGATACGGTTATGCCAAAACCAATGTCTTTAACGCCCATTTCTTTCAGCTTTAACAGCACCCTCAAACCATTATCGAATCCTCCGGACCGGCCTCTTAAATCGTCGTTTCTTTGTGAGAGTCCTTCGATACTCACGCGAATACCTATTTTAGGATATTTTTTTGCTAAATTAATTATCCGGTCGTAATGCCATCCGGATGTTGAAATGACTACCCTCGGCGCTTTTTCAAAAGATACGGCTACGATATCTTCTAAATCTCTTCTTTGAAAAGGTTCTCCTCCTGTAATGTTTACAAATTTCAAATTCGGTAATTTTTCAAGATCCTTAGGAGTAATTTCCTGGAATTCATCAGAAGGGTATTTCCAAATATTACACATTTTGCAACGCATTTGGCATCGATAGGTTGTAATGATCGAAACATCTGTAGGAAGTGAAATGCTAGTCATATTATATATTTTATTATATCACTAAACGTATTTCTTTCCTTTTTTGTTTTTGATAAATTTTGAGATACAACTATATTCTGCTATATTTGTTGAAATATATGTGAAAATTTAATTACAATGATATTATGAATTACGATTTAGCAATTATTGGAGGAGGACCTGCAGGCTATACAGCTGCTGAATTAGCAGGATTGAATGGCCTGAAAACGGTGTTATTTGAGAAAAGAGCTCTTGGTGGTGTTTGCCTGAATGAAGGATGTGTGCCTACGAAAACGCTACTTTATTCGGCGAAAGTATATTACACTGCAAAAGAATCTTCAAAATATGGAATTGATACTGAAAATATAAAATTTGATTTGTCTAAAATAATTTCCCGAAAAAATAAGGTCGTTCGTAAACTGAATGCCGGTGTACGTGCAAAAGTACAGGATGCCGGTGTTGAAACAGTTCTCGGAGAAGCATTTGTAACAGGATCTAATAATGATGAAATCACGATTTCATGCAACGAACAAACCTATACCGTTAAAAAATTATTATTGTGTACGGGCTCTGATGTTGTAATCCCTCCTATTCCCGGTGTTGCCGAAACGGAATATTGGACCAGTCGCGAAGCCTTGGAAAATAAAGATTTACCCGCTTCGCTGGTCGTTATCGGTGGTGGTGTAATCGGAATTGAGTTTGCATCTTTTTTCAATTCGTTGGGTGTAAAAGTGATTGTAATTGAGATGCTTGATGAAATTCTTGGTGGAATGGATAAAGAACTTTCGGCTTTGTTGAGAAATGAATATACAAAAAAAGGCATAGAATTTCATTTAAGTACCAAAGTGACAGGTATCCAGGGACAAAATGTGGAGGTTGAAAAAGAGGGAGAAAGGAAAATATTACAGGCAGAAAAGCTTTTATTGAGCGTTGGCCGTAAACCCGTAATTAATGGCTTCGGATTGGAAAACCTGAACCTTGAAAAATTTCGTAATGGATTGAAAGTGAATGAATTTATGCAAACATCGAACCCCAATGTCTATGCTTGTGGGGATGTTACCGGATTTTCTTTATTGGCTCATACTGCTGTCCGTGAGGCGGAAGTGGCCGTAGAACACATTCTGGGTCATCGTCATTCAATGAGCTATAAAGCTATTCCTGGTGTTGTATATACTAATCCGGAAATTGCCGGAGTCGGAAAAACAGAAGAAATGCTGCAATCAGAAGGTATAGCCTACCGGGTAAAACAACTTCCATTGGCTTATTCCGGTCGTTTTGTTGCTGAAAATGAACAAGGAGGAGGAGTCTGCAAAATAATTCTGGCGGAAGATGATACGATTCTAGGTGTTCATATCCTAGGTAATCCAGCTTCGGAAATTATTGTTATTGCCGGCATTGCTATTGAAAAAGGAATGAAAGCCGATGAATTGAAAGCCATGGTTTTCCCACATCCGACAGTAGGGGAAATCATCAAAGAAGCATTATAATCTTTGATTATAAAAATGTCCTAAATAATTGAAAAGTTTTTTATAGACATTCAATTCCTATAAACATTTCATTATTTCTACCTGTTAGTTTCGTGTAATCAATGAACTAACAGGTATGAAATATATTCTTATATTTATTCTTATTTTATTCTCTTGCCGGAATATGGAAGCATGGCAGGCAATGGAACCTGACAGTTACACAATTCCTGTGTATGATTTCCGGCAAATTGAACCTTTCTTCCATCCGCAGCCGGATAACGATACCGTCTATATTTTTAATTTTTGGGCGACTTATTGTGCTCCTTGCATTAAAGAATTGCCTTATTTTGATCAGATCGGGAAAGAATTTGCGGCTCAGAAAATAAAAATCCTTCTGATCAGCCTTGATTTTAAGTCTCAAATTGAGAAAGGAGTCGTCCCCTTTATTAAAAAGAAAAATATTCAATCTCCTGTAGTTGTTTTAAGTGATCCGGATGCTAATTCCTGGATCGATAAAGTAAATCCTACATGGAGTGGTGTTATTCCTGCAACATTAATTGTAAAAGGAAACTCCAGAGAATTTTATGAAAAGTCATTTACATACAATGAGTTAAAATTATTAACAATTAAATTTTTAGAAAAATGAAACGTATAAATTTGTTTTTGATATTGTTTTTTGTAAGTATCATAAGTATTTCTGCACAAGGTTATAAAGTTGGAGATCTGGCGACGGATTTCAAACTGAAAAATGTAGACGGAAAAATAGTTTCACTTTCGGATTATCCACAAGCGAAAGGATTTATCGTCGTTTTTACATGCAATCATTGTCCGTACGCACAAGCTTATGAGAATCGGTTAATCGCTTTGGATAAAACATATAAAGCGAAAGGATATCCGGTTGTTGCAATCAATCCGAACAATCCGGCGATAGAACCGAAAGACAGTTATGACCAAATGATTAAGCGGGCAAAAGAAAAAGGTTTTACTTTCCCTTATCTGTTCGATGATGGACAAAAAGTTTATCCGGCTTATGGAGCAATAAAAACACCTCATGTTTTTGTTTTGCAGAAAACGGATAAAGGAAATGTAGTTCGTTACATTGGAGCTATAGATGATAATTATGAAAATGCTTCCGCTGTAAAAACACCTTATGTTGCCAATGCTGTCGATGCTTTGCTTGCAGGTAATCTTGTTGCTGTAACTTCAACAAAAGCAATTGGTTGTGGAATAAAATAATTATTTTTATTACTTAAAAATTTGTTTTTGATTGATAAATAATGACTATATTTGCAGGAGTTATTATTTATCAATCAAAACGGAATGCTATGATTATTGAAAAAATGAAAAAAGAAAAGAGGTTTCATACAAAAGATGAATTGATATTTGTTGACAAGACGGGCGACGGTACAAATCCTGCTGTAACTGGCATTATCCCTGAAGGATATATGACAGGGGAGGAGTTTTGGCGCTCATTGAGAGAACAAATAACTAAACATTATAAAGAGAATGGTTTATTATAATCAGCTTGCAAATAAAGACCTTAACAATATTTTTATCGGCCTTATAATTTGGAAAAAACATCAATTGAGTATTGGACATGTTTTGTCTTATGTTGCAGATATAGAGTTTGAATGTGAATCTTTGGATAAAAAAATAATTCATGATATTTCGTATTATTCCATTCACAAAAAATTCGGAGAATACGTACATCGCTATAAACGCAACCAACACACTACTTGGTATATCATTTATAATGTAGATGTTCTTGGTAATGTCTGGATTGAAAGAATCATCAACAATCACTTGACAATTTCAGAATAAATTTCACTAATTCTGTAATTTTATTCTCGTTATGCCGACTAATAGAGAAAAGCAGATTAAATGAACGATCCTAAATTTGAAAAAGCATTTATAGAACTGATCCAACAGAATGACAGACTCATTTATAAGGTTTGTTCTGTCTATGTTTCTGATGAATTCCCATTAGCTGATCTTTACCAGGAGGTCGTCTATAATTTATGGAAAGGCTTCCCGAAATTTCGTAATGAAAGCTCGTTATCCACCTGGATGTACCGGATTGCCCTGAATACTTGTATAACCGGTATGCGAAAAGAATTGCGCCGGCCGCAACATATAGCCAATCTTAATTTAGCTGAACATTTGTCCGAATCCGAATCCATGGAAGAAAGCATCCGGGAAATGTACAAGCTGATTCATCAGTTAAAAACATTGGAACGCGCCATTATTCTGCTTTGGTTAGAAGAAAAATCCTATCAGGAAATTGCTGATATTACAGGATTGACGATCAACAATGTGGCCATTAAGTTGAAACGTATCAAAGAGAAATTAAAAGTGATGTCGGAAAATTAAAGTAGTAAAATTATGGAATTAGATGAATTAAAAAATGTCTGGATAACGTTAGATAATAAATTGCAGAAAAACGAAAAACTCAACGAGCGTCTGATTCGGGAGATATTGGAAAGAAAATCGGGCAAAGCCTTGAATCGCCTGATCAATTTCGAATGGTTTGGAATAATTGTGTTTATACTGGCAACTCCTGTGATTATTTGGTTGTGGGGGCAATCCCGTTTTGATGGAACAATTGCACCCAAAATACTCTTTGTTTGGGTGTTTATTCATGTTGTATGCGGACTTGTTTATACAGGAAAGAGTGTAATGAATTTGATGAAGATTGATTTTACCAAAGATATTAAACTCAATACGGAAATTATTAACCGGCTTATTATTAAAATCAAAAAGGAAAAACAAATTTCCATCTTTTTAATTATTCCTGTTTATTACATTCTTGGAGCTATTTCTTATTATGAATTACATGCAAACTTATCGTTGTGGACATTTATGATTACTATATTTATTATAGGAATATTAGGAACTTATTGGCAATATGACAGATATTATGCATCTAATATTCAGACTATAAAAAGAAGCCTTGATGAATTGAAAGAATTACAGGAAGAATAATTAAATCATTCAATTTATTTTGTATTTTTGCTAAAAATTTAAGTATTTGCAACATGAAAACGGAAGAAAACCAACAGCCGGAAAAGAAATATCCCGTTGAAGAAAACAAAAAAACGAAAGACAAAGTTGAAGAACCTGTCATCGCTTATGGCAAACAACGGTATTCGTATGCCGATTACCTGACCTGGGCGGATGATGTAAGGAGAGAAATCATCGACGGAATGGTTTATCGCTTGTCCGCACCATTTCGTAAACATGCACAAGCTGTTTCCTCTTTTTTCGGAGAAGCATTGCTTTTTGTTAGAAAAAGAAAAGCTAAATGCAAGATTTATTCTGCTCCTTTCGATGTTCGCTTACCAATGAATGGATCTACAGATGACGATCAGATTTACAATGTGGTGCAACCCGATATTTGTGTGGTCTGTGATCCGGCCAAATTAGATTACAGAGGGTGTATCGGCGCTCCGGACCTGGTAGTGGAGGTCTTTTCTCCAAGCACCGGAAAGCGCGATGCCAATGAAAAATTTCAGCTCTATGAAGCAGCCGGTGTAAAGGAATATTGGTTGGTTTATCCCAATGAAGTAACGGTGATTGTTTTCCTTTTACAGGAAGACGGTAAATACGATGAGGGAACGGTCTACAATATCATCAATGGTACAATAAAGGTTCCTGTTCGCACACTTGAAGGTCTGATCATTGATCTCGAAGAGCTTTTCGCTGATTGATTGAAACTACTTTTTCATAAAGTAGGCTTTTTCTTCAGGGCTAAAATGTTCGATAGCATATCGTAAAGCCGTTCGCGGCATGTTTTTATAATGCATTTCAAGGAAATCGACCAAGGTTTCCTTGTCTTTTTTTCCGACTTCACGCAACATCCAGCCGACCGCTTTGTGCATCAAATCATGTTTATGATTGAGCAATTTTTCGGAAATAGCCAAAGTATCATCGTATTGCTTGTGTTTGATGAACATCCAGGTAGAAACGATAGCAATGCGTTGCTCCCAAAGATTATCACTTCCGGCTAACTTATATAAAATTCTTCGGTCGTCTTTGTCCAACAGAAACGTTCCGATTACGTCGCGACAGGTAACATCCACCAAGTCCCAGTTATTGGCTCTGCGGGCATTTCTGAGGTAAAAATCGAATATTTCTTTTCGCTCTTCTTCTTTTTTTGATTTTTTAAATTGTTGAACAAGGAAAAGCAAACCGGCCAAACGGGCTTCATGATATTCCGAATCGAGTAATACTTGAATTTCCGACAAAGGCAACGCTTTATTTGTTTTAACAAGATCCCTTATGTTCGGGACGACAATTCCGAGAAAAATATCGCCTTCGGCATATTGACCCTTGCCTGTCTTGAAAAAACCCTGCAAAAATTTAGCTTTTTCCGGATTTGCTACGGAATGAAGTTCCTGAAGTATAAATTGGGCTGTCATGTGATTGTTTGTATTTTTTTCCATTTTGAAGGAATTGAAATACTGTTAGAACCATCCTGATTGTATACGATATCAGGCATAATACTATTGAAAAATTTCTTTTTGTTGTCTCTTAATAAAATGATTTTCCCTTTGTTATGATTGATGTTATCTCGTAAATCGTAACAAAAAGAGTTTGGAGGGAAAAAAACTTTAAGTTTTTTATTCGGGTAATTTTTTTGTATGAATTCTATAGGAGGGACCAAGTCACTATCCGCCGTAACTAAAATTAGGATATCTGTCTTATCTAAAACACAATCTCCTATTAAACTGACAGATAAGTTGACATCTGTTCTTTTCTCTTCGGGTTTATCAATAGAAAAATGACAATTAGGACAAGGGATTTGTTTTGAGAAATATTTTCCTCTGATAATTTCAAATTTGTTGCCGTTAAGGAATTTATTAGCATTAAATAAAGCGCTTTGTCTACTACTCTTTTCCGAACTTAACGGTGTCGCTGTAAAATATACAACTTTTGTTAATTCTTGATCTGCTCCTAAAAAATAAGAGAACAATTTAACAAAATCAATCCAATAAAAATTAGACCAATCTTTGTCTATTTTTTTTACTCTTTTTAAGGCGTAATAAAAGTTGAAGCCATCAATGTAAACTGTAACTCTTTTCATAATAAATTAAATGAAAAAGCCGCTACAGGAGCGGCTCAAAACCATACAAGAAAATATGGCGATGCTTTAATTGTACAAAGATACAAATATTTTATGGAAAAACACAAATAAAATTAATGGTTTAACAACATATATTTTGAAAGCAAATTTTTTATAAAATTACCATTAAACTGATTACGGAAATAAAAAACCAAAGGATAATCCCCAATAAAACAGGCCTTACTCCTACCTGTTTCAATGCGAATAAAGACAAGCTTGATCCGATCATAAATAAAGTGAGGGTAAGTCCTTTGTGTGCAGTAAATATGATTCCGTCATTAATTTGTTGTGGGAATGGTAAAAATGTATTGATAACCATAGCTACGACAAAAAATAAAATGAACCATGGAATGTATATTTTTTCATTCTTATTCTTGAAAATCAAAGAAGTGACAAATGCAATCGGAATGATCCAAAGCGTCCGGGTCAGTTTGACCGTTGTTGCAACTTGTAGCGCTTCAGCTCCATAAGTGGCTCCTGCTCCAACGACCGAACTGGTGTCATGAATGGCAATAGCAGCCCATAAACCGAATTGTTCCTGAGACATTCGAAGCAGATGGCCTAAAATCGGAAAAAAGAAAAGTGCTATGGCATTCAGGATGAAAACCGTACCAAGAGAAATCGACATCTCATTTTCTTTTGCTTTGACTAAAGGAGCAATGGCAGCGATGGCGCTACCTCCGCAAATGGCTGTTCCGGAGGATATCAGGTAAGAAATATTTTGATTGATGCGTAATTTTTTGCCTACAAGGTATCCTAAGATCATGACACTCATAACAGAAACAACCGTGAAAATCAAACCTTCTTTTCCGGATTGCAGAGCTTGATGCAGATTCATGTTGAATCCTAAGCCTACAACCGAAATTTGAAGTAAGTATTTGGATGCTTTTTTATTGAAGACAGGAAAAGCTTGTCCGCATGAAAGTGCAAAAGCAAGTCCTAGAAATAATGCCACCGGCGGACTTATCCAAGGCAACAGGCAGGCGAGTAAAAGGACGATATATATGTATTTGTTATATTTTTGAAGAAAATACATTATTTGTATAATTTCTTTCTTAATTCTTTGATTTCATCGGAAGTAATATAATCGTCATAATCCATGATTTTATCTATAATTCCATGGGGAGTGAGTTCGATTACCCGGTTACAAACGGTTTGAATAAACTCATGGTCATGACTCGACATCAGAATATTTCCTTTGAAATTTTTCAATGTGTTATTGAATGCCTGAATCGATTCCAGATCGAGGTGGTTGGCCGGAGAATCCAAAATCATGCAATTGGCATTCTTCAACATCATTCGTGCAATCATGCAACGCATTTTCTCGCCTCCTGAGAGCACACTGGCTTTTTTGAGTACTTCTTCTCCCGAAAACAACATTTTGCCCAGATAACCTTTCAAATAGACTTCGTGCGTGTCTTCTGAAAACTGAGCGATCCAGTCGATCAGATTCATATCCGTATCGAAAAAAGCCGAATTATCTAAAGGTAAATAGGCTGTAGTAATGGTTTGTCCCCATTCGAAGGTTCCTTCGTCTGCTTTTTGTTCATCATTAATGATTTGAAAAAAGGTGGTCATGGCGCGTGGATCCCGTGACAGAAAGATCACTTTATCGTCTTTTTCGATATTAAAAGAAACGCTTTTGAAAAGAACCTCTCCTTCGATGCTGGCCGAAAGTCCGTTGACTTCTAATATTTTGTTGCCTGTCTCACGTGCCGGAGTGAAAATGATACCGGGATATTTGCGGGAAGAGGGTTGAATTTCCTCGATATTGAGTTTTTCGATCATCTTCTTACGGCTGGTGGTTTGCTTTGATTTAGCCACATTGGCGCTGAATCGGCGGATGAATTCTTCCAACTCTTTTTTCTTTTCTTCAGCTTTTTTATTTTGTTGTTGTTGCTGGCGCAATGCTAATTGGCTGGATTCGTACCAAAAGCTATAATTCCCTGAAAATAATTTAATATCTCCATAGTCTATATCGACTGTATGCGTACACACAGAATCCAAAAAGTGGCGATCGTGGGATACAACCAACACCGTATTTTCAAATTCCGAAAGGTAATTTTCGAGCCACATAACGGTTTCTATATCCAAGTCGTTGGTCGGTTCATCCAACAAGAGGTTATCCGGTTTTCCGAATAGAGCTTGTGCAAGCAGGATACGCACCTTTTCTTTCCCACTCACATCTTTCATCATCATATAATGCATCTCTTCTTTGATCCCTAATCCGCTGAGCAGGTTTGCTGCATCGCTTTCGGCATTCCAACCTTCCAATTCGGCGAATTTTTCTTCCAATTCGGCAGCCCGCACACCATCGGCGTCACTGAAATCAGATTTGGCATATAAAGCATCTTTTTCTTTGGTTATCTCCCAAAGTACGGTATGACCTTGCAAAACGGCATCCATAACCGTAAATTCATCGTATGCAAAGTGATCTTGTTTTAATACGGAAAGTCGTTCTCCCGGTCCAAAAGTGACTGTACCTACATTGGGGTCCAAATCTCCGCTTAATGCTCTGAGGAAAGTAGATTTACCGGCTCCATTGGCCCCGATGATGCCATAACAGTTTCCTGGAGTGAATTTGAGATTGACGTCTTGGAATAATACTCTTTTCCCGAATTGAATGGCTAAATTGCTAACTGTAATCATATAATAAATTAAGAGTGAAGAATTGAGAATTGATGATGCCTTAATTCTCCGTTATTTTAAGGGTGCAAAGGTAAAGATTTTTTGCGTGTTTCCCTATTTTTTTAATCTTGCTTGTATCTATCGGCTGTGTATCCGATTTGCGGACGCGGCTGATTGGATTTATTTTTGGCTTGTAATTCAGCCAGTGTTTTGTTGATCAGTTCCAATTGCATCCGCGTGTCATCGTTGATATCGTTGTAGTCGGAAAATACTTCTTCGATGTATTGTTTTAATTCCCGAAGTTCTGTTTGTAATTCTCCTACTTTATCTATTGAAGGGTTGAATACAAGTTGACGAATTGCTACAAAAGCTCGCATAATGCTGATGTTCACAGCAATTGCCACATCACTATTCAGTAGACCGGACAACATGGCAACTCCTTGTTCTGTGAAAGCATACGGAAGTTTACGAGTACCTCCCCAACTTGAAATCACAATTTGTGATTTCAATATTTCCCATTCATATTCAGACAATTGAAACATAAAATCCGATGGAAAACGTTTTATGTTACGCTTTACGGATTGGTTCAATACACGTGTTTCTACCTGATACATTGCTGCCAAGTCAAAATCCAACATTACCCGGTAATTTCGGATTTCGTAAATTTTGTTTCGGATCAATTCCAATTCCATAGTTGTTTTAGTTAATTTGTCAGAATTGCAAAAGTACAAAAAATTATTTTATCAGTATTTTTTTATTTGTTTTACAGTTTTGAACGACTGTTTTTCAGCAATTAATTCTATATTTGTCTTGTTATTAACAAAATTAAAAATGGTATTATGGAAGCTAAATTTTGTCAAAGTTGCGGTATGCCGCTTACAGATCCGGATCAACATGGAACAAATAAAGACCACTCATTGAATGATGATTACTGCATTTATTGTTACAAAGACGGAGCTTTCGCACAAGATTGTACGATGGATGAGATGATTGATCATTGTGCGCAGTTTGTCGAAGAATTTAATATAGACAGCGAGCAAAAATTAACGAAAGAACAGGCCATTGCTCAAATGAAACAGTTTTTTCCGAAACTGAAACGTTGGGCTGTCAATTGAATATGTTCAGAAATATTTTCTGAAAACAATTGCTTTACCGTTATCCATTTCAATTGTAAACTGATTTCCAAGGGATTCGTTTAGAGTTCCTTGCCACCATAATAATAACGGTCTGTTAATTAATGGATAACGGAGGTTTTTTGTGCAAAAAAGAGTATTGGGAGTGAGATTGAAAATCGAAACTTGCTGTCCTTCAAAGCTTTCAAATGAAGTTGACTCCAGCATCGGAACGAATGTGCCATAATCTGTTAGCATTTGAGGATTGACGAGTTCTGCATAGTCAGTTAATAATGAAATATTACCGAGACTGTGGTCTTCGCGTTTCCCTGTTGCCCCAAGAATCGTTATTTTTTTCCATCCGTTTTTGAAGCAGAATTGAACCGCTTTTGTCAGGTCATTGGTTTCCTGGTCAGGATCGTGATTTAAAATATTGGAATAACGGATTTTGATATCTTTGGATAGACTATCTAAATCACCGACTATAAAATCCGGCTCGAGTCCGGCTGCCAAGAGATTTTCAGTAGCTCCGTCGCAACAGATGATCCGTTCGGCTTTTTTTAAGAATGATAGAGGAATTTCATGTTGAGGAAATGCTCCGTTTGCCAAAATAATCGTTCTGAAATCTTGTATGATTGAAATTTCTTTCATTTTTTATTGATTCTTTTTTATTGATTTTCTCCATTGGATCAGCCCTACAATAGACATGCTCCCATAAATCATAAATAATACGGCTGTAGGGTAAAGCGCTTGATATACATACAATCCTACGGAGAAAAAGTTCACAAAAATCCATATGTACCAATGTTCGATGATTTTTTGAGAAACCATCCAGGTAGCGACAATACTGAGAGCAGCAACCAAGGCGTCGGCATAAGGAACCGGAGAATCTGTAAACCGGATCAATATAAAAACCATTGCGGCGAACAAAACGATTGAAATGAAAGTTATGATCCCTCCTGCTTTGAATGTGATGCGACTGGGGTCCATTTTTTCGGTATTTTTAGCCAATTTCCAGCAATATAAACCATATATGGACATGAATGTATAATATACATTCAGCCCCATTTCTGCATATAGTTTAGCTTCGAAAAAAATGTAAATGTAAAACAGGGAGCTGATGATTCCTACAATCCACATTGTCCATTTTTGACGGACTTCCAGTATCAGGTAAATTAAAGCGAAGAATGCTCCGATAATTTCGATATAATTGTTTTTTATCCACTCGGTCATAAATAGTTCAATAATTCGGTCGGATGGTTAATAATCAATTTGGCTCCGTTTTCTTCCAATTCTTCACGTGTACGGAATCCCCAAGTCACACCGACGGCAAACATTCCTGCTGCATTGGCGGTTTTCATATCCACATTGGTATCGCCGATGTATGTGATGTTTTTCGGAATAACGTCCATTGTTTCAGCAATGTACAATGCTGAAGCCGGATCCGGCTTTCTCGGAAACAGTTCACTTGCTCCCATAATAATTTCAAAATGCCATTGATTCAATAAACGTGAACATATTTTTTGTGTTAGTTCATCTGCTTTATTAGAAAGAATAGCCATTTTTATATTCAGTTTGGACAATTCGTCCAGTAATTCCGGAATTCCCGGGTAAGGTACAGTTTTTTCGGTAACGGTTTTCCGGTATTCTTCCATCATTATTCCCAAGCATTCGATCACATGTTCTTCCTCTTTTTTATTATCCGGGAGGCATTGATACACAAGCGTTTTTAATCCGTTACCAACGAAATACTTATAAGCATCATAATCGTAAGTCGGATAATTAAACCGCATAAGTGTCCGATTCATTGCGTTGGCGATATCTACCAATGAATCAACCAAAGTCCCATCTAAATCGAAAATAACAGCACGGACAATATTCATTATGCAAAAATAATCAATGAATCCGTTTTGAAACTCAGAAAATGTATATTTATTTTATTTGGGAAATTTTTTTAAAAATATTCATGTACTTTTGTAACTTATTCCACATGAAGACGAGCATTTACATGCATGTAAGTCCTAGATAATGAAAATGCGAGTTTCCATACGACAATAATATAAAAATAAATATTTACGTATGAAATTATGGTTTTAAATTATATTTGGATTGCTTTTTTCGTTATAGCATTTGTCGTTGGCTTATGTAAGGTCATTTTTACCGGAGATTTAAATGTCTTTTCAGAGATGATGAATGCTACTTTTACTTCGTCTAAGACAGCATTTGAAATTTCGTTGGGCTTGACCGGCGTTTTATCCCTTTGGCTGGGTTTTATGAAAATCGGAGAAAAAGGAGGAATGGTTAATTTTCTTGCCAGGATCGGGACTCCTGTTTTCAGCCGGCTTTTTCCGGAACTCCCGAAAGGTCATCCGGCAATTGGATCTATGCTCATGAATATTGCTGCAAATATGTTAAACCTGGATAATGCCGCCACTCCTTTAGGTTTGAAAGCGATGAAAGAAATGCAGGAGTTGAACACGAACAAAGATACAGCCTCTAACTCGATGATTATGTTTTTGGTTTTGAATGCTTCGGGCTTAACTATAATTCCGGTAACTATCATGGTTTATCGGGCGCAAATGGGTGCTGCCAATCCTTCCGATATTTTTATTCCGTTGATGATTGCTACGACAATCGCTACGCTTATCGGCGCTTTTTATGTTTGTATCAAACAAAAAATTAATGTATTCGACAAAGTTTTATTAAGTGTTTTTGCAGGAATTATTACTTTTATTGCTTTCATCGTCTGGTTATTCAATATTCTTCCCCAAGATAAAATTTCCCTTTATTCCGGTCTTGCTGCCAATTTTCTTTTGTTGTGTATCATTGTTGCTTTTATTGTTTCAGGAATACGTAAAAAAATTAATGTATATGATGCATTTATAGAAGGAGCAAAAGATGGTTTCAAAACAGCAGTGATGATTATTCCTTATTTGGTTGCCATGCTGGTAGGGATTGCCCTTTTTCGTGCATCAGGAGCTATGGATTTTTTAATTGACGGTATTTCTTCATTAGTTGCCATGTGCGGATTGAATGCCGATTTTGTACCTGCTTTGCCGACGGCTATAATGAAGCCTTTGAGTGGAAGCGGAGCCCGCGGAATGATGTTGGATGCAATGCAAACTTATGGTGCGGATTCGTTTGTCGGTCGTTTAGCCAGCATATTCCAAGGATCAACTGAAACAACATTTTATATTGTTGCAGTTTACTACGGCTCTGTTAATATTAAAAATACAAGATACACGGTTACCGGCGCTCTTCTTGCTGATTTAGCCGGAGTGCTTACTGCTGTTTTTGTCTGTTATTTGTTTTTTGGATGATAATCAGTTGTTTATTAAAGTGATCGAATTTATTTGTATTTTCTAACCTATTTAAATGTAAAGTTTATTTGTCATAATGTAAAATAAACTTTACATTTGTGCCGTAAACTTTAATCATTGATTGTATGAAAACAAATTATTTATTTCCTCATCGGTTTAAACAAGTAGGATGGATATTATTAGGATTATCGCTCGTATTATTTATTGTTTTCCTGATTCTTCCTGAAGGTCCGGATTCGATTAAGTTTTTTGATTGCAAAGTATTTACACTGTTTCCGGAAAAATTTATGAACTGGCAGAATAAACCATCACCTTTATGGGGAATTCAAAAAGATAATATCGGGAACGAACTATTTGCTATTCTTTGCATTGTCGGTGCGATTTTCGTCGGTTTTTCAAAGGAAAAAGTGGAAGACGAGTATGTTGCCAAGATCCGTATGGAGTCCCTGATGTGGGCGACTTATATTTGTTACGGATTATTGATTTTCTGTATTTTGTTCATCTACGGTTTTCCATTTTTAAATGTGATGATAGTTAATCTCTTTGCTCTTTTGGTGGTCTTTGTATCACGATTTCAATTTATGCTTTACAGATCCAACCAATTGAAAGATGAAAAATAATTTAAAAGTAGCACGGGTAATAAATAACCTGACACAGGAAGAACTGGCCCGTTTGATAGGAGTCAGCAGACAAACCATTAGTGCCATTGAAGCGAATAAATACATTCCTTCTACGGTTTTGGCTTTGAAGATTGCGCGGGTTTGCAAGAAACCTGTGGAAGAAATATTTATGTTGGAGGAGACAGATTGAATTTTCCATTAAATCCGAATGAAAAATTAATTGTACCTTTGTGCCTGCAAATAGATGGAAATCATAACATCCGTTTCGCAGGCAATTTTTTTATGGCAATTAGTTATCAAACAGAAGAAATCAGTTTTCCTGATATTAAACGGCGGAAGGTTGCGACCTGGATTAAACAGGTTGCTGCTATGTATTGCCGGAAGGTAGGAGATGTTGCTTATATTTTCTGCTCGGATGAAAAAATTTTGGAAGTAAACAAACAATACCTGGATCATGATTATTATACGGATATAATCACATTCGATTATACGGAAAAAGATTGTATTTCCGGTGATATATTTATTTCTTTGGATACGGTGAAAAGCAATTCCGAAAAATTTGGAACGGAGTATGATGAAGAATTACACCGGGTGATTATTCATGGAATTCTTCATTTGTGTGGATTTGAAGATAAAACGCCGGAAGATGAAAGAATAATGCGTACTAAAGAAGACGAAGCGTTGAGATTAAGAAATAGAGTATGAAATTTGATTATGATGTAATCGTTGTCGGAGCAGGACATGCCGGTTGTGACGCCGCCGCCGCTGCTGCTAATCTGGGCTCTGAAACCCTGCTGATAACGATGGATATGAATAAAATTGCCCAGATGAGTTGTAATCCTGCTGTTGGCGGAATTGCCAAGGGGCAGATTGTTCGGGAAATTGATGCTCTTGGCGGACAAATGGGAATAGTTACGGATATGACTGCCATTCAATTTCGCATGCTCAATCGTTCCAAGGGTCCGGCAATGTGGAGCCCGCGTGCACAGAGTGACCGCGCCAAATTTATAGACAAATGGCGGGAGACGATAGATCATATCCCCAATTTATTTGTCTGGCAGGATACCGTAACCAGTCTGATGATCGAAAATGGTAGTGTTTGTGGTGTCAAAACCGCGATGAATGTTGAATTTCAGGCCAAAACGGTTGTTTTAACTGTTGGTACTTTCCTGAATGGATTACTTCATATAGGTAAAACTCAGATTCAAGGAGGCCGGATTTCAGAACCGGCTTCGTATGGGGTTACCGAACAGTTGGTAGAACTAGGCTTTGTTAGTGATCGGATGAAAACAGGGACTCCCGTTCGTATTGATGGCCGAAGTGTTGATTTTTCTTTGATGGAGGAACAAAAAGGAGAAAAGGATTTTCATAAGTTTTCATACCTGGATTTTGAACCTCGTCCTTTAAAACAGTTGAGTTGTTGGACGCTCTATACGAATGAAGCTTGTCATGAAGTTTTACGTAATGGTTTGGATGATTCTCCTCTTTATAATGGACAAATTCAAAGTATCGGTCCACGATATTGCCCAAGTATTGAGACTAAAATTGTTACATTTGCAGATAAAACGCAACATCAATTATTCCTTGAACCCGAAGGAGAGACCACTGAAGAGTATTATCTGAATGGATTTTCCTCTTCTCTCCCACTCCACATCCAGTTGAATGCTCTACAACAAATTCCGGCTTTTAGAGATATTCAGATTTATCGACCAGGATACGCTATTGAATATGATTTCTTTCCTCCGACGCAATTGAATCATACATTGGAAACAAAACGTATTAAAAATCTCTTCTTTGCAGGGCAAATTAATGGGACTACCGGTTATGAAGAAGCGGGTGCTCAAGGCTTGATTGCAGGAATAAATGCTCATATAAATGTTCATGGAGGAAAGTCTTTTGTTTTGGGTCGGGATGAAGCTTATATAGGTGTTCTTATCGATGATTTAGTGACAAAAGGAGTGGATGAACCTTACCGGATGTTTACTTCACGTGCAGAATATCGTATTCTTTTACGCCAGGATGATGCGGATATGCGTTTGACAGAGAAATCATATCTTCTGGGACTGGCCCAAAAAGATCGTTATCAATTGTTGCAAGAGAAAAAAACAGAAATAGAACGAATTGTTGACTTCGCCCGCAACTATTCCGTAAGGGCTGATTCTATCAATGCCGATTTGGAAAGATATGGAACTACTCCGTTGAAGCATGGAGTGAAATTGATAGATTTAATTTTACGCCCTCAACTGGATATTGAAAAAGTGGCAGGGTTGATTCCTGACTTTAGAGCTCAATTGGAACAAATTTCGAATCGAAAAGAAGAAATTCTGGAAGCTACCGAAATATTGATGAAATATGAAGGATATATTGCTCGTGAGAAAATTATTGCAGAAAAGATAAATCGATTGGAAAATATAAAGATCCGAGGTAAATTTGATTATAACACCATTCAGTCATTATCGACAGAAGCTAAACAGAAATTGACGAACATCGATCCGGAAACAATTGCTCAGGCAAGTCGAATCCCGGGAGTTTCCCCGAATGACATCAATGTATTATTAGTATTACTAGGACGATAGGAAAATTTTGTTCCACGTGGAACAAAACGTAAAAAATGAAAATAAAATCAGTTGAAATGAATGTGCAGAAATTGAAAGATGCAATACGCAATGTTCCTGATTTCCCAATTCCGGGGATTCAATTTAAAGATGTGACGACTTTATTTAAAAATGCAGAATGTTTAGCCGAACTGTCGGATGGATTATATGAAATGTATAAAGATAGCGGAATAACGAAGGTCGTCGGAATCGAATCGCGCGGATTTATTATGGGCCCTATTTTAGCAACACGACTTGGCGTCGGATTTGTTCCTATTCGCAAGCCAGGAAAGCTGCCTTCCGCTGTTTATGAGGAGTCGTACGGAAAAGAATATGGAATAGATACCATTCAAATTCATCAGGATGCTTTGTCTGAAGGTGATGTTGTTTTGTTGCATGACGATTTGTTGGCAACCGGAGGAACCATGTTGGCAGCATGTAAATTGGTGCGAAAATTCAATCCCCAAAAAGTTATTGCTAATTTTATTGTTGAATTGGAAGACCTGAAAGGAAGAAATTTATTTGATCCGGATATCTTGGTCGATTCCATATTGAAATTTAAGATTTAATAAATGATTGAAAAATAACTGACGATTATTGGTTGGGTAGGTCAATAATCATAAATTTTACATGAATCCAGAAGGAAAAGATAAAATTGAATTACTGTCGATTGTTTCATCCATTCCGGAAAGTCCGGGATGTTATCTCTATTTGGATGAAAACGGAGCAATTATTTATGTCGGCAAAGCGAAAAACCTGAAAAAACGGGTCTCTTCTTATTTTAATAAGGCTCATGAATCAGGGAAAACCCGTTTGCTGGTCAGCAAAATAAGAAATATACAATATATTGTTGTCGAATCGGAAGAAGATGCTTTACTTCTTGAAAACAATATGATTAAAGAACATCGTCCAAGATATAATATTCTATTGAAGGACGATAAGACTTATCCCTGGATTGTTGTGAAAAATGAACGATTCCCTCGTGTGTTTATGACGCGAACAATCGTAAAGGATAAATCTACATATTATGGACCTTATCCTTCGGTTTTGACAATTAAATTAATTTTGAGACTTATTACCAGTTTGTATCCGGTCCGTACATGCCGATATCCGTTGACAAAAGAAAATATCGAACGAAAAAAATTCAAGGTATGCCTTCAATACCATATAAAGAATTGTCTGGGGCCTTGTGAAGGGCTACAATCAGAAGAAGACTACAATAAGAATATTTATGTGATTCGTGAGATCCTAAAAGGGAATATAAGCCAGGTAAGCAAACAATTATACGATGAAATGCAGCAATTTGCATCTGAATTGAAATTTGAGGAAGCTCAAAAAATAAAAGATAAGTATAATTTGTTGGAAAATTATCGCTCAAAGTCAATTGTTGTTAGTCCGAATTTAAATAATGTCGATGTTTTTTCTTATGAAAAATATGAACAATCGGCCTATATAAATTATTTACACATTGTATCAGGATTAATTGTTCAAGGTTTTACCATCGAGTGTAAAATTCGCATGGATGAGCCTCAAGAGGAAGTTTTAGGATTAGCTATTATTGAATTGAGAACTCGATTTGGTAGTGAAGCGAATGAAGTCATTGTCCCTTTTTTACCGGATATTGACTTAAAAGGCATTGATTTCTTTGTCCCTCAACGTGGAGATAAGAAAAAGCTGCTGGAACTTTCTCAAAAAAATGCCCGCCAATACCGGGTAGATCAACAGAAACAGATTGAAAAACTGAATCCGGAGCATCGTTCGGTTCGTATTTTGAAAACTTTACAAAAAGATTTACATTTGAAAGATTTACCTGTACATATTGAATGTTTCGATAATTCTAATATTCAAGGGACAAACCCGGTTTCGGCTTGTGTCGTATTTAAAAAAGCCAAACCTTCCAAGAAAGATTACCGCCATTTTAATATAAAAACAGTTATTGGACCTGATGACTTTTCATCCATGTATGAAACGGTTTTCAGACGTTATAAACGATTGACGGAAGAGGTTCAGCCTTACCCGCAATTGGTTGTTATTGACGGAGGTAAGGGTCAGTTGCATGCGGCTACTGATGCTTTGAAAGATTTGGGATTATATGGCCAGATTCCGATTGTCGGTATTGCAAAGCGCCTGGAAGAAGTCTATTTTCCGAATGATTCGATTCCTCTTTTTCTGGATAAAGACTCTGAGAGTTTAAAATTGATTCAGCAATTAAGGGATGAGGCTCATCGCTTTGGAATCACTTTTCATAGAAATAAGAGAAGTAAGCAACAGGTTGTATCCGAATTGGATACTATCAAAGGAATTGGTGAATCCGTTAAAGAAAAATTATTGAATAAATATAAGAGTATCAAGAAAATAAAAGAAGCTCCCAAGGAAGAAATTATTGAATTGATTGGTAAATACCGTGCCAATCTGTTATTGAAAGGCTTGAAATTGGAAAGCTGATTTTGTCAAATTTATAATATGAGAGTAGTCATTCAACGGGTTTCTGAAGCTTCTGTCGCGATTTCCGGTAAGGTAAAAAGTGAGATTCAATCTGGATTTTTAATCCTTGTAGGTATTGAATTATCTGATACAGAGGAAGATATTGATTTTTTGTGTAAAAAAATAATAAATTTGCGTATCTTTGATGACGAAAATGGAATTATGAACCGGTCTATTCTTGAAATAAACGGAGAAATTTTGTGTGTAAGCCAGTTTACATTGCATGCTTCTACGAAAAAAGGTAACCGTCCGTCTTACATCAAAGCCGCAAAGCCTGATGTTGCTGTTCCATTATACAATCAATTCTGTAGAGAGTTAGCATCCGCATTGGGAAAAGAAGTTCAGACAGGAGAATTTGGTGCTGATATGCAGGTAAAATTATTAAATGATGGTCCGGTAACAATACTGATCGATTCTAAAAATAAGGAATAATATGACGATAGAAGAAGCTCAAAATCAGGTAGATGAATGGATCAAGACGTATGGAGTCCGTTATTTCAGTGAGTTGACTAATATGGCAATTTTGACTGAAGAAGTGGGTGAATTAGCCCGGATTATGGCTCGGACTTATGGCGACCAGTCGTTTAAAAAAAGTGATTTAAATAAAAATATGGCCGATGAAATGGCTGATATTTTATGGGTTTTAATTTGTTTGGCCAATCAGACTGGCGTAAATTTAACGGATGCTTTTCAATGCAACCTGGAGAAAAAAACGCAGAGAGACAAAGAACGACATCAAAACAATGAAAAATTGAAAAATAAATAATAAAACGATAATTATGAGTAAGTATCAAGCAATCTTGAATCCATTTGATTTGAACCTGAATGATGACATGATTAGTCAGAAAGTATCCGATTTAATCGATAAAAATATGGATATCAATAATACAAAAGAGGTATTGAAATTTTTATATTCTTGCATCGATTTAACCTCTCTGAATACGGAAGATTCGAAAGAGAGTATTTGGAAATTTGTCGAGAAAGTAAATGACTTTGAAGGCTCCCGGGCTGATGTGAATAATGTAGCCGCTATTTGTGTTTTTCCGAATTTTGTAGAAACAGTCAAAGAAGCTTTAACTGCTGATGTTAAGATTGCCGCTGTGACTGCAGGCTTTCCTTCTTCTCAAACATTCATTGAAATTAAAGTGGCTGAAACATCTTTAGCCGTAGCAGATGGTGCCGATGAAATCGACATTGTTTTGAATGCCGGCAACTTTTTTGATAATGATTTGGAAGAAGTTTGCATTGAAATAGAAGAAATTAAGAGTGCTTGTCGCGATGCGCATTTAAAAGTTATCCTGGAGACCGGATTGCTTAAAACGGCATCTGACATTAAAAAAGCGGCACTTCTGTCAATGTATTCCGGAGCTGATTTTATTAAGACTTCTACCGGGAAAATATATCCGGGCGCATCTCCTGAAGCTGCTTATGTGATGTGCGAGGCTATTAAGGAATATCATGCGTTGCATAATCGTAAGGTGGGATTGAAAGTATCGGGAGGAATCCGTACCGCGGAAGATGCTTTGAAATATTATACGATTGTTAAGGAAGTGCTTGGAACAGAATGGTTAACTCCTGAATATTTTCGCATAGGAGCAAGTAGTTTGGCTGATAACTTATTAAAATCGATATGACTACTCTGTTGAAAAAACACTGGATAACGTCTCTTCTTTGTGTGATAATACTTATCCTTTGTTTTATGAATACAAATTCTTTACCGCAAGTTGAAATGACGGATTTTGATAAATTGGTTCATTTCATCATGTTTTTAGGAGTTTCCGGAACGGTATTTTTTGAAAATTCAAATTATTTTAGAAGAGCGATTTCTTTTAAACAAATATTTGGGGGGTCTTTCTTATTCCCTACCCTATTCAGCGGGTTGATTGAATTGATGCAGGAATATTTTTCTCCTTATCGCACAGGAGATTGGATGGATTTTTTATTCGATGGTGCCGGAGCTTTTGTTGGTATAATAATCTGTTGGGGAATAAATAAGAAGTTATAAAATCATTTATTTCTTTCGATAATGTAATCGACTAAATCAATCAGTGCAGATTTAGCTTCTGATTCCGGATAATTCGTTAAAAGCGCCAACGCTTTTTGTTTGGTTTCTTCCATTTTTGCTTCGGCATATTCAATGCCTTTGTTTTCTTTTGCAAAAGAAATCAGTCGTTGTATATTTTCTGTGGTAAAATCCTGCTTTTTTATAATTTCGAGCATTGATTCGGCTTCTTCCTGGGGGGTATTGTTCAATGCGTAAATTAGAGGTAAAGTGACTTTTCCTTCACGCAGATCATTCCCTGTCGGTTTTCCTATATCGCCTTGTTCGTAATAATCAAAAATATCATCTTTGATTTGAAAGCAAAGGCCTACATATTCGCCGAATAACCTGAAATTCTCTACAGTTTCTCTGTTTGCCCCGGTCGAGAGTGCTCCCATTTCTGAACAGGAAGATAACAACACGGCCGTTTTTTTGCGAATGATTTCAAAATAATGATCTTCGTCTACAATTTGGCCTTTTGAACAGGCCCATTGGCTTAGTTCTCCTTCTGCCAAGTTTTGCGCAAGCCTTGAAATAATTCCTAAAATTTGAAGGCTTTGCGACATCACGGCTCGTATGATAGCAATAGATAAAATATAGTCGCCTAATAATACGGCCATTCTGTTGTCATAACGTGCATTGACCGACTGCCTTCCCCGGCGTTCTTTGGTGTCGTCTACCACATCATCGTGAATAAGTGTGGCTGTATGTAATAGCTCCAGAACAACAGCGTAACTGATTGTTTGAGGATTGATGTTTCCGCAAACTTTTGCACACAACAACAGAACAAGTGGGCGAATTTTTTTTCCATTCGTCTCAGAAATGTAGTCAATCATTGATTGGAAATCAGAAGAGTGTCCTTGTAAAACCTCAAGGTAAAGCTCTGAAAAGGCTTTCATTTCATTCTCTACTGGTTTAGCAATTGCATCACGCTTATCCATAATTTCTCGAAATAAAGCGCAAAGTTAAAAATAAAATCCAAGAGAAAAACAGAATCCGCAAAGAGTAACAAGTTTTTTTATACCTTTACAGTTTAATTTTAGTTTGCTTAAAAGATGAAACTGTTTCTTTTAGATGCTTATGCCTTGATTTATCGGTCTTATTATGCGTTTATTAAAAATCCGCGAATCAATTCAAAAGGTCAGAATACATCTGCTATTTTTGGCTTTGTGAATACTTTGGAAGACGTACTGAAAAAAGAGAATCCTACTCACATTGGAGTCGCTTTTGATCCGTCTGGCCCGACTTTTAGGCATGAAGCATACGAACAGTACAAAGCATTGAGAGAGGAAACCCCTGAAGTTATCCGGGAGTCGGTTCCGCTCATTAAAGAAATTATAAGTGCATATAATATTCCGCTACTTGAAGTCGCTGGTTTTGAGGCGGATGATGTTATCGGAACTTTGGCGAAGAAGGCTGCTGATGAGGGATTCGAAGTTTATATGATGACGCCGGATAAGGATTATGCCCAATTGGTTGAAGAGAAAATATTTATTTATAAGCCCAAATACGGGAGCTCGGATTTTGAAATACTGGGAACTAAAGAAGTTGAGGAAAAATATGAATTACAATATCCTGATCAAATGATCGACTTGTTGAGTTTGATGGGAGATAAATCAGATAATATTCCTGGATGTCCTGGGGTTGGAGAAGTCACAGCTAAAAAATTGATTGCCGAATTTGGTACGGTTGAAAATCTTTTGAGACATACTGAAGAGTTGAAGGGAGCTCTGAAAGAGAAAATCGAGACAAATAAAGAAATGATTCTTTTCTCCAAATTTTTGGCGACAATTAAAATCGATGTCCCGATCGAATTCAATTCGAAAAGTCTGGAACGAAAAAAAATCAATGAGGAAAAATTAAAAGAGATTTTTAATCAACTTGAATTTCGAAATCTCTACAGCCGCATTTTTGGAGAAGAGAAAAAAATACCGCTCTCCTCTCCTACTGTGACCCCTTCTCAAGGCTTTCTCTTTCCGGAATTTGAAGCCAATGATACAGCGGAATCATTTCATTCAAATCTCAGCGACTTAAAATCGATCCAACATTCATATAAAACGCTTCTGTATGAATCAGAAATATACGATTTGATCGCAAAAATTTATGCTCGGAAAATTGTATCGTTTGACACGGAGACCACCGGGATTGATCCATTGACCTCAGAACTGGTGGGAATGTCTTTTGCTATTGAAGAAGGAGAAGCATTTTATTTACCGATCCCGGAAAAATTTGATGCAGCAAAAAAAATAGTCGAACAATTTAAACCGATGCTTGAAAGTGACCGGATCATAAAAATCGGACAAAATATAAAATACGATATCATTGTTCTGAAAAAATATGGAGTCGATGTCAAAGGGAAAATGTTCGACACGATGATTGCACATTATCTGATTAATCCGGAATTGAGGCATAACATGGATTATTTAGCCGAAACATATCTCAGTTACCAAACAATCCATATCGATGAATTGATCGGATTAAAAGGCAAAAACCAATTGAATATGCGCCAGGTCCCTGTCAATATTATTTCTGATTATGCGTGCGAAGATGCGGATGTCACTTTGAGACTTAAAAATATTTTTGAGAAAAAAATAGAAGAAAATAATCTTTCCCAGCTGTTTTATGAAATAGAAATGCCTTTGGTTAAGGTGTTGGCTGATATGGAAGCTGTCGGAGTAAGACTGGATGTTGAGGCTTTGAAGCAATCATCGCAAGAATTAACTGCTTTGTTGATCGACCTTGAAGCCGAGATATATAAAATGGTTGGTACGAGTTTCAACATTAATTCGGCCAAACAGGTTGGAGAAATTTTGTTTGACCGGATGAAAATTGTAGATAAAGCTAAAAAAACAAAAACCGGACAATATACAACCAGTGAAGAAGTATTGGAGAGTATGCGTTCTAAACATCCGGTTGTCGGAAAATTATTGGAATACCGGGGGCTGAAAAAGTTACTTAGTACTTATATAGATGCCTTGCCTTCTTTAATTAATCCGCAAGACGGAAAAATTCATACGACTTTTAATCAGACAGTTACTTCAACAGGCCGGTTAAGCTCGACCAATCCGAATCTGCAAAATATTCCCATACGCGATGAAGAAGGGAAAGAAATCCGCAGGGCTTTTATTGCTGATGAAGGCTGTGTTTTCTTCTCGGCCGATTATTCTCAAATCGAATTACGTATTATGGCGCATTTGAGCGAAGATAAGAACATGATTGAAGCGTTTGAAAGCGGACAGGATATTCATGCTGCTACAGCTGCTAAAATTTATCACATTCCCATTGATGAAGTGACAAAGGATATGCGAAGGAAAGCGAAAACAGCTAATTTTGGAATTATTTACGGAATTTCTGTTTTCGGCTTAGCCGAACGATTGGCTATTTCTCGTTCAGAAGCCAAGGAACTGATCGATGGCTATTTTGAAACTTATCCTGATGTGAAAAAATACATGGATGAGAGTATCGAAAAAGCTCGACGACAGGGTTATGTGGAAACACTTTTTCATCGGAAACGTTTTTTGGTGGATATTAATTCCCGTAATGCCGTAGTTAGAGGTTATGCGGAAAGGAATGCAATTAATGCTCCGATACAAGGGTCTGCTGCTGATATAATTAAAGTGGCTATGGTGAAAATTTATAATCGTTTTCAATCTGAAAATATCCAATCTAAAATGACTTTACAAGTACACGATGAGTTGATCTTTAACGTTCTGGATGAAGAACGAGAACTTGTCGGTAAAATTGTTATTGAAGAAATGGAAAATGCAGCCAAACTGCGTGTTCCGGTAGTGGCCGATTGCGGATCCGGGCAAAACTGGCTGGAAGCCCATTGAAATGAAAAAAATCGTTATTGCAAGTGATAAGTACAAGGGTTGCCTGACTTCAATGGAAGTTGCAACTGCAATCGAAAAAGGTATTTTATCCGTATTCCCTTTTTGTGAGGTTGTTAAGGTGCCTGTGGCTGATGGTGGAGATGGAACAGTCGAAACTTTAATTGAAGGGACCAACGGCTTTTATCGGAAAGTGACCGTTAGGAATCCTTTGATGCAACCTATTGAAGCTCAATATGGAATTACCGGTAATGGAAAAACGGCTATTATTGAATTGGCAGCTGCAAGTGGATTATCTCTTATTCCTCCCAACCGGCAAAATCCGATGCTGACTACAAGTTATGGTATGGGAGAACTGATTGTGGATGCGCTTCAACAAGGCTGTACTGACTTCATTGTGGGTATTGGAGGAAGCGCTACCAATGATGCCGGAACAGGGATGCTTCAGGCTTTGGGTTATAAATTCCTTGATGCTTCCGGAAAAACATTGGGACAAGGAGGAGAAATCCTGGAACATATTGCTGCAATTGATGTATCTTCCCGAAATTCACTTCTTGACCGGGCTACTTTCAAAGTTGCCTGTGATGTGGATAATCCTTTTTCAGGAAAACAAGGAGCTGCTTATATTTACGCACCACAAAAGGGAGCTGATCTTATCATGATCGAGAGATTAGATAAAGGATTGAAGCATTTTGCTTCTATCATTCAAAAAACATTTCATAAAGAGGTTGAAGATGTTCCGGGAGCTGGAGCCGCAGGAGGAATAGGCGGAGGAATGTTTGCTTTTTTGAATGCAACATTACAATCCGGAATCGAACTCATTATGGATCATCTTCGGTTGGATGAACAATTAAAAGGTGCTGATTGGGTTATTACCGGAGAAGGAAAAATAGATACTCAAACGGGAATGGGTAAAGCTATTCAAGGGATTGCTTCAGCAGCAGCCAGGCAAAAAATTCCAGTCATTGTGTTCTCTGGCCATATTGAAAACTATGAAGTTATAAAGCGGATGGGAATTTGTGCAGCCTTTTCGATTGCTCCTGGTCCGATGTCGCTGGAAAAAGCCATGGATCCTGTATCGACTAAAGAAAATTTGTATCGGACGGCAGAGCAATTGTTCGCTGTAATGAAATAGAAATCAGAGATTTGTTATTTGACCCGAAT
Source organism: Bacteroidales bacterium (assembly GCA_031551395.1). Classification (GTDB taxonomy): domain Bacteria; phylum Bacteroidota; class Bacteroidia; order Bacteroidales; family Azobacteroidaceae; genus BNXB01. Next base: position 36,078 of record JAVBNR010000002.1, read on the forward strand.
CAAAGAAGACGCGTTATAATTTTAACTTACATAAAAAAACATTACCTTTGCGTCCTTAAAAAGAATTAGGCTTTAATTCTTCATTTTTAATTTTTAATTTTTCAATAAAAATGTCCTTACAATGTGGAATCGTTGGTCTTCCCAACGTTGGTAAATCAACTCTTTTCAATTGCCTTTCAAACGCAAAAGCGCAGGCAGCTAATTTCCCTTTTTGTACGATAGAACCTAATGTCGGAGTTATTACTGTTCCTGACGAACGGCTTAACAAATTGGCAGAGTTGATCCATCCTCAGAAAATAGTGCCGACGACAGTCGAAATTGTAGATATCGCCGGGCTAGTTAAAGGGGCAAGTAAAGGAGAAGGCCTGGGGAATAAGTTCTTAGCCAATATCCGGGAGACAGATGCGATTTTGCATGTTCTAAGGTGCTTCGACGATGATAATGTGACCCATGTGGATGGAAGTATTAATCCTCTGAGAGATAAAGAAATCATTGACTATGAGCTCCAGTTGAAAGACCTGGAAACAATAGAATCCCGCATAGTTAAAGTTCAGAAACAAGCACAAACCGGAGGAGATAAGCAAGCCAAACAGATTTATGATGTTTTAATACGCTTCAAAGAAGCATTGGAACAAGGAAAATCAGCCCGCACAGTAAAATTTGATAATAAGGATGATGAGAAAATGGCGCGGGATTTGTATTTATTAACCTATAAACCGGTACTTTATGTTTGTAATGTGGATGAAGCTTCTGCTGTCTCCGGAAATAAATACGTAGAAATGATCGGAGAAGCGATCAAAGAAGAAGGGGCTGGTTTACTCGTTGTTGCAGCTAAGATCGAATCTGAAATTGCCGAATTTGAAACTTATGAGGAACGTGAAATGTTCCTTTCGGAATTAGGATTGAAAGAATCGGGCGTAAACCGTTTGATCAAAGCAGCATATAAACTGTTGGATCTGGAAACATTCTTAACTGCCGGCGTACAGGAAGTTCGTGCTTGGACCTATCTGAAAGGAAGCAAGGCTCCTCAATGTGCTGGCGTGATTCACACGGATTTTGAAAAAGGATTTATCCGGGCAGAGGTAATCAAATATGAGGATTATATCAAATATGGCTCCGAAAGTGCATGTAAAGAGGCGGGTAAAATGAATATAGAGGGGAAAGATTACATTGTACAAGACGGAGATATTATGCATTTTCGTTTCAATGTTTAACTTAATATAATTATGAAGGCAAAAATTATTACATCAATTGTTTTATTGTCAGGTTTTTTTTGGGGTGTTTCTGCTCAGGAAACGGCTCCTAAAGATACTTCTTATTGGAAGTTATCCGGAATAACCGGGATTAATCTTTCTCAGTCGGCGTTGGTTAATTGGGTTGCCGGAGGAGAGAACTCGGTAGCAACCAATTTTTATCTGAACGGATCGTTGAATTATGCAAAGGATAAATGGGCATGGGACAATAGTTTGGCTGTTGAATATGGCATTATTTATTCGGATGAATATGACTGGCGTAAAAATGCAGATAAAATTTCATTTACTTCAAAATGGGGATATCAGATCAATAAAAAATTTTACTATTCTTTGTTAGGAGACTTTAATACTCAATTTGCAAAGGGATATAATTATCCGAATACGGAAAATTATTTGTCTACGTTTATGGCTCCCGGATATTCTAATTTTGCATTAGGTATTGATTATAAACCTAATGATAATTATAGTATTTTTATCTCTCCTATTACGGCGCGCTTACTTTTTGTACAAGATGATAGTTTGTCGAAAGCCGGTGCATTCGGAATTACTCCGGGAGATAAATTCCAGGCTGAGGCGGGAGCGCTGTTGAAGGCCTCCATGAAAAAGACCATTATGGAGAATGTGGATGTTATCTCCAAATTAGATATGTTTACCCCATACAATGATCGCTTTGGTAATGTGGATATTAATTGGGAGATATTGTTCAGTCTAAAAATTAATAAATTCCTTACAACCACATTAAATACAACCTTAAGGTATTATGATAAAGAACATTATATCTCGAGTGATGGCGTTGATGAAGGGCCCAAAGTTCAGTTTAAAGAGATTTTAGGATTAGGTATTGCCTATCGTTTTTAAATAATAGACATTTTTTCGTATTTACGGCCTGGTTTTTGATGTATAGTTAGCAATTCTAATCATTAAAAATGAAAATAAAATTATGAAAAAAATGATTCTATCCTGCCTTGTTCTGGCAGTATGCGCTTTGGGAGCACAAGCTCAGTTTGGGAAAATTAAAATTGACAAATCCAAAGTTACTAAAGCTGCCGGAGATCTGGTTAATGCTGTAACTCTTACAGATGCTGATGTGGCTGCCATTTGTAAGGAGTACGTCGACTGGACGGATGCTCATAACCCTGTGTGTGAAGTCAATTCTAAAGATGCCGGAATGAAAAAATACGCACAACGTTTGAACAAACTGATAAAAAATCACACCAATGAAGATGGGCTTAAATTAGACATTAAAGTTTATTATGTCGTAGATCAGAATGCTTTTGCTTGTGCAAACGGTAGTATCCGTGTTTTTGCCGGCCTGATGGATATGTTGACTGATGATGAACTATTGGGTGTTATCGGTCATGAGATAGGCCATATCAAAAACGGAGACTCGAAGGATGCTATGAAAAATGCATACATGGTTTCTGCCGGCCGTAGCGCAGTCAGTGCTGCCGGAGGAGTTGCGGCTGCTTTGACTGATTCTCAATTGGGAGATTTGGGAGAAGCGCTTGCAGGAGCTCAATTTTCACAGAAACAAGAATATGCTGCGGATGATTATGGCTATAATTTCTTAAAGAAAAATGGTTACGATGCAAAAGGAATGGCTTCCGCTTTGCGTAAGATAGAGCAACTACAGGGAAGTGCGGATAAAAGTAAGGTCAATGCATTATTTTCAAGCCATCCGGAAAGTGGGAAGAGAGCCAAAAGATTAGAAAATCTCGATAAATAATTCGATTTATCGTCGCTATAAAAAAAACCTGTAATCAATTTGATTACAGGTTTTTTTATGATATTAATAAACGAAATGGGATGTTTATTTCGCTTCTTTTAATTCATTAACAACTTGTTTAACGTTCAAAGCATTAACAACCTGTAATACTTTTTCAATATCAGCTTTTTTAACTTCTCCGGTAAGAGTTACTGCGCTATCAGCAACAACAGCAGCAACAGTAGTAAAACCAGCTGTAGTCAAAGCTTCTTGAACAAGTGTAGTCAAAGCTTGATCAGGAGTAATTACCGGAGCCGGAGGAGTAACAGTAATGTCATTAGTAACGGATTTTACACCTTTAATAATAGCAACTGTAGATTCTGCTTGAACTTTTTGATCTTCAGTTTCAACAACACCTGAAAGAGTAACTACACCTTTTTCCACTACAGCAGTAACAGGTAAAGTAGTTTCTGTCAATTTTTGAGTAACTTCTTCTTGAATTTTTGCATCGTTAGGTCCGCATGATACTAAAATTACAGATAACATAACAACACATGCGCTTAGAAAAAACTTCGCTTTCATAAAATCAAATTTTAATTTGTAAATAAAAAACTAACACTTTTGATTAAAAATCACGCGACAAAGATAATAGATTTATAAAACAATTGTATTCAATATGATAAAAAAATATTGAATTATAATTTTTATTGAAGCTAAAATCTTTCATAGGAACAAAAAAAATGTTCGTTATATTTAATATAAGCGCAATTAGATAACGATATTTACAATTTTATTCGGAACAATAATTATTTTCTTTGGCTGTTTGCCTTCCATCCATTTTTGTGAATTTTCATGACCTAATACTTTCTCTTCTACTTCTTCTTTGGGAGCATCTGCCGGAAACTCCAAAGTGAAACGGGCTTTCCCGTTAAAGGAAATCGTATAGGTAACATTGCTTTCCTTCAGATATTCTTCGATGAAATCGGGAAATATCGCATCACAAATTGTTGTTTTGTTCCCTAAGGCACGCCATAACTCTTCTGCTATGTGAGGGGCAAAAGGAGCAAGAACGATTGCCAGATCGCCTAAAACTGCCCTTTTATTGCATTTCAAAGAAGACAGTTCATTCACACAAATCATAAAAGCGGAAACAGACGTATTGAATGAAAAATTTTCAATGTCATAACCGACTTTTTTAATCAACTTATGCAATGATTTTAATTCTTCCGGTGTTGCTTGTTCATCGCTGATACATAATTCTTCTCCATTATTATAGAATAAATTCCATAACTTGCGTAAGAAACGGTGTACCCCGTCGATACCGCTGGTATCCCATGGTTTAGAGTATTCCAACGGACCCAGGAACATTTCATACAAACGTAAAGTATCTGCTCCGTATTTTTCAACAATATCGTCAGGGTTGACTACATTGAACATCGATTTCGACATTTTTTCAACAGCCCAGCCGCATACGTATTTTCCGTCTTCCAGGATCAATTCGGCTGTTTTGTATTCCGGATTCCAGTTTTTGAACGCTTCAATATCCAAAATATCGTTGGAAACAATGTTTACATCCACATGGATAGGGGTTACATCGTATTGATCTTTCAAATTCAAAGAGACGAATGTGTTCGTATCCTTGATCCGATAAACGAAGTTGGAGCGTCCCTGAATCATTCCCTGATTAATCAATTTTTTGAAGGGTTCGTCCTCACAAACAGTTCCTGAATCAAACAGGAATTTATTCCAGAAACGGCTGTAAATCAAATGTCCGGTGGCATGCTCTGTTCCTCCGATATAAAGGTCGACATTGCGCCAGTATTCATTTGCTTCTTTGGAAACCAATTCGTTATCGTTATTCGGGTCTTCGTATCGGATGTAATAGGCGGAGGATCCTGCAAATCCGGGCATTGTACAAAGTTCTAAGGGATATTCTTTGTATGTCCAGTTCTTTGCTCTTCCCAATGGAGGCTCTCCTTTTTCCGTAGGAAGGAATTTGTCTACTTCCGGAAGTTCGATCGGCAGATCTTTTTCGTCGATCGCATATGGCATTCCATCTTTGTAGTAGATAGGGAAAGGCTCTCCCCAGTAGCGTTGACGACTGAAAATAGCGTCGCGCAGGCGGAAATTAACTTTTACTTTCCCAAGCTTGTTTTCTTCGATGAATTGTTTTGTTTTTTGGATTGCCTCTTGGACTGTCAAACCATTCAAAAATCCGGAATTTATCATGATTCCTTCTTTGGCGTCGAAGCTTTCTTCCGAAACATTACAACCTTCAATCAGAGGAATAACCGGCAAATTGAAGTATTTTGCAAAAGCATGGTCCCTGCTGTCATGTGCAGGAACCGCCATGATAGCTCCTGTCCCATAACCGGCGAGTACATAGTCGGAAATCCAGATTGGAATAGTTTCTCCGTTGAGAGGATTAATCGCATAAGAACCGGAAAAAACTCCCGTAACTTTTCGGTCGGCAATGCGTTCGCGTTCCGTGCGACGTTTGACGGTTTCAAGGTAATTTTCGACTTCCTTTTTTTGTCCGGATGTGACTACTTGGGTAACATACTCCGATTCTGGCGCCAAGACCATGAAAGTAACACCAAAAATAGTGTCGGGACGAGTCGTAAAAACCGTCAGTTCAAGTTCTGAATCTTTGATCTTGAATTGCATTTCAGCACCTTCACTCCTTCCGATCCAGTTTTTTTGAGTTTCTTTCAAAGATTCTGTCCAGTCAAGAGTATTTAATCCATCCAGCAGGCGTTGGGCATAAGCAGAAACCCGTAAGCACCACTGGCGCATCAGCCGTTGCTCAACAGGGTGTCCTCCTCGTATGGAGACCCCTTCGCTGACCTCATCGTTTGCCAGAACTGTGCCTAAGGCCGGACACCAGTTTACCATGGTATCTGCTAAATAAGCGATGCGATAATTCAAAAGAATTTCTTGTTGTTCTTTTTCTGTTTTGGAATTCCATTCTTCAGCTGTGAAAATGAGCTCTTCACTGCATGCAATATTCAGGTCTCTTGTCCCTTGTTGCCTGAAAACGCTTATTAATTCGTCTATCGGGCGCGCTTGTTGAGCATCGTAGCAATAATAAGAATTGAACATTCGAACAAAAGCCCATTGCGTCCACTTGTAATATTTTGGTTCACAGGTTCTTACTTCGCGATCCCAGTCGTAACAAAAACCGATTTTATCTAATTGTTCCCGGTAACGTTCAATATTCTTTTGGGTTGTAATCAGGGGATGTTGTCCGGTTTGGATGGCATATTGCTCTGCCGGAAGTCCGTAAGCATCATAACCCATTGGATGTAACACGTTAAATCCTCTCAGGCGTTTGTAGCGCGAATAAATGTCGGAAGCAATATATCCCAGTGGATGCCCAACATGTAATCCGGCTCCGGAAGGATAAGGAAACATATCCAGAACGTAGTATTTAGGTTTATTTGTATCCTCTGTTATACGATAAGTCCTATTTTCTTTCCAGTATTGTTGCCATTTTTTTTCAATTTCATTGAAATTATATCCCATGATTGTCTTCTGTTTTTATTTTTAATTTGCAAAGGTAATCAATTTTTTATTTTCTACTTCTTTATGAAAAAAGAACCCGTTGTCTTTCACAAGAGAACGGGGAGAATGATTGAGATTCCAAAACAATGGAATACAAACCATGTAATATTAAACTATTTGGTTTTGATTAAAAGAGTTAGGTTTTAACATAAACTCGTACAGCAAAGGTATAGTAAAAGATTGAAACCGAGGTGTATATGGTATAACTATTTTTGTATATTGGCAATATTCTAAAACATTGAAAGTGAGATATTTGTAATTTTAAATAAGAAGAAAAGTGTATATGAAAAATGTCTTACTGTATATTGCTTGTATTTATGCAAATTGTTTATCTTAAGACAATTCCCTGTTTTGATTTTGGAAGGTATGCCTTTAGTCGTCTGGCTGTTGATGTTATTCATAGAATTTTGTCATTTAAAATATATATAAGGTGTGAGAAATTATGATACATTTGTATTTATATTCCAATACATTTTATATTTAAATTCTATGAAAAGAGTATTTTATCCTGCATTTGCTTTCTTATATCTGATCTGGATTAGTATTTATCTTATTTCGTGTAATCAGAATAAAGAGGTTATTCCATCGTCGGAATTTGCTCCTTATGTCAGTGCATATACAGGAGGAATGATATCCTCGTCTTCGTCTGTCAAGATTGAATTTGCTCAGGAACAATCTGTTGTTGAGCTAAATGCGGAGATTAAAGAACGTCTATTCGATTTTTCTCCTTCAATAAAAGGAAAAGCGTACTGGATCAACAGTCGGACGATTGAATTTGTTCCTGATTCAGGACAATTGAAGCAAGGGACTCTTTATAATGCCGCTTTCCGATTGGATAAAGTGATGAAAGTAGATAAAAAATTAAAGAAGTTTCCTTTTTCTTTCAGAGTCATACCCCAAAATTTCGGACTGGAAACCGGAGCCTATACTGTTGATGTATCGAATCCTCAAGTGGCTTCAGTAGATGCTTTGCTTCGGTTTAGCGACAAAATGGATATGGATCAGGTAAAAAAAATGATCCGTATGGATATGGATGGGAGTAATGATTATACGCTTCAAGTTGAGCCTTTGCAAAGTAATACTGTTTATCGGATTGTTGTTGAAAACCTGAAGCGTGGAACAGAAGACCGGACACTGAAAATAAATGTTGATGGATCTCCGGCAGGAATAAAACGTAAAATCAGCGAATCGGTGCTGATCCCGGCTTTGGAGCCTTTCAAGGTTTTGAATGCCTCCGTTATTAATGATCCTGAAAATGGTGTAGAGGTGGTATTCTCGGATCCGATTTCTCAAACTCAGGATTTGAGAGGATTGATCAGATTGGATGAAGTATCGGATTATGTATGCCAACTGGAAGGAAATAAAATTAAAGTCTTTTTTGAGCAAGCAAGCTTGAAACAGGTTACTCTTCAAATAGATAAAGGAATACAGAATTATAAAAATAAATCATTGGAATCATCCGTTTCTTATTTACTTAAACTGGAATCTTTAAAACCTAAAATTGAAATTCCTTATTCCGGAACAATTCTTCCGGATTCAAAAAATCTTATTCTTCCTTTCAGGGCGGTAAATATCAAAGCTGTTGATGTGAGGGTCATCAAAATTTTTGAAAGTAATATTTTGATGTTTATGCAAACGAACAATTTGAACTCCAGTGATAATCTAAGACGTTCAGGGCGATTGATTTATAAGAAAACAATTCGTCTGGATAACGATCCTACCCGGAAATTGGATAGATGGAATGATTTTTCACTTGATTTGGCCGATATCATTCAGCAGGAACCCGGAGCAATTTATCGGATAGAAATGTCTTTTAAAATGCCTTATTCGCTTTATTTTAAGGGAGTTCAGATGGATTCTAATGAGAGTGATAAGAGCTTATCTCCTGTCGTTTCAGAAACTTTGACAGAAGAAGACAATGCTGTATGGGATATTCCTCAATCTTATTATTGGAGCGGATCTGATATGGATTGGGATGAATATAATTGGGAGGATAGAGATAATCCGTCCAAACCATCTTATTACATGGTTTCTGAAAATATAAAAACATCTTGTAATGTCATTGCTTCTAATTTAGGAGTAATTGTAAAAAGAAATGCGGATAATAAATTATGGGTAACCGTTAATGATATTTTAGATACAAATCCTGTGAAAGATGCTGATATTAAGGCTTATAATTATCAATTGCAGACGATTGGATCAGGAAAAACAAACCCTGACGGTTTTGCCGAATTAACAGTGAAAGGGAAGCCTTTTATCTTGACAGCAGAATCCGGAAATCAAAAGGCATATATCCGGGTTGTTGATGGAGAGGAGAAATTGTTAAGCCGTTTTGATGTCGGAGGAAAGGAAACTCAAAAAGGGATGAAGGGCTTTGTGTTCGGTGAACGCGGGGTCTGGCGTCCGGGAGATACATTACATATTGGGTTTATTCTTGAAAACAAGCAAATTAAAATTCCGGATACACATCCGGTTTCTATTGAAATTTATAATCCGAAAGGTCAGTTTTATACAAAGCAAGTTTCAACGAATGGGTTGAATGGTTTTTATACGTTTCATATTCCTACTTTACCGGATGATGTAACAGGCCTTTGGAATGCTTATGTGAAAGTAGGAGGCGCTTCTTTTCATAAGTCATTGCGTATCGAGATGATAAAGCCGAACCGGCTGAAAGTAAATTTGAATATTCCGGGAAATAAGCTGGATGCATCGAAAGAGACTGTTTCTGCAACGCTCTCCTCCAACTGGTTGACCGGAGCAATTGCGAATCGTTTGGATGCCTCCGTTGAAATGTCTTTAGCCAAGGTAAACACTCAATTCAAAGGATATGAACAGTATGTGTTCAATAATCCTGCCAGTTCGTTTTACATAGATAAAATCGAGGTTTTTAAGGGAAAATTAAATGAAGAGGGGAATGTTAATTTCAATATAAAACTTCCTCAGGCACAAAATGCTCCGGGAATGTTACAGGCGACTTTCATCAGCCGGGTTTTTGAGCCGGGAGGAGATGTTAGTTCTTTTGTACAAAGCATTCCGTTTTCTCCTTATCCTGCTTATGTGGGAATTAATTTTCATCAAAAGGATGATGATTTCCTGGAAACAGATGGAGATCATGTTTTTGATATTGTTACATTGGATGGTGATGGAAAACCTGTCAATCGGCAAAATCTGGATTATAAGGTCTATAAACTTGGCTGGAGCTGGTGGTGGGAAAGTAATACCGAATCATTGGACGCTTATGTGAATGGAATATCCAAAGAGCCTGTTATCTCGAAGAAGTTTATTACAAAAGAAGGTAAAGCTCAACTTAAGTTCAGGATTGATTATCCATCCTGGGGACGTTATCTGGTTTATGTTAAGGATAAAGACAGCGGACACGCTTCCGGTAAAATCGTTTATGTCGATTGGCCTTCCTGGCGTGGACGTTCAATGAAAACAGATCCGTCGGGAATAACAATGCTGTCGTTTTCTACGGATAAAAAATCGTATGAAGTAGGAGATGAGGCTACGGTCATTATTCCGGGGACAGCAAAAGGTCGCGCCTTGGTTGCCTTTGAAAACGGATCTTCCGTATTGAGCCGTAATTGGGTAGTCGCTCCGGACACCGGAGATATCCAATATAAATTCAGGGTAACCGAGGATATGGCTCCTAATTTTTATATTCATGTGAGTTTATTGCAGCCTAATGCTCAGACGGTTAATGATATGCCTATCCGTATGTATGGTGTAATACCGGTAATGGTAAATAATAAAAATTCAAAATTATATCCGGAGATTAACATGCCGCAAACGTTACGTCCGGAAAAGGAATTCGTAGTAAAAATCAGAGAAAAAACAGGCCGGGCGATGACTTATACTTTGGCTATTGTCGATGAAGGTTTGTTGGATTTGACCGCTTTCAAAACTCCTGATCCGTGGAATGAATTTTATGCTCGTGAAGCATTGGGAATCAAAACTTGGGACATGTATGATTATGTCATTGGCGCTCTTGGGGGTAAATTTTCGGCTTTGTTCAGTATTGGAGGAGATGAAGCAATGAAACCTTCCAATGAAAGAGCGAATCGTTTCAAACCTGTTGTCAAATTTATAGGGCCCTTCTCAATCAAGAAAGGAGAGACAGGAACACATCAATTGCAGCTTCCTCCATATATTGGTTCAGTCCGGGCTATGGTTGTTGCAGAGCAGGACGGAGCTTATGGAAATGCAGAAAAAACGGTTACGGTTAAAAACCCGCTAATGATCTTACCAACTTTACCGAGAGTGATGAGTATCGGGGAGGAAATCCTGCTTCCGGTTAATGTTTTTGCGATGGAAAATACGGTAAAAGATGTGAATATAAAAGTGGAGACATCCGGATTATGTAAGGTAACCGATGCCCAGGTAAAATCACTTAAGTTTACAAAAATTGGCGATGGAATGGTTTATTTTTCATTAAAAGTCGGAACACAGACCGGGGTTGAAAAAATCAAGATAACAGCAACAGGGAACGGAGAAACGGCTTCTGAATCGATAGAGATACAAGTAAGGAATCCGAATCCTCCCGTCTTGCAGGAATGGAGTCAATTGATTGCTTCGTCACAGGAAAAATCATTCCCATATACATTACTAAATAAATCGAATGAAAATTGGGTTAAAATAGAGGTATCTCGTATCCCTTCTGTCGATTTAAACAGAAGATTCGATTTCCTGAATGACTATGAACATTGTTGTTCCGAACAACTGGTATCCAAAGCATTCCCATTATTGTATGTCGACCAGTTTAAGGATTTAACGGATAAAGAAACAGAAATGATAAAGAAAAATGTTCGTGAAGCTATTCGTCAATTGTATGGACGACAGCTCCAGAACGGAGGATTTGCATACTGGCCGGGGCAGTTGTCTGTTTATGATTGGATCAACTCCTATGTGGGACATTTTCTTTGTGAAGCCCGCAAGAAAGGATATGATGTGAATGAAAATGTATTGAATCGTTGGAAAGCCTCTCAACGCAATATGGCATTGAATTGGCAATATGAAAGCGATCGTAGCAAGGCTCGTTATCTCTATTCTCAGGAAGATTTGCAGCAAGCTTATCGATTGTATACACTGGCTGTAGCAGGTGCTCCTGAGCGTGGAGCCATGAACAGGTTGAAGGAATTAGAAGGCCTTTCTCCTCAGGCTCGCTGGCGTTTAGCCGCGACTTATGCTATGGATGGCAAGAAAGATATTGCGAATAAATTGATATTTAATGTAAGTACGCTGATTGATCCGTATTCTTCCAGTAACGCTTCTTATGGTTCTTCTTATAGAGATGAAGCTATGATTTTAGAAACCATGGTATTGTTGGATAATATGCAGAAAGCATTTGAACAGGCTAAACGGATATCCAGGAATCTTTCTTCAGAATATTACTTCAGTACGCAATCTACAGCTTATTCTTTAATGGCTATGGGACAATTTGCAGGAAAAATGGGAAAAGGCATGATTGAAGTAGAATGGTCTGTCAATGGAAAGCCTCAAAAGCCGGTCAAAACGGCAAAACCGGTTACTCAGCTGGATGTTCCTGTAGGTGTACTTTCCGGAAATATAAAGATTAAAAATAGAGGAACAGGGCAGCTATTTGTTTCCATGACTTCCAAGTCGAAGCCTCAAAATGATACTTTACCTGAAATTGCGAATAATTTAAAAGTGGAAGTTTCTTATACCGATATTGACGGTAGGCCTATTCATGTTACAAAAATAGCTCAGGGAACGGATTTCATCGCTTCTATTAAAGTTACAAATATCAGTGGGATAAACGATTATACCGATTTGGTGCTTTCACAGATTATTCCTTCGGGATGGGAAATTTTTAATGAACGAATGATGAGTGGAGAAGGTGTTGAACTTCCTCATCAGAATTATACTTTCAAAGACATCCGCGATGATCGGATATTTACTTATTTTGACTTGAGCCGTAGTACATCGAAAATGTTTAATGTCCGTTTACAGGCGGCATATGTGGGTAAATATATTCTTCCGGCGGTGCAGTGTGAAGCGATGTATGATACTCAAGCGCAAGGACGTACCCAAGCAAGTTGGGTCGAAGTCGTGAAGAATTAATAAATAAATTGAAGAGCGCGATTTTTTAGAACCCAAATAAAAAACAATCAGCCGTGTACCTGATTCACAGGCATGGCTGATTGCTGTATTTACACCCATGTGATTGCATGGCTTGCATTATTTTTTGTCTTCTGAATGAAATTTGAAATGCCAGCATGTAAATGTGTAAAAATCTGCCACTATATTTCTGTAATTGTAAAAATTTGCCACATGCATGTTATTAATTGTAAATTATTTACGATTAAATATATTGTATAATAAAAATAAGTCGTTAATAATCGTTTCTTTTCTCAATAAAACTAAAAACCAAATGTAAAAAACGGTGTTTTATCGTTACTAACACTTGCTATATTGCGGTTTAAGAAAAATTTAAACTAAAACTAAGGTAAATATTTATGACTGAAACATTGATTTTAACAATTGGTTTATTCTGTCTATCATTTCTAAAGTAGACAAATTCTCATTAAAGGTATGAAATAAAAATCGATCTCAAGATTCCTGCTTTTGACAAGTTACACTGTATTCTGGCTCAATTTATGGAAATGGAATCTACTTCCAACGGATGGTAGAGGCAATGATAATGGATGAAATCCCTTTCGTTAGGGAATTGGAAGGGCTTAAACAATAGAGAGATAATCGTTTAGTATTAAATTAAAAAAAAATTTTATGAACATTAAAATCAAATTTGGGCTATATACCCTGTTTTTAGTTTTATTTTTCGCTGCATGCGAAGCTTATCCGGATTATGACGACTACGTAACAGAACAATTGGTTACCATAACCGGTTATGATGAATCCGCAAATTTTAACAATTACAGTACATTCAGCGTCTATGATTCCATTGTGATAATCAACAACAAGAGTGTTATGAAAGTAAAAGCTTCCTCCCGACCGGAGCTTCAAAAGTTATACGACGATGTTAAAAATAATGTTGCTGACCTCGGTTATACTTATCAGGAAGGCAATAACGCGGATTTGGGTGTGATCGTCACGCTGATGGAGACTACGACTGTAGTCGTTAGCTATCCCTGGTGGTGGTATAACTACTGCTATTGGTATTTCTGGGATTGTGGTTATTATCCTTATTATCCTTATCCTTATCCTGTTGTGGTTGGAGAGTATAATGCCGGAACGGTTACGATGGATATGTTTGATTTAAAGCGCCAATCAGGGACAATGAAACCGGCCCTTTGGACTGGTGTTGTCAGAGGGTTGGTTACGGGCGACCATACGGATGCTGAGATAAGTTCCGCTATATCGGAGTGCTTTTCACAAACAATCCCTTTCCGGAATAAATGATGAATATTAACATAAAAAATAGAAACAGATGAAAAAATATATAGTATGTCTGATCGCATTAGGATTAAGTACATTAGTTAATTTACAGGCTCAAACCAAACAGTATTATAACATAGGCTGGGAAGTGGGAATCCCTGTCGAAAGTTTTTCCGATTACATTTCCTCGACAAGTTTACGGGGCGGATATTTTTCCGGAAACATCTTTGTGGCAGATGCGGTTTCCGTTGGTTTCAAATTCGGATATAACACCTATCATGAAAATATGCCCCGGAAAACCTGGTACATGCCATATGGTAAGGCAATTACGGCTGCATCCTATAACTACAGTACACAGGCTCCCATACAAGTGGGCGGATACTACCATTTCAAAACAAATGGACAGATAGAACCGTATGCCGGACTGGGACTGGGTGTCAACTACATTACCGAAGAAACTTTTGTACAGGATCTGGAAACTTATAACGACCAGTGGGCATTTCTGATGACTCCCGAAATAGGATTGAGATACCAGCTCAAAAATGCACCTATTGGAATCACATTGAAAGCAGCTTACAACCTCAATTTTAACTCCTATGCTTTTTGGGGAGTAGAGTATAAGAACATCCGGACGTTAAACCTGGGCCTTTCTATCGGATGGGCTATCAGGTAATCTGATGCCCATGAGAGCCTGATAGCTTTCAACTACTGTCAGGCTCCTATTTTTTGATAATATTGGAGTTAAAATCCTATTTATATAAAAGATCGGTATATGAGACAATTACAAAACTTTTTCTTCTTATTATGCCTGTATACCTTTTCTATTTCTACTGTTTCTGCAGAAGATACCGATACCCTGAAGGCGCATAGAAAACCAGGGGTTGCCGCTATTCCTGATTTGTGTTTCGACCGTTCGAGGGGATTTGGAGGAGGTGGTACTGTGATGCTGATGCTTTATCTGGATCAGAAAAACAGGCGAACCCCCGCTTCCCAATTTTCGATTACCGGGGATTATACAACGAAGAAAGATTGGATGGCATTCGCCAATGCCCGAATGTTTTTCAAAGACGACCGCTTCCGGCTGACATTGGCTGGCGGTTACTTTAATTCGAATTTTCAAACATACAAGACATTGGGCCCCGATCAGATAGAAGTTCCTTACAACACCCATGGGGGTATCTTTTTCATCGATCAGGCTGTGCGTGTCTACAATCGGTTTTATGTAGGAATCAGCGGACAATACTACAAGTCTCATTTGACTTTTGATGATCCTGATTTCAGTGCGGAAAACACAAATAGTTATCAAAATGCAATCGGCGCCAATATTATGTATGATTCGAAAGATGACCAGAATTTTCCAACGAAAGGGCTGATGGCTATATTTTTCTACAAAAATTTTCCGACATGGCTTTCCAATGATAGCCTATTCAATAAACTCGGCTTGTTTGTCAATTATTATCATTCACTAAGGTATGATATGGTATTGGCTTCCCGGTTGGCTTTGAAAGCGGCGGTTGGAAATGACGTGCCTTTCGTGGCGCAAAGTTACGTAGGGAATAAAGATATCCGTGGTTACTCCAAAGGAGAGTATCGTGGAGACCAAACCTATGCCGTACAATCGGAATTTCGCTGGAACTTTTATAAGAAATGGGGGGCTGTAGGTTTCTTTGGCCTGGCAATGGCTCATAGTCCCGGTTATACAAGTCCGTTATTGCCTGGTGGAGGTGTTGGGTTGAGATACAGAGTGTTACCACGATATAAAATGAATATCGGGGTGGATGCCGCATGGGGTAAAAATGATTGGGGACTTTATTTCAGGATTGGAGAAGCATTTTGAGTTTTGTAATCAATAAATAAAATAATTCATTCTTTATGGATTCATAAATTTTAATTAATCGTATATGAAAATCGCATTAAATTTTACTATATTCATCTTTTCAACGTTCCTTCTCGGAGCGCAAAATAATGAAAATCAGGATATTGGATGGCCGCGCACGGTCTCTGACCAACAGGCAACCATTGTTTACTATCAGCCTCAGATAGACAAATGGGATAATTATAAAAAGTTAAGCGGACGCATGGCCTTCAGTTTTACTCCGAAAAACGAAAAAGAAATACTTGGTGTGGCCTCTTTCACTTGTGATACAAAAACAGATAAAGATACCCGAACTACTTTCCTGCATGACATTGATTATACAGATGTTAGATTTCAATCTTTGGATGCTGAAAGCGCAAAATCGATGAAAAAGATTTTTCTCGACTTAATGCCTAAAGAATCGGAAAGCCTTTCTGTCGACCGGATCATAGCCGATCTCGATTCAAAAAAGACAAAAAATGCAGGTATAAAAGTGAAAAACGATCCACCTCCGGTTTTTTATAGTGCAAATCCGGCTATTTTATTGATTGTAGACGGGAATCCGGTATTTTCTCCCATTGATAATACTGATCTTGAGTTTGTTGTGAATACAAATTGGGATTTATTTTATAATAAATCAGACAAGCAATATTTTTTGTTGGCGAACGATGTATGGCTGACAGCCGACGGATTGAAAGGTCCCTGGGTGCAAGCCCGGTCATTGCCGAGCGATATGTTTTCGTTACCTTCCGGTCAGAATTTCGATGATGTTAAGAAATTTATTCCTCCTCCGGCTGCAACCGATGTCCCTGTTGTCTTTTTCAGTAATGCTCCGGCCGAATTGATCCTGACTCAAGGCGCTCCGGTTTATGCCAAAATTCCCGGTACCGGCTTGTTGTATGTTACGAATACAGATAACGATATTTTTATTGAACAGGCCAAGAGCGAATATTACATCCTCCTTTCAGGAAGATGGTTCCGGGCAAAATCATTCGGAGGCCCCTGGAGTTATGCGGGAAACGATTTGCCGTCGGATTTCGCCAAAATCCCCAAAGATTCGCCTAAAGCCAATGTATTGGCTTCCGTTCCCGGAACGGTGGAAGCTTCTGATGCCATGATACTTGCTCAGATACCGACTACAGTCGTAGTTAATCGCGCGGAAGCGGAGGCAAACGCAAAAGTAGTGTATGACGGGAATCCTAAATTCGAACCTATCCAGGGCACCTCGATGGAATATGCCGTCAATACCCAAAATAAGGTAATAAAAGTTGGGGATCTGTATTATCTTTGTTTTCAGGCAGTTTGGTTTGTATCAACCTCTCCGAACGGTCCCTGGAAAACCGCAGACTCCGTACCTTCCGTAATCTATACGATCCCCCCGGGTTGTCCGGTATATAATGTTGTTTATGTTACACAAACCAATCCGACTGTAACAACGGTTGAATGCAGTACGACGAGCGGTTATTTCGGCGTTTTCGTGATGGGAGTGGCAATGGGTGCAATCATGGAATCTGTTATTGTTTACGGTACGGGATGGTATTATCCTCCTTACATTTATTATCCTCCGGGAGCATTTTATCCCATTTATCGTCCCTGGCCCTGCACGTATGGCGCCGGAGTCGTTTACAATCCGTGGATGGGCGGTTTTGTCGGAGGACGGGTCGCCTACGGACCTTATGGAGCTGCCGGTACTTCCGCATGGTATAACCCTGCAACAGGAAGATACGGTCGCTCGGCAAGTGTTCAAGGCTGGTATGGGGGCAGAATGGCTGCCAATACCTACAATCCCTGGACAGGAGCTTACGGTCATACCTCGCAAGGCTATAATGCTTATTCCCAATGGGGTCATTCCGCTGTCAGCAACGGATATCAATGGGCACGATCGGCACATGTAACTACTGCCGGGGGAACTTCATTTGTTTACCAAACATCCAGGGGAAACCAGGGAGTGGTTACTCGCGGAAGGAATGGTACGGTTGTTCATACAGACAACAACATATACGCCGGACATGACGGTCATGTTTATCGTAAAAGTCAGAATGGAGCATGGATGCGGACAACCTCTCCGAAGCCGGATCAACACTCCGGTTCGAATGTTCAAAAGCTTCCGGCACATTCCAATGTAACGAATTATTTGAATCGCTCTGCCGAATCCCGTCAACGCGGACAAATGCAGATACAACATTTCCAGCGTTTCCAAGAGAAAGGAAGGGAATTCAGAGGTATTCGGAATAATCATCAACAACATTAACAACTTAATAATAAAATCAATTCATTAATTCAAAAGTTATGAAAACGTTATTTCTTGTATTTATGTTTATTGTTTCGTCTTGTGTGCTAATGGCACAAGATGATTGTATGTATTTTTTCCCTTCAGATGAAGGTACTGTCTTGATTACCAAGAACTATGATGCCAAAAATACACTTCTGAGTACGATGACCTACACGGTTAATAAAATGGATCAGACTGTGAATGGAAGCAATGTAAACATTGTTTTCACAATAACAAATAGTAAGGATAGTGTGATTGACACTGGATATTTGAATGCAAAATGTGAAGATGACGCATTTTACATGACTATGTCAAACAGGGTTTTATCTCCTGATGCTGTTAAAATATTGGAAAAGGACACTGAACTTGTAGGCGATTTTTTAGATTATCCGGATCCATTCGACGATGATTTTTTAGATTATAACAATGGAAATTTTAAAATGAGCGGAGGCCAATTTACGATCCAATCTAAAAAAGATAAAAAGATTTTTGCAAACATTGATATGTTTGGCCGGCGGTATGAAAAAAATGAAAAAGTGACGACACCTGCCGGAACATTTGATGCGGCCAAAGTGACTTTCAATTTTACAGTCACAGAAAATAAAAAAACGACTAGATATAAAGGAGTGGAATGGTATGCTTTAAATGCGGGGATTATTCGTTCAGAGACCTATGATGAAAAGGGTAATTTGCAAAATTACAGCGTATTAACTACATTAAAGCCAAATAAAAAATGAGAAGTTCCTCTTAATCTTTGAATAGATAAAAACAGGCTTTCATCAGATAAAAAGAAATAACTATTTTAAGTATATCAACTAAAATGAAGAATAAAATAATTAATTTCTTTTCTGTACTCTTTGTTCCGAAAAGAGATCAGGATTCAGAATCCAGGAATAAACAGGAGTGGATAAATATAAATCAACAATATATCCAAAGTAAACGCTTCAGAATAAACATTTCATTTATTGAAGACCATGTTTTGGATATAGAATTCTTTGATGAAAGCCATGATGATATTGAAATAAAAATCTACAATCAATATGCTGAAGAAGTGTATGGGTTATCCATTTTTACCGTTCCTTCATTACACATTCTCGTGGAAATGAAGGAATGGCCCCCGGGATTTTACCGGTTGATTATTCAAAACAAAGATTATTTCTATCTAAAAGGAAGTTTTATGTTGAATGAAATTAGTTTTCGCAATCAATCTAAAAAGGTTTCGTTAGTGCAAAACTTCAGAAATGAAGATACAATAGATACTTATTCTGCATAAAAATAGTTGAATGAAAATACTTCCGGGGATCCTTCTTTCGATACTGATAATAACCTCTACCTGGGCAATGAATTCTTCCGAAATGCCGAGAGTGCATGATTGGGTTGCTATAGATACACTGATTGAGCGCTCGGATTTGAAATCTACCGAACAAACACCACCCGCTCATTCCACAAACAAACATGATAGTTTCCATCAAACAGCAAAAATATTGGAAATAGCCGTACCCTCACTGATGGTCGCTTACGGAGCGTCTTCGTTTTTTCTCGATGGAATACGTCAAGTCGATTATAATATAGACCAAAAGATTCATAATCATGGATATATATGGAATAGTAAGGCGGACGATTATTTGCAATTTGTACCGGCAACAGCCGCTTTTATCCTGAAGCTTGCCAAAATCGAGAGCAAAAATAACCTGTTAGGCATGGCCATCATTTATGCATTGAGCGGAGGACTGACATTTGGAGTTGTGGAAACAACGAAAGTATTGACCGATCGGGAACGGCCCGACGGTTCTGCTAATAACTCCTTTCCTTCAGGACATACGGCCACTGCATTTGCTGCGGCTGAATTCCTTCATCAGGAATTTGGGTATCATTCGATATGGATCAGCATCGGCGGATATACAGTCGCAACGATGGTGGGAGCATCCCGTATTTTTAATGACAAACACTGGCTCAGCGATGTGGTAGCCGGGGCAGGCATAGGTATACTCTCCACAAAGGCAATATATTGGCTTTACCCTTATCTGCAGAAAAAATTATATAAAAAAAATAAAAAATGGCAAATCGCTGTCTTACAAGACTCTATTGCCGGTGGATGGAGTTTGAGATTTTCCTGCATATTCTAAATAAACCGTTATTTTGTTTTTTAATACCTATCCATTGCAGTTATTTTAAACATTTTAACATACGACTTGTTTTATAATATGATGATGGAATATTTCATATTTCATACATTTGAGTTATAACCAATAGAATTTATGAGTAATCAGCTGATTGAAAGGCTAATTCGTGTGATGCGAAGCCATTTGCAAAGAAATGAAACATTGGCCGCTGTTTTAATAAATGTGCTTTCTTTGAATAAAGAAGCCGCTTACAGAAGGCTTCGGGGAGATATCATGTTTACTTTTGAAGAGGCTGCAAAATTATCCCGAAGGCTTGGCTTCTCATTGGACAAGATTGTAGGGGAAAGCCTGATTCTGGATACGAACAAATGGGCTTTTACTGATATCAGCACTTTTCATACTTCATCTGAGTATGTGGAGGGATATGCCAGGAGACTGTGTGCGTTTTCAGATATGCTCCGTGATCTGTTGAAATACCCTCAAGCTACCATCCGTAGTGCTTTAGGCCACTTACCTTACTATTTTGTTTTATTTTACCCCTCTTTAACTTTGTTTAGGCATTATAAGAGAGCATATCTCGCTTTCGGATTAAATCCTGAATTTCGATTTTCTGATTTTACGATGTCTCCCGATATTCGGGAAAAAGAACAAGATGTATTAGAGAAGTGTCTCTCTATTCCAAGGAACCATTTGATTCTGGAACGCAACGTTTTTCATGCCATAGTGGAAGATATCAACTATTTTTATCACAGGAAATTGATCTCTAAAGAAGAATTGTTGCAGCTCAAAAAGGAGTTGTTGGAGAGTTTGTCTAATTTAGAAAATATTGCAGCAACCGGGAGATTCGGTCCCGAGATGGAAGTTTCAATCTATTTGTTGGATGTGAGATTGGATGCATCCTATACTCATTTCGAATCTCCTGATTTCGAATATTCGCTGCAATATTCTTATTTTGTAGATATATTAAGCTTCTACAATCCAAAAGTTTGTCAAATGCAGAAAAACTGGATTGAGTCATTGAAAAGATATTCTACCATGATTTCCCAAACAGGAGAAATACAACGTATCGAATTTTTCAAAAAGCAGAGAGAAATAATAAAATCTATTTAGTTGCTATTTGAAAGATTTTCTCGTTATTTCGACTTATTGGGATATGCCGGTCGTTGAGGATAATCTCCCGGGTTGGTTTTCAAATCCTGTAAAATCAACTCGATTGCTTTATTGAGCTGTTGATCTTCGCCTGCATATTCTTTTGCCGGATCATTGTCTACAACATAATCCGGATCTACTCCATGTCCTTCAATAACAAATTGTTTTCCTTGAGCATCATAATGAGCAAATTCAGGACGGTTAAGATAGCCGCCATCAATGATTGGCAGTGAACCTCTGATTCCGACAACTCCTCCCCAGGAACGAACTCCTACGGTTTTCCCTAATTGATAATATTTGAATTGGTAAGGGAATAAATCACCGTCGGAAGCAGAATAACAGTCGAGTAGCAATACTTTAGGACCAACCATCATCCCATCGGGTTTTGGAGTCGGTTGTCCGTTACGAGGAGCCGCCATCATAACTAATTCACGGCGCAAGCGCTCGATAATCATTGGAGAGACGTTTCCTCCTCCATTTCCGCGATCATCGATAATCAAAGCATGCTTATTGAGTTGTGGATAATAGTACTTCACAAATTCATTCAGCCCTTCTACTCCCATATCCGGTATGTGTATATATCCAACCTGTCCGTTGGTAGCCTGTTCCACTTTTTTGATGTTATTTTGTACCCAGTCGAAATAATACAAGCTGGCTTCATCGGCTATCGGTTTGACAATGACTTTGCGAACTCCGGTTTCAGATGCTTTATCGTTTAATGTAAGTTCAACTTCTTTTCCTGCTTTGTCATAGAGAGCAGCATAGAAATCGTTCATGTTTTTAGTTGATTTTCCATTGACAGCAATAATGAAATTTCCAACTTTAGCATCAATGCCGACTTCTGTCAATGGAGAACGAAGGTCTTGTGCCCAATTCCGTCCTTCGAGAATTTTTTCAATTTTATAATAACCCGAAACATCGCGACTTAATACAGCTCCAAGTAATCCTGTTTGGATGCGTTTAGGTTCCACTTTATCTCCTCCTCCGACATAAGCATGTCCGCAATTTAATTCTCCGATCATTTCTCCGATGATGTAATTCAGATCGTTGCGATTGTTTACATAAGGGACAAGTACTCCGTATTTCGTTTTTATTTGATTCCAATCCATGCCATGCATGTTCGGATCATAGAAGAAATCCCGCATCTGGCGCCAGCATTCATTGTAGATCTGATTCCATTCGGCATGTAAATCCACAACTGTTTTTACATTTGACATATTTACGCTTCCTTCTATGTTGATTTTACCTTTAGGAAGATCGACGACAGAATAACTTCTGTTTGAACGTATGAGTACCTTCTTGTAATCAGGAGTTACGGAAATTAAAGAAAAATTGCCCAGATCGGTTTCTTTTTGATCTTTCAAGTTGAAAAGATACAGGCCTCCTCCGGCTCTTCCTCTTCGGTTATAATATACATTTTCTCCCACACAGATGATCCCCCCGAAATTTCCTGCAGGTGTCTTTAATTCCAAGGACCGACCTTTTATTCCGTCGAAATCAATTTCCACCTTAACACCTGAACTTTTGACCGACGATGTGTCTTTTTTCTCCGCCTTATTTTCATCGGATTTAGCCGTTGTTTCGGATTTTATAGAGACTTCATCGTTTTGATAAGCAAAAGGAGAGGGGGTTGATTTTTTTAAAGGTACGATATACAGTTTGTTCATGTCTGTATAAATATGTCCCCATTCGGTACTGCCATACGTAGGATTAAAATTCCGTGCAGACTGGAATAACAAATATTTTCCGTCATTGCTGAAAGAAGAGGCATACGAACTAAACCATTCATCTGTTACGACTTGTTTATTTTTATTTTCAAGATTGTATATGATAATAACTGAAGTTGTATTGAACCGGGGTAAAGTATAAGTGATCCAACGACTATCGGGCGACCAGTTGAAGTTTCTTAGCTCTCCTTCAAGAGTATATTCGACTTCTGTTATCTTTTTTGAGTCGATATCGATGTAGCGTAATCGTTGCATTTTATCACTCCAAAGAATTTTTTTACTATCGGGCGACCAATCGAAGCCATATTTGTAGGTATCACTTTTTTGTGTCAGCTGAATAGGAGCTTGTTGTCCGTCTTGAGTGCGGATATAAATTTCGTCTTCTCCTGTTTCATCGGAAATATAGGCAATCCATTTACCATCAGGCGACCATTGTGCATCACGTTCATGAGCTCCTGAAGTTTCAGTGATGTTTCTTGTAATCCCTGATTTGGCAGGGACTGTATATACATCTCCTCTTGCACTGACAACCAGTCGTTTCCCGTCAGGAGAAATGTCGACTTTGTTGATCATTGCCGAGGCGTCTTTCATCTGTTTGCGTCCACCGACCTGATCTTCATTGATTTGTACGGAGATTTTTTCTGCTTTTTGAGTTGTAAGATCAAATTTATAAATATATCCTCCGTTTTCAAATACAATGGCTTGATCTCCAAGGCTTGGAAACTTGATGTCATATGTTGTGAAATCGGTCACTTTCTTTGTCTGTTTGGTTTGTGTATTATAACAGAATAGATTCATGGTCCGGTCTCTGTCGGAAAGAAAGTAGATGTCGTTGCCAGACCACATGGGACAAATGTCCTGATGGGGATTATTAGAAATATTTTCTATCTTTTTTGTTTTGAAGTCATAAACCCATATATCATCGGCCATACCTCCTTCGTAGTATTTCCATGTGCGGAATTCCCGGAATACCCTGTTGTAGGCTAATTTGGATTTGTCCGGAGAATATGAACAAAATCCGCCAACCGGGAGTGGAATTTCCTCCGGAAGTCCGCCTTTGACGGATGCCAGGTATAATCTACCCTTGAAATCGTTGAAAGAAGTCATTCGGGAGCGGAACACGATTTGTTCGTTGTTTTTCCAGGTTAATGTGATATTGTTCGGCCCCATGCGATCGGAAATGTCATCCCGCCCGAGAGTGGCCGTATAAGTCAATCGCAGAGGCTCCCCTCCTGTAGCCGGCATGAGATAAACCTCCGTGTTCCCATCGTATTGTGCCGTAAAAGCAATTTGTTTTCCGTCGGGAGAAAATCTTGCAAACATTTCATATCCGTCGGCATCGTTTGTTAATTTGCGTGCAACACCTCCTTGCGCAGAAACGGTATAAAGATCTCCGGCGTATGTAAACACGACCTGATTCCCATGTATAGCCGGAAATCTCATTAACCGAGTTTCCTGTTGGGAGAATCCGCTAACTACCATTGATAATAAAGTACAGAAAAGTAAAAATCGTTTGTTCATGGTTTTACAGATTAGAGAATTATTAATGTGCAAACATACTAAAATCTGAAAAAATATTGACTGCTAAACCAAATTATTTACGTATTTTTGTTGGCCTGAATAATATGTAACAATAAAATAATTAGAAAAATGAAAAAAGTCGTATTACTTCGTCACGGAGAGAGTGTTTGGAATAAGGAAAATCGCTTCACAGGTTGGACAGATGTTGATTTATCTGAAAAAGGCGTGGAAGAAGCAATCAGAGCTGGAAAAACATTGACAGAAAATGGTTTTGTTTTTCAAAAGGCCTATACTTCTTATTTGAAACGTGCGGTAAAAACATTGAATCAGGTACTCGATATAATGAATTTAGATTGGATTCCGGTAGAGAAAAACTGGAGACTGAATGAAAAACATTATGGAATGTTGCAAGGTCTAAATAAGGCGGAAACCGCAGCGAAGTACGGAGATGAACAAGTTTTGGTTTGGAGAAGAAGCTATGATATCGCACCGAATGCAATGGAAATGAATGATCCGAGAAGCCCTCGTCAGGATATCCGTTACAATGAGTTAACAGATGCTCAGATTCCTCTGACCGAATCGCTGAAAGATACGGTTGATCGTATTGTTCCCTATTGGAAAGAAGTAATCGCTCCTTCAATGAAAAAATACGATCAGGTTATTGTTGCAGCACATGGAAATAGCTTGCGTGGTATCATCAAATACCTGAAGAATATTTCTAACGAAGATATTATCAGTTTGAATTTGCCGACGGCGGTTCCTTATGTTTTTGAATTCGATGATCACATGAATCTGATAAAAGATTATTTCCTGGGCGATCCTGAGGAAATTAAGAAGTTGATGGAAGCAGTTGCCAATCAAGGGAAAAAATGATCATTTGGAAATAAGGTTTATAAAGGGGTAAAATTTTTTATTTTAACTTTATAAACCTTATTCCTTTTAAACTTTGAAACAATTAAAACCCAAAACCACAATATTTTAATTTATTTCTTATGAATATTCGCGATGAAAATAACCCTATTTTTCAAATGGCTACCGATTTTATTAACCAAACCTCGGAGCACCTTTTTCTTACTGGAAAAGCAGGAACAGGAAAGACAACTTTTTTAAAACATATTCGCGAACATACCCATAAAATAACATTGGTTGCGGCTCCGACAGGAGTTGCTGCAATTAATGCAGGAGGCGTCACTTTACATTCTCTTTTTCAGCTTCCTTTTGAACCGTTTATACCCGGAATTTCATCCATTTCATCGAAAAAAAAGCATTTTTCTTTCAATAAACAAAAATTGGATTTGTTACGACAATTGGAGTTGTTGATCATTGATGAAGTAAGTATGCTGCGTGCCGATACGCTGGATGCTATTGATGCCTCATTGCGTGGAATTCGTCGAAATTCAAAGCCTTTTGGCGGTGTCCAGGTTTTGTACATCGGGGATATGTTTCAATTGCCTCCGGTAGCAAAGGATGATGAATGGAGATTGTTGAAAGATTATTATGCGAGTACGTTTTTCTTTCATTCTCATGTAGTGAAGCAGACACAACCGGTTTATCTCGAATTAAAAAAAGTCTACAGGCAAGGAGATCCTGTTTTCATTGACTTGTTGAACCGGGTGCGGAATAATCAGATCACTCCGGATGATATTTGGTCTTTAAATCAACGGTATATCCCTGATTTTAATCCTTCTGATGAAGAAAAATACATTACTCTGACTACCCACAATTATAAAGCGGATCAGATCAATGGCCGAAAATTGGCTGAACTCCCGGCTAAAGAGAGTATCCTGACCGGAGAAATCAAGGGCGATTTCCCGGATTATGCTTTGCCTACAGACGTGCAATTGCGCTTAAAAGAGGGTGCTCAGATCATGTTTATTAAAAACGACTTATCAGACCCTCGCCGTTATTATAATGGCAAAATTGCCACAGTCAGCCGTATCATCGATGATAGACTTTATGTGTATATCCCGGAATTAAATAGCGAGATCTCGGTTATAAAAGAAGTTTGGCGAAATGTCCGGTATTCCTTAAATAAAGAATCCGGCGAAATTGTAGAAGATGAATTGGGAACATTTACTCAGTATCCGATCCGTTTGGCGTGGGCGATAACGATCCATAAAAGTCAGGGACTGACATTTGAAAAAGCCATTATCGATATTGGCGCTTCTTTCGCTGCAGGACAGGCTTATGTTGCATTGAGCCGTTGTACGACCCTCGATGGAATTGTGATGCATTCCCGGATTCAACCGAATTGTGTGATGACTGATGAATACGCCATTAGTTTCAGTAAAACGGAAAAAGCTCAGGAAGAACTGAATGCTATTTTTGAACAAGGAAAAAAGAAGTTTTGGGCAGAACGTTTACTTTTATATTTCGATTGGAAATATATGTACATGATTCTTAGGGATATGGAGAAACTGTTGAAAGAAAAAACAGCCGAAGAATATCAGATGGCTCATCAGCTGTTGCAGGATTTTCGAAAAGAAATTTATAAATTGGAAAATGTAGCATTGAAATTTCAAAATCAGCTGGGACAATTGATTCGTCAGGAACATTCTGAAAACGATGTGTCGGTCATTCGCGAACGTTGCCAAAGAGCGATCGTTTACTTTTATGAAAATCTGATTGCTGATGTGTTACTGCCGCTGCAGAAGTATATCTCAGAATTTAAGTCGGTAAAAAAAGCCAAGACATTCTATAAAAATATGATTGAAATTGAAAAAGATATCATTTTATTTATGGAAAATATGAGGCGTGTACGCTATAATAACATTCCTTTGGCCGAAGATCTGGTGTTTGAAATCCCACAACGAAAAGATATTTTTTCTGCTGATTCGGAAAAATTACCCGGAAAGAAAGAAACTAAAGAAAAAAAAGAAAAACCGGAAAAAGGAGCGACTAAAAAAATAAGTCTGGATCTCTATAAAGAAGGGATCTCCGTTGAAGAAATCGCCAAACAACGGAATCTGACAATTTCGACAATCGAAATACATCTGGCTGCTTTTGTGAGTACGGGAGAGTTGTCTATAGACGATTTCCTTTCAACTGAAGACCTGGAGAAAATTAACGAGGTTTTACAGAAATTCAAGGATTATGAAAAACCTCCCTTTAAGATTATGATTGAAAAATTAAAAAAGAAATATACATACGGACAATTACAGATGGCTTACAATTATTTGAAACACGAATGAAGAAATTAATTTTTATTTTAATTTGCAGTTTTATCTTTAACATCCAAGTCTTTGGACAGGCAAAAATAGCCGATGAAGTCGAGAAAATAACGTTTACTTTTGCTGAGAAAGATACTTCGATTTTGAAACTGGATAAGTACTGCTTGAAACGGGCCAATGAGAAACAGCCTTGTTTATTTTTTGTTTTCGGAGGTGGATTTGCCAATGGGAAAAGGGATAATCCGTCTTTTAGCAATTATTTTGAATATTTTGCGAAACAAGGATTTACAGTTATCGCCATTGATTATCGTCTAGGCATGAAAGGACAGAAAAAAATTGGAATTGGCAATTACGAACCATTGAAGAATGCCATTGATATGGCTGTAGATGATTTGTTCGATGCAACTAATTATGTTCTCAGGCATGCTGATGAATGGAATGTTGATACTACAAAGTTTATTCTTTCCGGATCGAGCGCCGGAGCGATCACTGTTTTACAAGCGGAATATGAAAACCGGAATAAGCGTCCGTTGTCTTTGAAATTACCGGAATCATTTAATTATGCCGGAATTATTTCTTTTGCAGGAGCTATATTCAGTACAGAGGGAGGTTTGAAATGGAATAATGAGCCTTGCCCGGTTTATTTTTTTCATGGAGAACAGGATAAAACTGTTCCTTACAATAAAATACGGTTTTTTAAACTGGGATTTTTTGGCTCAAAAAATATCGCGGGACACTTTAAAAAAGAAGGTTTTTCTTATGTTTTTGCGTCTTATAAGAATGCGGCGCATGAAATCTCTACAGTGCCAATGCGCGAGAATAAAGAAGAAATATTGCGTTTCATTCAAGTGTATGTTCTTAATAAACGGAAGGTGCAAGTGGATATGGAAGTGAACGAAATTTAGTTAAAGAGAAATTACTGATTATTTCTGGCAATTCCGCTCCCAGAAAATACCGTCGGAATATCCTTGAATTCTAGGATTTGTTTCTGCTGTTTCCAGTCGTTTTTCAGCCCAGCAGCAATATTCCGGATTTATCTCGATGCCACAATAATTTCGACCTAATTTCTTGGCGACGACAGAAGTTGTTCCTGATCCGAGGAATGGATCAAAAACAATTCCTTCCGAGGGGCAACTTGCCAGAATCAGTTTGGCGATTAATTTTTCTGGTTTTTGTGTCGGATGATCTGTATTTTCTGGCATAGACCAGTAGGGAACCGTAATATCGTCCCAGAAATTCGATGGATGTGTCATCCGGAAATTTCCTTCCGGCGTTTGCTCCCAGTCTTTGGGTTTTCCATCGACAGTATAAGGTGCAATTACTTTTCGTCTGATTTTTACAGCATCGATATTAAAATAATAATCATTTGGATTCTTTACTCCGAACCAAATATCTTCCATACTGTTTTTCCAATTGCTTTTAGCTCCACGTCCCTTTTCTCGTTGCCAGGTAATCCGGTTAATGACGGTAAGATGTTCACTCATGACCGTATAAAGAGCAGCGGTGCATTTCCAATCTCCACAAATATAGACCGAACCGTTCGGTTTCAGTAAAGAAACGACTCGAGGGATCCACGACCGAAGATAAGTCATGTAATCGTTTTCATTCATCTGGGAGAACTTTATTTGAGAGAAATCCTTGGTCAGGTTATAGGGCGGATCAATAATGATCAGGTCTGCAAATGCTTTGGGCAGATGATTGATCATTTGAAGCAGGTCTCCGTTAATTGTCCTGTTTAGTAGTTTTTCAAGATCAATATCAGAAGAAACAGTTAATAACTTTTTCTGATAGTCGGAAATTTCTACTGGTTTCAGTTCCAATGTTTTATTCCTTTGTGCCCGTTTCTTTTCCATTATTTTTCAGGTGTGACTGTTTTTGCTCTGATTGCTTCTCCTATCCATAATACAAATGAAGTTCCAGCGATGATAATTCCCCAATCTTTCATAGAAATCGGGGTTGTCCGGAATACTTCTCCTCCGAATTGAACAATTAAAAATTGTCCGATAATGATCAATAAAGAGACTAAGATAAAACCTTGG
Source organism: Bacteroidales bacterium (assembly GCA_031551395.1). Lineage (GTDB taxonomy): Bacteria > Bacteroidota > Bacteroidia > Bacteroidales > Azobacteroidaceae > BNXB01. The sequence continues at coordinate 65,812 of JAVBNR010000002.1, forward strand.
CTTTGTTTTATATTTTTAAAAGTAGATTTTCCGGTATCGAATGCTTTTGCATTAAACATATTCCAAAATTGCATTAAAACAAATACGGTAAAGAAACAAGAAAGTTCATAAATATTGATTATTCCTTCCGAATTTGTAAAGTAATACAGTAGTCCCAGAAGCAGTATGACGAAAGAAATCCCGGTGAAAAGGATGTTTTTACCCATTTCGCGCGTAATGATAAAGTCACTGTTTTTACGCGGTTTTTCTTTCATGACATTAGGATTGGGTGGGAGAGAAGCTAATGCTCCGGCTGCAAATGTGTCCATAATGAGATTGACCCAAAGCATTTGTGTGACGGTCAACGGGAGTTCCTGACCGAATATGGATCCGAAGAATACAATGATTAATGCTGTCAGGTTAATTGTGAGCTGGAACAATAAGAACCGTTGGATATTTTTGTAAAGAGAACGTCCCCACATGACTGCTGTTGCAATACTGTTGAAGGAATCATCCAATAAAGTAATGTCACTAGCCTCTTTGGCGACAGATGTTCCGGACCCCATGGATAGCCCGACCTGAGCAAAGTTCAATGCGGGAGCATCGTTGGTCCCATCTCCGGTTACTGCCACAATTTCGCCGCATTGCTGTAGAAGTTGAACTAATCGTTGCTTGTCGGTCGGACGTGCCCGACACATGATCTTCAGTTTTTGTACCCTTTGTAAGGCGACATTATCAGGCAATGCTTCAAAATCGATACCGGTAATGATATTTTCGTCCGTATCGGATTCTTTCCAGATACCGATTTGTCGTCCGATTTCCTTCGCTGTTCCGGGAGTGTCTCCTGTAACGATCTTGACATCGATTCCTGCATGAAGGCACTGAGCTACTGCTGCCGGAACATCTTCCCGCACCGGGTCTGAAATAGCCACAATCCCGAGGAACAATAGTCCGCTTTCAACCAATTCTTTGATATTTCGTGAATCGTTTTTCTCTATTTCCTGATAAGCAAACCCAAGGGTACGCATGGCCTGGTTTTGATACTGGAGCAGTTGTTTTTCAACCGTTTCTTCCAGGAATGAAATTTCCTGATTCCCATTTTCTGTGATGACTTGCCTGCATTTGGCAAATACAATTTCAGGAGCGCCTTTAACATATAATATCCGCTTATTCAAGGTAGGAGAATCGATGACTGTGGCCATGTATTTGCGTTCGGTACTGAAAGTCATTTGTTCGACGATTTTTGCACTTTCTCGCAAACTCCAGTAATTGACATTCTTTTTATTTAACCAAAAGAGTAGTGCCGCTTCGGTGGGATTCCCCAATGCTTTGATTTTTTTAGGGTCAGAAAAATCGAGATATGCTGTTGAATTGGTCGCTATGTTTTCCTTGATTAACTGGCTGATTGTATTTTCTTCTAAAGTTTGATCTTTTAATCCATAAAAGTTGGTTTGTGACACCTGCATCTGATTTTGCGTTAATGTTCCGGTTTTGTCGGTACAAATAACAGTTGCAGCTCCCATCGTTTCACATGCATGCATTTTTCGCACCAGATTATTTGTTTTTAGCATCCGGCGCATGCTCAAAGCCAAGCTTAACGTGACACTCATGGGTAAACCTTCCGGAACGGAGACTACAATGAGGGTTACGGCCACCATAAAGTACTCCAGAATACGGCCGGCAGAGTCGACTGATATCCATGAAGTTGGAGTCAATGGATTAATTCCGGCAAGATAACATATTCCGCAAAGTATGATAAAGACTAAAACAGCTAATCCGGCCCATACTGTCCAATGGCTTTTTTCCACCCATTCCGGCTGTTTCACTTTTTTGTTGATGAGATTTAAGCCATCGTATAAGATTGGAAGCCAAATTTTGGATAATAAAATCCCAAATGCAACCAAAGCAGCACCTAATAGCATTAATTGACTGGAGGTATAATGGTAACCGCCGAATAAAATATCTTTGAAGAACAGGACGAAAAAAGTTAGTATTCCCAAAGAAAATCCGATGACGCTGATGACCTTTGCCAGACTATCCAGTTGCTTGTTAAGCGGCGTTTCTTCTCCTGTAGTCATCGCTGATTCTTTGGCCACTTTCCCGAATTCGGTAGCATCCCCCACAGATATTGCCTGCATCGTACAGTGCCCATCGACAACAGTTGTTCCCCTATAAATCATGTTGGACGGATAAGTCGCCTGCTTGTCGAAATCGGCTTCTTCTGTTGTTTTAGATATAACGGGTTCTCCTGTTAGAGTCGATTCGTTGACTTGTAATGAAATCGCTTCCAATAATTCGCCGTCGGCAGGAATCTCTTCCCCGGCCTCAAGGAGAACGATGTCTCCGACAACGATTTCTTTTTTAGGGATTTCAGAAACATTTCCGTTACGAATGACCTTGACCGGAGTATCATCATTGACTTGGTTCAATAAGTCGAATTTCTTATTGGCATCCATTTCAAACCAGAATCCGACACCTGTTGCTAAAAGAATTGCAAAGAAAATACCCAATGTTTCGGCAAAATCATTATGTACGAAAGAAACGACTAATGACAACGTTGCGGCTATCAATAAAATACGAATGATCGGATCTCGGAATTTTTCAAAGAAAAGCTTCCATGCCGACTCTTTTTTGGGAGGAGTAAGAATATTGGATCCGTATTGATTTCGGCTATTTTGTACTTCTGAATCTGTAAGTCCTGTAAAATTATGTTTCATAGATTATTCAATTAATAATTATATACAGTTTTTGTTTTACGTTGATTATCTACTTATTATGAATAAAAATGCTGAAATTAACCGCTCCATAAACTCGTTTTTGAGTAAAAGATGAAATGTGAGAAAAATCATATTCTTTAGGATGTTCCATAATAAAAACACCATTGTCTCTCAATAAGTTTTTAGCAAGCACAAGCTCGGGAATTTTTGCCAAATCTTTTAGAGCATAAGGAGGATCTGCAAAAATACAGTCGAATGTTTGTTTGCTTGAGTTGAGAAAAGCAAAAGCATCTCCTCTGATGGGAATGAGATTTTCTATGTTCAATTTTTTTTGTATTTTTTGTATAAAAGCGTGATGAAAAGGGTCTTTTTCTACACAAACGACTTGCTGACATCCCCTTGAAATAAATTCAAAGCTAATGCTTCCTGTTCCGGAAAATAAGTCTAATGCCACGGCCTCTTCCAGATCAATTAAATTTTGGATGACATTGAAAATATTTTCTTTGGCAAAATCAGTAGTTGGTCGGGCTTTGAAGTTCTTGGGTACATCAAAACGGCGACTTCTGTATATTCCGCTTATAATTCGCATAACGACATACTTGATAGTTCAAAGGGAATAATTTGTGTGTTAATCCCGGAAAAATGAGCATCAGAGGATATATTAATTGGGATAATATTATGTATAAATGACTTTAACTCTTTCATCAGTAGCGTTTTTTGTTCCGGATCTCCGCAGATATAGATAAAATCTTTCAATTGATCCATTTTCAATTGTTTCCAGGCATATAGAATAAAGTACATCGCATCCTGAATTTGCCTTATTTTGAACAAGTTTCCTAATTGAAAATGTTTATGAAAAAAACAAATGATATAGAGCTCAGTTCCCCTGATATTGACAATCATTTGATTGACATTGTTCAAACGACTTTTTGATTGAAAATAGCTGATTAATGGCGAGACGGAGTGAATAAACTGAGGATTGACGAAAGACCGGTATAAAAATTGATAAATTTGTTCTTCCATCTGATGGATGATTGTAAGCTCCTGTCGATGTACGGATTGGCTCAGGAGCTTTCCATTGGGATTGGAAAAATTAAACCGCATGAATGTCTCATTATGCTCTTCTTGATACAACAGAGTGGGAATGAACGTGAATTCGTTATTACAATTCATTATGTATGTTTTCTTGAAAGGAGATCCCAGGAAGGGATTATCAAAAAAAAGCTGTTTAAATACGGAGAAGCTGTCCGAATCTTTTTCTTTGGGAATTTCGTAGAAAAAAAACGAACCATCATCTACCGGGTTATACAAGGTAAATGAAAATTGCTCCGGATGTACTCTTAAAGTAAAAATATATTTTTCCGGATGATTTAAGTCGATTATTTCAGGGAAAATGATTTCCATTTGCAATATTTCTTCCGCAAATGTATGAAAATATTGATTAATTTTAGCCCCTAAATAATAGAATCCTTATGTTGAGTGGTTTTTTCCTTGAAAAAATAAAGAAAAATTTTCCGTATGTACCGACACCGGAGCAAGAAATAGCGTTGAATAAACTGAGTGAATTTATTTTTGGGAAAGAGAATGAATCTTTATTTTTACTGAAGGGATATGCCGGAACTGGAAAATCATCTTTGGTCGGGGCTATTGTCCGAACAATGAATGAACTGGAACAAAAATCTGTTTTATTGGCTCCAACCGGCCGTGCAGCAAAGGTTTTTGCTCTGTATGCCGGGCAGAATGCTTATACTATTCATAAAAAGATATATCGTCAGAAAATATTTTCCAATGAACCTTCAGGGTTCGTTCCTGCGGATAATCTTCATAAACACACATTATTTATTGTGGATGAGGCTTCAATGATTTCAAATAATGGTTTGGATTCGTTTACTTTTGGTTCCGGACGTTTGCTGGATGACTTGATCCATTATGTGTATAGCGGCGAAGGTTGCCGGTTGATACTTTTAGGGGATTCAGCCCAGTTGCCTCCGGTTTCGGAACAGGAGAGTCCCGCATTGGATGTTGCGACACTGGAAGGATATGGTTTTCACGTTGATAGCCTCACATTAACCCAGGTTGTCAGACAAACGGAAGTGTCGGGAATTTTATGGAATGCAACCCTCTTGCGTAATGCCTTGGCAGAAGGAAACGTACGCGTTTTTCCTCAGGTTGTTACTAAGAATTATCCCGATGTTATTGAGATTTCCGGAGACGGATTGATCGATACGCTTAATGATGCATATAGTCGTGATGGATTGGAAGAAACGGTTATCATATCCCGATCGAATAAACGGGCGAATATTTTTAATAATGGCGTACGCAACCGGATTCTTTATCGCGAAGAAGAATTGTCGTCCGGAGATTTACTGATGGTTGCTAAAAACAATTATTATTGGGGTAAAGGCGAAAAAACAATCGATTTTATCGCTAATGGAGACCTGGTTGAAGTTGTAAAAATCCGGAAAATGCAGGAGTTGTATGGCTTTCATTTTTGCGATGTCCTGGTTCGCTTTCCTGATTATGATCTGGAAATGGAGATTAAAATACTGATGGAATCGCTCCATACGGATGTCCCGGGAATCCCTAAAGAGATGAGCGATCGATTGTTTTATGCCATATTAGAAGATTATGAAAACATCTCAGGCAAACGGGAAAAAATGAAACTAATGAAAGAAAACCCGTATTTTAATGTGGTGCAAGTGAAATATGCCTATTCCGTAACCTGCCATAAAGCACAAGGGGGACAGTGGAAAAATGTATTTCTCGACTTGTCTTATGTGCCGGAAGAATATCTTGGCATCGATTTTTATCGTTGGCTTTATACCGCATTTACACGAGCGACCGAACGAATTTTTTTGATTAATCCTGTAAAGGAGTTATTGGCAAAATGATTCAATCCGTAGCGCTGATTGAGGGATTACTTCTGTCTTAATTCTCTTTTGAAAACTCTTTATTTCCACTTTTATGCAATATTTGAATTAAAATCCCTACATTTGCTGCTTAAAACAATCATAATATGTCTTTTAGAAACGAAATAGAAAGAGGATTAGAACAAATTCAACAATTGCAGGAGTTGTATCGTCAGGTCCGGGATATGGAGATGTTGCCACTGTCTTTCTTCAGTTCATCTTATGATATTTTGAGAAGTCTCACTGCGTCTTTACATGAAATGGAAACAACACAATTGAATCGCATGCAGGAGCAACTTTCCAAACATCAGAATATAATTGTGGAAAACAAGCTGATGGAAGAGACGCCTTCTTATCCGAAAGAAGAACAAGATACTCGTGGAGATGTCCGCTTTTTGGCAGATACAATAAGTAAGCGGATGTTTGAGGGAACGGGTTTGGGAGATCTGAAAAAAGTCATTAGCCTGAATGACCGTTTCCTGTTTCAACGGGAATTGTTCGGGGGAGATGCGAAAAAACTGGATGATACCTTGAATCAGTTGAAGACATGTTCCTCTTTGAGTGATGCAATGAACTTTCTCAATGAAAATTTTAACTGGAATTGGGAAGATGAGCCTGCAATCCTTTTTAGAGAGATACTGGAAAAAAGATTTTTATAATTGGATTAAATGAGCAAACTATACGTTGTTCCTACTCCTGTTGGAAATTTAGAAGATATGACATTCAGAGCGATAAAAGTTCTGAAAGAAGTCGATTCTATCTTAGCCGAAGATACGAGAACAACTGGGATTCTACTTAAACATTATGGAATCCAGAATAAAATGCAATCGCATCACAAGTTCAATGAACATAAGACGGTAGATGCTATCGCTCAAAGGATTCTTGCCGGCGAATCAATTGCATTGGTTTCTGACGCAGGGACTCCGGGAATATCAGATCCTGGTTTTTTATTAGTCAGAGCATGTGTCGGTTGGGGTGTTGAAGTGGAATGCCTGCCTGGAGCAACCGCTTTTGTCCCGGCTTTGGTTAATTCCGGCTTTCCGATGGATCGCTTTTGCTTTGAAGGCTTTCTCCCATTAAAGAAAGGCCGTAAAACCCGATTGGAAGAATTGGAAAGAGAATCCCGAAGTGTCGTGATTTATGAGTCTCCGTATAGAGTTGTAAAAACATTGATTCAGATTGCAGAGGTGTTTGGCGATGAAAGAAAAGCTTCCGTCTCCCGTGAAATCTCAAAACTACATGAAGAAACAAAGAGAGGGACTCTGAAAGAATTAATAAATCACTTTTCTGTAAACGATCCGAAGGGAGAATTTGTTATTATCTTAGCACCTAAAGAAATTTTTAAAAATAAACAAAAATAAAAATTAACGTTTAACAAGTTAAAAAGAAAAGTTATGAGAAAGTTAGTATTTTTTTGTTCGGTAATAGCCCTGTTGTTGGCGTCGTGTTCAGGAAAAAATTCATCTGAATATAAAGCATTATTGGCTCAGAATGACTCTCTTACATTGGCTAGTGCTCAGACTACGGCCGAATTGGATGAGATGCTTTCATTGTTGAATGAAGTAGAAGATAATTTTAAAAGCATTAAATCTGCTGAAAACTATTTGATGGTTCAATCTTCAACCAGCGGAGAATTGACTCCTTCTACTCGTGAGCGTATCCAAAGTGATATGCAGTTAATCACGGAAACTCTCAAAAAGAACAAAGAACAGATTGCCGAATTGGAGAAAAAATTAAAAAATTCTTCGATTAAATCGACTCAACTTCAAAATACACTTGAAAATTTGCGTAATGAATTGAGCCAAAAAACAATGGCCTTGGTAAGCCTGCAAAATGAACTGTCTTTAAGAGATCAAAAAATTGAAGAGTTGAATGAAAGCGTTTCTCTCCTTTCTACAGATGTTCAAAGCTTAAGAGCAGAAACGTATTCACAACAAGAAACAATCAAGCAACAATCCACAGCGCTTAGTACTGTTTATTATTGTTTTGGAACATCTAAGGAATTAAAAGAACAAAAAATTCTTGTCAATGGACAATTGGGAACGAATTTTAATCGTGATTACTTCATCCGGATCAAAGATTCTAAAACATTAAAAGAGGTACCTGTTTATGCTAAAAAAGCAAAACTAATTACCAAGCATCCTGAAAATTCTTATGAAATGATAAAAGATGAATCAGGAAATGTTGTCTATAAAATCAAAGATGTTCCTAATTTCTGGAGTTTATCTAAATTCTTGGTAATCCAGGTCAATTAATCCCGGGTTTATAAGTTTTGTGAAATATAAGACTTTATTTGTCGATTTGGATGATACCATTTGGGATACAACATCCAATGGTAGAGAAAGTCTGGAAGAAGTGTATCAAGATTATAAATTTGATCGCTTCTTCCCGACTTTTAATGATTATTATTCTGTTTATTTGCCGAATAACCTGGACCTTTGGAGACAATACGGCAATGGACTTATTTCAAAAGATGAATTAATTGTCGAACGGCTGCTTTTTCCGTTACGCCCTTTTGGAATTACAGATGAAAAGTTTGCAATCGACCTTAACGAAGATTTTCTACAGCGTACGGCTATGAAAACGAAGTTACTTCCTTATGCCAAGGAGATTCTTACGTACCTTCGTCCTCAATACAAGATGTACATTCTTTCCAATGGATTTGAAGAAGTTCAATACAAAAAAATCAATTACTCCGGCTTGGATTCTTTTTTTGACGGAGTTATTCTTTCCGATGAAATTGGTATAAATAAACCAAATCCTGAAATTTTTTTCTATGCACTCGAGAAAGCTCAAGCAAATAAAAACGAAACTTTAATGATTGGAGATAGCTTTGAATCGGACATTGTCGGAGCTAAAAACTGTTCGATCGATCAGGTCTGGTACAATCTGAAAATGGAAAAAGCACAAAGTTTCAAACCTACCTATCAAATTACATCGTTGTTGGAATTAAAGGAGATTCTCTAATAATTTTAAGGTGACTTGCTCGTTAAAAAGATAGATTTTTATTAATTTATGTAAAAATATGCATTTTATTAACTTTCATGAATTGAAATGTTGATAATTAACAATAACTTTGGACAAAATCATTAAAAAATCACAATATCAATAAACTGTCTTATGTCTAACTCTATTTCAAGAAGATCTTTTCTTCAAAGAAGCGGCACTGCCGCTTTGGGTCTTACAGGCCTTTCTGTTATTCCAAGCGCTGTTCTTGGTAAAAGTATTAGTGGTGTTACTGCACCGAGTGACAAATTAAACATTGCTGCCGTAGGTATTGGAGGGATGGGTAATGCCAACCTTAATGCTGTAAAAGATACCGAAAATATTGTTGCTCTTTGTGATGTCGACTGGAAGTATGCCGGAAGAGTCTTTGAAGCCTATCCTCATGCAAAAAAATATTGGGATTGGCGAAAAATGTACGATGAAATGGGCAAATCTATCGATGCTGTTATCGTCGCAACTGCCGACCATACGCATGCTATTATTGCTGCAACAGCGATGACGATGGGTAAGCATGTGTATGTCCAAAAACCATTGACTCACTCTGTTTACGAATCTCGGTTATTAACCCGGTTAGCAGAAAAATACAAAGTAGCAACTCAGATGGGTAATCAGGGAAGTTCCGGAGTGGGTGTCCGCACTGTTTGCGATTGGCTTTGGAACGGAGAAATTGGAGAAGTAAGAAGAGTCGATACTTTTACTGATCGTCCGATTTGGCCACAAGGTTTGAATACACCTTCACAAGGTCAGTGGGTCCCGGATACATTGAATTGGGATTTATTTACAGGGCCGGCTAAATTGGTACCGTATAACGCTATTTATCATCCTTGGAATTGGCGAGGATGGTGGAATTACGGAACGGGTGCGTTGGGCGATATGGCTTGCCACATTATGCATCCGATCTTCAAAGGATTGAAACTGGGATATCCTACGAAAGTGCAGGGAAGTTCAACACTGTTGCTTACTGACTGTGCGCCGACAGCGCAAACCGTTCGGTATACATTCCCGGCTCGGACGGCTCATGATGTGAAGAAAATGAAATTTCCTGAAGTGGAAGTTTATTGGTATGACGGAGGTATCCGGCCTTTGATGCCTAAAGGCTGGCCTGCAGGTAAAGACATGAATAATGCCGGAGGTGCTGCGATTTTCCATGGAACAAAAGATACATTGGTTTGCGGATGTTATGGCCGCGATCCTTGGTTACTTTCCGGTCGTGTCCCCAATGCTCCTAAGACTCAGCGTGAAGTAACGACAAGCCATGAAATGGATTGGGTGCGCGCCTGCAAAGAAAGCCCTGAAAATAGAGTGAAGCCGGTCTCTGACTTCAGTGAAGCCGGTCCGTTTAATGAAATGGTCGTAATGGGTGTGTTGGGAGTGCGTCTTCAACATTTATATAAAGAATTGGAATGGGATGGTGTGAATATGCAATTTACGAATATAACTGATAATGATAAGTTTAATATGGTATTGTCAGATGATTTCAAAATTGTAGACGGACACCCGACTTTCAATAAACCATCGATTGAGGTTAATGCAAAATCATTTGCTCAGGAGTTGATCAAACATACTTACAGAGAGGGTTGGTCATTGCCTGCAATGCCTTTATAATCAAGATAGTAAAATAAAAATAAATATTTACGTATGAAAAAATTAGCTTATTTATTAAGTGTAACAGCAGTAGCCGTAATGATAGTATCCAAAGCAAATGCAGAAACTCCGGTAGCTAAAGTTCCGGCTGATACTCTTACTACCGTTCTGGGAGATTTTGTTTATCCTGTTGACAAAGAAGGTTATATTACTATTTTTGATGGAAAGGATTTTAATGGCTGGAGAGGTTATAATCGTCAGGATATGCCCAAAAGATGGGTTCTTGAAGACGGAGCTATGAAAATCAACGGATCAGGAACCGGAGAAGCTCAGAGTAAGGATGGCGGAGACATTATCTTTGCTCATAAATTCAAAAATTTTGAATTGTCGATTGACTGGAAAGTGGCTAAAGGTTCAAATTCCGGTATTTTCTATTTGGCTCAGGAAATTCCTGGAAATCCGATCTATATCTCAGCTCCCGAATCACAAGTTTTGGATAATGCAAACCATCCGGATGCGAAATTAGGTGTTAACGGTAACCGGCAATCATCTTCCTTATATGATATGATTCCAGCAAAACCGCAAAATGCAAATCCTTTCGGAGAATGGAACACGACCAAAATAATTGTTTATAAAGGAACTGTCGTTCATAATCAAAATGGAGAAAATGTTGTGGAATATCATTTATGGACTCCTCAATGGACGGAAATGTTACAAAAAAGTAAATTCAGTCAGGAAAAATGGCCACTGGCATTTGAATTACTGAATAATGCCGGAGGAGAAAATCATGAGGGATATATTGGTTTACAAGACCATGGAGACGATGTTTGGTTTAGAAATATCAAAATAAAAATTTTAGATTAAAACCGGATTAATAGTAAACGGCGAATAGAGATAAGGCACTATCCGCCGTTTATTAGATGTTTATTGATTGTTCCAATGGACAAAGAAGAGGTTCGACAGACGGCTAAAGAATGTATTCTACTGCTGAAAAATATTGATTTTAAGCAGCTTGGAATAAGCCAATATAACCTGGAGTATATTCAACGGATTTTACCCGATCTTGAATATCATTTTCGTATTTATACCGATGCAATCTTAATTCTGTTGAGGCATGAAAAGACAGAACCGGCATATGTTGTTGATTTTGGCGGAGGACATGGATTCCTGAGTATTTTATTAAAAAAATTGGGTTTCAAGGTTATTTATTGTGACAACAATCCACTTTCAATAAAAACAGTTTCTGTTTTGACGGAACAACTGGATATAAAAATGGATCATATTATCGAGGGATCCAGTTCGGAATTGCATGCCTATTGTGCGGTTAATAAGATAAAGCCTAATTATCTAATTGCCACTGATTTAATCGAGCATGTTTATGATTTGAATGCCTTTTTTGCCGATTTATATCAGGTCAATCCCGGATTCAAAATGGTTTTTACAACAAAAGCGAATCCTTCCGATCCTTTCAGGGTAAGAAATCTCCGGAAAGTAATGGTCGATATTGAAAATAGCCTGTTTTTTCCAATGCGAGCAGACTTCATACGGGATAATTATCCGATCCTTACAGAAGAAAAAATCCTGACTTTAGCCCGTTTGACACGAGGACTCACTTATCGTGATCTTTCCGATGAGATCGATGTTTATCTGGAAACGGAAAAGCTGCCGGTAGTTGATGTCGATAAATACAACACTTGTGATCCTCAGACTGGAAGCTGGATGGAACGGCTTCTTCCATTGAAAGAATACCGAACAATCTTAAAAAGAAATGGTTTTAAAGCGGAGTTTAAACGGGGATGCTATAACGAAAAACGACGCAATGCCGTTGCGTCGTTTACTGTAAAAATCCTTAATCGATATATAAAATATTCTACCTATATCGGACGAATCATTTGTGCTTATCTGATTATCAAAGTTGTTCCGAAAAATTAATCTTTACTTCAGGAGTTTATCATATTCCTGTTGATCATTGATAATCTGCATGGCTTTTTTCAATGATTCGTTTTCTTGATTAATGACTCTGAAATATTCATTCATCTCCCACAAATCCCTTGCAACCAAAGCTTTTATCTGCAAGGAAATCAAAGGTTTAGACTCTTCGAATTCTTTCAGATCTTTTTCACTTAATTCGGAACTCTTATTTTGTTCTTTGGTGCTATCTGAAGGTTCTTTTACCTCCGGTTTACGAATGCTTTCATCTGTGTTGCTATTTCCCTTTCTTTCTTCTTTCATCAGATGGAGTAATGACTGCAGCATTTCATCCGTAACTGTAAATTTAGAAAAGAAGACATCAAAATTCTTGTATTCTTTTTTGTATTGATCCCGGTCTTTGTCAATGAGGTTCATCGCAAACCGGTTAATAATTCCTTTTCCGACAATTTCACGATGAAAATCGGTATAACGGGACGTATCTAACGGCACAAAATAATCCGGCATGATTCCTCCCCCGCCATAAACAACACGTCTGTTTACTAAGGTGTTGTATTTTAAGGAGTCCGGAAAATGGATGCTATCTGCACTGACCATTTCTCCGTGATTATAGCGTTCTATCAAATCTTTATTGTAGGAGTCCAGATTTCCTTTTTCATAAGGTTTTTGTATACATCTTCCGGTAGGAGTGTAATAACGGGCCGTAGTTAGCCGGATCATCGATCCGTCGGGTAATGGAATCGGACGTTGAACAAGTCCTTTCCCAAAACTTCTCCGGCCGACAATAATTCCTCTGTCCCAGTCTTGCACAGCTCCTGAAACGATTTCGCTGGCAGATGCAGAATATTCATCTACTAAGACAATAAGTTTCCCTGTTTCAAAAGATCCTCTTGCCGTTGCTTTGGCATCTTCTCTGCGCTGATGAACTCCTTCCGTATAAACGATCGTCTGTCCTTGTTTCAGAAACTCATCTGCAATATCGATCGAAGCGTTTAAATAACCTCCTCCGTTTCCTTGTAAATCGAGTATCAGGGAAATCATTCCTTTTGACTTTAAGTCTTTAAGAGCTTTGACAAATTCGTCATAAGTTGTGGCTGCAAACCTGTTGAGACGAATATAGCCGGTCGTTTTGTCAAGCATGTAAGAGGCATCTAAGCTGTAAATCGGAATTTTATCACGAACAATCTTAAATTCGAGCAAATTATTTTCTCCCTGACGCAGGATTTTGACTCTTACGGTGGTTCCTTTGGGACCTCTCAAACGCGACATCACATCATTTGTCTTCATTTTTACTCCCGCAATGACAGTATCATTTACTTCGATGATCCGATCGCCTGCCCTGATACCGACTTTTTCCGAAGGGCCGCCTGATACAACCTGGATGATATATAAAGTATCCGTCAACATATTGAATTGAACCCCAATTCCGTCAAAATTCCCTTGTAGAGGCTCATTCAATTCTTTGACCTCTTCCGGAGTCATGTAATTGGAATGCGGATCCAATTTTTCAAGCAAGGCTACGATAGCATCTTCGGCTAATTTATTTTCGTTAATGGTATCCACATACAAATTCTCAATGGCATAAATTGCCATATTGATTTTACGCATGGCGGGATCATTGTTGCTTTGACTGAAAGACAAAGTACAAAAAGTAAAAAATAAAACGGATGAAAAGAGCAATTTATTCATCTGATGAGTCTTTTTATTATTTGCAGTAATCATGAATATTTAATTCTTTAGGAACAAACTCATCCACATTTTTGCCATAAGAGAGCAATTCTCTGACGATAGAAGAGCTGATATGAGTATGTTCGGGTTCGGTATACAGGACAAAAGTCTCGATTCCGGATATTTTACGATTGACATCAGCAATATTTTTTTCATATTCGAAATCGTTTACCGAACGAATGCCTCGCAGGATGAAATTGGCGTCGACCTCTTTGGCAAAATCAACAGTTAGCCCGTTATAACTGAACACTTTTATCCTCGGATTGTTTTGAAAAAGTTGTGAAATCATTTTAATTCGGTCCTCCAAAGAGAAAAAAGTCTTCTTATTTGGATTCACTCCAATAGCAATGATGATTTCATCAACAAGCTTTAATCCTCTTTGTACCAAAGATAAATGTCCTGTTGTAAAAGGATCGAATGTGCCTGGAAATATTGCTATTTTTTTCATTTATATTTGATAAATGTTGCTTTTATGTTTTTGCTTTCGGTACTGCTTACATTTCCATCTGAGCCGGAAGTGGTAACTATTGTCCCGATTCCATCTATAATTACGCCGTCAGCACCTCTTTTTTTTGCTTCTTTTTGTAATTCCGTTTGACATTCTTGGAGACTTTTCGAACTAGGAGACATCTCGAATATCCCTGTTTTAGCCTCTGCATATCCCATGGTTTCATAGCTTTTTTTGACATCTTCTTTGGAGTAGAAAATATCGACCTGGTCAGAGACAGGATACGATTTTCCAACATAGCTTACAGTCGGTGCGCAAGCGCAGAACATTAATGTTATTAAACACAAATAAAATAGTCGCTTCATAATGATATAATTTTATTTATACATCTTCCTCCAAAACCAAGTTTTCTATAATGAAATTCTGCCTTTCCATCGTGTTTTTCCCCATATAGAACTCCAACATTTCTTTGACGGCATCTTGTTTTTTCATTGAAACAGGATCCAGACGCAGATCTTTTCCGATAAAATTTTTAAATTCAGACGGAGAAATTTCCCCTAACCCTTTGAATCGGGTTATTTCAGGGTTCGGGCCTAATTTTTCAATGGCGTCGACGCGTTCTTCTTCTGTATAACAATAAATCGTTTCTTTCTTATTCCGGACGCGGAATAGGGGTGTTTGCAATATAAAAACATGATTGTTTTTAATCAGATCGGGGAAAAATTGTAGAAAGAAAGTAATGAGCAATAACCGGATGTGCATGCCGTCTACATCGGCGTCAGTCGCGATAATTACTTTATTATAGCGCAGTTCTTCTAATCCGTCTTCAATGTTCAATGCCGCCTGAAGCAAGTTAAACTCTTCATTTTCGTATACGACTCTTTTGGTCAGGCCAAACGTATTTAACGGTTTTCCTCTTAAACTGAATACGGCTTGAAAATTGGGATCCCGACTTTGTGTGATGGATCCGCTGGCCGAATCTCCCTCCGTTATAAAAATAGATGTATTTTCAAGGTTATCTCCTTTTGAATCGTTGTAATGAAGGCGACAATCCCGCAGTTTCTTATTATGCAGGTTTGCCTTTTTTGCCCGCTCCCGGGCTAATTTGGTAACACCGGCAATCGCTTTTCGTTCTTTTTCCGATTCCAGGATCTTTTTCAACATCGCTTCGGCTGTTTCCGAATGCTTATGAAGGTAGTTATCCAGTTCTTTTTTGATAAAGTCTCCAATGAATTTGGTTATGGTAGTCCCATTCGGTCCCATGTCTTTTGACCCTAATTTTGTTTTGGTTTGGGACTCGAAAACAGGTTCTTCTACTTTGATACTTACTGCAGCTATGATTCCGCTGCGAATATCTGCATATTCAAAGTTTTTGTTATAATATTCTTTAATTACCCGGGAAACAGTTTCCCGAAAAGCAGTTAAATGGGTTCCTCCTTGTGTTGTATGCTGCCCGTTCACAAAAGAATAATATTCTTCTCCGTATTGATTGGCGTGAGTAATAACCAACTCAATATCTTCTCCCTCAAGGTGGATAATCGGATAAAGCGGATCTGAGGTCATATTCTCATTTAAGAGGTCGACTAATCCGTTTTTTGAATAAAATTTCTTCCCATTATAGTTGATGGTCAATCCTGAATTTAAAAACACATAGTTTTTAAGTAGAAGCTCGACGTATTCATCTTTATATTGAAAATCTTTAAATATTTCTTCGTCGGGAATAAAATTAACTAATGTCCCGTTGGGAAGATCACTCCATTCCACCGGAGTATTTTCTATGATTTGAGCCCGATTATATTCTACCGACTTACTTTCTCCATCACGAAAACTTTGTACGAGCATATAAGAGGAAAGCGCATTAACAGCTTTGATCCCCACACCATTTAGTCCGACTGATTTTTTGAATGCTTTTGAATCATACTTCCCGCCGGTGTTCATTTTAGAGGATACGTCGACCACTTTTCCCAGTGGGATTCCCCGGCCATAATCACGGATAGTAACAACACCTTCCTGAATGGATATATCGATCGACTTGCCATACCCCATCATATATTCGTCGATGGCGTTATCAAGTACTTCTTTTAATAAAACATAAATACCATCGTCAGCATAACTTCCGTCGCCTAATTTTCCAATATACATCCCTGGGCGGCGGCGTATATGCTCCCACCATTCCAAAGTCTGGATATTATCTTCTACATATTCAACTTCAAATGCTGTCCCGTTGATATTGTTTTCTCCCATGTGAAACTATTTTTCCGTATTTTTTATTTGAAATGCTTGATAAAAGCTCTTCGGGTTTTATGATGTGTGACATCATAATCTTCCCATTGAGATTGTACCTTTGTGTTTAATTCCAATTCAGGATTACTTTCGGCATAGATAAATCCTCGTTTATTGTATATTGGAATCAAGTCATTGAATATGAGTGCATTTATTCCTTTGTTCTGATATTCGGGTAAAACGCCGATAATATACAAGTCAACCGTGTCATTTTTGCCATATAAAGCTTTTAGAAGATGAGCCCATCCGAGAGGGAATAGCTGTCCTTTTGCCTCTTGAAGAGCTTTTGAAAGGCTTGGTAATGTGATTCCTACACCGATTACCGCATCATCAGCTTCTCTGACTATGATCGGAACGAGGTCTAGAGACAGCATTGGGATATACATTTTGATGTAATATTCAATTTGTTGTGGAGATAACTCCGAATAACCATAAAGCGGACGATATGCTTCATTCATTAATTGAAAGATCTTTTGAGCATAAGGCCATATTTCTTTTGTCTTTTTGAATTTTAAGATCTTAAGACCGTATTTTTTCAAAACAATTTGTGAAATTCGGGCATATTTTTCGGGGACTTCTTTGGGTACTGTGATTTTGAATTCATGCCAGTCCTGATCCTTAGCGAATCCTAATTTTTCAAAATGGCTTTTGTAGTACGGATAACTATAGTTTGTAGCCATCGTCCCCAGTTGATCAAAACCTTCAATAAGTAGACCTTCATGGTCGAGATCCGTAAAACCCAACGGACCATGAATTGCATTCATCCCTTTAGCTTTACCCCAATTTTCAACGGCATTGAATAAAGCAGAAGAAACATGTTCATCATCAATGAAATCGATAAACCCAAACCGTACATTTTTTTCTTTCCAGTGCTCATTGGCCCTGTGATTGATGATACCTGCAATTCGTCCGACAATTTGATTGTCTATATAGGCCAGAAAATATTTTGCTTCACAAAACTCAAATGCAGGGTTTTTTTCTTTGCTTAAGGTCATTATCTCATCTGATATTAAACTTGGCACATGATAGGGGCACCCTTCATAGAGCTTAATATTAAATTTGACAAAATCTTTTAGTTCCTTTTTACTCTTTATTTCTCTTATCGTTATCGCCATTAATTTTCGATTGAATGTTTCAAAACGTGCAAATATACAGTATTTTTTTCATAAAATTGTTATTTGGACAACAATATCTCTCTTGGGTTGTTATCATGTTAAATTGTCATTTAGTATGAAAAAATTATCAATTGCTATTGTTTTTGTTTTAGTACTGTTTATGTCTTCGATATGTACTATCGATGCTCAAGAAAACACTGTTGAAAAGACGCAAAAATTGAGTTTTCGGGATTCCTTGGACAATTGTTTTGACTTAAGTGATTTCGTTTTGAACAAAAAAGGGTTTGTTCCTATGCCTCTTATCATTACAGAACCGGCTTTAGGTGGTTTTGGCGCTGCTCTTGCTCCGATTTTCATACAGCAGAATAAACCGAAAGAATTAAATGGCAAAAAGATTCCGATGCCTCCGAATGTGACGGCTGTCTTCGGAGGATATACTCTGAATGATTCCTGGGCGATCGGGGGGGGGAGAACCGGTGCAATCCCTCAATGGAATATTCGTTATTCCGTCGGAGCAGGATATGCGAACGTCAACATGGATTATTATCTTACTCTTGATAAACTAAACAAGGATGTCCAGTTTGGTATGAATATTAAAACAATTCCTATCTTTGCATCCATAACAAAGCAATTGAGAGATCCTCGTTTTTCAATCGGACTGAGATATTTGTTCATGTACAATGAATTGAAAGTCCGTCATGTTGCAGCCAATCCGTTACAACAGAAAATTGATTCCATTATAGGAGGAGATTTGTCGGGAAGTATTGGACGATTAGGAATCAAGGTATTGTATGATAAGCGGGATAATGTTTTTACGCCGAATAAAGGAGTTAATACGTACATAACAGCCGATTGGAGTAACCCTGTGTTTGGGAGTGATTATAATTACGGCCAATTTGAAGGCGCATTTTATTATTATTTTCCATTGCGTCATAATCTCGTTACGGGTACTCGTTTTGATATGCAGCAGGTGGTTGGAGATATCCCTTTCTATATCAAGCCGTTTATCGATATGCGAGGAGTCCCGACTGCACGTTATCAGGGAAAGACCACCATGCTTGCCGAGCTGGAAGAACGTTGGGATATTGTGCCTCGTTGGAGTCTGGTATTTTTTGGAGGAGCAGGTAAAGGATTTGATAAGTTTTCAGAATTTAGCGATGCAGAATGGGCTTGGAGTTATGGCCTTGGTTTTCGTTATTTAATAGCAAGAAAATTGAACTTGAGGATGGGGGTGGATTTTGCAATGGGCCCAGAGGGGTTTGCTTATTACTTGATTTTTGGAACTTCTTGGATCAGACAGTAATATAATTAAAAATGGAAAAACTTTCACGGAATTTTTTTCAGCGTGATGTTTTGGTTGTCGCTCCCGAATTATTAGGAAAATATCTTGTCCGACAATTTGATGACGGACATATTGAACGTTTTCGCATTACGGAAGTGGAAGCTTACCGTGGAGAAGAAGACAAGGCTTGTCATGCGGCTAAAGGCCGTACCAAACGCACTGAAGTAATGTATCATGCAGGAGGTAAAATCTATGTTTATTTTATTTATGGCATGTACTGGATGCTCAATCTTGTTACCGGACAAAGCGAAGAGCCTCAGGCTGTTCTTATCCGGGGCGTTGAAAATATTTCCGGTCCGGGGCGTATCGGTAAACGCCTGCAGCTTGATGCAGGATTTTATGGAGAAACACTTCCTTCTGAAAGGATCTGGCTAGAAGACTCCCATGATGTTCCTCAATACAAAACAACTCCACGTATCGGAATTGATTATTCCGGAGCCTGGAAAGATAAACATTGGCGATTTGTTGTGCAATAAATTCCGAATTATCGTTTCGCCTGACAATAAAATTCTACGTTACTCCTCTCCACTGAATTATCCACAATATATAGAGGAAATCTGATCGATTCTTAATAAAATTAAAACAAAAAAGTGATGATAGTTGTTGTTAAATCATAAAACGAACATGTAAAAATGGCATAATTCCATATGATATTTTTAATATAAATTATGGATACATGAAAGTAAAAAAACAAATATCACATTAATACAAGAAATTTTATGAACAAAGTATTAAAAATCAGCCAAATTGTAATTTTTTTATTATTCTGTTCTTCAGCAGGATTATTGGCTCAACAAAAAGAATTGGATGCAGAAACACTTAAGCAAGCAAACAATCCGCTAGCTCCTAAAAAAGCATTCAACGTACATAACTATGTGATGCCTTCGCTTTACGGAGTTGAAGACGTATCAATGAATCAGCTTATGTTTCGCTATGCACAACCTGTAGGACATATATTTCTGAGGGCTACCATGCCTTTTGTCACACAATCGCTGCCGGCGAGTTCGCCGACAACCGGATTTGGAGATTTCAGTGTGTTTGCAATCTATAAACTTCCGAGTGAAGAGGGAGTCAGTTATGGTGTTGGTCCTTTGTTGGTTGCTCCCACGGGTAGCCATAATCTGGGACAAGGTAAATGGCAAACCGGACTGTCTGCCATGGCCTTTTTTTCCAAAAGCCATGTGATTCAATTGGGATCTTTATTGCAATGGCAAACTTCTTTCGCCGGAGATGATGACAGACCGGATGTAAGTTTGTTGACACCTCAGCTGTTTTTCTTGTGGCAGATAGGAGGAGGTACTTACTTGCGTAGTACGGGAATCTGGTCGTTTGATCTTAGAAACGGTAATTACAATATCCCTCTAGGATTGGGTATCGGAAAAGTTTTTAAAGCAGACCGGGTCATATTCAATATATTTGCAGAGCCACAATATTCTGTTGCCGCACAAGGAGCAGGACAACCGAAATTTCAATTATTTATTGGATTCAATACCCAGTTTTAATTTCTAAGTCCGAAGTTTTCCCTAATATAACCATACGGACATCGCCGAAGCAGACATCACTTTAGCGTAATCCCAATTTAAAATAATTCTTGTGAGTGAATAGCAGCTACAAAATAATCCTTATTTTTGTAGCTGCTATTAAAATAATCCTCATGAAAAAGATACTCCTCCTCTTGTTTCTCCCGATTTTTGTTTTCCCCTCTTGTTCGGATACGGATGATGGATTCGAGCCCAACCATGAACCTGAGCCTGATGGAGAACAAGAAGAGAAGAAAAATCCTTACAAAACAGGAGTGGATATGTCTTCGTCAACATTCTTTAAATGGGATAACACTGGTATCAACGATCAATATTTCATGCTTGGATATGGCTACGATGTTACAGGTAAATATGCTCATCCTTCATCGGTTAGGAATAAGGTTATTGATATGGATAAATACAGCAAAGATACATATGGAGAAATAACCTTTTTTCAAAGTACTTCAAGCGGGCCGGAATTGTCTATTGGTGGAACTCAACGTAAATGCATAGAAACTATGGGAGAAAGAGCCGGATTCGACAAAAACGAAATCTCTAAATATAAAAATCTGTTTAAAGGCACTTTCGATTCTCCTTTCAAAAACGATTCGTCCTTTCCTAATTTATCTTATAGTTATATAGGTATTTCACAAGTACACGTACTTTACCATTTGTATTTTTTTTATTCGAGTAGTTCGAGCCGTTTGCAGGAACGGTTTCAGTCCCGATATCTGACTGATGAATTTCAGGCAGATATAGAAACGATATCCTCCGACGAGATTATAAAGAAATACGGTACACATGTTCTAAATAGTATAAAAATTGGGGAAAGAATGGACTATCTGTATCGTTATGCCGAGGATACAAACTCAAATAGTTACAATTGGTTTTTATACAACATGCATCAATATTTTTCACAAGGCCCTTCAGCTTGGGGTAGTAAGCCGGGAAAAAATCCGCCTTTAAAAGAAAATATGCATATAGAAGCAGTAGACGGTACACGCCCTAATCCCAATGTGTGGATGATAGATATTACCAACTTTCAAGGGGGAAAAATTGTATTTAATGCTTGGGATAACGTTACCGACTCTAATCTTACATTGGTTGCTTTCAGAAATGATGACTGCCTAATTCCTATCTATGAATTTATAAAGAATCCCAACAAAAAAGAAGAATTGACAAAAGTATACGAAAAGTATCTGAGTGAATAATAATAACGGTGATCCAGGGTCCGAATTTGGCCGGAGTATTGAGTGAGCACAAGGAAGGAAGGTTTTTTAAATTAAGAAAAACCCAATAAATTCATTTCTATTCGCCGGTTTCGTAATTTTTCTACAAAAACATCAAATAAAATTTGTTTTATTGATTTTTCATTCATATCTTTGTATTGAAAATAAAACAATAAGAATATGATCTCCGAATTTCGCTATAAAAACTTTCTTTCAGCAAAAGAAGAACAATGCCTGAGTTTTGAAGCTACATCTGATAATTTCATGGATGAAGAGTATTGTTATGAAGTTAAAGAGGGCGTCCACCTTTTGAGAATGGGGATAATTTATGGAGCCAATGCGTCTGGAAAAACAAATATTCTCCTTGCATTATCTGCATTTAGAGATTTATTATTAGATGTACCGAAAGACAAAATGGAAGAAATGGATATTACTCCCTTTTTGTTAAATAATACTTCTCGTAATGAAAAAACAGAATTTTCCCTATCGTTTTATTTAAATCAAGAGAAACATGTGTTGTCATTAACACTAGACAAAAAAAGAGTTTACTCAGAATCGTTAATATACTACCCCGCTACTCAACCAGCTAAATTGTATGAGCGAATCTATAATGAGCAAACTGACTCTACAATAGTGAATTTTGGCAATAAGCTGGGACTGAGCAAAAAAGATCAATCTGTAATTATTGGAAATACCATAAATAACTGCACTGTGATGGCTGCTTTTGGCAAGGCTAATGTGGCATTGTCTCGTTTGAATGAAGTATACAAATTTTTCTCAAAACAAATTGCAGACGTATTACACCCCGGTTCATCTTTATCTTCTTTTATAAAAAAGAGCCTGGATGAAGATACAGAGAATAAATTAAAAC
The DNA here is from genome assembly GCA_031551395.1 of Bacteroidales bacterium. Classification (GTDB taxonomy): domain Bacteria; phylum Bacteroidota; class Bacteroidia; order Bacteroidales; family Azobacteroidaceae; genus BNXB01. Next base: position 88,472 of record JAVBNR010000002.1, read on the forward strand.
CATTTTTGGTTAATTTTCTTAAGGCTTCAGATTTTAATATTAGTGATATTGAGCTACGAGAAGAAGAAATAACCATTACTCCTGAACTGGAAAAATTCATTGAAGCTTCTCCTATTTCAAATGAAGCAAGAGAACAAATGCTTCAGAAAGGAAAATTTACAAGTTCTGAGTTGATGTTTATGCACCAAACTGATAACGGAGAGTTTGAACTCTCCGAAGGTGTTGAGTCTCGAGGCACACTCCGTTTTATGGGGATGTCTGTTATATTAATGCAATTACTGCAAGAAAATCGCATCATGTGTGTCGATGAAATTGGCACAAGTCTTCACTATGAATTGCTATCTTATTTTTTGAAAGTTTTTTTAGCAAATAGTACTGGAACTTCTCAATTAATAATGACGACTCATGACATTAATTTATTGGATGAAGATTTTATTCGTAGAGATTGCGTTTGGTTTACTGACAAAAATAATAGCGGTGAAAGTCTTTTAATACGCCTATCTTCATTGGGATTACATAAGAACCTATCTCCATATAATGCTTATAAGCAAGGGAAACTGGTAAACTTGCCATTTTTTGATAGTATTTATATAAAGGAAAATGGAGTATGCGATCATCGTTAAAAAAGAGTATTGCCATAATTGGAGAAGGGGAGACCGAATGGTTTTACTTCGACTCTTTAAGGATATACCATCGGTATCCATTTAAAGTTGCACCGGATTTTCCGAGGCATTCAGATATTGATCATATTCTAAAATTGGCAAAACGATATTTAGATGAAGAATACGACTATGTAATTTGTTTGATTGACATGGATCGGATTAAGCACGTTTCTGCTGAATGGAAGAAATATCAACGTCATAAAAATAAAGAAAAAAAGAAGAAAAGGAAAAATCAGGGACAGATAATATTTGTAGAGACATTTCCATGCATGGAGTTTTGGTTTTTACTTCATTTTATTCCAAATCTTTCGACAAAAAGATATAATTCATATGAAGACATATTGCCGGAATTACGAAAATATATGCCGGAGTACGAGAAAACAAAAAAATATTTCCGTCAAATTAGTTTATATTCTTTCTTGAAAGAGAATGGGGATGAAAACAGAGCAATAGAAAATGCGAAAAAGCTTTGCGAATTAAACATCTCTGAATTTGAAAATGAAAATTCATATTCAGAGCTATATAGAGTTATCGAATTATTAAATGAATTGAAAGCTATGATAAGTTAACAAAGAAAGAAGACTATAAAAAAAGAAGAAGATAGTAAACCGGCAAGTCCCTATCTTCCTCGTATTGCCTTTGGTTGGAGCAATTCTTAAGAGCTAGTCACTCTCAAGACCAAACTTGAAATTTGATTTTACAAAAGTACAGGAAATTTGTTATTCTACAATTTCTATTTGTGTTTTTTTAACTTCAATTTACAACCCTCCGGCATACTACTTCGCCGACAAGAAGTCCTATATTATTAATACTCAGATTATTTTTCAATGAAAAAGAATCAACATGTAGTCCCTGCCTCCGGCAAGTGGGCTATTAAGGGTGAGGGTAATAGCAAAAATACGAAAGTTACCCAAACACAACGAGAAGCAATTAATATTGCACGTACGATTGCACGGAAAGAGCAATCAGAGTTAATAATTCATGGAAAAGAAGGCCAAATTCGTCAGAAAAACAGTTATGGCAATGACCCTTTTCCTCCTAAAGGGTAACGTATGATAGAAAAAGTACGCATTAGAAATGTTGAAAATCATTTGATTGGAATTAAAGAAAATGAAAGTTTTTTTGTGAGTAAAAAACTTGACGAAGTTCCTTTAAATAGAGTTCAAGAACTTGGATTTTCAAATTCTCCCGGAATAGGAGAACAGGTTTTGCCTAAGATTTTAGGAGCAATTTCTCGATTTAACGCCCAAGGTGGTTTTGATAAATTAAAAAACTTACCAATGGAAACACGCTACAGAGAAGTTGCGGTAAAAGATTGGCATGGTAATTATCATTATGTTGATGTTCCATATAGAAGGTATCAAAGAAAAGATATTCCTGCACCAGGAATAGAGATAAAAATCGTTGAGAATGGAGGTGTGCACTATGCTGTTTCGCCTATTCTACAAAAAAATGAAGCTAAGAATGGTTTGATTAAGCATGTAATAAATCTATTCTTAGAATTGTTCGGTTCATGTGAGATTCTTAATGAATCATTTGTTCCTGCCCTTTCTGCTATTCCATCAAGAAGAGTTAATTGGAAAATTCTTCCTGAAGGAGAATATCCATGGCCACGTTTAGCTGTTGCTGCTGGTGATATTGCAAGCAAAAGAGAAGGAAAGGCCAAAATACAAGAACATTGTATTAATGCGATTCTAAAACATAGACCTGCTGAAATAATTTATGGATCCGGCGGTTTTAGAGGGTATCTAGTCTTTAGATTTCCTGAGAAAGGATTATTTGTCATGGAAAATCTTATGTATGGAAATGCAACTTATATTTTTGAAAACGAATGGGAACAGTTCTCTCTATTAACCAAAGCAGAGATTATCAACAACCGTTTTCAAAAAGAAAGATTTGAGCATAGAAGTGGTTGGGAGGACAAGGTAGATCATCTATTGAAAATTCATCCCTGATTTTATCCCTTTAAGATTCAAAAACCCCTCAAAATCATTCGATTAAGAGGGGTTTCTCGTACTCGGAGCGGGACTTGAACCCGCACAACCGTAATGGTCACAAGATTTTAAGTCTTGCGTGTCTACCATTCCACCATCCGAGCGGCCATGGACCATAATCAAATAAAGAGCGAAAGACGGGACTCGAACCCGCGACCCTAACCTTGGCAAGGTTATGCTCTACCAACTGAGCTACTTTCGCATTTTGCGACTGCAAAGATACATTAAATTTTGTTTTATACAACTCATTTTCCCATTTTTTAAAATTTCTGCATATCACACAATCGTTTGTAATATCCGTTGAGCAAAATAAGTTCGTCATGTTTACCGGATTCTACGATTTCTCCTTCATGCATAACGCAAATAATATCAGCATTACGAATGGTGGATAATCTGTGTGCTACCACGATGGTTGTACGATTCTTCATCAGCTTGTCTAAAGCGTCTTGAACTAAACGTTCGGATTCTGTATCTAACGCCGAAGTAGCCTCATCAAGGATTAAGATCGGAGGATTTTTCAACACCGCACGGGCGATACTGATCCGCTGACGCTGCCCTCCTGAGAGTTTTCCGCCCCGGTCGCCTATGTTGGTCTCGTATCCTTTTTCTGATGCAATAATGAATTCATGTGCATTGGCAATTCTCGCCGCTTCAACAACTTGCTCCATTGTTGCATTCTCCACTCCAAAAGCAATATTATTGAAAAAAGTGTCATTGAACAAAATGGCTTCCTGATTGACAATCCCCATCAATTGACGTAAATCATGCACCTTTGTATCGCGAATATCGACTCCATCGATAGCAATAAGACCATCCCGGACATCATAAAATCGGGGAAGCAAATCAACCATAGTAGATTTTCCTGATCCGGATTGACCAACTAAAGCAATCGTTTTTCCTTTTTCAATCGTTAGATTTACATTTTTAATGACCCAAGCTTCTTTGTATTTGAACCAAATATTCTTATATTCGATTTTATTATTTAAATCAATTGACTGTGGATGAGTTGGATCCTGAATGTCTGATTCTGCTTTTAAAATTTTATCTACCCGGTCCATAGACGCCAATCCTTTTTGAATGGAATAAACAGATTTCGATAGATCTTTGGCCGGATTGATCAGCATATAAAAAATAGTCAGGTAGTATATGAATCCGGGAGCATCAATCGGACTGTTCTCCGACAGAATCAGTGAACCTCCATACCAAATGACAATGGCAATCGTAATTGTTCCGAGTAATTCACTCATTGGGTGCGCCAATTGTTGCCTCCTGAATATCCGGTTTGTTGTTTTCCGGAAGGCGTCATTACTTTTATGAAATCGATCCGAAATCTTTTTTTCGGCATTGAATGCATTGATAATACGGAGGCCTCCGAGGGTTTCTTCTACTTGAGACATTAATTCTCCCCATTGTTGTTGACCAAGAGCAGATCTTTTCTTTAATTTTTTTCCGATCTGTCCCATGACATAACCGGCAATAGGAAGCATAACAAAAACAAAAAGAGTTAGTTGCCAACTGATAATCAACATCCCGGTCAGGTAAATGATGATCAGGATAGGGTTTTTGAACAACATATCTAAAGAACTCATGATGGAGTTCTCTATTTCATTCACATCTCCCGAAATTCGTGCTAAAATATCTCCTTTTCGTTCTTCAGAGAAAAAAGCTAAAGGCAATGATATTATTTTATCGTTTATCTCATTTCTTATATCGCGAACGATTCCTGTTCGGAGCGGAATCATGAAATAGAAAGAGAAATACATCGCTGCAGTCCGAAAAATGGTTGTTATAATCAGAAAAATCCCGAGAAGAATCAAGATATAAGTTCCACTATGTTCCTGAATCAATTGTGTTACATCTACATAAAAATTATTTTCCAGGGCGCTGATCATTTCCTGCCAGGAAGAGTAAGAAAAAAAATGAAAATCGAAACTCATGTATTCACTATACTCCGATTGATCCATCTTGAATAATAATTTCAAAATAGGTTGAATGCTTGCAAAAGAAATCAGAGTCAATAAAGCTGACAATATGGTCATCAGGATACTAAGTCCTAGAAATTTTTTATACGGAGGAACAAATCGTTTGAGAACTTTAATAAATTCTTTCATTTGAAACTTATGATTATTAAAAACGAGCGCAAGTTAGTTAATATCCTCCTATAATAGTTAATATCTTCTCAAAATCTTTTCTTGAAAAATGGAAACAGTTTCTTCTATTTATGTTAAAAAACATAAATCGTGTTTGATTGATTAAACCTTAGGTATAATATATTGTCTACTTTACATTAAGTAAAAAATGAAAATTTTATTCAGTTGTATTTTATGAAAACCTCTATTGTTGGAAGTATACTTTTATTCCTTTGCTCTTTTTCGCTTATTGGTCAAACGAGTTTTAACATCACAGGAACATTGATAGATGTAAATACTAAACAACCGGTAGAAATGGCGACTGTCAATCTGTTAAATGCAAAAGACAGTTCTTTTGTCGTCGGAGACATAAGTGACTTAAAAGGTAACTTCAATCTGAAAGCTCCTAAAGGAAATTACATCGTGAAGGTATTTTATCTGGGTTATAAACCATTTTATCAAACGGTTTCCACTACGGGTAGCACATCTAATGTCGTTATGGGAAAACTTCCCTTGATTACAGATGAATATCTGTTGAAAGAAGCCGTCGTTGTCGGTAAGGCTGCGGAAATAGTGGTTAAGAATGATACGGTTGAATATAACGCGAGTTCATATAAAACAGAAGAGAATGCTGTTGTTGAAGATCTATTGAAAAAACTTCCGGGAGTGGATGTCGATAAAGAAGGAAAAATCACAGTGAATGGGAAGGAAGTCAAACGATTCCTGGTTGACGGAAAAGAATTTTTTTCTCAAGACCCGCAAACCGTATCTAAAAACCTTCCGGCAGAAATGATAGAAAAGCTGCAGGTTCTTGACAAAAAATCGGAAATGGCGCAATTAACGGGTTTTAATGATAATGAAGAAGAAACGGTTATAAACCTGACTATTAAACCAGGAATGAAGCAGGGGACTTTGGGCAATGCCATGGCTGGGCTGGGAAGAGACCTGGAAAAAGATAATGATACTCGCTATGAAGCTGCAGCATTACTTAATTATATGAGGAATAACGATCGGCTTACACTTATGATCGGAGGAAATAATACGAATAATATGGGTGCGGCTGACCTTGGAGCACAACAATTCGGAGGAGGAGGTCGTGGCCTGTGGAGAGGTTCGGGTGGTTTAGTTGAATCACAACGGGCGACTCTTAATATGAACAAACAGTTTTCTCCTAAATTATCTTTGAACGGAGATGTTATGTTTAATTCGTCGGACCGGAATTCTATTTCGGATGTAGAAGAAACGACGATCGCTAAAACGCAAACTCAACTGGATAAAACGTATACTAAAAATAAGAATATCTCAGACAACTTTTTTACAAATTTCCGGATAGAATGGAACCCGGATAGTGCGAATACATTCATCTTTCGTCCGGCTTTTGGATATAATAAGAGTTCTAACGATCAGGAAGAATTTTCTGACCGATTTAATTACAATACAGGGGATACAATTTTCAGGACAATTTCCAACTCTCAAAGCGAGGGATCCGGATACAATTTTCAGTTGAATGTTGATTATGCTCATAAATTTTCCAAGCCCGGAAGAATATTTAGTGTGAGCGCCCGGGGTCGGTATAACGATAGCTATTCTTATGAGAATTCCGATTGGTTACAGCAGAATTACACGGATAATGTTTATACCGGGAATACCATTCGTAACCAACGCCTGGAAAATGATGGAAACTCTACTAACTTGCGAGGATTTGTTTCGTATGTCGAACCTTTAGGAAGAAATAATTTTTTACAGGCAACTTATCGGATCTCTCAAATCATTACAGATGATATTAATAGTACATATAATCTTTCGGATCGACATTTAAATCCGACTCCTAATGATACGGCAACAATGTATGGAAATCAGAGCCGGAGTACGGAACGTAATTCAATAGAACAACGTTTCAGCTTGAATTTTAAGTCGATCCGTCAAAAATACAATTATACAATAGGACTGAACATAGATCCTACCAGCTCGAATAATAGGACATATCAACCAGACAGAGATCAGTTGATTACGGAAATTATTCCTTATCCTTACGATGGTCGTTTGCCTAATATAAAAGGTAATTCTCTGATTTCGGAAATTAAACAAAATGTGATCAATCTTTCTCCGGATCTTAATTTCAATTATTTGTTTGATAAACGTACGAATTTGAGATTTGATTATTCCGGAAGTACGAATCAACCGAGTGCAAATCAGCTTCGGGATTTTGTCGATGAAAGTAATCCGAATAACTTGGTTAAAGGAAATCCTGATTTGAAACCCGGTTATAGTAACGAATTCAGATTACGATTCAATAAATCCATACCTGAGTCGCAACTCTTCTATAATTTTAATCTGGATGGAGATTTTTCTTTCAATGACATTACATCTGTTTCAACTCTTTTCGACAATGGCGTAAGGATGACTACATACCAGAATGTCAATGGAAACTGGAACCTTCGTTTCAGAGGAATGTTTAACACCCCTCTTAAGAAATTTAAAAAGATTACGATTGGAAATTTTCTTTTTTCTAATGTCGGAAATTATAAAACTTTTACGAATGGAGTAGAAAATACACGAAAGAGCGTCTCGGTTACAGACCGGCTCAATGTGAATTATCGTTCCGAATTATTCGATGTAGGAGTTAACGGATCCATTAGTTACAGTAACATTACTTATGAGATTAATCGTGAAAATAACCAAAACACCTACAATTGGGGTGTCGGAGGTTATACGACATGGTATCTCCCTCATAAATTTACTCTTGACTCCGATATTAACTGGACAGCAAGAAGTGGTTATGCCGAAGGATTTAATATTTCAGAAACAATGTGGAATGCTTCTCTTTCCAAGCAGCTGTTCAATAAAAAGATAGGAACAGGAACTTTGAAGCTGAAAATATACGATATCTTACAAAACAGGAATAGTATTTCCGGATCATCGACAACAAGTGGTTTCCGTACAACAAGAACCAATGTGATCCCAAGCTTCTTCATGTGTACTTTTATCTATAAGTTTTCTATTTTTCCCGGAGGAAGCACTGCTACCGAACAGGATGTCAGAGGAAGCAGAAGAAGTTGGGGCGGCCCTGACGATGGCGGACGCAGGTTTTAATTGCATTTCTGGACGTTTCATTTTGTAATTATACAAATTCCTTATACCTTAGCGGATTGTAAGCAAACTTCATTTCCGCATGGATGCGAGTGATATTATCAGGATGATTATTCAGGTTGGTTATTCCATAACCATCCTGGGAATCGTTTTTGTCGTCATTTCCGAAAACAGAAATCCACTCAAAACTATTTCCTGGGTGCTTTTGCTTTTGTTCGTACCGATTGGAGGGATCATAATCTATTATTTTTTCGGACAAGATGCACGGAAAGTCCGCATCATTTCTCGTAAATCTTATAAGATGCTGAAAAAAAAATCGTACGAAAAGCTTGTTATTCAAAGTGATATCGACCCTTATCTTGATTATCGTCCGTTAGCCAAATTATTAAATAAAAATAATGATGCCGCTTTACTACAAGGGAGTGAGATCGAAATTTATACGGATGGAAAAACTAAATTCGATGCTTTGATAAAAGATATCGAAGACGCAAAACACCATATCCATCTCCAATATTATATATTTGAAGACGATAACATTGGAGAGAACATAAGTAAGGCATTGATAAAAAAAGCGAAAGAAGGAGTTCTGGTGCGTGTTTTATATGACGATGTAGCTAACTGGAAAGTTAAAAATCGGTTTTATAATGAAATGCAAAAAAATGGGGTAGAGGTTACACCTTATCTGAAAGTGTACTTTCCCTTATTTACAAGTAAAGTCAACTATCGTAATCACCGAAAGATTGTTGTGATTGACGGTCAAATAGGATATATAGGAGGCATGAATATTGCCGACCGTTATCTGAAGCAAGAATGGCGTGACACCCACCTGCGTGTCTCAGGAAGAGGCGTTCTTGGTATGCAGTCTGCATTTCTCCTTGATTGGTATTCGTCTGGAAAAGAACTGCTGGCTGATAATGCTTATTTCCCCGAACTAACTGTCGAAACAAAAAATGTCATGCAGATTGTGACCGGTGGTCCTATCGGAGAATGGAGAACACTACTGCAAGCGACTATTCATGTTATTTTGCGTGCGAAATATTATGTGTATATTCAAACACCTTATTTTCTCCCTACAGAGGGTCTCTTTCAAGCATTGCAATCGGCTGCTTTAGGCGGAATTGACGTCCGTCTCATGGTTCCGGAGCGCTCTGATACTCGTTTTGTAAATACAGCAGCCCGTTCTTATTTTGAAGAAATGATGAATGCGGGAGTTAAGATTTATACGATGAGTCCGCAATTCTTACATGCCAAAGTAATGATTTCAGATGATTTTTTAACGGTTGTAGGTTCTGCAAATATGGATTTTAGGAGTTTTGAACATAATTTTGAAGTGAATGCTTACATATACGATTCAAATTTTGCAAAAAAAATGAAACGGATCTTTTCTAATGACCTGAAAGATTGCCAGCAAATTAGTTTGAAAGAATGGAGAAACAGACCTCCGTTAAAAAAATTTCAGGAATCACTGCTTCGTATGTTTTCTCCGTTGCTATAATTTACATACTTTTGTGTCTTAACATGATAAAAATGCATTGGGAAAAACTCTTATCGGATAAACGTTTTGGAATGGAACACTACCATGATGAAACAAAACATGAACGGACTGATTTTCAGCGTGATTACGATCGACTCATTTTTTCTCCTCCTTTCAGGAGGCTACAAAATAAAACACAGGTTTTCCCTCTGCCAGGGAGTGTGTTTGTTCATAACCGGTTGACCCATAGTTTGGAAGTCGCTTGTGTCGGTCGTTCGCTTGGAGATATTTGTGGAAAACAATTGTTTAAAAAGAATGGATCAGCTTGCAGTTTTTTGTTGGAAACAGGAGCTGTTGTTTCTGCCGCTTGCCTTGCTCATGATTTGGGTAATCCTCCTTTCGGACATTCGGGAGAAAAAGCAATTGCAAGTTATTTTTCCGAAGGGAATGGAAAAGAGTGGATTGATCGTTTGCAGAAACAAGGTGCGCGAACAACGGATTTTACTTATTTTGAAGGAAATGCAAATTCATTACGCTTGCTGACTCATCAATTCAAAGGACGCCGGGCGGGTGGATTTGCCATGACCTACTCCACTTTAGCTGCGATTGTAAAGTACCCGTATTCTTCTCTGAATTGTGGTCCGAAAGGTAAATTTGGTTTTTTTGCTTCGGAAGAAGAAGATTACCGAAAAATTTCAAGTGAGTTAGGACTTCTGAAACTGAGTGATTCTCCGTCTCAATTCGTCCGGCATCCTTTGGTTTACCTTGTTGAGGCCGCCGACGATATTTGTTACCAGATAATGGATATCGAAGATGCATATAAACTCAAGTTACTTTCAAAAGATGAATGTATCGGATTGCTGTTGGAATTTTTTACGGAAGAAAAAAAACAACGCGCCTGGAATGTGATGAATATGGTAGATGATATGAATGAGAAAATTGCGTATCTGCGTTCCTCTGTCATCGGACTGCTCATTGATGAATGTTCCCGCGTTTTTGTTGAGAATGAAGAACAATTTTTACAGGGAACTTTTGAAGCTCCATTGATAGATTATATCGCTGATTTGCCTCGTCATGCCTATAAAAATTGTTCTAAAGTAGCTTTTGATAAAATTTATCGTTCGCCAATCGTTGTCGATATTGAATTAGCTGGTTATCAGATCATTCGTTTTTTGTTGGATTGTTTATTGGACGCTGTCCATAATCCAAGCAAGACCTATTCAAAGCTGTTGATCGAAAGAATTCCCGAGCAATACGAAAAAGAAGCAACGGACGATTACCGGAAAACACAATCCGTAGTAGATTATATTTCCGGAATGACAGATGTTTACGCCCTTGACTTATATCGCAAAATCACAGGAATGAATTTACCTTCATTATAATTCATTTTTGACCAGCGTGAAGTCCAGCTGCTTGCGTTCCAGATTCGCTCTTGCCACTTTTATGGTAGTCGGGTCTCCCAACCGGTATTGGCGCTTATTCCGACGGCCTGTTAAGCAATAGTTTTTTTCATCGAATTCGTAGTAGTCATCGTCCAGATCACGGATAGGAACCATTCCCTCGCACTTATTTTCGGAAAGTTCTACGTATAATCCCCATTCTGTCACTCCGGATATGACTCCGTCGAAGACCATTCCCAGTTTATCGGACATAAATTCCACTTGTTTGTATTTGATCGATGCCCGTTCTGCATTTGCAGCTACATTCTCCATTGTTGAACAGTGCTTGCATTCTTCTTCTGTGGTGCCTTCGGGAACGGAACGGCCTCCGGATAGATAACGCTCCAATAGCCGGTGAACCATCATGTCGGGATAGCGACGGATTGGAGAAGTAAAATGAGTATAATACTCGAAAGCTAATCCATAATGGCCGATATTATGAGTAGAGTATTGCGCTTTAGCCATAGCCCTGACAGCTACGGTTTCAATTAAATTCTGTTCTTTTTTTCCCTGGACTTTATCCAATAGCTGGTTGATTTCTTTTGAAATATCCGAGTTGGAGCCTTTTGCTTTGAGCTTATAGCCAAAACGGCGAATAAATTCGGAGAAATTTTCCATTTTTTCCGGATCAGGAAGGTCGTGTATCCGATAAACAAATGTTTTAGCTTGTTTTCCTTTGGAGACTTTTCCTATCGATTCTGCCACCGTTTTGTTTGCTAATAACATAAATTCTTCAATCAACTTATTGGCGTCTTTCGATTCTTTGAAGTATACACGGACAGGCTTTCCGTTTTCATCCAAGTCGAATTTCACTTCATAGCGGTCAAAATTGATTGCACCTGCTACAAATCGTTTTTCACGTAATTTTTTGGCCAGTTTATCCAAGGTATTTATTTCTTCTTTAAAATCGCCCTCTCCGGTCTCAATGATTTCCTGGGCTTCTTCATAAGCAAAGCGGCGATCTGAGCAAATCACTGTTCGGGCAATGCGGTAATTTTTTACCTCTGCATTTTCATTCATCTCAAAAATGGCTGAAAAACAAAGTTTCTCTTCGTTGGGACGCAAAGAACAAAGCTCGTTGCATAACCGTTCGGGAAGCATGGGGATCGTGCGATCTACCAAATAAATGGAAGTTGCGCGGTGTTTGGCTTCTTGATCTATGATGTCTCTTAACTTAACGTAATGTGTGACATCAGCGATGTGTACTCCAATCTCCCAGAGACCGTTTTTAATTGCACGAATAGAAAGAGCATCATCAAAATCTTTTGCATCTTTGGGGTCGATGGTAAATGTGGTGACATCACGAAAATCTTCCCGGTTTTTAATTTCTTCAACCGGGATTTTAGCCGGGATTTTAAGGGCGGCTTTTTCGACGGCTTCCGGATATTTATAAGGGAGGCCGAATTCTGCTAAAATAGCGTGCATTTCAGTATCATTATTTCCTGCATTTCCTAATATATCAACCACTTCCCCAATAGGATTTTTAGCTCTTTTCGGCCATTCCAGAATTTTGACCAATGCTTTTTGTCCGCTTAAACCTCCTTTTAATTTGTCTTTGGGAATAAATATATCATTCGCTAATATTTTGTTATCCATAATGAGGAAAGCAAAATTCTTTCCTACTTCCAAAATTCCTACAAATGTATTTTGGGAACGTTCGAGTATCTCTAAGACTTCGGCTTCCGGCTCTCTTCCTTTTCGTTTTGCGAGTACCTGTACCTTGACCCGGTCGCCATTCATGGCATGCATGGAATTTCTTTCTGCTACAAAGATCGGATTTCCACTGTCTTGCGGGATAAAGGCATTTTTCCCGTTTGAACGTCTTTCAAAAGTACCTTCGGCGATCAAGCCTAGACCATTCAAGCAATATTTCCCACGTTCTTTTTCAATCAAAAAATCATCCGCATGTAATGTTTCCAGGATTTCTGCTACCATTAATTTGTTAACTTGTGTGGTAGCTCCTATCTCATGACTAACTTGTTTATAGTTCATTAGCTCTTTAGGATAATTATTAAACAAGTTAACAATCCGGTAAATCATATCCTCTTTTTTCAACCGCTTACCGGGTTTCATTTCTTTGAATTTCTTTTTACTCATAAGTTTTGTTCTTTACGAAATTAACGCTTATTCTGCCTCATTGCTAAGGAAAGAGTCCGGGCTATTGTCGTTGTATAATTTTTCAGGTAAATATAATTATTGATTAAAAAACGGGATTAGAGGGCTATCTTTCTTTATAAAAGATCCGATTTCTTCGTATGGCAGAAATACCTCTATGACTCCCATTGAATAAGGTGCAATTTCATACTGGTTGTAAATATATGTAATCCCTTTATCATCTGCCATGAAATTATTGTTCGGATGGATATCCTCCACATTGAAAAATCCTGCGGATACTAAGTCTTTCGGAGAAGAAACTTCGTAGTTTTCCGCTAATTTTTTGAGAATTAGATTGGTAATATCTCCTTGTGTATTATCATTGAATATGTCTTTTTCTTCCAGTAGCTTTCCTGTTTTGACATCGATGACATTGGCATTTGTTATTCCTGCACCATGAGCCCCTCCGGTATATTCCCATGAATTTGCAATAAATGAGATAATGTTCTCATTACTAAAAGGAATACTTGTTCCCACAGTTTTTTGATATGAATAAATCGGGATTTCAGGACCATCTTTGAGATTGAAGAGTTTCAATTGTTCTTCATAATCTTTTTCTATCTCTTTATAATCGGTAACATATTGACTGATATAATTATCGACAGCTTCTTGTGGAGACAAAGAGCCATAACCTGCTCCGAAAGTTTTAGTATTAAATATCCCTTGAATTGTTTTTAAAACGACGCTGTCTGAATAATCTTCCGGATATATGAAATCGATTTCTATTTTACAGGCAGGCTTATTTTCGTTATCAAATAAATGAGCTTTTTTCTCGACTTGAATGGAGTCGAACTTAATCGTTTCGGATTGAACCAAATGACTTTCACTGTTGTTTTTTTTGAGACAACTTGTTACGACCGTCGACAGGATACAAATTGTCAAGTAGAATAACCTATCTTTTGTTCTCATTGGATGATAAATTTTGATTTATCTTGTAAAAGTAGTGATTATTCGTATAAAAAAGATATAAAACAATAAAAATGAGGTATGAAAAATCTTATCGAACGAAAATTTGAATAATTTTGATACCGGTTTATAAAAATAAAAAAAATGGCTTTAATAAAATCAGTCCGTGGTTTTACACCACAAATTGGGAAAAACACTTTTCTTGCAGATAATGCGACAATTATAGGAGATGTCATCATGGGAGATGATTGCAGTATTTGGTTCAACACCGTATTGCGAGGCGATGTAAACTCCATTCGGATAGGGAATAGAGTAAATATCCAGGATGGAACTGTGATCCATACATTGTATGAAAAATCCGTTACGGAAATTGGAGATGACGTGTCGATAGGGCATAATGTCGTTGTGCACGGGGCAAAAATAGAGAATGGCGCATTGATCGGAATGGGATCTATCGTACTGGATCATGCCGTTATCGGAGAAGGAGCTCTTATTGCGGCAGGATCAGTTGTACTCAGTGGCACACAGGTAGAACCAGGAAGCATTTATGCCGGAGTTCCTGCTAAATTTGTAAAAAAAATAGATCCCGAGCAATCCAAAGAAATCAACCAGAAAATAGCGAAAAATTATTTGATGTATTCACAATGGTATAAGGAATAATTGAACTGAAAAATACGAAATGATTGAAAAAGTCAAGTATTATACTTTCTTGTCCTAACATAAAGCATTGTTTTTTCCCGACCTTTGCATCGGCTTTTTAATTATAAATTAATTGAATAATGAAAAAAACGATATTGACTATAGCTTTTCTATCAGGGATTTTTGTCCATTTTTCTGTTTGGGCAGAGAATGAAAAAGACAATGAGAATATAAAACAGGATACCATTAAAGGGTATGCCTTGAATGAAGTTGTTGTTACATCTTCGTTCAAAGAAACCAACTCTTTGAAAAAATTGCCGGGGGCAACATCGATACTCTCCCCGTTACAAATCGACGGGATGCAGATCAGTGATATTGTAAATATCTCGAGTATTGTTCCTAATTTTTTTATTCCTGATTACGGATCTAAATACAGTTCTCCTGTTTATATCCGGGGAATTGGCAATCGGCTTACCGGGCAGGCTTCCGGGTTGTATGTCGATAATGTGCCGATGTTGAATAAAAGTACATACGATTTTGATTTTAATGATATACAACGAATCGAATTATTGAGAGGGCCTCAGGGAACACTTTACGGCCGGAACGCCATGGGAGGTATCTTAAATGTATATACTCCTTCTCCGTTATCTCTTCAACAAACAAGAATCGGGATTACCGCAGGAAGCAATTATGGTATTTTCAAGGCCAATGTTTCCAATCATTCTAAACTCAGTGATAACTTAGGTATTTCTGTTACAGGTTACTATGATGGAGATGATGGTTATTTTACGAATGAATATACCGGAAAGAGTGCCGATGCCTTAAAATCGGCCGGAGGTCGGATCCGCCTGGATTATCAGATTTCTAAAACATTCAAAGCTTCATTAATCGGAGATTATGATTATTCCGATCAGGGCGCTTTTCCTTATAGTCTCTATAATAAAAAGACCGGAGAAACATCACCTGTTAGCTATAATGACGAAGGTTCTTATTTACGGAATATGGGGTATGCGGCATTGAATCTGGAATATAAAAATGATCGGATTGTTTTGGCGTCGACATCTTCTTATCAGGGTTTGAAAGATGATATGTGTATGGACCAGGACTATACTCCGGTACCGGTTTATAATATCAATCAACGGCAGAAAATCAATGCTTTTACTCAGGAATTTTCTGTAAAATCGATGACACAAAAAAATTATCAATGGTCTTTTGGTACGTTTGGATTTTACAATCAGTTAAATACAAATGTAGATGTTAACTTTGAAGAAGCGGGCGTGAAAAGTATTATTCAAGCACCTTTGGATTTAGCTCATTCAAAAGGAGCTCCTAAAATGACCGTACTGAATACTTTTATTCCTGCTCCGGCAGCATTTAAGTCTCCGTCATACGGATTGGCTCTTTTCCACCAGTCGACTTACAACAATCTTTTTATCGAAGGACTTTCCGTGACTGCCGGAATCCGGTTGGATTACGGAAAAGAAACGTTGGATTATAATACATCGATCGATATGGATGTGAATGTCAATTTGGGAAATCCCCGGATTCCTCCGTTCAATACAAAAATGGACACTATAATGACTGGCTCTCAATCGACAGATTTTATCCAATTGCTACCCAAATTGGCTGTTAAATATGAGATTGACAGGAACCGTTATGTATATGCTTCTGTATCTAACGGATATAACCCCGGAGGTTTCAATATCCAAACATTTTCAGAATTGGTTTTACAAGCTGCTCTTTCTATTCCTTTCGATTTGAGAGAGATGACACAATATAAACCGGAATATAGTTGGAATTATGAAATTGGATTCAAAGGAGATATTATTAAAAACAAATTATCTGCAGAAGTTGCATTGTTTTATATCGATGTGAATGACATGCAATTGACCAAAATGGCAACGGCCGGACGGATGATTGCTAATGTAGGAAAGGCCGCCAATAAAGGGTTTGATATTACTTTACAGGCGAATGTATTACCGGGACTTATTCTGGGTACGAATTACGGTTATACAAATGCGACATTCAAAGATTATAAAAAATCGGCAACAATTGATTATACCGGAAAATATCTCCCTTATGCTCCTCTTCAGACTTTTTCTTTATATGGAACATATATAAAAACATTTGTGAATGATTCCTTCCTTGATCAGGTAAGTATCCATGCTCAGTATAATGGAGCCGGTAAGATCTATTGGAACGAGGCGAATGATGCGGAACAGGATTTTTATGGACTGTTGAATTTTAAGGTTGGAGCGACAAAAGGAAAATGTTCTATCAATTTGTGGATGAAAAATGCATTGAATCAACATTATAATACATTCTTTTTTGAAATGGGCAATCAGGCTTATATCCAACAAGGTAAGCCTGCTACTCTTGGGGCTGATTTAGTCATTTTATTTTAATGCGAGCCAATCATCAGGCGGATTTTAATAGGTGCCGGTTTAACCGGAAGGGCTCATCGTGCCAAACAGGCAACTGAGATTATACAAGAACTATGATTATAAAATGAAAAAGGATGTTCTCCTTTATTGATTGAGAACATCCTTTTTCATAAAATTCTAAAAGCTTATTTCTTTCCAGCTGATTTCTTTTCAACAGTTGATGCTTTCTTTGATGAACTGCAAGCTTTATTGTCAGCAGATGCTGTTTTTCCATTCTTGCTGTCGGCACAACATGTTGTTTTTTTATCTGCTGTAGCTTTATCTGCAGAACAGCATTTTTTATCTTCTTTTCCGTCTTTTTTACAGCTGGCTTCTGTTTTTTCTTTGCAACAAGTTCCTTCTTTCTTTGTATTATCCTGTGCAATAGCTACAGAAGACATACACATAGCTCCAATAACGAATAATGATAAAACTACTTTTTTCATACAACTAAATCATTTTAAGTTTGTAAAATTATGTCACAAATATAGGGTTTCTTATTTGGTTTGCAACATATAAAGTATTAATTATTCATAAAATGATAGTCTTATCGGATGGATTTGTCAATATTCGACAATATCCGGACTATTTTTCCGTTAGAATAACCAGATGTTTTCCCATGAATAAAAAAATCTATACAACGATTTTATTATTGGTTCTATGTGGTTGGACCCTCTTTGCTCAAAAACAGAAGGTACAAAATCAACCTTATGGAGACCAACGGTTATATCATTTCGGACTGACTGTCGGAATGAATTTTCAGGATTTGATTCTTACGAATTCGGGTCATACGGGAGAAAACGGGGAAACGTGGTTTGCCCAGATTCCCGGTTATTCTCCTGGTTTTAGTGTAGGGTTGATTGCCGATTTATATTTAAATCCTTTTATGAGCTTGCGGGTGCTGCCTGCTATTCATTTCGGAGATAAGTCATTTGTATTTAAAGAAGAAATTTTGGAAGAAACTTACCGATCGGTAGTGAAGTCCAATTATGTTACTCTGCCTATAGATATCAAGTTTGCTTCGATGCGTTTGAATAACTACAGGCCTTATCTTCTTGCCGGGATTTATGGCTCTTTGGATTTAGGTAGAAAAAAAGATCAGGCTGTTTTATTAAAAGGTATAGATTATGGATTTGAAATAGGATTTGGATGTGATTTTTACTTACCGATAATCAAAGTATGTCCTGAAATTAAATTCTGCTTCGGATTAGCCGATTTGATCGATAAAAACAGGACGGATCTGACAGATAAAGATTTGATAAAATATACGCAGGTACTTTCTAAAGGAACTTCGCGAATGATTGTCGTTACCCTTAACTTTGAATAAATAATTCTACGTAAAAAAACATGCCATAAATTGCTAGAAGGAGACTATCGAAGCGATCGAGGAATCCCCCATGTCCCGGAAGCGAATTCCCGGAATCTTTAACCTCCAATGTCCTTTTGAACAATGATTCTACCAGATCTCCCCATGTTCCGAAAATGACGATCATCGCAGACAATCCGATCCAATGGTAGTAGGGAATGGCCGGTTCGTAATATGCAAATGCCAATGATGATAAGATCGTGAATATCAATCCCCCGAAAAATCCTTCCCATGATTTTTTGGGAGAAATCCGTTCAAACAGGCGATGTTTTCCGAAAGTGATGCCCACTAAGTAAGCTCCGGTATCATTCATCCAGATAAAGGCAAAAAGAGATAGAATGAATAATGGAGAATAGCAAAGAGAACTGGCTGCATCGGTTTGAAAAGCAATCATATTCAGTATCGAAACAGGTAATGTTATGTAACATTGTCCTAAAAAAGTATAGGCCAAATGGACTAAAGGATCTTGTTTTTTTTGATATAATTCAAGAATGAAAGATATTACAATGTAAAACAGAAAGGGATAAAAGATAAAATGTTCGGATATTCCCGAAGCGTATAAATAAGTAGGCAAAAAAAGTAAAATTCCACCTAAACAGTTGAAATAAGGATTGATGTTTACTTGTCTGACCCGGTTGATCAGGTTGTAAAATTCCCAAAGGCATACAACCAGGATGAGGGAAAAAAGTCCTAAAAATGTATATTGATTAACAATGATTCCTGTTGTTATGATAACAACATATATCAATCCGGTTAGTGACCTGAGTAGCAGATTTTTCATTAATCAGTCGAAATACAATTCCAGGACAAAGATACATATCTTTTTTATTTTTATACCATCTTATGAAATTCTTCCCATTTTCTTCATCAATTTCCATAAGTTCTGGTGTTATCCACATCTTTACCGGTAATGGCGTATGAAACCTGCCGATTGCGGCGAATCCTAAAAATATTTCCGGAGTCGATGAATATCACACAATTTATGCTAACTTTGCATTTTAATCATTCTTATTGATAATGAAGATTCTACATATAGGTTATATGTTTACCGTAGGTGGAGCAGAAACAATGTTGGTGGACATTATTAACCATCAAATCCGATCTGCAGATATCGCTTTATGTATCATTAACGAAAAAATAAGTTATCCTCTGCTTGAAAAGCTGGACAAGCGTGTAGAGACAATACTTATCAAACGAAAAGAAAGAAGCTTTAATCCGTTTAAATTCGTTCAATTAAACCGTGAAATAAATCGTTACCGTCCAGACATAATCCATTCTCATCAAGACGTTATAGCCAAAGTACTTCCCTTGGTCTCGATCCCCCAAATATTGACTGTACATGCACTGGGTATACCTCTACAATGCGTAGATAAATACAAAACAATCTGTTCTATTTCCAATGCCGTACAAAACGATCTCAAAACCCGGATGAACATCAATTCCGAAGTTGTTTATAATGGTATTGATATCCAATCGGTAAGAAAAAGAGAGGCCAGAGTAGGAAAACAGAACATATTCCGTATCCTTCAAATCAGCAGGTTAATGCATGAAATGAAAGGGCATGACATTTTAGTACTAGCTCTGCAACGGCTTAGAAAAGAAATTCCGGATGTGGATTTTCAGCTTGATTTTATCGGAACAGGACCTTCAGAAGAGTATCTCAGGAAACTGTGTACAACCTGCCATTTAGAAAATAGTGTGCATTTTCTGGGAGAAAAAAGCCGGGAATACATCTATGGATCGATTGCCGACTATCACTTATTGGTGCAGCCCTCTCGCTTGGAGGGATTCGGATTGACAGTCATAGAAGGAATGGCTGCGAAAATACCGGTGTTATCTTCAAGTAATGATGGGCCGGAGGAAATTCTTAAATCAGGGGAATATGGATTTCTGTTTAAAAACGGAAGCGTAGAAGACTGCTACCTTCAGTTGAAAAATATTTATGATCGATACGATTCCCTGCAACCTATGATAGAAAAGGGGTATGACTATGTGTCTGAAAATTTCAATATCAGTCAAACAGCACAAACATACCTGAATATTTACAAAAAAATACTGAATCCTTGAAAATATTATTTCTACCAAACTGGGAAGTTCCGGTACTGGAAAAAGATGATAACTCCATACAAGCTCCGGATAAATTCGTTGTAGGTCAATCCTATTGGTTCTTCCGTTATTTTCCTTCAGGAACGGAAGTCGATGTGATTGACATCCAAAAGGGAAATAGGCTGCACTGGTTGGAAAAAAAGGTATTCAAAACGTATATTTGGCAAGCTATTCTGGCATTTCGCCGCAGGAAAGCATACGATGTTGTTATTTCTCATGGGGCGCAAAGTGGTATCGTATATTCTTTCCTGAGAAATTTTTGTTCCGGGAAATATCCTCAACATTGCATCATTGATATAGGGGCAATGAACGGGGGAAGAAATAATTTAATAGAAACATCCATCTTGAAACTCGCATTAAATAGTAATCCATATATTATTTGTCATTCCAAAATTATAATCGAAAATTATAAAAAAACATTCAAAAACCTCATAAATAGAAGCATATATATTCCATTCGGAGTGGATGCCAATTATTTCCAACCCTCGAAAACTTCTTTTTCGGAAGAAAAATATATCTTGAGTTTTGGTGCCGGAAAACGTGATTACGAGACTTTGCTCAAAGCGTGGGAAAAAGTAGATCATCCGGATGTAAAACTGCGGATAATAGGAAAAGACCCGGAGAAAACGAAGTTTTTGCCGGCAAATGTCAAATTGATAAAAAAAGTACCAATCCGTCCATTGAGCGAGCAAATCACGAATTCTCTTTTTGTCGTTATCTCTTTACCCGTTTTTAATTATTCTTACGGACAAATGAGTTTCCTGCAGTCTATGTGCTTGGGGAAAACGGTTGTTGTCACAAGGACTCCAAGTTCTGTAGATTATCTTTCCGACGGCCAAGGCTCATTTTTTACAAAACCTTATGACCCCGAAGATCTGAAAGATAAAATACAATTTCTATTAGATCATCCGGAATATCTGAAAAAATCGGATGCAAAAGCCGCCCCATACGTCCAGAAGCATTTTACTGAAGAAGCAATGGGGAAAAAAATCGCTGATTTTATATTAAAAATAATGCTATGAAGAGATTAATAATCAATATTTTTTCAGTACTTATTCTATCTTTTTATTGTCTGAATACTACTGCTCAGGATAGTTTAGTCTATCGGCTGGACGCTTTTAGCTCCGTCTCAACAGGAGATTTTACTCCTTTCTGGATAGTCAATAATACACATGGAGTTGTACCGCTTCAATCGAACAACATTTACGGAAGAGGGGATCTTTGCTGGAATCATCAGTTTGGTAAAGAGTTCAAGTTGAAAGCAGAACTCGATTTGGTTGGAGCAAGTAAACATTCCTCTTCTTTCTATATACAACAACTTTATGCATCTTTATCGTACAAAGCGTTAAACCTTAGTGTCGGAGCTAAAGAATATTATGACTCCATGTTAGACAGTCGATTGAGTGTCGGAGATTTCAACTATTCTCCCAATGCCAGACCTATTCCGGAAATTAACCTCAGTGTTCCGGAATTTACAAAGGTCCCTTTTACAAAAGGAATCCTGCAGTTCAAAGGCGATTTTGCTGTAGGCAGATCTACAGACAGCCATTACATCGAACGGACAAAATATCCGGGAGAAACCTATACTATCGATATTTTATGGCATCATAAATCTCTTTCTTTCAATCTGGAAGATCCTGACCGGAGATTTCCGCTGACAATGGAATTCGGTTTCGTACATGCTGCACAATGGGGAGGATGGACTTCATATTATAATCAAGGAGAAGTGCCTCACTCTTTTTCAGACTTTATCCGGATTGTTTTAGGACAAGGAGGTGGAGAAGATGCTATGGAAGGAGAACAAATCAACGCCTTAGGCAACCATCAGGGGGTATATAACCTGAAATTTGGCTATAAGGGGCGTTCTTTTGATATTTTTGCATATAAACAACATTATTTCGATGACAATTCAGGAGTAGAGTATGCCAATTGGAGAGACGGAATCTGGGGATTAGAGGCTAGATTGAATAACCAGAATTATTTAAAGAAAATGGTATTTGAATATTTTAATACTACGAATCAAAGCGGTCCTATGCATTTCTTGGATCATACAAGGCCTAATACCCGAGGAGGAGGAAACGACGATTATTATAACCATGATATTTACATCAGCGGTTGGTCGCACTGGGGAAGAACCTTGGGGAATCCCCTGATAACTTCTCCGGAATATGATAAAAATGGGA
The DNA here is from genome assembly GCA_031551395.1 of Bacteroidales bacterium. GTDB lineage: Bacteria > Bacteroidota > Bacteroidia > Bacteroidales > Azobacteroidaceae > BNXB01. The sequence goes on from JAVBNR010000002.1 coordinate 111,037, forward strand.
AAATTTACTTTCAAAACAATCGTGTTCAAGCATTGCATTGGGGATTTGAAGGAGAGATAACCCCTGAAATATCTTATCGTGTATTGGCGACAGGAATGTATGCCTGGGGTAGAATGTCTTATCCTTTCCTGGGAAGAAAGAATGATTTCTCTTCCTTACTTGAATGCAGTTACACTCCTTCCCGGGGGAAAGGCTGGAAATTTATAGTACAAACGGCTTTTGATGGAGGATCATTGTACAATGATAATTTTGGTTTCAGCCTGAAAATCAGCAAATCAGGATTAATTCGGTTTTAATGCTGATTGACTTAACAAGAGAACTTATTATGACCGTTCCTTAATAGGAATAGCTGGAATTCCACCCACTATTGTGTAGGGAAGGACTTCTTTATTCACAACGCTTCCCGCGGCGACTATACTTCCTTTTCCGATTTTAACACCATCCAAAATAATACATCCGGAGCCTAACCAAACATCATCTTCAATAATGACTCCTTTTCTGGATTCTCCCTGATTCATTATCGGTATTTTAGGATCATCAAAAATATGATTGGAGGAAAAAATCGAAACATTTGGACCAAAAATAACATTGGATCCGATTTCCACAAAACCTCTGACCTGTATAAAACAATTTTGAGAAATTCCAACTTGGTTCCCGATTCGGATGCCTTCTCCTAATTCACGGATAACTCCGGTACATTCGATGATTGTGTTTTTTTTGATCGTGACGTTATCTCCAATTGTAACTCCTTGTTTGCTAAGGGCATTTATTTCCACGGAATCTTCAATTGTTACAGTTCTGCCTAAACGGATCAGGTGTTTGTGAGACAATTTACATCGCTTGCCTACAAAAAGGAGGCCTACACTATGTTTCAGAAAAATCCGACACCATAAGCCTCTAATGGCGTCAAACAACTTGTGCCTTAGAATTATAAATAAAGAATAGGAGCCGATATGGTCATCCATAGAATAATTATTTTTACCTAATTTTCTGATTATCAGATTAATAAGTTTCTCCATAAATATCCATTAATGCATTATAATAGGTTGTTGCCGAATAATAATTACATGCCTTTTCGGCAATTGATTCATAATCTGATGTTGAACCGATTCCATTGTATAAAGATACGATTTTATTTTTCAGATCACCAGCATTTCCTGATTCAAAAAGCAATCCATTGACATTTTCCTGGATTAATTCGGGAATTCCTCCGATATTAGCTCCTAAAACGGGAGTTCCGAGACAAAGAGATTCAATCACGGAAAGGGGGTTGTTTTCATACCATTCGGAAGGAATGACTGAAAATCGCGCATTACCCATTATTGTTTTTACTTCATCCCATCCTTTTCGTCCTACAAAATCGATATGATCGCATTTATAGTTAGCCTGAAGAAAATCAGATGGCGGACATCCTCCGATTATTTTCAATGGATAAGGTAGTGATGAAGCCGCTTTCAATAATGTTTCAATCCCTTTTTCCGGAGAAATTCGTCCTACATAACAGTAATAGTCCGATTTTTTAAAATGATCCCGCTTTACTTTGTTGATATCAATAAAATTGTTCAATACTTGAAGTTTAGACTCTGAAAAATGCCCCTGCATCATCTTGCTTTTCATAAAAGCGCTAGGACAGATAAAACAATCCGTATACCGTTCTAATTTTTCCCGGTTCCACTTGAGCGCTTCAAAATATGCCAGGACACTTGCAAGTAAACTCCCTTTTGTACAACGAAATCTTATTACGTTTGATTTTGAATTGTAACATTTTTCGCAGACTGTTTTTCCTTGTCTCAACGAATCTGCACGTGGACAAAGAAGCTTATAATCATGTAGAGTCCAAACGACCTTTATTTTTCTTTTTGAAGCTATTTCTGCAATTAAAGGAGATAAATGGGTATGTATATTATTCAGATGAACGATCTCCGGCTGAAAATCATCTAACAGTTGGTTGTATTTTTTCCGGACTTCTTTAGACCCCAACGGTCTGATAAAAGCATCCAGATAGTTTGTCGGGGTGCCGGAGGCATAATCAATTTCACGAGGGAAACAATACGACCATTCTGATTGTAAATTTTCCGGATGTTGCATAGCAAATACAGCGACTTCATGACCTTTTTCTTTCAGCATGCGTTCAAGGTTGATTGTATAAACACAATCACCCCCTTTAGGATAATAAAACTTATTGGCTAAAAGAATTCGTTTCATATGGCATCACTTATTGTAAAAAATTTCACAAACCGAATGATTTTGAGTCGAATACCAAAGATGATTTTTCGAAAGCAGATTTTAAACTTATAAAAAATACCGGCATTGTTCTTATCAAATATCTCCAACATCTCTTTCAATTGAGCGATGTTTTGCTTTCCCGACGTTTTCTGATCCGCATGTATCCTGAAATAGGCGAAGTTTTCATCGACCATGATCGGTTCTGATAACTTCAGCATCCGAAACCAGAGATCTAAATCCATACATAAATGATACTTCTTATCAAAACCTCCAGACTTTATCAATGCCTCTTTCCTGAAAAAAGTTCCCTGTTGACGAAGAGAATCGGGGTTAGATAACAGCGTTTTCTTTGTTATAACGAGGCTTTTGTCAGGATGAACTGTCTTTTTATTTTCATTTACAAATGTAATATTACCGATGATCCAATCTGTTTGTGTTGTCTCGAAAGTTTCATAGACTCTTCCGAAAATGTCTCTTTCTAAATAATCATCCGAATTGATCCACCCGATAATATCTCCGGTCGACATTTCCAGCCCTTTCTGAAGTGCATCGGCCTGTCCCTCATCTTTTTCTGAAATCCATCGCACAGATGGATATTTTTTCAAAATAGCTACAGTATTGTCAGTAGAACCTCCATCGACTACAATATGCTCAACATCTGGATATGATTGATTCAATACAGATAAAATCGTCTGTTCAAGGTATGGTCCTTGATTATACGAAGGAGTAATTATGGTAATTTTCATCTGCTTTCTTAACTGCTTGTACCATTACAAACGGACAAAAAGACCATAAATTGTAAAAATATTCTTATTTTTGCAAACTTAATTATTCAGATCGATTCAAAAACAAAATAGCGTACAATGGAAATTGCGACTAAATACAATCCTGCTGAAGTAGAAAGCAAATGGTACCAATATTGGCTGAAGAACAAATTTTTTCATTCCGAACCGGATGATCGTGAACCCTATACGATCGCGATTCCTCCTCCAAATGTAACAGGAGTATTGCATATGGGGCACATGTTGAACAACACGATCCAGGATATTCTCGTCCGTCGCGCCCGGATGTTGGGAAAAAATGCCTGCTGGGTACCCGGAACAGACCATGCATCCATTGCTACTGAAGCAAAAGTGGTTGGGAAATTAGCTGCAGAAGGAATTAAGAAAACAGACCTGACTCGGGATCAATTCCTGCAACATGCCTGGGAATGGACTCATAAACACGGAGGGATTATCCTGGAACAGTTAAAAAAGCTTGGAGCTTCCTGCGATTGGGATAGAACTTGCTTCACAATGGATGAAAAACGCTCGGAAAGTGTGATCAAGGTATTCGTTGATTTATATAATAAAGGACTTATATACCGCGGTGTACGCATGGTAAACTGGGACCCGGCTGCAAAAACAGCCCTCTCGGACGAAGAAGTTAATTACAAGGAGCAGCAAGGAAAGTTGTATTATCTCCGCTATAAGATTGTCGGAGAGAACGGATATGCTGTGATTGCAACTACCCGTCCGGAGACAATTTTAGGAGATACAGCCGTTTGTATTAATCCGAACGATCCTAAAAATGCCCATTTGAAAGGGAAAAAGGTAATTGTCCCGATAGCCAATCGGGAAGTGCCTATCATAGAGGATGATTATGTTGATATTGAATTCGGGACAGGTTGCCTGAAGGTAACTCCGGCTCATGATGTCAATGACTATATGCTGGGCGAAAAATACAATCTGGAATCATTGGATATTTTCAATGATGATGGAACATTGAATAAATATGGTTTGCAATATGAAGGAATAGATCGTTTTGAGGTACGTAAGCAAATCGAAAAAGACCTTGAGACACTGGGTCTAATGGAAAAAACGGAATCATATACGAATAAGGTTGGTTTTTCTGAACGGACCGATGTTCCGATTGAACCGAAACTTTCCATGCAATGGTTCCTGAAAATGGAGCAATTAGCTAAACCTGCGCTGGAAGCTGTTATGAACGATACGATTCAACTGCATCCGGCGAAGTTTAAGAATACATACCGTCATTGGATGGAGAATGTGAAAGACTGGTGCATTTCACGCCAATTATGGTGGGGACATCGTATCCCTGCTTATTTCCTCCCTGAAGGAGGATACGTTGTGGCGGAAACAGAAGAAAAAATATTGGAATTAGCCAGAGAAAAGTCCGGAAACAATGATTTAAAACTCTCGGACTTACGTCAGGATGAAGATTGCCTGGATACTTGGTTCTCCAGCTGGCTGTGGCCGATTTCAGTTTTTGATGGTATCAATCAACCGAATAATAAAGACATTCAATATTATTATCCGACGAATGATCTGGTTACAGCTCCTGAAATATTGTTCTTTTGGGTTGCCCGTATGGTTATTGCAGGGTATGAATACAGGGGCGATAAACCGTTCAAAAATGTTTATCTGACTGGAATTGTGAGAGATAAATTGGGTAGAAAAATGTCCAAATCTCTTGGAAATTCTCCTGATCCGCTTGACCTGATAGCAGAATACGGGGCGGATGGCGTCCGCTTAGGAATGTTATTAACATCTCCTGCAGGAAACGATTTGCCTTTTGATAATGAACTTTGTGTTCAAGGACGCAACTTCAATAATAAAATTTGGAATGCCTTCCGCTTGGTCAAAGGATGGGAAGTAGCCGACACTCAGCAACCGGAAGCCTCCGCTATGGCGAGTCGCTGGTTTGAAGCTAAACTGAGGCAGACCGTTGAAGAGATGGACGATTTATTCAACAAATATCGTTTGTCTGAAGCTCTGATGGCTGTTTATAAACTGTTCTGGGATGAGTTTTCTTCCTGGTACCTTGAGATGATCAAGCCCGGTTACCAGCAGCCGATCGACCGTAAAACATACAATGAAACGTTGAACTTTTTTGATTCGTTGTTGCGATTACTTCATCCGTTCCTGCCGTTTATTACGGAAGAATTATGGCAAGCCTTGTCTGATCGGAAGGAAGGAGAGAGTATTATGATCGCATCCATACCGGAGAAAAAGAGGTATGATGCCGGTTTACTCACAGGTTTTGAAACAGTGAAAGACATCGTTTCGAATATCCGGACTGTTCGTACTCAAAAAAATATTCCGAATAAAGATGTATTGGAACTACAGATTATCGGTCAGCACGATGGCAATTTTAATCCGGTAATTATAAAAATGAGTAACCTTTCTTCGATAGAAAATGTGGATCAAAAGCCGGCCGGTTGTATTTCTTTCCTGGTTGGAACCTCTGAATATGCTGTTCCTTTTGGAAACAACATCAATGTTGAAGAGGAATTGGCGAAGTTGCAAGAAGAACTGGTTTATTTGGAAGGATTCTTAAATTCGGTTACTAAAAAATTAAGTAATGAAAGTTTCGTTTCCAAAGCGCCGGCGGCAGTCATTGAAAATGAACGTAAAAAACAGGCGGATGCCGAAAGTAAGATCAAATCCTTGCAGGAAAGTATCGCTGCATTGAAATAAAAATGAAACGGTTTGCTTATAAAATTCTACTTTTATTCTTGTTCGTCGGTTTTGTTTCTTGTAAAAACTCGTATGTTATTACGATTGAGACGCAAAAACCGGCAGAGATTACTTTTCCTGATCAGATTCGTGGCGTAGTTGTGGTTAATAATGCCGTGTCGCAGCCTTCCGATGGAATGGTCGATCTTAAAATAAATAAAAAAGCCCAGGATAAAGATCAAAAGTTTGATTTGGATACTGTTTTGCAAAATGCAACGGTCGTTATGGCGAAAAATATTCAGAATGAAAATTACTATGAAGAGGTGTATGTTAGAGAAAAAACATTAAGAAAGGATAATGAATGGTTGGCTTTGGGTGAGATTACAAAAGAAACCCGTGATTCCATTTATGAAAAAACCGGATGTAATATCATCGTTTCTTTAGATCGGTTGATTTTTGATGTACAACAAGCGGTTGTAGATACTACGGAAAATTACACTTTTGCTTCCGGTTTTGTTTTTCTTTATATAAATGCAAGAGCAACAATGACTTGCAGTGTTTATCTGGATGGCAGGGAAAAACATTTAACCTCATTTTCTATTCAGGATAGCGCTATTTTTTCTAACACAACTGTTTCTGATAATTCGTTGATTTATAAGGAAATTCCTGGTTATATGATACAACAGGCTGCGTCTTTTGTTGGCGAAAAAGCGGCCTCTTATTTTACGCCGACTTGGGAAATTGCTGATCGGATGATTTATTCTTCCATGAATTCCCGCATGCAGGAAGCTGATAAGTATTTTAAAAATCATAAATGGGATAATGCCCGGTTGATTTGGATGGAGTTGTACGAAGAAAAAGACGATTTCAAGCAGAAAGGACGTCTGGCTATGAATATTGCAGTGAGCTATGAGATGGAAGATCAGTTGGATGTCGCTCTTGATTGGGCGAATCGGGCTAAAAAATATTATGATCAGATAACTTCGGGAAAAGCGAAAGAAGATCAGGAATTAAATAAAGTGTACATCCTGGCACTTAATAAACGAATCAGTAATAATCACATTCTGGATGCTCAATTTGGGATAAAGAATAACTGATTTTTATTTTTTTAGTTATCTTTGCAACGCAAATAAATAAAACAAGAAGAAACGATGTCTATGAAAACAAAAAATGAAGAATTGATTTCTATCTTGGAATCTGCAATTGAAGAAAGTTTAAGAATTTTCGAGTCTCAGAATAACGAAAATTCTCTAAGCGACTTGTATATCCGTTTTGATGGGGATAATACATTGCTTTCCATCTATGATGACGTTGAAAATAAAATGCTGGATGTCAACTTGGAAAAGGTACAAGAAGACGATATCGAAGCTTTTGAAAAACAATTGAATCATGTTCTCAAAACGGCATTGTCCGGCTTAAAACAAAAGGGACTTTTTGATAAAGATTATATTTTTAAGCCATTTGCTGTTAGCCGGATAGATGATGATTTCATTGTGTCTGAAGAATTGATTTTTATTGATGATAATACATTGAAATTGGATGGAGATTTATTAGCCAACCTGGATAAGGAATTGGATGACTTCCTGAAGAATTTGATGAAATAATGCCACTATAGCTCAGTCGGTAGAGCAACGCATTCGTAACGCGTAGGTCACCAGTTCAAGTCTGGTTAGTGGCTCACTGATTCAAATGTTTTTTCTAAATCATGGACAGCACGAATGGTAAAGAACGAAAATATCGGTTAGGTTTAGTTCTTAGTGGAGGTGGCGCCAGAGGATTTGCGCATCTTGGTTCGGTCAAAGCACTTTACGAAAAAGGTTATAAGTTCGATGTTATAATTGGAACAAGTATGGGTGCGATTGTCGGCTGTGTCCTGGCTGATGGTTACCATCCTGATGAATTACTTCCGATGCTGACTCCTCCATGCTTAAAATCATTTATTAAGGCGGATATTACGAGGAATGGGTTGATGACGATGAAAGGAGCGAGAGAATTCCTGAAAAAAGTGCTTCATTCCAAAAATATAGAAGATCTCTCCATCCCTTTTATCGCCACAGCAACTAATCTTAACAGTGGACAGGCACATTATTTTACGGAAGGAGATATCATTGAGTCAGTTGTTGCTTCGGGAAGTATTCCGGTCGTTTTTCCTCCTGTTTTAATCAATGGAATTCAATATGTCGATGGAGGTGTCCTGAATAACCTTCCTGCACGTTATATCCGTGATGATTGCGAAAAGATAATGGGATTTCATGTTAATCCGGAAACTCTCGGATTGCGCGAAGGCCAGGTAAAAGGAATGGCACAGATTGCAGAGCGCACGTTTCACTTAGGGATGCTCGGTAATGTCATTATCGACAAATCATTGTGTGATTTTTATCTGGAACATAATGATTTGAATCGATATACCGCATTTGATTTCAGTAAACTGAAAGAGATTTTTGATCTTGGTTATAAAAACACAAAAAAAGCCTTGGAAGAAATAACGTTTATTGATTAGTTTTGATTTTTCGCCAATGTGACTTTGTCTTACAACATAAATGCGTATATTTGTGTTTTAGGTTTAATCAAAAAATAACTTTCTATGTTTTATCTAATGATTGTAGTCTTTGTAATAGGCTACGCTTGTATTGCTTTAGAACATCCTTTACATGTGAATAAATCGGCGACCGCATTGCTTTTAGGCGCATTAATGTGGGTTCTTTTTGTGTTTGGAGATCCGTCCGCCACACCTGTTTTTTCGATGTTTCAGGATTATCTTGCAAGTCATCCCGATTCGAATTTTTCTTCCTGGGTAGCCCATGGACCTTTACTTGAACATTTGGGAGAAGTTGCAGAAATTTTATTTTTCCTGTTAGGAGCGATGACTATTGTCGAGATTGTGGATTCTCATGAAGGATTTCGTATTATTACAGACAAAATTGCTACCACAAAAAAGACAACGCTGCTTTGGATTATCGCTATCCTGACATTTTTTATGTCGGCAGTTCTGGATAATCTGACGACCTCCATAGTCATGGTTGCTTTATTAAGAAAATTGATTGCCGAAAAAAATGATCGTTGGTTTTATGCCGGAATGGTTGTTTTAGCGGCTAATGCAGGAGGGGCGTGGTCTCCAATCGGAGATGTTACAACGATTATGTTGTGGATTGCAGGAAAAGTCAGCGCGTTGAATATCATTAAAATGACTTTCCTGCCAAGTTTGGTTTCTATTTTAATACCACTTCTTTTCCTTACTTTTACGATGAAAGGAAATGTCCGTCGTCCGGCAAGAACAAGTGAAAATGGCGAATTTAGAGTGCCGAACAATCAGCGAATCCTGATTTTCTGTTTGGGAGTCGGAGCACTTTTGTTTGTTCCGGTGTTTAAAACGGTCACTCATCTGCCTCCCTATCTGGGGATGTTAGGAGGATTGGGTGTTTTATGGATCACAACAGAAATTCTGCATCGACGTGTTCCGGAAAAGGATAGCTCTCACTTGTCGGTGGCTAATATTTTAAGAAAAATAGATACTCCCAGTATCTTGTTTTTCCTTGGTATCTTGATGGCAGTTGCCGCGATGCAGGCTTACGGGCAATTAGGGACTTTATCCGATTCACTGGATAAAATCCCGATGGAAGAACCCGGAAAATATTATTTGATTACCAGTATCATCGGAGTCCTTTCTTCCATTGTTGATAATGTTCCGTTAGTAGCGGGAGCAATGGGAATGTATAGCTTTCCTACGGACCATTATTTTTGGGAATTCTTAGCTTATGCCGCCGGGACGGGAGGTAGTATCCTGATTATCGGATCTGCTGCCGGAGTGGCTGTCATGGGGATGGAGAAAATCGATTTCATCTGGTATCTGAAACGTATTTCCTTGCTTGCTTTTGTCGGTTACCTTGGAGGATGTGTGGTATATATCCTGCAACGAAGTTTGTTCTTTTAAGACACAAATAATAAAAAACAAGAGGCGAACTTGCTCGTTCGCCTCTTTTCATTTCATTTCATCACCACGGGCAGTTTGAATTTTTTTATTTTCCCATTAGGCGTCCGTATTTCTACATAAACAATATAAACTCCGGAATATAACTTCTGGCCGGAAGCGTTGTTCCCATACCAATATAATTTCCCTTCCATACCCAGGAGTTCGTTATTGGCTATGATATTAACCATTCGTCCCATTGTGTCATAAATAAAAGCACGGCAATGATTTCCCGGATTGGAAAAGCGATATTGAATTTCATAAGCGTTTGTTCCTGAAAAAATATCGGGATAACCTATTTTTACATCATCGACGATTGTCGGATTTTCTTCTTCGGTTAATTTCCTTATGATAAAATTGTCAAAGAAAAAATGAGTGTTTCGTGTGGAAGTGTATTGGCAAATGACCCCGAAATAAGAGCTGTGTAGTGTTGTTGTTATGGTGCAAGACCCCTCAAGAACATACTCCGGATCTCCTTCAAGCTTGGAATAAAGCTCCAATACCCCGGCTTTATTTAATGTTGCCTTAACATTAAGAGTAGGAGAAGCCAGATTCAAACGATCTTTTGTCCCGTTGATAAGTATTTTCTCAGAAGTCCCTTCTTTGCTTATCAGGCAAATGTTTTTGTTTGTATAGCCAATACGGATGTACAGACTATTCGGACTTTCTGTTAAATTCTCCGTTTCACTGCATAAATATACTTTTGTGTAATTGGAGGATGTCGGGTTAAATCCCAATTTGACCCAAAACTCCCAGGAAGCATTGGAGGATAATGCTGATGTTGTTCTTAATTGGGCGGAACCGGATTCTTTCGGAGCATTCAACTGTAACTGCAGGTTGTTGTTGACAATAAATTTATCGACATCTCCTGTCCAATTTGTTGTCCGATAGGGATTTGAAAATGCGCCGTCTGAAAAGTCATCCTTGATTTGGGAAAATGAACAAAATGGTACACATAATAGGAACCAAAAGATAATTTTTTTCATAATTAAATTGATTTTGATTAATAATTTCTATTTTTGCAGGCTAAAACTTTCGGATTTTAAATCTTGCAGAAATATCAGGAACAAAAATACGAGATTTTTTCTAAATATTAAGAAACTGTTTAAAAATCTTTCTATGAAGTATTTTGAGCCTGAGAATGTTCTTTTATTATTAAAATTGTTCTCTAATAGGCCTGCTGTGATCGAAAATTTTTAAATAGTTTCTAAGAAATAGGTTATTTTTTATTAATCGAATTAAAAGCAATGAAAGTAGCAATTGTTGGAGTTAGTGGAGCCGTAGGACAAGAATTCTTACGTGTATTGGAAGAAAGAAACTTCCCAATGGACGAGCTGGTATTATTCGGGTCAGCCCGTAGCGCAGGACGTATTTATAATTATTGTGGTAAACAGTATACGGTTAAAGAATTAAAGCATAACGATGACTTTAAAGGAATAGACATTGCTTTTACGTCTGCCGGAGCGGGTACATCTAAAGAATTTGCAGAGACAATTACTCGCTATGGAGCCATCATGATTGACAATTCAAGCGCTTTTCGCATGGATGAAGATGTGCCGTTGGTTGTCCCGGAAGTCAACGCAGAAGATGCTAAAAAACGACCGAGAGGAATTATTGCCAATCCCAATTGTACGACGATTCAGATGGTGGTAGCCCTCAAACCGATTGAACGGCTGTCTTCTATTAAACGAATCCATGTGGCAACCTACCAAGCAGCATCCGGAGCCGGAGCTGCAGCTATGGATGAGCTGGAAGAGCAATACAGGCAGTTGAACCGGGGAGAAGAACCGACAGTCAGTAAATTTGCATATCAGTTAGCCTATAATCTGATCCCTCAGGTGGATGTTTTTATGGAAAACGGATATACTAAAGAAGAGATGAAGATGTTTCACGAAACACGCAAGATCATGCACTCGGATGTTGAAGTCAGTGCTTTGTGTGTGCGTGTTCCTGCTCTGAGAGCGCATTCGGAAGCTATTTGGGTGGAAACCGAACGTCCGATATCCGTTGAAGAAGCCCGCAAAGCTTTTGAATCGGCAGAAGGTGTTGAGGTTATTGATGACCCTGAAAACAAAAAATATCCGATGCCATTATTTGCCGCAACGAAAGACCCGGTTTTTGTGGGACGTATCCGTAAAGATATTTCTAATCCGAACGGGCTTACTTTCTGGTGTGTCGGAGATCAGATAAAAAAAGGTGCTGCATTGAATGCCGTGCAAATTGCAGAATACCTGATTAGTCTGAAATAACAATCGTTACCGGTTATAAGACTAACAGATTATTTGTTTCAGAGAGGGTGTGTCAAAAACACCCTCTTTTAGTATGCTTAATATTAGCAGTTTAAATCCTTTCTTCGTCCAAGTAGCTGTAGTAATTACTGTCACAGAAGATCAAATGATCGATGACAATCACATCAAGTATTCTGCAAGCCTCCACAACTTTCCGAGTAATCAAATCATCCTGACGACTCGGATGAATGTTTCCTGATGGGTGATTGTGACAAAGCACAATGCTTGAAGCCAAATGCAAAGCCACTCCTTTAAGAATCAGCTTACAATCGACAACAGTCTCGGAAACACCTCCCTGACTGATTTTTAACTTATCGATAACTTTATTTGACCGGTTAAGAAACAACACCCAGAATTCTTCATGTTGCAGGTCACATAAAAAAGGATGAAAATAATTATAAATATCTATACTGGAGACAATCACCTCTTTATTGGAATTTTCAGTTGCTTTTCTTCTTTTTCCCAATTCCATCGCGGCTACAATTGTTACGGCTTTAGCTTCTCCGATCCCTTTGAAATTGGAAATCAGCTGTTTGACTGAAAATTTGCCTAATTTGTTGAGATTATTATCCGCTGACAGTAAAATCCGTTGAGCCAGCTCCACTACCGTTTCTTCGCGGTTTCCCGAACCAATAAGGATTGCTAATAATTCTGCATCCGATAAGGAATGGATGCCTTTTAAAAGGATCTTTTCTCTGGGACGATCTTCTTCCGCCCAATCTTTAACACGTAGTTTGGATGTCAATTGATTCATAAGTAGTGGTTTTGGATGTAAGTGATGAACAGGGGTATGTGAACAGGAAGTTTTTCGCTGTTCACATATCCTGGCTTACTTATTTCGCTCTTTCCACGTAGGAACCGTCACGGGTATCCACGCGGATTTTTTCGCCTTCTTCGATGAACAACGGAACACGGATAGTTGCTCCTGTTTCCAGTGTGGCCGGTTTTGTAGCGTTAGTCGCCGTATCTCCTTTCAATCCGGGTTCTGTATAGGTAACTTGCAAAACCACATGTGGCGGAAGTTCGGCAAATAGGATTGTCTCTGAATCGGCATGAACGACGACTTCTGCCGTATCTCCTTCTTTCAGAAAATCAACCCCGGTAATATTCTCTTTTGCAATCGACACTTGTTCGTAAGTTTCATTATTCATGAAATTATATCCCATATCATCCTGATAAAGAAATTGATAAGGTCTTCTTTCGATGCGTACTTCGTCAACTCTTACTCCTGAGTTCCAGGTTTTTTCAAGCGTACGTCCGGTTGTTACATTTTTAAGTTTTGTACGGACAAAAGCCGGACCTTTTCCGGGTTTTACGTGCAGGAATTCGACAATGTAATAATATTGTCCGTCTAAGTCAATGCACATCCCATTTTTAAAATCTGCTGTAGTAGCCATATAATAAATTTGATTGTTGTTTATGCTGCAAATATAGGCATTTTAAGGAAAATACCAAACCCCGAACGATATAAACAGAAAGATTTCGGAGAAAAACAGAAAAAGTTTTTGCTTGTTATAAAAAATAATTATACCTTTGCAACCCGATTTATTAAAGAATAATAATACATAAAAATATAAAGTCATGAAACGGACATTTCAGCCTTCAAACAGAAAAAGAAAAAACAAACACGGCTTCCGTAGCAGAATGGAAACTGCTAATGGACGTAGAGTATTGGCTTCACGTCGCGCTAAAGGAAGAAAAAAATTATCCGTATCGGACGAATATAACGGCTAATAACGATATTTATTCGACATAGAAAGGGAATGGACTCTCCGGGTTTATTCCCTTTTTGTGTTTCTTTATATTTTTCGTATTTTTGATGCGAAAAGCGATCACATGAAAAACTCTATTTTGTAATAACAAAAAGGTATATGTATGAAAAAAAATTGGAAATTTATCGTTAAGAATATATATATCAAAAACTTACTATTGGCGGCACTCATTGTTGTCGTATTAGTGACAATCGTCCTTTGGTGTTTGAGCATTTATACACAGCATGGAAAAGCGGTTGATGTTCCGGATGTAAAAGGCCTTCAAGTGGAACAGGCTTCCTCTTTTTTCGAAAAAAATAAACTGCGTTATGAAGTTATCGACTCTGCGTTTATTAAAAATGCGGCTCCGGGAAGTATTGTTGAAATAACCCCTAAACCTGGAACTAAAGTCAAAGAAGGACGTATCATCTTTCTTACGATCAATGCATTTTCTGTTCAGACATTTATACTACCTTCTGTAAGAGATTTGTCTCAACGTCAAGCTTTAGCAATGCTTCATGCGATCGGTTTCGGAAATATCAATGTCGAATATGTTCCGGGAGAATACCGCGACTTGGTGGTGGGATTAAGGTATAAAGGAAGAGAAGTTGTTGCAGGAGAGAAACTTCCTGTTAACAGTCGGTTGACTTTGGAAGTAAGTTCGGGAAGCGGACCTGTTTTATCCGACTCTGTAATAATAGAGGGAACTCCGGAAGAGAGCTGGTTTTAAGCGTTACGCGATTGACATCATACGGCATCCGTTATATGGAAGATTTTTTTGAAGAAATAGAAGAGGGTAGCCTGGAGGGATTCGAATGGACGGAAGATTCCCCGGAGGAGCTTTTTGAACATTATCGCTTTGTAGCCGATAAAGGGCAAGGGCTGTTACGAATTGATAAATTTCTGACCGTACGGATTGAAAATGTTTCTCGCAACCGAATCCAGTCAGCAGCCGATAGCGGATTTATCTTAGTCAATGGAATCCCGGTAAAATCTAACTACAAAGTAAAACCGCTGGATGTCATCACAATTATGATGGATCATCCACGGAGAGAGATAGAAATTACTCCCGAAAATATTCCACTCAACATCGTATACGAAGACGAAGACCTGATGGTGGTCAACAAACCTCCAGGATTGGTCGTTCATCCCGGACACGGAAATTATACGGGTACACTGGTCAATGGGATTGCTTGGCACCTCAGGAATACTCCGGGCTATGACATGAAAGATCCTCGTCTGGGTCTGGTACACCGCATTGATAAAGATACCTCAGGATTATTGGTTATTGCTAAAAATCCGGACGCTAAAACGAACCTCGGGATCCAGTTTTTCAATAAAACAACCCGGCGGAGGTATACGGCGCTGGTATGGGGAAATGTCCGGAAAGATGAAGGAACGATTGAAGGAAACATCGGAAGACATCTCAAAGATAAATTACAGATGACTGTCTTTCCTGATGGGGATTATGGGAAACCTGCCGTTACACATTATAAGGTGTTGGAACGTTTCGGTTATGTTACATTGGTCGAATGTCAACTGGAAACCGGACGAACACACCAGATCCGTGTCCATATGAAATACATCGGTCATACATTATTCAATGATGCCCGTTACGGAGGAGATGAAATTCTGAAAGGGACTCATCATACGAAATACAAGCAATTTATTAAAAATTGCTTCGAGATCTGTCCGAGACAGGCTCTTCATGCTAAAACACTAGGATTCAAGCACCCTCGCACAGGGGAAGAGATCGATCTGGATACAGAATTACCTGATGATATGAATGAGTTGATCGAAAAATGGAGAAATTATACTATCAATATATGAATACAAAGAAAAATATTGCCATCATAGCCGGAGGAGATTCTTCTGAATATGTTGTCTCTTTGGAAAGCGCCAAAGGAATTTATTCTTTCATTGACAAAGAGAAGTACAACTTATTTATCGTTATCCTGAAAAAAGGAGACTGGCATGTAGAGCTTGAAAACGGATCAAAAGCTCCGATCGACAAAAATAACTTTAGCTTTCAGGCTGATGGAAAAACAATCTTTTTTGATTTTGCATACATTACCATTCATGGAACACCGGGAGAAAACGGACTCCTGGAAGGATATTTTGACCTTATAGAAATTCCTTATTCTTGTTGTGGAGTGCTTGCTTCTTCTTTGACTTTCAATAAATTTGTATGTAATCATTATTTGAAAAGCTTAGGAATTCACGTTGCCGATTCCATTCGTCTGATAAACAAAAGAATACCTGATGCAAACGAAATTGTAGACAGTTTGGGTTTACCTGTTTTTGTCAAGCCGAATGATGGAGGCTCAAGTTGCGGAACGACCAAAGTAAAAACAGAAAGTGAAATACAACCGGCCATAAGAAAGGCATTTGATGAAGGGAGAGAAGTGATTGTCGAATGTTTTATGCCGGGAACGGAAGTGACTTGCGGTTGCTACAAAGTCAAAGGAAAAGAAGTCGTGTTTCCAATTACTGAAGTCGTCAGTAAAAATGAATTTTTTGATTTTGAAGCGAAATATAATGCCGACAAAGTCGATGAAATTACTCCCGCGCGTATCTCTGATGAATTAACAAAACAAATACAATCATTGACATCAAAAATATACGATTTGATCGGTGCCAAAGGAATCATCCGGGTCGACTACATCATTTTATCGGGAGGCGATATCCGGATGCTTGAAGTAAATACAACGCCCGGAATGACTAAAACAAGCTTTATTCCTCAACAAATAAGAGCTGCCGGATTGGACATCCGGGATGTGATGTCTGAAATTATTGAAAATGAAATGAACTAAAAATAAATAGATAAATTACGTATGGAAATGACGGATGAATTTGATGATATTCGCCCTTATTATGACAATGAAGTTATCCCTGTTATCGACAGACTTTTGAAAGATCCTGAATTCAAACGGGTCATGCATTTTATCATGCCTGACATCCATTGGCAACAGTTTGAAGCTATCATGAAAACGTTTACCAATACTTATGATTTCCAGCATACGATTGTTAAGGATATGGTATTCAAATTAGTCGGAAAATCCTCCAGTCATATCGGCTATTCCGGTTTTGAAAAAATTGCCAAGGATAAGGCTTATACGTTTATTTCAAATCACAGGGATATTGTTCTCGATGCTTCGCTTTTATGTGTTATCCTCGCCAAACAAGGTTTCGATACCGCTCAGATAGCTATCGGGGACAACTTACTGGTTCATCCATGGATCAAGGATGTCGTCGGGTTAAACAAAAGTTTTATCGTTAAACGGGGAATTTCTGTTCGCCAGATGTATGAAGCATCCATGCACCTTTCACGCTATATCCATCATGCGATTACCGAAAA
Organism: Bacteroidales bacterium; assembly: GCA_031551395.1. Classification (GTDB taxonomy): domain Bacteria; phylum Bacteroidota; class Bacteroidia; order Bacteroidales; family Azobacteroidaceae; genus BNXB01. Next base: position 128,085 of record JAVBNR010000002.1, read on the forward strand.
AAACCAATCCGTATGGATCGCGCAGCGAGAGGGCCGCGCTAAAAATTCAGATGACCGGACACAAGATAGCCTGTTGAAAATGCTAAGTATGGGAGGCGATGAAGATTTTCTGAAAAGCATTGAAGAAGTGAATATCGTTCCGCTCTCACTCTCCTATGAGTATGACCCGTGTGATTACTTGAAAGCCAAGGAATTTCAATTGAAACGCGACAATCCGGAATACAAAAAATCTCCCCAGGATGATCTGTTAAACATGGAAACCGGATTATTCGGAAATAAAGGACATATTCATTTTCAACTTGGACGACCGATTAACCCGTTACTGAAGTCTATCGATAAAAGCCTGGAAAAGAATGAAATTGTGTCTGCTGTCGCAGCATTGATAGATCAAGAAATCTTTTTGAATTACAAGTTTTATCCGGTAAATTATATTGCTTATGACAGGTTGTGGGGTAATAACCAAACATTCAAAGACCAATATACATCTGAAGATGTGAAAATAGTTGATGAATACATGCAAAAACAATTGGATTTGATCGATTTACCGAATAAAGATATTCCCTATTTGTCGGAAAAATTGATGGAAATGTATGCTTATCCGGTAAAAAATTATCTGTCCGTAAAAGAATAATATTCTCAAAGCGCTTGAATAATAAGGGATTATTCCGAAATATAATTATAAAAATGATACGATGAAAAACTTTGGATTTATAAAAGTCGCAGCTGCCATTCCTGAAGTCAAAGTTGCTGACTGTCGGTATAATGCGGAAAGTATATTCAGGTTATTAAAAAAAGCTGCCAACGAGGAAGTTGATATCGTTTGTTTTCCTGAACTTTGTATTACCGGATATACTTGTGGAGATTTATTCTATCAGGACCTGTTGATTGAAGAAGCTGAAAAAGCGGTAGACTGGTTATTGGATAAAGCGGTAGATCTTCCTCCTATTACCTATATTATTGGAGCTCCGGTTAAAATCGGCAATCAATTACATAATGCAGCCATTGTTTGCGCCGGATACCGGATTGTAGGAATTGTTCCTAAAACATACCTTCCTAACTATTGTGAGTTTTATGAGAAACGTTGGTTTAACCCTTCGGATACCGTTAAGTGTAAGACGTTTAATTACACCGGAAGTTCAGATACAGGAGAACCTGTCGGTACGGATCTGCTTTTTAAAACAAAAGATAATGTTACGTTTGCCGTTGAAATCTGCGAAGATCTTTGGGCTCCTGTTCCTCCAAGCTCTCAGCATGCTCCGGCCGGCGCTCAGCTGATATTTAATCTTTCTGCAAGTAATGAGTTGACAGGGAAACACAATTATTTGCTTTCTTTGATTAACCAGCAATCGGCTCGATGCCTGGCGGGATACATTTATGCTTCAGCCGGATGGGGAGAGTCAACGACAGATCTTGTTTTCGGAGGGAATGCTATTATTTCGGAAAACGGACAATTATTAGCTGCATCCGAACGTTTCCAAATGAAAGAACAGCTTGTTATCAGCGAAATTGATGTCGAACGCCTAAATAGCGACCGGTCGAAAATAAGCTCATTCAAGGACTACCGATTAAAAACAGAGTATCAGTTTCTCGACGCTTACAATGAAGATGAGCCGGAAGAATTTGATTTAGAGGATTTTGAATTTAATATGAAGGCTCCGGAAAATTCGGAAAATGTGATCAAGTTAACCCGAAAAATCCATCCGCTACCTTTTGTCCCGGATGAAGAAAAACGAAACGAATCCTGCGAAGAGATATTTTCCATTCAAATCGGAGGCTTGGCCAAACGGATGTTACACACTCAATCTAAAACAGCAATCATTGGAGTTTCAGGAGGATTGGATTCAACGTTGGCATTACTGGTTTGTGTAAAAACGTTCGATAAAATAGGGATTTCCCGAGATAAAATTATAGGGGTTACTATGCCGGGATTCGGGACTACAGACCGGACCTACAACAATGCCATTCAACTGATGAAATCATTGGGGATAAGCATTCGTGAAATCGATATCAAAGCTGCATGTGAGCAACATTTTAAAGATATACGACATCATCCGGAGACGCATGATGCTACTTATGAGAACTCTCAGGCTCGCGAACGTACGCAGATATTGATGGATATTGCCAATCAAATGAATGGTCTGGTTATCGGAACCGGAGATCTGTCGGAATTGGCTTTGGGTTGGGCGACTTACAATGGAGACCATATGTCGATGTACAGTGTCAACTCCGGAATACCGAAAACACTGGTGCGTCATTTGGTTGATTGGGTGGCTGATGTACAAGTAGATAATGATTCTGCAAAAATCTTAAAAGACATTGTCTGCACTCCTGTAAGTCCTGAGCTTTTACCTGCTAAAAACGGCCAAATCAGCCAATGTACGGAAGATATTGTCGGCCCTTATGAACTACATGACTTTTTTCTCTATTATACCATCCGGTTTGGATTTTCTCCTTGGAAAGTATTTTATTTATCGAAAGTTGCTTTTGAAGAAAAATATACTCAGGAAAGCATCCTTCAATGGATGGAGATTTTTTATAAACGATTTTTCAGCCAACAATTCAAACGTTCATGTATTCCCGATGGTCCCAAAGTGGGTTCGATCAATCTGTCGCCAAGAGGAGATTGGCGAATGCCGAGTGATGCAAGTTCTGAATTATGGCTGAATGAAATAAAAGCCATCCGGCGAACAATCAAAAAATAACGGATAACTTGATAAAAAATTAAGAGTGAACCTCAAAGGATGCGTTCACTCTTAATTTTTGGCTCGTAACTTCCTATCAAATAACTCCTTGAGCCATCATCGCGCGGGCAACTTTCATAAACCCTGCAATATTAGCCCCTTTCACATAATTGATATAGCCGTCTTTTTCTTTACCATAAATAAGACATTGCTCATGGATACTATTCATGATCTGATGTAATTTGGCATCCACCTCAGCTTCTGTCCATTGGATGTGCATTGCATTTTGAGTCATTTCCAAACCGGAAGTGGCAACACCACCAGCATTCACTGCTTTACCCGGAGCAAACATTACTTTCTTTGCAATAAACAAATCTACCGCTTCGGCTGTACATCCCATGTTTGAAATTTCAGCGACGCAAGTTACACCGTTATTTATCAGAAGTTGAGCGTCAGCCTCATTCAGCTCGTTTTGAATAGCACATGGCAATGCGATATCCACTTTTTGCTGCCATGGACGTTTCCCCGGGAAGAATTCCACGCCATATTTAGCTGCATAAGGAGCTACGATATCTTCGCCGGAATTACGTAAATCCAACATATAATCGATCTTCTCGCCGGAAATACCGTTCGGGTCGTAGATGTAACCGTCAGGTCCGGAGATGGTAACTACTTTACCTCCCAGTTCGGTCGCTTTCAAAGCAGCACCCCAGGCGACATTACCGAAACCGGAAATAGCGATTGTCTTTCCTTTCAGCTCCAATCCTTTGGCTTTCAACATTTGGTCAACGAAATACAATCCACCGAAACCTGTTGCTTCCGGACGAATCAATGATCCTCCAAAATCCAGTCCTTTTCCTGTGAATGTTCCTGTATTCTCTCTCGCTAGTTTACGATACATCCCATACATGTAGGCAACTTCGCGGCCGCCTACTCCGATATCCCCGGCAGGAACATCCGTATCAGGACCGATATGTCTCCATAATTCCAACATAAAAGCTTGACAGAAACGCATGACTTCGGCATCTGATTTTCCTCTCGGACTGAAATCCGATCCTCCTTTACCTCCACCCATCGGTAGCGTAGTCAATGCATTTTTAAATGTTTGCTCAAAACCTAAAAATTTCAAAGTAGAAAGAGTCACAGAAGCGTGAAAACGAATTCCCCCTTTATAAGGGCCAATCGCATTATTAAATTGGACACGATAACCCAGGTTCACTTGTACTTTTCCTTGATCATCCACCCAAGGCACCTTGAATGTAAAAATACGATCCGGTTCAACCAATCGTTCAATAATACTCGCTTTTTCAAATTCGGGATGCTGGTTGTAAATTTCTTCTATTGAATGAAGAACTTCTTTCACCGCTTGAAGGAATTCACTTTCTCCCGGGTGCTTAGCCTCTAAGGCTAACATGATACTTTCTGTTTTCATGATAATTTATGTTTTTGAGTGATAAGTTTTAAATCTTTATCTCTGATTTTTTACTCTTAATTATGTATTTTTGTGACGGCACAAACGTAAGAAATAAACTTGACATTAACAACTTTATTGTAAAGGAATTTCTGTCATTTTATTATTTTTTTATGTCTCAAAAAGGGATTTCATTCTGAAAAGGCGATGAATTCGGACTGTCAAACTAACAAATTGATACTAAATGGCACAGAAAATTGACATGAAGCAACTGGTATTTAAAGATACCTCATTTGCAAATTTGATGAATAAGAGAATTTTTAATATTTTGCTTATTGCTACAAAATACGATGCTTTTATGCTTGAAGACGATGGCCGGATCGATGAACAGGTTTTTAATGAATACATGTCTTTGAGTTTGAGATACCCTCCCCGGTTTACTCAAGTAAGCACCGAAAAAGAAGCGATGGATATGCTTAACCAGAGCCAGCGGCATTTTGACCTCATCATTTGTATGCCTAACATGGATGATTCGGATACTTTTGGTGTGGCTAACCGAATCAAAAAGCTTTATTCCGAGATTCCAATCATCGTCTTGACTCCATTTTCTAAAGAAGTGTCCAAACGTGTCTCTCAAGAAGATCTGAGCGCGATCGATTATGTATTCAGTTGGCTGGGAAACTCTGAATTATTACTGGCCATCATCAAACTGATCGAAGATAAAATGAATGCGGAGGATGATGTGGCATCTGTAGGAGTACAAACCATATTATTGGTCGAAGATTCCATTCGTTTTTACTCCTCGGCTTTATCCCATTTGTATAAATTCATATTAGAGCAGTCCAAAGAATTCTCCAAAGAAGCGCTCAATCCTCATCAGCAAACACTGAGAATGCGCGGAAGACCTAAAATTTTGTTAGCCCGGACATATGAAGAAGCAGAGATGCTTTATAAAAAATTCAAAAACAACATGCTTGGAATTGTCTGTGATATGAGTTTCGAAAGGGAGGGAAATATAGACAAAATTGCTGGTTATAAATTCGGTAGTATGGTCAGGGATAACGATCGTTTCATTCCTATTATATTTGAATCTTCCGAAAAACAAAATGAAGTTTACGCAAAAAAATTAAAATGTAGTTTTATTGATAAAAACTCCAAAACATATCCTCAGGATTTACGAAAAGAGATCACGGATAATTTTGGTTTCGGGGATTTTATCATTATAAACCCACAAACAAAGAAAGAGCTCACACGCATTCGATCGTTGAAAGACCTGCAAGTAAAAATCTTTTCAATTCCTGACGATTCCCTGATATATCATCTGTCGCGAAACCATTTTTCCCGCTTTTTTTATTCCCGGGCGATGTTTCCCGTAGCAGAATTTTTAAAAGGAATCGATGTTCAGGATTATGAAAACATGGATGATGCCCGTCAGCTTATTTTCGAATCGATTGTCAGTTACCGGAAAATGAAGAACTCAGGAGTCGTTGCGATCTTTTTAAAAGATCGTTTCGATGAATATTCCAACTTTGCCCGGATCGGAGACGATTCTTTGGGAGGAAAAGGTCGAGGACTGGCATTTATGGGTCAAATGGTTAAACGTCAGACTATCGAAATAGAAAAAAGGTTCAAAAATACGGTTATCAAGATCCCTAGAACAGTGGTTTTATGCACGGATATCTTTGATGAATTCATGGAGACCAATGATTTGTATAAGATTGCATTACGGGATCTTCCGGACGAACAAATCCTCAAATATTTTCTCAGGGCAAGTTTACCCAAACGACTGGTGGAAGACCTGATCGCTTTTTTTGAAGCAGTCAAAACTCCAATCGCAGTTCGGTCTTCAAGCTTACTTGAAGATTCTCATTATCAGCCGTTTGCTGGAATATACTCCACTTATATGATCCCCAAAGTTCAGGACAACTACCAAATGATCGAAATGATCAGTAATGCAATAAAAAGTGTATATGCCTCTGTTTTTTACAAAGACAGTAAGGCCTACATGACTGCCACGCAAAATCTGATCGATCAGGAGAAAATGGCCATTGTTTTACAGGAATTTATCGGGCAGAAACACGGGAATCGTTGTTATCCTACATTCTCCGGAGTTGCTCGCTCCCTGAATTTTTATCCGGTAAGGGATGAAAAGTCGGAGGAAGGAATTGCAAATATCGCTCTCGGATTAGGAAAATACATTGTCGACGGAAATACGACTTTGCGTTTTTCTCCGAAACATCCGCGCAGTATCATACAAACGAGTTCCCTGAAATATGCTCTAAAAGATACACAAACTAAATTTTATGCTTTGGATCTGGATCTGTTATTAGCTTCTGATCTGTTTACTCCGGATGATTCGTTTAATTTATTGAAACTACCTGTAAAAGAAGCAGAAAGCGACGATTCTCTCAAATATATTTCTTCTACTTATGATCCGAACGACCATGTGCTAATGGATGGTTACTATCCCGGATCCAACCGGAAAGTGCTTACTTTTGCAGGAGTATTGCAACACGACGTTTTCCCGTTAGCCGATGTCTTGAATTTTATTCTTAAACTCGGTCAGGACGAAATGGGACGACCGGTTGAAATCGAATTTGCAGTCAATCTGGAAGAAAAATCGGATGGAATTGTTGAAGGAACATTTTATTTGCTGCAAATCAGGCCTATCGTAGATAGTAAGGAAATGATGGAAGAAAATTTGGAAATTGTCCCGGAAAACGATTGTATCCTTTATTCCAAACATGCTTTAGGACATGGAATTCAAACAGATGTTTACGATATTGTTTATGTCAAAACAAAGAATTTCGATGCGTCGAACAATCCGCTCATTGCTTGTGAAATAGAAAAAATCAATGAGCAGTTTACGGAAAATAAGCAAAATTATGTACTCGTAGGGCCGGGACGTTGGGGAACAAGCGATCCGGGGCTGGGTATTCCGGTCAAATGGCCTCATATCTCCAATGCACGGGTTATTGTAGAGGCCGGACTGGAAAATTACCGCATCGAACCGAGCCAGGGAACACACTTTTTTCAAAATCTGACTTCTTTCGGTGTCGGTTATTTTACAGTTAACCCTTATATTCCCGAAGATGGCCTTTTCGCAGAAGAATATCTGAATGCACAACCAGCCGTTCAGGAAACAACATTTTTAAGACATGTCCGTTTTGAAAAACCAATCGCCATAAAAATCGACGGGAAAAAAAATCTGGGAGTCGTATTAAAACCTTGAATGAGTTCATATGTTTCGTTATACGGAAGAAAATAGTATCTTTGTCTCTTAGTTTTCAATCAATATATTCCATCTCCGGTGAGCAAAGAAATAATAGAAACTCCTTTAATGAAGCAATACTTCGAGATTAAATCGAAGCATCCCGATGCCATTTTATTATTCAGAGTCGGTGATTTTTATGAGACTTTCTCCACTGATGCCATCGCTGCTTCAGAAATTTTAGGAATTACCCTTACCCGCCGCGCCAATGGATCTGCACAATTCATTGAACTGGCAGGATTTCCTCATCATGCGCTGGATACTTATCTGCCTAAATTAGTTCGTGCCGGTCGACGTGTCGCTATCTGCGACCAATTGGAAGATCCCAAGTTGACTAAAAAATTAGTCAAACGTGGAATTACCGAGTTGGTTACTCCGGGAGTCTCGATCAATGACAATATATTGAATCACAAAGAAAATAATTTCCTTGCTGCCATCCATTTCAATAAAAGTATTTGTGGTGTGGCTTTTCTGGATATTTCGACCGGAGAATTTCTGACTGCCGAAGGCCCTGTCAATTATATTGATAAATTGTTGAACAGCTTTTCCCCCAAAGAAATTCTGATTGAACGAACCAATCGCAAGCCTTTTGAAGAAGCGTTCGGGACACGATATCTGACTTTTGAGATGGAAGATTGGGCTTTTACGGAAGATTCTGCAAAAGAACGGTTGATCAGACAATTTGAGACCAAGAACCTCAAAGGATTCGGAATCAATCATCTTATCAATGGAATCATTGCTTCCGGAGCTATTTTGCATTATCTCGATCTGACTCAGCATACTCAAATCAGTCATATCACTTCCCTTTCCCGGATCGAAGAAGATCGGTATGTCCGGTTAGACCGGTTTACTATCCGTAGCCTGGAGCTTTTGGATACAATGAATGAAGGCGGAAAATCGTTGCTCGATATATTGGACAGGACAACGACACCAATGGGAGCGCGTATGTTGAAACGTTGGATCGTTTTTCCCCTTAAAGAAACGAAATTGATCGAAGATCGTCTGGCTGTTATTGAATACCTTTTTCGTAATCCGGAATTAAAAGATCTTTTGAATCAGCAGTTCAGCCTGATAGGTGATCTGGAGCGCATTATCTCTAAAGTGGCCGTAGGAAGAGTTACTCCACGTGAAGTTGTGCAGTTGAAAGTAGCCTTAAATGCAATAGAACCGATCAAACAAGCCTGTTTGGATTCTACGGAAGACAGCTTGCGCCGAATAGGAGACCAACTGAATCTATGTCAGATGATTCGGGAAAAAATTGAAAAAGAAATCATTCCCGATCCTCCTGTTTTAATAAATAAAGGACAAGTCATCCGGAAAGGAATCAATGAAGACCTGGATCAATTGAGGGAAATTGCTTATTCCGGAAAAGATTATCTATTGCATATCCAGCAACGAGAAAGCGAACGTACCGGAATACCCTCCTTGAAAGTAAGTTATAATAATGTATTCGGATATTATATCGAAGTCCGCAATACCCATAAAGATAAAGTTCCTGCCGACTGGATACGCAAACAGACATTAGTCAGCGCAGAACGTTACATCACGGAAGAACTGAAAATATACGAAGAAAAAATCCTTGGAGCAGAAGACCGGATACTGGCATTGGAAACCAAATTATTTAATGATCTTGTACTGGAACTGATGAATTACATCGCACCCGTACAAAACAATGCCAACCTGATTGCCCGACTCGACTGTCTGCTTTCTTTCTTTAAAATAGCGGAGAGAAATAAATACATCCGTCCTCAGATCAATGATGACGATTGTATCGATATCAAAGGCGGACGGCACCCGGTCATCGAAACGCAGCTTCCTCCGGGAGAACCGTATATCGCAAACGATGTGTTCATCGATAGCAACACGCAACAGATCATTATAATTACCGGACCCAATATGGCCGGTAAGTCCGCTTTGTTACGACAAACCGCTCTGATCACTTTAATGGCTCAAATCGGTTGTTTTGTCCCTGCCGAATCGGCAAAGATCGGCCTGGTAGATAAAATCTTTACCCGGGTCGGCGCCAGCGATAATATTTCATTAGGCGAGTCGACATTCATGGTGGAAATGAACGAAGCGGCGGATATTCTCAATAATCTATCGCCACGCAGTTTAATCCTGTTCGATGAATTAGGACGCGGAACATCTACTTACGACGGGATCTCAATCGCCTGGGCGATTGTGGAACACATTCATGAACATCCGAAAGCACGGGCTAAAACTCTTTTCGCAACACATTATCATGAGTTGAACGAAATGGAAAGGTCGTTTAAGCGAATCAAAAACTATAATGTATCTGTAAAAGAGGTGGATAACAAAGTGATCTTCCTGCGTAAACTAGTGAAAGGAGGCAGTGAACACAGCTTTGGTATCCATGTGGCAAAAATGGCAGGAATGCCGCAAAGCATTGTCAAACGAGCCGGAGAAATACTGGTACAACTTGAAACGGATAATCGGAAAGCAGGTATTGCAAAACCAATGAAGAAGATTTCTTCCGAGAGGGAAGGATTTCAGCTCAGCTTTTTTCAATTAGACGATCCCGTACTTTCCCAAATACGGGATGAAATTAATAATTTGGATGTAAACAATTTAACCCCGGTCGAAGCGTTAAATAAGTTGAACGATATCAAACGGATCGTGAAAGGGAAATAAAAAATGGCTCAATCTTTAAAAGAAAGAACAGCTAAAGGATTGTTCTGGGGAGGATTGAATAATCTTCTCCAACAAATAATTCAAACAGGATTCGGCATCATCATGGCGAGAATCTTGTTCCCGGAAGATTTCGGATTAATTGGGATGCTTGCCATATTCACATTATTATCTACATGCCTGCAGGAAGGAGGCTTTTCTGTCGCTTTGATCAATAAACGAGATGCAACACCGCTCGACTATACAACGGTTTTCTGGACCAATATGATCATTAGTATTATTTTATACATCTTCCTGTTCTTTTTATCTCCTTTCATTGCCGCCTTTTTCAACCAGCCGTTATTGATTCCCCTGTCGAAAGTAGTCTTCCTTTCATTTGTATTCAGTGCATTAGGAATTGTTCAAAATACGATTTTCCAGAAAGAGCTCAAAATGAAGGAACTAGCAGTTGCAGATATTATTTCTGTTCTATCTGCCTGTAGCATCGGGTTAACCCTGGCTTTATTCGGTTTTTCTTATTGGGCTATTGCTATTCAAGCTGTATCATTGCCTTTGATCCGGACAATTTCTTTGTGGGTAATGAGCCATTGGAGGCCTTCATTATCTTTCGACAAAGAAATCCTAAAGAGTATACTCCCGTTTAGTGTTAAGTTGATGCTATCCAATATGATATCGCAAATTTCAGGAGGGATGTATTCGCTTTTGCTCGGTAAATGTTATGACGAAAAACAAGTAGGGTATTATTCCCAGGCCAATAAATGGGCTGCAATGCCTTGGGGTATTATCGGTAATTTTATAAATTCAACATCACTCCCTGTACTGTCTGAAATAAACGATGACCAGGAAAAGCAATACCTTGTGCTCCGGAAAATGGTTCGCTTCACGGCCTTCATCAGTTTTCCCGTAATCCTGGGATTCGGCTTCATCGCAAGCGAACTCATCCCGATTGCTATCACTGAAAAATGGAATGCATCTATACCAATCATCCAGATGTTATGCATTGCCTATTTATTTATACCGCTAACCATCCTGTATTCCAATGTTCTCAGAGCCAAAGGTTATTCAGGAAGTTTACTTCTGATTACCATCATTTATAGTGTCAGTTTAATCATAACGTTATTACTTACAGTAAAATGGGGGATTATCAAGATGCTCTGGTGCACATTCATTGTGAATATCCTGTATTTATTTTTCATAGTATGCACTGTGAAATATAAAGATAAATATAGCATTATCAATTTCATCAAAGACTCTTTCCCTTTCCTGGGTTTTTCCGTATTTGTTTTTTGTATCACTTATTTATGCACATTCAAACTCGAAAATATATACTTGATATTATTCCTTAAAATCGGTATTTCTGTTCTCTTATATATAGTGATAATGAAAATATCAAAAATTGTTATTTTCCAGGAAACGATGGAATTTGCCCGGGATAAAATTTTAAAACAATTCTTCAAAAAATAACCTAACTAATTTACAATGAACTACCAGTGCAAGATATGTAATCAGGATGTAAATCATAATGTCTACCATGTAAAGGAACGAATGCTTGGTACATTAGAAGAATTCAACTATTTTCAATGCGAAAATTGTGGCTGTCTGCAAATTGCAGAAATTCCACAAGATATATCCAGGTACTATTCAGACAATTACTATTCGTTCAATATTGAAAAAAATAAATCCATTCAGTCGACGTTGTCGGCTTATCTTTTAAAACATGCGCTCCGGAAAAGAATAACAGGCCGTGATATAATCGGAGATATTGCCATTCAATATAACAGCTACTATCGCGAAACATTACCTTGGTTGATCCCAGGTGTTTGTAATTTCAACTCAAGAATATTGGATGTCGGATGCGGCGGTGGAAAATTTTTGTTGTTTTTACACAAAATCGGATTTCAGTCTTTAGAAGGGATAGATCCTTATATACCGGAAGAAATAAATCATTTCGGAAAAATAAAAATTTCAAAAAAGAGTTTGATCGATCTGACTGGAAATTATGATTTGATCATGATGCATCATTCCTTTGAACACATGTCGAATCCTCGTGAGATATTTCAACATTTGCCCAAAGTTCTATCCCCGGAAGGAGTTGTTTTGATACGAATTCCTCTGTCGGATTCATACGCTTTCCGTCGGTATCGTGAAAATTGGTTTCAGATAGATGCTCCAAGGCATTTTTTCCTGCATACGGTAAAAAGTATTCATTGGCTGGCTGAAGAAAATGGATTATCTGTTGAAAAAATAATTTACGACTCCTCTCCTGAACAATTTATCGCATCGGAAAAATATGTCCAGGATATCTCTTTATTTGAGAAGGTTACTCTTAGTGCGGAAAAAATAAAAGAATATAATGCAAAAACAAAAGATCTTAACTCAAAAGGAGAAGGAGATCAGGCTTGTTTTTATTTAAAAATCAAAGGCTAAGAAAATGGCAGGCAGAACTAAAAAAGTGAGTATTTGTATTCCGGCATATAAGCAATGGTTATCTTTGAAAAGATGCCTCGATTCCATTGCGTTACAAACTTTTACCGACTATGAAATTATTATCTCCGATGATTCTCCAACATCTGAAATCGAAGAATTGGTCAAACAATACGACCAATTCCCCATCCATTATCATCGAAATGAAATTCCGTTAGGATCCCCTGAAAACTGGAATAAAGCCATGTCTCTGGCGCAAGGGAAGTACATTCAAATCATGCACCACGATGATTGGTTTTCTTCTTCGTCTTCATTGGGTAAATTTGTGGAAGCGCTGGATAAAAATGCAACAGCGGATTTTGCCTTTTGTGCGTGCACGGATATCGGAGAAAATCTCCAGATAAAAAGGCGACCGAATCGGATGGAATTACATTTTCTTAAAAAAAATCCGGATATCTTAGCCAAAGGTAATTTGATCGGCCACCCCAGTGCGTCTATGTTTCGTAATCAACCGGATATTTATTTCGATAATCATCTTATCTGGCTGGTCGATATCGAATTTTATATCCGAATATTAAGAAATAACCCTGATTTTATTTTTATTCCCGAGTATCTTGTTAATATTGGGATCAGTCCGGAACAAATCACAAGAAAATGTGAAAATAATAAGGAATTGATTGAAAATGAATCTAAATTTGTAGAAAATAAACTTCATCCGGAATATGGATGGATGTTTTGGGTATATCACAACATTAAAAACAAATTGATTCCTTATATTAAAAGGATTTACAGAAAACGTTGAATGAAATCATGACAACAGTTGTTCTCTTATGAAAGTATCCATTATTATACCCATATATAAGGTAGAAAATTTCATCGAAAGATGTTTATTGTCGGCCTTGAACCAGACGTATCCTGAAACGGAACTGGTGTTGGTAAATGATTGTACCCCGGACAACAGTATGGATATCGTTCGTAAAATATTAGAGAATCATCCTGCGGGGAAAAATACGATTGTTATCAACCATGAAATGAACCGGGGCCTTTCAGCCGCCCGAAACTCAGGAATAAAGCACGCTTCGGGAGATTATCTTTATTTTTTGGATAGTGATGATGAGCTTCCTCCAAATGCCATCTCCATACTTGCTTCCATTGCCCGGGATACGAATCCGGACTTGGTTCTCGGGGAGATCGATGTGATAGGCGCCGAAAGGAGCAAATTTTCTCAATTAAAACTAAAAGAAAACAGGCGGTACGAAAAAGAAGAGATCATGCGCACTTTCCTTTCTTGTCAATGGTATGAAATGGCCTGGAATAAGCTTGTCAAAAGAGAAATTTTCACGGTACAAAACTGCTGGTTCAAGGAAGGTATCCTTCATGAAGATAATTTATGGTCATTTCAATTGGCTTTATGCGCAGAATCCATGAGTATTTCACAAGAAAAAACATACATTTATCATATTCAACAACAGTCTATTACGCAAAAAAAATCAGAGAAAAATCTGGATAGTTTGTATGCCGTGCTACAAGAAATGATCGGGATTTCAGAAAAAAACAATTTATTTTACAGATTTCCCCAATTAACCGATTATCTCGATAATTTACGGATTTACTTTATCAAAAGCCTTCTTGTGAATAATTTCGATAAGCAATATGTGACCAATCAAATAAAAAATATAAATGCACTATTTACAGAAAAAGTCAGAAAGAAGAGAGCTAAATCGTTAAAAACGAGCTTGAAAGAGATGGTTCTTTTTCTTTTGTCTAAGTTGAAATGAGAATATGAAAACGAGCATTTACATGTATGTAAGTCCTAGATAATGAAAATGCGAGTTTCCATACGACAATAGTATAAAAATAAATATTTACGTATGAAACAAGCAATTAAAATATATTTTGCCGATTTCTGGCCGGGTTTGGACTTTCAGAATAATTTTATTACCAATGCCCTTTCAACCCGGTATGAAGTGATTATAGATCCTGACCCCGATTATCTGTTTCATTCTTCATTCGGGAATAAGCATTTCAAATATACTAACTGTATAAAAATATATTATACCGGAGAGAATGATGTGCCCGATTTTAATTTGTCGGATTATGCCATCGGATTTCATTATATCGACTTTGAAGACCGTTATTTTCGTCTTCCTCTTTTTGTTTTGTATCAGGGATACGAAAACATCACATCCAAATGGGTCGATAAAGAAGCCGCTTTAAATCGGAAATTCTGTAATTTTGTTTACTCCAATAATAAAGCAGCCTCTCCCATGCGGGAAACATTTTTTCATCAATTATCAAAGTATAAAAAAGTAGATGCCGGAGGACGTTTTTTGAATAATATCGGGAGCCCGGTGTCCGATAAACGGGCTTTCATCCGGGACTATAAATTTACTATTGCATTCGAAAATAGCTGTGTATCAGGATATACGACAGAAAAAATCCTCGATCCGATGCTGGTCGATTCAATCCCGATCTATTGGGGAAACCCTCAAGTCGGAATGGATTTCAATAAAGAATCGTTCATCTGCGTGAATGATTATGAATCCATTGACCAGGCTATTGAAGAGGTTATTCGACTGGATAAAGATGACGATGCTTACATCCGGAAATTATCATTTCCCTGGATGACACCCGAAAATGTGAATCATGTTAAAATGAGTCAATTGAATGATTTTCTTGAACATATCATCGAACAGCCGATAGAGAACGCTGTAAGAACGACTCCATATGGTTTTTCAAAAAGATATTGGGAGAAACAATCTTTGATATCTAAAGTAAACAATAACATTGTTCGTCGATTTTTAAAATTTTGAATGCGATATTATTGACAAATAGTTTTCGAATATTTCATTCGGCTTTTAAATAAATTATATCTTTGCAATTTAAGTTAAAACATATCATTTTGGTCATATGAATATGAAACATTCTTTTCAAAAAACCCTTCCTCATTTAGGAGCGATCGTTTTGTTCCTGGTCATTGTTATTGTGTATTTCTATCCCGCATTTGAAGGGAAAGTACTTCAACAAAGCGATATTACTCAATTTGAGGGAATGTCGAAGGAATTGATTGATTATGGGAAACCTTCGGGATGGACCGGCTCCATGTTTTCCGGTATGCCCAGCTATCATATTACAGGATATTCTACGGGATATGATTTCATCGCAGCATTCAAAGGACATGTTTTAGGCGCTCTTCAATCAGAAACAGCAGCTCCTATACTCATCTTATTACTAGCATCTTATATCCTTTTCCTCGTGATGGGAGCTCCTGTTTGGCTATCCATCCTCGGAGCCATTGCAACGGCCTTTTCATCTTACAATATCATTATTATCGTAGCCGGACACGTTACAAAAGCTTGGGCACTGGCATTTGTCCCTTTAATCATTGCCGGGATGTTGTTGGTTTTCAGGCGGAAATATTGGGTAGGCCTGATCATTTTCTCATTCGCTTTAGCATTGGAAATCGTATCCAATCACTTACAAATCGCTTATTATGCTGCATTATTTTGCGCCATTCTTTATATCGGATTTTTGGTTTTCTGCTTCAAGGAAAAAACATATAAACACCTGGGAGTGACAACGGGGATTTTTTCCTTATCCATCTTATTAGCTGTCGGAGCTAATTTGTCTAATTTATATACTAATTATGAATCGAGTCAGGAAAGTTTAAGAGGGAAAGCCGAATTGACTCCAAAAGAAGGAACGAAGAATGTTTCAACCGGATTAGATAAAGATTATGCTTTTCAATGGAGTTATGGAAAAGGAGAAACATTGTCTTTATTAATCCCTAATGTAATGGGCGGTAACTCTGGTGGCGAATTGAGCAGTGATTCTCATTTATACAAAGAACTTAAAAGTCAAGGAGCGCAAGTCGGAAAAACGATCCAATCCTACACTTACTGGGGCGAAAAGCCATTTACCGCAGGTCCGGTCTATTTTGGAGCGATCGTTTGTTTTCTGTTTTTATTCGCTTTTTTTATTGTTTCCGGATCAAACAAGTGGTGGTTGCTGGGCGTCTCTGTCTTCTTCATTTTTCTGGCTTGGGGAAAAAACCTGGCCTGGTTCAACGATTTCTTATTTTATCATTTACCCTATTACAGTAAATTCCGGACGCCGGAAACCGCATTGGTTATTCCGGCCTTTACCTTCCCGATGCTGGCTGTAATGGCTATAAAAGAACTCCTATCAAAAGAATTGAAAACTGAAAAACTGAAAAAATCGTTGTATTTATCTGCCGGAATTACCGGAGGAATATGCTTCATCTTATGGATTATCCCGGGAATGTTTTTCAATTTTCAATCTTCATTCGACGCTCAATACGGATTACCCGATTGGTATTACGATGCACTGATCAAAGACCGTAAGGCTCTATTGCAAGCCGATGCTTTGCGTTCCTTGATTTTTATTGTATTGAGTGCGGCTTTGATTTTTCTTTATATCAAGGCCAAAGATCCGAAAAAGGTTCTGGGATATGTCGCAGCTGGACTTGTTCTACTTGTCCTTTGTGATATGTGGCAAATAGACAAACGTTATTTAAACACAAGCAATTTTGTCAGCCAAAAAGCCAATAAAGAGGTTTTTCAAAAGACTGTGGCTGATAATGAAATATTGCAGGACCCGGCGCTGTCTTACCGTGTATTGAACCTGAATAACCCGTTCCAGGAAGCCCGGACATCCTATTACCACAAGTCTATCGGTGGTTATCATGCGGCCAAATTGAGGCGTTATCAGGACCTGATCGATAATCGCTTAATGAAAGAAACAGCGTCGATCATTTCTGTTCTCACGAATAATCCGACGGCAGAAAATGTGATGAATGCCCTGGAGAACAGTCCTTCGTTGAATATGTTAAATACGAAGTACATCATTTATGATCCGGGACAAGCGCCTATTTTCAATCCATATGCCGATGGTAACGCCTGGTTTGTAGATTCCTATCGTTTTGTGAATAATCCGGATGAAGAAATGGCTGCGCTGGAAACATTAAATCCGCTTAAAGAGGCCGTCCTGGATAAAAAATTTGCAGAGAACCTGCAAAATTTGCCAATCACACCTGATAGTACGGCTCATATCGCAATGACTTCATACGCTCCGAATGCAGCGGAATATAAATCTTCCTCTCAAAAAGAAGGTTTAGTCGTTTTCTCGGAAGTATATTATGAGCATGGATGGAAAGCATTTGTCGATGAGAAGCAAGTTCCGATCAGTCGGGCAGACTGGACTTTACGTGCAATCGTCGTCCCGGCCGGAGAGCATCAGATCAAATTTGTTTTCGATCCGGAAGAAGTAAGGACTTGTGGTACAATCACAACGATCATGTCCGGAATCCTCATGTTACTTGTCATCGGAGGTCTGATTTACTTTATTTATAGAAAAATAAAATAATTATTTTATGCAGGATCTTCTTTTTTCTGTTGTTATTTGTACTTATAACCGGGCAAAATACCTTTCGCAGACACTTGAGAGCATTGCCCGGCAGGATTATGCTGCAGATAAATACGAAATTCTGATCGTTGACAATAACAGTCCGGACAACACAGAAGAAGTGGCCTTTATTTTCAGAGGAGAATATAAAGAGTTAAAAATCAGATACATTAAAGAAACTCAACAAGGGATTTCTTATGCCAGGAATCGGGGTGTCATGGAAGCGAAAGGAGAATTTATCGTCTTCCTGGACGACGATGAAACCGTAGAACCGGCCTTCATGAAAAATCTGGATGATTTTTATAGTGAGTATACCGAAGCTTCTCTTACTGCAGGCCCGGTAGTCCCTGTTTATGAGGCAACACCTCCCCGTTGGCTGTCTCCGTTTACCATGCGTCTGATAACAGGCGCCTATGATAAAGGGGAAGAAATTAAAATAGTCAGACCAAAGGATTATCCGGGAACAGGTCATGCCACGTTCCGCCGTGATTTATTTCTTAAATACGGAGGGTTCAATACGGATCTGGGAAGGAAAGGAAGCTCATTAATGGGAGCCGAAGATAAAGATTTTTTCCTCCGACTGATACAAAATGGCATCAAATGCTATTACCTGCCAGGTGCAACCATTTATCATCATATCCCCGCATCGAAATTAACGGATGATTTTTTCAACAGGCTAACCTATTCCATCGGGAGGAGTGAACGTATCCGGACATTATCCGAGTCCCGGTCTTCTTACTATAAACGATTATTTTCAGAAGGGATCAAATGGGCTGCGTCTATTATTCTTTGTTCCTACTATGTTATTACGTTTCAATACTCCAAAGGGGAAAAACTAATCCGATTCAGGTATAACGTAACACAAGGATTGTTGAAAAAATAGCTCAGGGTATGATATATTTGACGGCAAAAGTAGCAGGAAGCGGTTTATATGTCATATTAAAATCATTTACCTTGACAATGAAAGTAATATAGCCTCTGGAAAATTCACAAGTATACTGTTCCGTCCACCTTTTCCCTGCTCCGTCCATCGAGTAAACATCATAAGGAAGAGGTGTCAGACTTTCTACACCATTCAGGACTTTCACTATATAGGCGGTAAAACTTCCATGGATGTACATATCTGATGTTAATGCAGGTTCTTCTTTTTCACAATAGAAATAAGTGTCGTATCCGTCGTCCCATAATTTCCATTGTGAACTTTCGACAGTATATGTTATTTCAAACATATCGACAGGAGATTCTTCTACGCACGATGCGCAGCAGAAAACGACCAAAATAATAAGTAAAAGTTTTTTCATATCCAATTCTTATAAAATTATTTGACAAATATAGTAAAATAAAATGAACGAACTCAACTCTTAATTGTTTAATAAGCAAACGGAATAAATTTACAGCTTAAAAAGAAAGAATTTAAATCAATTATTTTGAATTCAGTGTTTTAGTTGTATATTTGCAAAAAAATGGGATGTTGTTTGAATGAAAAGATATTTATTTGGTATCATATTTACAATCTGTTTTTCTTTATATCTCACTGTTTATTCGCAAGATATAAAGAACAAGGTCCCTGTTGAAACCAATCCTCCCATCATTGAATTAGCCGACAGCAACACGTTGAGAGTAAGAAATGCCCCCATTGGTAAAAAATTGGAAATCTACAGTATTGTCGGTACGAAAATGAAAGAAATCGAAATGAAATCCACCTCGGGAGAATATCCTCTGGATCTTCCTAAAAGCATTTATATTGTCAAATTAGGAGGTACCGTTCAAAAATTTGTCGTTAAATAGCTTACTTTTTCCAGAATCCTGGAGTAAATAATATCAGAATTGTAAAAATTTCAAGGCGTCCGACCAACATCAGGAACGAGAGAAACCATTTTAAAAAATCCGAAAGTTCGGCATAAGAACCACTTGGTCCTAGCATTCCGAGTCCGGGGCCAACGTTACCCATACAAGAGACGGAAGCTCCTATGGCTTCTTCGAAAGACAGGCCATTGAACAGTAATATGGAGAAACTGAATACAAGAATCAAAATATAAAGGAAAATAAAAGCGAGCAGACGTTGTATGATATTCAATGATAGAGCATTGCCATTAAGTCGTACGGGAATTATGGCTTTCGGATGAATCAAACGTCCGAACTCACTCAAAGAGTTTTTTATCAATACAACCAGTCTCACTATTTTAATCCCTCCGCTTGTTGATCCGGCACAACCACAAATAACCATCGATAGAAGAAGAAGCATCCAGAAAAACGGACCCCAGGGGACAAAATCGGTCGTTGCAAAGCCGGTAGTAGTAATCAGTGATACAACTTGAAAAATCGAAGTTCGGAATGATTCTAAGATCTGCATTTCAGGATGATTGCGCCACAAAACAATTGTTATCAGTAAAGTGATCGTAGCGATGATTCCAAGGAACCAGCGCAATTCTTCGTCATTGAGAACCCGTTTGAAATTTCGTTTAAATAAAAAATAAAACAAAGAAAAATTAGTGGCTCCCAATATCATAAAAACGATAATAACACCTTCTATATAAGTCGAATTCCAATAAGCAATACTTGCTTGTTTGGTCGAATAGCCTCCGGTCGAAATAGTGGTAAATGCATGACAGACAGAATCATAAAGATCCATAGGCCCTAAATACAATAATAAAATCAGGAGCAGCGTAAAAGACATGTAAATGCCCCAGATCCGCTTAGCGACTTTAGCTACCCGCGGGCGAAACTTCTCATGGATGAGACCACTCATTTCCGCATCCATCAACTGTCCGGCCTCGCCTCCCAGTAGAGGTAAAAGTGCCAAAGAAAACACAACCATCCCGATTCCTCCGAGCCATTGGGTCATGCTGCGCCATAATAATAATCCTTTCGGTAAGGCTTCAATATCGACCAGAATACTTGCTCCGGTAGTTGTGAACCCCGACATTGTTTCAAAGAAAGCATTTGTAAAAGAAGGAATAGCTCCGCTGATGCAAAAAGGGATTGCTCCGAAAAAAGTGAACAATACCCAGGCCAGAGTGACAGTTAAAAAGCTTTCACGCTTTCCCACTGTGCGGACACGTTCTTTCAGGTCTCCGGACAATGCAAGCAAAGAACCACAAAAAAGACTCAATAGGGAAGTCATCAGCAGATACTGAGCATCCCAACCTTTGTAAGCATAAGCGACTCCTGCAGCACAAAGCATAAAGAAAGACTCCAGAACCAAAGTCATTCCTAAGACTTTGAAGACAAATTTCCAATTCAATCCAGGCCCAGTCATGTAATTAATGGAAATAATTTTCAATTTTACGCATGGCTGTATCCAGACAAAAGACAACGACATGGTCTCCATCCTGGATAATAGTATCCCCATCGATAATCTGAGGCTTTCCATCTCGGATCAATCCACCCAATGTCATATCTCTGGGAAGATCAAGGTCTTTGACAGGCTTGCGTACAATTTTTGATTTTTCATGTGCCACTAATTCAGCGACATCAGCATTTGCAAAGGTCAAACATTTGACATTAGAGACATCTGCATCCAGCAAAAATTGATAAATATGGCTTGCAGCGATCAGTTTTTTATTGATTATCGTACCGATATCCAGTTTTTCTGCCATCGGTATATAGTCGATGTTTTCCACTTTAGCGACCGTTTTCGGAACGCCAAGCGTTTTGGCAGCAACACAAGCCAGGATATTTGTTTCCGAATTTTCAGTCAGGGCAATAAAAGCGTCGCAGCTCTTTATGTTTTCCTGTGTCAACAAATCGGTATCCCGACCATCTCCGTTGATAATCATTACATTACTGCCCACTTTTTCAGCCAGCTTATAACTTTTTTCCTTATCTTTTTCCAATATTTTGATTCGGATATTTCCCGGCAGATATTTTGCCACTTTAAGGGCAATCCGGCTTCCTCCCATGATTGTCACTTTATTGACATTGATTTCTCCCTTACCCGAATGTTCCTTTACATCATTGATATGCTCTTTGGTTGTGGTAAAAAATAAGATATCGCCTGATTTGATTTGATCTTTCCCTCGTGGGATAATCGTCTCGTTATCGCGCTTAATTGCTACTACGTGGTAGATTTTGTTTTCCTTGGATAGGTCATACAGATATTTATTCACGATAGGAGCGTTATCCCGCACCTTTACTCCGATCAAGATCAAAGATCCGTTACAAAGTTCCCACCACTGGCGGGTCCACGGTCGTTTGAGTGCATTGACAATCTCTTCTGCAGCAAGTACTTCCGGGCAGATCAGCGAATCAACCCCTAATTTTTGAAAAAATTCCCTGTTCTTGGATAATAAGTATTCATTGTTACTTACGCGGGCAATTGTTTTTAATGCTCCCAGGTTAGTCGCTAACATGCAGGCTGTCATGTTGATAGACTCTTCCGGAGTAACCCCGATAAAAATATCGGCTTTATTGATTCCGGCAGCAACCAGATCCTCTATAGACGTGGGATTTCCAATAACAGTCATTATTTCAAAGTTGTTGGAAAAATTCAATCGTTCTTCGCTGGTATCCATCAAGATGATATCCTGATTTTCCTGCGCAAGCATTTTCGACAAGTGTGTACCAACTTCTCCGGCGCCTCCGATGATAATTCTCATAATTAATTAATCAAAACTTTACCAATACTTTCCGCATCCATTCCGCAAAGTTTATACAATTCGGGGATTGATCCGTGTTCAATGAACTGATCCGGGATGCCGATCCTTTTTACCTGAGGCGTATATCCGTTGTCAGACATAAACTCGAGTACCGCAGATCCTAAACCTCCTTTGATCGTTCCATTTTCCACCGTTACAATTCGTTTGTATTTTTTCCCGATTTCATGAAGCAGATCTTCATCGATCGGTTTCAAATAAATCATATCATAATGAGCCGCATCGACACCCGCTTCTTTCGCTGATTCGATGGCTTTTGCAGCAATGTTTCCGATAGGGCCGATCGAGATTACAGCCACATCATTTCCTTCTTTGATCTTTCTTCCTTTTCCCACAGGGAGCAGTTCAAACGGTTGACGCCAATCTTTCAGTTCGCCTTTCCCTCGCGGATAACGAATAACAAAAACTCCCTTGTTTCCTTGGCTTCCCGTATACATTAGGTTCCGCAAATCAATTTCATTCAAAGGAGAGGCAATGGTCACACCAGGAACGCATCGCAGATAAGCCAAATCAAAAGATCCCTGATGAGTTGCTCCATCTTCTCCGACCAGTCCGGCACGATCCACACATAACACGATGTTCAGATTTTGCAATGCCGCATCATGTATGATCTGATCGTATGCCCGTTGTAAAAAAGAGGAATAGATATTGCAAAAAGGCAATAAACCTTCTTTGGCCAGTCCTGCAGAAAAAGTGACAGCGTGTCCTTCTGCAATTCCGACGTCAAAACTGCGGTCGGGCATTTCTTTCATCATATAAGTCATCGAGCATCCTGTCGGCATAGCCGGAGTGATTCCGACGATCTTATCGTTTTGTTTGGCAAGTTCGACTAAAGTATGTCCGAATACATCCTGGTATAACTGAGGTTCATCCAACGAATGCTGAATGATCCGTTCGCCCGTATTTTTATCGAATTTCCCGGGGGCATGCCATACGGTTGCTTCTTTTTCTGCCGGTTGAAATCCTTTTCCTTTCGTTGTTTGAATATGCAGCAGCTTGGGGCCTTGCATGTCCTTGATGTCGTTCAGTACCCTGATCAATCCATCGATGTCATTGCCATCCACAGGGCCAAAATAACGGATATTAAATCCCTCGAACAAGTTATGCTGTTTTGTCAACAATGCTTTGAGACTGTTATTAAAGCGTAATATCAATCCTTTTCCCTGTTCTTTGATAAAACCCCGGCTTTTTAGTGTGTTATACAATTTGAAACGGATCTTATTGTATGTCTTCGAAGTTGTGATGTTGACCAGGTATTCGCTCAATCCTCCAACCGGGCGATCGATTGCCATGTTATTGTCGTTCAGAATAATCAACAGGTTGTTCGGATCGGAAGAAGCATTGTTGAGGCCTTCAAAAGCCAAGCCTCCTGTCATGGAACCATCTCCGATGACAGCTACTATTTTCCGGTTTTTCTCCTCTTTCAATGACGAAGCAATCGCCATTCCCAATGCTGCAGAGATAGATGTCGAAGCATGTCCTGCTATAAACGCGTCATAGTTGCTTTCTTTAGGATTAGGGAATCCGCTTATTCCTCCCTGTTTACGAAGCGTTTTAAATACATCACGTCTACCTGTCAGAATCTTATGAGCATAGGCCTGATGCCCGACATCCCAGACAATCCGATCATAGGGCGTGTCTAATACATAGTGAAGCGCTACGGCAATCTCCACGGCTCCCAGACTGGATGCAAAATGCCCTGGAGTTTCTGCCAATACTTCAATGATATACTGCCTTAATTCCTCACAAACTTTTTTAAGTTGATCTGGCTTAAGTTTCCTAAGGTCAGACGGGTAATTAATTTGATTTAATAGTTTATATTCGATAAATTCAGCCATACCTAAAAAAATGTTTTGCAAAGCTACATAAATAACCACATATAAGTGTAATTTTGTTCAAAAAAGCACATAAAATTATGAGATTCCGGACAAAAGTAACAATCCCTTTTTCGAATGCCCCGATCAGTCACAAAGACCGGATCCTGATGATGGGCTCCTGTTTTGCAGAAAACATGGCTGCCCCGTTATTAAAATCAGGATTTCAAATCGATGTAAACCCTTTCGGTGTGATCTATAATCCTTTTTCACTCGCATCTGGTATTCGGGATTTAATAATGTGCAAAAAATATACCATATCCGATCTTTTTGAACACCAGGGATTGTACCACAGCTTCTCACATCACAGCCGTTTTTCGGATGTATCCGAAGAAACATGCCTTGAGAACATCAATTCCAGGATTCAATATTCATCCGATTTTTTAGAGAAAACAACAATTTTTATAATAACTTTCGGAACAGCTTATACATATACGTTGTTATCCAATGGAAAAATTGTGACAAATTGCCACAAATTACCGGATAATTGTTTCCGGCGGGAACGACTTTCTGTGGAGGATATCGTTGCCCAATGGGATCAATTAATCCAAGCAATCAGAGGAAAGAATCCGAAAGTAAAATTGATTTTTACAGTCAGCCCGATTCGCCACTGGAAAGACGGGGCGCATGAAAATCAATTGAGTAAAGCTATTTTGTTGTTATCTATTGAAGAATTAATCCGGCAAAACGAGGGTTGTTATTATTTCCCGGCTTATGAACTGGTATTGGATGAATTGAGAGATTACCGGTTTTATACGGAAGATATGCTTCATCCGGCTCCCGTGGCCATCGATTATATTTGGGAATGTTTCTCCGAGACCTTTTTCAATGAACATACAAAACAATTGATCTCGGAATGGCAAAATATTCAGCAAGCGCTTGATCATAAACCTTTCAATCCGAATTCTCAGGAGTATCAGGACTTCCTGAGTAAAACAAAAAAACGCCTGAATGATTTTTGTTCAAAAAACCCGGAATTTGGAAATTATTTCGCAAATAAATAATACATTTGAAGCATGAAAGAAATACTGTACATTGTAGCTCTCATCGTATTAATTCTCCTCGCCAGAAAAGTAATGTCCAAAGTGAAAGACAAGGAAGAGGAAGAAAAAGATGCTGATAGCGAAGAAGTTGATCCCGATGAAGAGACCAACATAAAAGAAGAAGAATGAAATATTCGATCGATCAAATTGCACAAATCATATCTGCCAAAGCAACCTTGCACGTTCGCTCGGAAATCCGGCTGTTGCTGACCGACAGCCGATCGCTTTTTGACCCGGCAGAAAGCTTGTTTTTTGCACTCATAACCCAGCATAACGACGGACATAAATACATCGAGCAATTGTATGAAAAAGGAGTCCGGAATTTCGTGGTACAATATATTTCTCCTGAAATAGAAAGACTGACCGGAGCGAATGTTCTTCTGGTCAAAGACAGCTTGCTTGCCCTTCAACAACTGGCTGCCCATCACCGGAAACAATTCAGGATGCCGGTTATCGGAATTACGGGGAGTAATGGTAAAACCATTGTCAAAGAATGGCTTTATCAGTTACTTCATAAAAACTACAACATTGTCAGGTCTCCGCGAAGTTATAACTCTCAGATCGGCGTTCCTTTATCGGTATGGCAACTCAATGAAGAGACTGAGCTCGGCATTTTTGAAGCCGGGATCTCTCTTCCTTCCGAAATGAAACGAATAGAGCCGGTTATCCGCCCTAATATCGGTTTATTTACCAATATCGGCGATGCTCATCAGGAAAATTTCATCTCCTTGGAAGAAAAATGTCGCGAAAAATTGAATCTATTTCAACAAAGCGATGTGATCATTTATAATTCGGATAACCTGCTCCTGAAATTATGCATTCAGGAACGGTATCCGGATAAAAAAACATTCCTTTGGTCTACACAAGATGTCCAGGCGAGTCTTTATATTTCGAAAATTGAGAAATCGGGAGACGGAACGACGATTTCATTCATTCATTCGGAACGTCTGTCGACGATTTTTATTCCTTTCACAGACGAAGCTTCTGTCGAAAATGCCATCCTGTGCTTGGCAACGATCCTGTATCTAAATCCTGCGATCCCGAATTTGGATAAGCGGTTTGAGAACCTGGAATCTGTAGCCATGCGTCTGAATGTCAAAAAAGGAATTCATAACAATATTGTGATCAACGACACCTACAACTCGGATATCAATTCGCTGGCCATTGCATTGGATTTCATGTCGCGACGATCGTTGGATAACAAACTCAAACCGGTACTGATCCTTTCGGATATTTTACAATCAGGAACCGAACCCCGGTTGTTTTACAAAAAAGTGGCCGATTTAATGGAACAAAAACAAGTCCGGCAATTGATAGGTATCGGTCCCGATTTAATGAAAAACGCCGATTTATTCAACTTTGAAAAAGCATTTTATCATACCACAGAAGAATTTTTAGCTGCGGGAATATCAAATAAATGGACTGATTCTATTTTGCTGATCAAAGGGTCGCGCCATTTCCAGTTTGAACGGATATCGGAACAATTGGAAGAGAAAGTGCACCAAACCATCCTGGAAGTCGATCTGGACGCTGTGATCCATAATTTCAAATATTTCCGGACGCAGATCAAGCCGGAAACGAAGATCATCTGTATGGTCAAAGCGTTCGGTTATGGAGTCGGTTCTTATGAATTAGCAAAAACGTTACAGGATCAGGGATGCGACTATTTGGCTGTTGCTGTGGCCGATGAAGGAAGTGAGCTCCGGCATGAAGGAATTACCATGCCTTTAATGGTTATGAATCCGGAAATACATGCTTTCAGTACGCTATTCGACTATAATTTGGAACCGGAAATTTATAGTTTCGGGATTCTGAATGCGTTGATCAAAGAAGCGGGGAGGAGAGGGATTACGAATTATCCTGTTCATATTAAGCTGAATACAGGGATGAATCGACTGGGATTTGATCCGGAAGACATTCAAGAAATTGCGACTATCCTGAAAGCACAACAAGCCATCAAGGTGCGTTCGGTGTTTTCTCATCTGGCAGGAAGCGACTCTTCCGAATTTGATCATTTCACTTGCTTACAGATGCAAAAGTTTACAGCACTTTCAGGAGAGTTGGAATCTTTATTGGTTTATCCGCTGATGAAACACATACTGAATTCTGCCGGAATGGAAAGGTTTCCGGAATTCCAACAGAATATGGTTCGACTCGGAATCGGGTTATACGGAATCTCCGCCATCCATCCGGATGCGCTCAAACCGGTTGCGACGCTCAAAACCAGGATATTGCAAATTCGTCACGTGAAAAAAGGAGAAACGGTCGGTTACAACCGAAAAGGAGTGCTGATGCGCAACTCGAAAATCGCTTGCCTTCCGATCGGTTATGCCGACGGATTAGACCGCCGGTTGGGTAATGGGAATAGTGCTGTGTCCATCCATGGGGTACTTTGTCCGATTGTCGGAAATATCTGCATGGATATCTGCATGGTAGATGTTACCGACGTCTCTTCTGTCAAAGAAGGAGACGAAGCCATTATTTTCGGGAAAGAGATAACCATTTCGGAACTAGCTGATAAACTAGATACAATTCCCTATGAAATACTAACCTCTATTTCTCCACGAGTGAAACGGATTTATTTCAGAGAATAAAAGATAATTGAAAGAATATGAAACGATTATTAATACTTATAAGTGCCTTATGTTTGTTTTTTATAGATGTTCATCCCCAATCATACACGGTTGAAACGGTCCCTAACGACCGGTTGACCAATGCACGCGATTATGTAAGTAACCCCGACGGGATCATTTCTCAACAGGCAGAGCAAACAATCAATGACTTGCTTGCATCATCCGAGGAATATGCGACAGCCGAAGTGGCCGTCGTATTGTTAAAATCCATCGGAAATGACGATATCGATGATTTCGGAACCCGGCTCTTTACCCATTGGGGAATCGGGAAAGACAAGAAAGACAACGGGTTACTTTTCCTTTTGGTATATGATCAAAAAAAGATGATTTTTCGTTCAGGATACGGATTGGAAGGCGTATTGCCCGATGTCATCCTGTCCCGGATCATCCGGAATGATATTTCTCCTTCATTGAGAAAAGGTAATTTCGATGCCGGGATCATTGCCGGAATCCTAAAAGTGTGTGATTATTTGAAAAACCCGGAGACCGTACAGGAAATCCGGCAGCAGGAAGAAGAAAGGAAAATAGCTAATCATCGAACATTTATATATGGTTACCTCTCTGTTTGTGTCATTGCTTTCTTGTTGTTTTTTATAGCTTTGATCTATGTCTTGCGTTCGAACAAGACCAATTACAAAAAATACCTGAATATAAACAACTGGAAGCCGATTGTTATCTTCTTTTCCATTCTTTTTATTCCGGTCATGTTGATTTTTGTTATTTTCTATTTCGTCATGTTGAGGCGACTGAGAAATAAACCGATTGCGTGTACTCATTGTGGAAATAAAATGAGGAAACTCTCCGAATCAGAAGAAGATGCTTATTTGAAACCGGTCCAACAAGTAGAAGAAAACATCCAATCGATCAATTACGATGTATGGTACTGCGATGCTTGCCATGCTACGGAAGTTTTGCCTTACAACAAAATGTCGCGCTATTCTTCTTGTCCGCATTGCGGCGCCCGTGCCTACTATCTATCTGATGATCGGACCATAAGAAGAGCCACCAGTTTGCATTCCGGAGAGGGACAAAAGACGTATGCATGCAAGAATTGTGGTCAAAAGGACTTTAAAAAATACATCATACCGATTATTGTCGCTACGGCTGCGAGTAGTGGACGCGGAAGCTCCTGGGGCGGAGGCGGAGGTGGCTCCTGGGGCGGAGGCGCTACCGGAGGCGGAGGCGCTCGCGGAGGTTGGTAAACATATATTATATAAATTTGATATTATTTAACTAATTTTCTTGTGTTATAAAAAAGAATGGACTGGATTTTGATGTTATTAGAGAAGTATCAAACCATTTTAAAATAATTTGTTATGGGAAAATTTGTAATTAACAAAAGAAAAAGCGGAGAATTCCAATTCAACCTGAAAGCCGGAAATGGCCAGGTTATTCTGTCGAGTGAAGGGTACACAACAAAAGCGGCCTGTATGAACGGAGTTGATTCTGTGAAAAAAAATTCCCAAGATGATTCAAAATTTGATAGATTAACAGCTAAAAACGGCAAGTTCTACTTCAATTTGAAAGCGACAAACGGACAAATCATTGGAAGCAGCGAGATGTATGAATCGGCTGCAGCAAGAGACAATGGTATTGAATCTGTTAAAAAGAACGCCCCGGAAGCCGACGTAGTAGAAGAATTGGATTGATTTCCACATCAAGAGATAAATGAAGGGATTTCCAAAAAAAACAGAAATTTTGGATAATCCCTTCATTTTAATTGATACCTTTGTGTATCGAATGTAAGCCCATGTCAACTATTCATATTCAAAACTTAGAAGCAATCAGGGAGGCCGCCCGCCGGTTCATCGCTCAAATCGGAGACAATACCGTTTTCGCTTTCAACGGGAAAATGGGGGCTGGAAAAACGACCTTTATCAAAGCGGTCTGTGAGGAGTTAGGAGTCACGGATGTCATCAACAGTCCCACTTTTGCTATCGTCAACGAATATCGCTCCGACACGACGGCAGAACTTATCTATCATTTTGATTTTTACAGAATTAATAACATCCGCGAAGCGATTGCTATCGGGATTGAAGATTATTTTGAAAGTGGAGCGCTTTGCTTCATCGAATGGCCTGACAAGATTGAAGCATTACTTCCGGAAGATACCGTTTTTGTTTCGATTGAAGAACAGGCAGACGGTTCGCGGTCACTCTTGTTTTCGCCTGACATCCGGTAAAAATCCGGCAACTAAACCAATCAACGGAAGGAAAGAACAAACAAAATACACATGCTCGATGCTTGTGGCATCAGCCAGTTTTCCCAATAAGGCAGATCCGATTCCGGCTACTCCGAAAGCAAATCCGAAAAATAATCCGGCAATCATCCCGACCTTACCCGGTAAGAGTTCTTGCGCATAGACCAGGATGGCCGAAAAGGCCGAAGATAAGATCAATCCGATAAAGATACTGAAGACACAAGTCCAAACCAGGTTCAAATGGGGCATTAATAATGCAAAAGGAGCAACGCCGAGAATCGATATCCAGATCACATATTTTCTGCCGATGCGATCACCGATCGGCCCTCCGAAAAATGTCCCCACTGCAGCGGCAAACAAATAGGCAAAAAGGAAATATTGTGAATGTTGCACGCTGACTCCGAATTTATGAATGAGATAAAAAGTATAATAACTCGAAATACTCGACATGTAAAAATACTTCGAAAAAATCAGAATCAGTAAAATAACAAGGGCGAAAGCAACCTTTCCTTTGGGAAGATACAGCTGCTTTCCTTTAGAAGTAAGAGATTGTCCCTGAGGTTTCAAACGATACAGATTCTGTTTATACCAACGGCTGAGGCGAAGCATCACAAGAATAGTGACAAACGCTAATAGGGCAAACCAGATAATATTCGATTGTCCGTAAGGAGCTATGATTAATGCTGCCAGTAAAGGCCCCATGGAACTCCCGAAGTTACCTCCCACTTGAAAAATCGATTGTGCCAGTCCCGTACGCCCTCCGGATGCCATGTAAGCTAAGCGGGAAGCTTCGGGGTGCAGGACTGAAGAGCCTGTACCTGTCAGCGCAACAGCAACCAATACCATCGGAAAACTTTGGACAAAAGAAAGCAGGATGATCCCAGCCATTGTAAAACACATCCCGATAGGAAGTGAATAAGGCTGAGGCTTTTTATCCGTGTACCATCCCACCACCGGCTGAAACAAAGAAGATGCCATTTGAAAAACCAATGTGATCAAGCCTATTTGTGAAAAATTCAGTTTTAATGAATCTTTAATCAACGGATAAATGGCCGGAAGTATCGATTGCAACGTGTCATTCGATAAGTGGATAAAACTCGCTGCCAGTAGTACCGTGAAAGCAGTATTCCCTGCCGTTTTCGATCTGTTTTTACCTTTGGGATCCATACTCGTTTAAGGAAACACAAAAGTAGTAAAAATAAAAGAATCTTGGAAATATCGCACCCTATTTACGCGAATGATCTATTGTAGTCGTTGGTATTATCATTACTTTCGGCTTAAGCGACCGGATTTGTTTATCTTTTTTTATCTTTGCAGAAAATAGAATAGATATAAATTTATGAAAAATCCAGCATTCAAACTCGATCTTGCCGGCATTTTGCTCTTGGTTGCCGTCTTCGTGTTCATCGGAACTTTGGTATTGGTTTGTATTGAACGATCCATAGGTACAATTGCAGGCGTAATTGCTGCCTCATTTAATGTGATTACCGGGATATTAATAGTAATCGAACGCTCAAAAAAGAACCAGGAAAAAGTCAGGAAATAACGAGGGCGAAAGCAACTCTTCCTTGGCAAAGGAAAGGATTGAATCAGCCGCGTTTGCCAATCAGATACACAGCAGAAAGATATCGAAAAATGAAAAATAAATTTTTAACAAAAAATGTTATTATTTATTAAAAATAAACATTACCTTTACAACCTTTACTTTAAATTTGTTGTATTTAGAAAAAGGTAAAATGAAACAACTTGTTTATGTCGTTTTAATCTTGCTATTCCTTTCTTCCTGTAAAGAAAAAGAAGGTTATGTGATTGAAGGTAAAATGACCGGTCTTGAAGATCCGGCTTTATTTTTTGTGACTACCTTACCTGAAAATCAAGGAATAAAAGTAGACACAATTTTATGTAAAAAAAATGGAAATTTCTCATTTAAAGGAACCTCTGAAAGCCCGGAACCGGTAACGATTTACATGGAAGATGGAAAAATCTGGTTTACAGTATGGGTTGAAAATAAGGAAAAAATAGTGATTTCAGGGGATGTTCAATACCCTGAATTAATCATGGCCAAGGGTGGTCGTATCAATAATCTTTTAGCGGAATTCAAATCTAAAAATAAAGCTTTGCTGAAAGAAAAAAGAGACCTTTCCGATAACCAATCTTCCAATATGGAAATTTCCGATAGTGTGGCCGTTAGTGGTAATCAGTCTGTTTATAAATCTAAAATTTCAAACATCGATCATCAACTAAGAGAAAAAGCGGAAGAATTCATAGTGGATCATCCGACTTCGATTGCAAGTTTGGTGCTTATCCAGGATTATTTGATGGATGTGGCTCATCCGGAGTTGATACAAAAATACCTTTCCAAAATTACCGGAGAGGCGACGCAAAATCCTTTATATCAGAAACTTGTTCAGGTAAACAAACAGATTCAACAGACTGTTGTCGGTGCTAAAGCACCGGATTTCTCTGTCCTGGATATTCATAACGACACGATCCGGTTAAGTTCATACAAAGGGAGCTATTTTTTACTTACTTTCTCGGCTTCCTGGTGTGAAATGTGCGATAAAGACAATGAAGAGTTATCCGATCTTCGTAAGAAAATAAACAAGGAAAAACTGGGAATGCTTACGATCTCTTTGGATGAAGACAGTGCGGCATGGACAAACATTGTGAAAGAAAAGCAGCTGCCATGGAATCAGGTCGTTGATACCCATGGATGGGGTTCTGAAATGGTTGCGTTGTATAACATCACTGAAATCCCAACAAATTTATTAGTGGATAAAGAGGGTGTTATTGTCGGACGCCATTTATCTACAGACAGTATTATCGGAATCATCCAGCAAAACAAATAAAAACAAATAACGAATACAAACAACTATAACTTAAACCTTTAACTAATTTCTTATGCTAACCAAAGTTTATGCTGCAGCTTTGCAGGGAGTTGATGCTATTGTCATTACCATTGAAGTGAATTGTACCAAAGGAATCAAATTTTTTCTTGTCGGTCTACCTGATGTCAGTGTGAAAGAATCTCACGAGCGGATTATTTCTGCATTGAGTGAAAGCGGTTATAAATTTCCACGCAACCAGATCTTGGTTAATATGGCTCCGGCGGATATCCGGAAAGAAGGCGCTTCTTATGATCTTCCGTTAGCTATTGGGATCTTAGCCGGTGCAGAGAAGATCAAGCCGGATAAAATCGAACAATACATGATGATGGGAGAACTCTCTTTGGATGGGATGCTTAAGCCTGTTCGCGGTGTATTGCCGATTGCCATCAAAGCAAAGGATTTCGGGTTGAAAGGAATTATACTCCCCCGGGAAAATGCATTGGAAGCGGCGGTCGTCGATGGACTGGAAGTCTATGGAGTGGAAAATATCAAGCAGGTAATTCAATTTTTTAATGATGAGATCGAGTTGAAGCCTGTGGAAATCAATATATACGAAAATTTCTATGATAACCAGTTCAGGTTTGAATGGGATTTCTCTGAAGTTAAAGGTCAGGAAAATGTGAAGAGGGCGATGGAAGTGGCTTGTGCAGGGGGACATAACTTAATTCTGGTAGGGCCTCCCGGAGCCGGTAAATCCATGCTAGCCAAACGAATCCCGTCTATTTTACCTCCGTTGACTTTGAGCGAGAGTCTGGAGACAACAAAAATTCATTCCGTTGCCGGGAAAATAACGAATAATACATCCTTGATTGCCGTTCGCCCCTTCCGTAGTCCGCATCATTCGATTTCCACGGTGGCGATGGTTGGCGGAGGCTCTTATCCGCAACCGGGCGAAATAAGTCTTTCTCATAATGGCGTTTTGTTTTTAGATGAGTTGCCGGAATTTCCCAGGTTGGTGTTGGAGGTTATGAGGCAGCCCCTTGAAGATCGGAAGATAACGATTTCAAGGGCTAAATTTTCGGTGGAATATCCTGCGGGATTTATGCTGATTGCATCGATGAATCCGTGTCCCTGTGGTTACTATAATCATCCCGACCGGGCGTGTGTTTGTTCTTCCATGCAGGTTCAGAAATACTTGAGCCGGGTATCCGGGCCATTACTTGATCGGATTGATATTCAGGTAGAAATAGTTCCTGTTCCTTTCGAAAAGATATCGGATACGCGTCCGGCCGAGTCGAGCGAATGGATCCGTCAACGCGTCATCAGGGCCAGGAACATACAAGAGCAGCGTTTTTCCGGAGAAAAAGGAATTTATTGTAATGCCCAGATGCATACTCGCTTGTTGCATAAACATGCCCAACCGGATGCAGAGGGGTTGGAGCGTTTGAGAACTGCCATGAATCGTTTGAATCTCTCTGCCCGTGCTTATGACCGGATACTTCGGGTGGCTCGCACGATAGCGGATCTGGATGATTCTCCGGATATTCAATCGAATCATTTGGCCGAAGCAATTAGTTATCGAAATCTGGACAGGGAGAATTGGGCGGGATAATTCATTATCGCTCACGGAATTCCATTTGTTGTCTGAATTTGTCATTTACTTTTCTGAAAAATAGAGAAAAAATCTCTATTTATCATTTTTTGTCCTTTGAGTCTGTACAAGGTTCTGATCACTGCTATTTTAAGGTTTGCATAAAAATTATGTCCCAGGAACTGCATGGAAAAATAAATGAGCAATTTCAGCCATGACTTGTCTTTCTTCGTTTTATACAGATTATAATGAAACGAATCGAAACTTTTCTGAATCTGTTTTCTGGAAAATCCAGGCAAATCAAGCGTTGCAATTTGCCGTTCATCTCTTGTTTCTATTTTATCAGGAATCCATTTCATTTCTTCACACATTTCATAGAGTTGTGTCCCGGGATAAGGAAAAAAGATAGAGGTTGCATGAAAAGCTGGTTGAATTTTTTGATTCATCTCAAGGGTTTCGGAAAATTCTAAAGGCGTTTCGGTCGGTAGCCCGACCATATTGAACAGGGCAATGTCGATCCCCTGTTTTTTAGCCTCAGTTGCTACTTTCAATAGGAGTTCATTGGAGTAATTCCGGTTTAAAATTTCCTTCCTGATGCGATAGCTTCCTGATTCCAACCCGATTGTTACGGAAACGATATTCGCTTTTTTGAAATTTTCAAAAACCGCTTCGATATCCATCGTTGGAAAAATACGAAGATTTGTTCCGAATTTCAATTGAAAGTCCGTTTCTTTTCCGAATTGACAGAGTTCTTCACAAAAAATATCCAACCATTTCAAGTCTACACCCAGAGTCTCTATTTCAAGATAAATCTCATCGATAGCAGGGAAAGCGGTATGCAATTGTCTGATTTCTGCAATCACATGACCTGGTGTCCTCAACCGGACATACTTTCCGGAACTCACTTTTCTCAGTCGGTGATTAGAACAATAAGTACATTGATAGGGACATCCGCGTCCGACTAAAACAGCCGGTTTCGTATTCGTCTCCAGTATCCATTCCTGCCACATTTCCCTATCAGGGAAAGGCAGTTCGTCCAAATCTGAAATAAACGGTCGGGTTGGATTTTTTACTATCCCTTGGGAGGTTTTTACCCAAAGATTAGCTATTTTTTCGATTGTTTTGCCTGATTCCAGGCATTTGACTAATTCCAATGTGGGGTATTCTCCTTCGCCAATACAGATAGCGTCAAATAATTCCAAATATTTTTCATCCGGATTAAGTGTTATGTGAACACCTCCTGCATAGAGAAATAATCCGGGATATTGTTTTTTGATGTCGGTCGCTATCTGATAAATAAAATTGAATTCGGAATAAACGGCTGTAAATGCAATGATCTGAGGCTTGAACAAATTAATCTTGTCGGAAAGAAGTCGGATATTCTTATACTTATATCGACGATCCAAGACCACCAATTCGCACAAATGACCTTGTTTTTTCAAGACAGAAGCAATCTGGGAGATTCCGAAATATACTTCTTCCTGCCGTAAAAGCGGCTTCTCCTGAGTAATCGATTTTTGTACAGAATAGACAAATAAAACATTCATTTTCTATTCGGAATTAAAACATTAACAACGTTTTTTCGATTTGTTGCCCACATGTTCTGAAAACGCTTTCGGAAGCAGTATAAGTAGCGTAATAATGGAACAACCGTTTATATTCAGGTTTCCATAACTTGAAGATGTCAGATAATCCGTTTTCCATAACCGCATTACGCCCTTCTTTGTTTTTTATCTCCAGTTCTCTGTCGCCCACAGTTTTGGCATATTCTAGCTGACTATAACAATCCCAAATCGATTTCAGCAACTCTTTATCTTTAATCAAACGCATCGCCCCCGATGATTTTAACATTTCAAAAGCGCTTGTTTTATAAGTCATATATTTTAAATCCCTCATTATATCGACGTATTTGTCAAGGCTATCTGCCTGTAAGTTATCCTGTTTTCCAGTGAAATACAAATATTTAGCAAGTTTTCCGGTTTGGTCATAAAATTCAAATTGTTGTTGAGTAATAACCAGGTTGTCCTGCAGCTCCATTTTTACCATTTCCAGATAACGTTGCAGATCTTTTTGCTGGTTTCGGCTGCTAATCCAATTGCTAACTCCAAATGTAATAGCAATACCTACTACTACAATAGACAACTCGCGTAAATACTTTGCACTACTTCTGAATATATCTTTTGTTTTCATACGTAAATGTTTATTTTACTAAATTCAGGGTTTGTCTTTGAATCATAGTTTCCTTCTCCTCCTCCCTCATCATGTAATGGGTGGTCTATGCTTCACGCCAGAAGCATCATAAGCGTATGTGATCCAGCTGCCATTCTGGAACTCGATACGCTTGGGCAAATTTAGTTCATTGTATTGAATTAAACTAATTTTTTTGTTTAAATCGG
>JAVBNR010000038.1:0-9385 GCA_031551395.1 Bacteroidales bacterium
TTCGCCATCCACAGTAAGACGGCACATCAAAGGCAGGTTGCCATTGGGCTTCTCGCTGCCTTTCTTTACATAAAATAAGACCTTGAATGTTGACCTCATAACTCAATGTTTTTTCTGGTTACAAAATTAGTTATCATTGAGTTACCGGACGGTATGCAAAACTACGCAAACCACTGAATAAGAATCTTGTAGCAGGAAATTTACGCAACTATTCAAGTAACGAGATAGTAACGCATCTCCTGCTCCGTTCTGCCGGAATACGGTTTTTAGCTCATTGCCATATAAAGCAAAACAGAGCGTAACGAACGCTTTATCAGCTAATTCGCTACACTCTGTCTAATTCCGCTTTTTAATTAGAAGTTTATTTTATGTTCTTCTTGGTAGTCACAATAATGACTCCTTTTTTTTCTTTATCATTAAACAGATTGTTCTGATCTCTCAGGATGGAGATGGATTCTATCGTATTTTGATCTATTTGATCAAATCCGACTTTGGATTCTTTTCCGTCTACGATGATAAGTGTTTCATCGGAAGGCTTAAGTTCTTTTAATTGACCTCGCAGGTGATACTCGGAGAACGCTTTGATGTTGTCGGAAGGGATATGGGGAAGATCTGTTATGGATATCTTCACTGAATTGTCTGATTTTGAAAGGGATGGCTCTTTTTCTCCCTCTGTTTTGCTTGTTATAATAATAACGCCGTTCTTTGCTTCTTCTCCATATAATTCGATCGCTTTTGCATCTTTAAGGATACTTACCGATTGGATATTGTCCGGATGGATTCGTTCCAGGCTTCCGACTGATTTCCCATCTAAAATGATCAAAGGATTGTTTACATTATTATTGCGAATAGAAATTCTCGCCTTTCCGGTAGAAATGATTGTGTCTTGGGTAACAGCAACGATATTAACCTGTTTTTTCTTCTTTTTTACAGAGTTTGTGGGGCCATAACCTATGACAACGATTTTATCGTCTTTTTCCTTGACGTCGATATTTGCAGGAGCAACCTCTCTTTTTTCCGGCTGAACGGAATTGATAATGTATTCCGGTTCGGCGAAGGCCCATAAAAACAAGGCGAGAGCTGGGACTAACAATAATGTAGCCAGCTTTTTGACTGGGTTAGAAGGCATTTTTTTCATCATGTTGATGCGTTTAAATTTGTTATATTGTGCGAAAGCGTTTGCAAAAGCGAAGACCGGAGTATGGAGTGTATAATTGATTAAAGTAGCCCGGTAAAGTGCTGGAGAATTTCCCTTTTGAAGGACGGCGTGATCTGCCAGAAACTCATGATTTTGCTTGATGGCCTGCAGGTATAGCCAGGCAAAAGGGTTGAACCATTGGACAATACAGATAAAATGAGATAGAAGCAGATCGATCCAGTGGCGTTGTTCTATATGCGCTTTTTCATGTTCGTAGATCAGTTTCCTTTCGGTCGCCGAAATGGCAGCCGACGAATCAATGAACATATAATTGAACATCGAAAAAGTGACATGCGATGGCGAAACATGGACTACCTTTGTATCGGCTTCCCGGGTGTATCCATGCAACCGGATCAGTTTTTTTATTTTCCAAACGCCTGTAAAATGCCTGATCAGTAAAAATACGGCTCCCAAAGCATGAATAATCAGTAAAAGTTGCCAGATATTAATAGCCGAGGGAGTTTGGGTTGCAGTGGCATAGGGTGTATAATAATCCTGGATGGATAGATTAACCGCCACTTTGTAATGATAGATGAAAAAAGGCAATGTAAGCGAGACCATAAGCCCTGTAAGCAAAAAGTAACGATTGAATTGATGGAAAGTATCCTTTCTTAAAAAAAACCAGTAGATACACCAGAAAACAGTAATCCATAACCCGGATTTCAATAAATAAGAGGCAAATTCTTTCATGGCAGATGCGGATTATTATTGTTCTTTTCTCAGTTCTTTTTTCGTATCTTCGATGAGTTTATCTAATTCTTCAATAGACAAATTGTTCTCTTTGGCAAAAAAAGAAGCCATCGATGCAAATGAGTTATTGAAATAATTTTTCATTATTCCGAATAATTGTGTCTTTGAATAAGATTCTTTGGCTACGGTAGGCGTATAGATGTTCACTCGTCCCGTTGAGGTATGGGTCACAAATCCTTTGTTTTCCAGGATTGTCAAAACTGTTGCTACAGTCGTCCGGGCAGGTTTCGGATCTTCAAATTTTTCCCGTATTTTCTGTACGGTGCTTTTTTGGAGTTCCCATAAAATCTGCATGACTTGTTCTTCCGCTTTTGTTAATTGTATCATTGTTCTTGATGTATTTATTTTTTAATAGGAAATTATAACCACAAAGATATGACTATTTTTTTAGACAATCAATTAGTTTTGTTTTTTTAACATAAGAAATCTATAAATCGCTCTTTCAGGTGCATCGTTTTGATTTTTCCTCTATTTATATTATGTAATATTATTAATCATAGAACTTAGAAACTGTTTTAGACAGTTTCTTAACTAAAGCCTTTATATTCATTTTTGTTTAGTTCATGTTGATGAAAAATCCCGACCTTCAGAGGAAAGCCGGGATTTTTGCTTAATTTTACGCCACGAAATAAAAAAAATGAGTCAACAAACAATTCAGAAAACAATTCAGATTCAGTCGTTATCCATTGGATATAAGTCTCATAAACAGGATAAAACCGTTCTCCGGGATATTTCTTCAACGATTTCCGGAGGAAAATTGACCTGTTTATTGGGAGAAAACGGAGTCGGTAAGTCCACTTTGCTGCGTACTCTTTCTGCTTTCCTGCCCAAGCTTTCCGGTCATATTTACATTCAGGGGAGAGAGATTGAAACTTATTCCGACAAAGAATTATCCCGGATCATCGGAGTTGTGTTGACTGAAAAAAGCAATGTCCGGGATCTGACTGTCGAAGAGCTTGTCGGTATGGGGCGCAGTCCGTACACCGGTTTTTGGGGGCGGTTGAATGAGTCGGACAAACAAATAGTCAGGGAAGCCATTGCTTTGGTTAAAATTGAAGAATTGAGTGAGCGGATGGTACAAACACTGAGTGATGGAGAGCGTCAGAAAGTGATGATTGCCAAGGCGCTTGCTCAGGAAACGCCCGTTATCTTCCTGGACGAACCCACTGCCTTTCTTGATTTTCCGAGTAAAGTAGAGGTTATGCAGTTACTGCACCGGTTGACGCGTCAAACCAATAAAACTATTTTTTTATCCACTCATGATGTGGAATTGGCCTTACAGGTTTCTGATTGTATCTGGCTGATGGATAAAAAGAAAGGGCTCATTGTCGGAACACCGGAAGACCTGTCTTCAGATGGGACAATGAGCGCTTTCTTTTCATTCAAAGGGATCTCATTCGATCCGGAAACGAGGCGTTTTAAGATTCTTTCTTAGCTCGCAGGCTATCCCAGATTAAATAAGCAATCAACAAGATATAAACGCCAAGCGCTACCACTTCAGACATGGAGTTAGCCAGCCAGCTTTCATTGACTAAGTTGATTCCTCCGAAGCGCATTGCCGCGCTGACCACGCCCATTAAAGCGCCTCCGGCAATGAATCCGGAAGCCAGTAGCGTTCCTTTTTCAAGCCGTGCTTTATTCAAGTCTTTATCTTTGGAGCGGGTACTCACATACCAGCTGACAGCTCCACCTATTAATAAAGGAGTATTTAACTCCAATGGAATAAACATCCCTAAAGCAAATGCCAATGCAGGAACTTTTAA
The DNA here is from genome assembly GCA_031551395.1 of Bacteroidales bacterium. GTDB lineage: Bacteria > Bacteroidota > Bacteroidia > Bacteroidales > Azobacteroidaceae > BNXB01. The sequence continues at coordinate 3,712 of JAVBNR010000038.1, forward strand.
GAAAGTAAGCAAGATCGCCAATGCCGCTCCGATACCATAGAGTAACCAGGGAGCGCCTGTTCCCGACATTAAGGGTTCGATGACTGCAGCCATGGCATTGGCTTGAGGAGCAGCTAGTTGTCCGCTTGTGAATCCATAAGATTTGTTTAAGATCATGATAACTCCTCCGACTGTTGCTGCGGAAACAAGTGTACCTAAAAATTTCCAGGCTTCCTGTTTTCCCGGAGTAGACCCCAGCCAGTAGCCTATTTTTAAGTCAGTGATAAATCCACCGGCCATGGATAACGCCGTACAAACCACGCCTCCCATAATTAAAGCGGCTAACATTCCGGAAGTCCCTTTGAGTCCGACAGCCACGAGTACGACAGAAGCCAGGATCAGAGTCATCAAAGTCATTCCCGAAACAGGATTGGTTCCGACTATGGCGATTGCATTCGCGGCTACGGTTGTAAATAAGAAAGCGATGAACGTGACCAGTAACCAGCCGACGACAGCATACAACAAGTTATGTATAATTCCAAAGTAGAAGAAAGCAAAGATTAAAGCCAGTATAACCATACTGCCGATCGCAACAAACTTCATCGGAAGGTCGCGTTGGGTCCGGATGACATGGGCTTCCGAAGCGACGCCTTTCCCTTTGAATTCTTTAGAAGCCAGTCCGACAGCGCTTTTGATAATGCCCCATGAACGAATGATACCGATGATTCCGGCCATGGCAATACCTCCGATACCGATCGCTCTGGCATATTCCTTAAAAATCATTTCTGCAGGCATTTCTCCTACGGTCATGGTAACGGCAGGGTTCCATTGGTTTAAAACCTGATCGCCGAAGAGTCCGGACAGGAGCGGGATGATAATGAACCAAACCAAAAAAGAACCGGCACAGATAATGGTGGCGTATTTGAGCCCCACGATGTAACCTAAACCTAAGACAGCGGCGCCTGTGTTCACTTTAAAAACCAGTTTGAATTTTTCGGCCACCATCTCTCCGGCTCCGATGAGGCGTGTGGTAACGGTTTCATTCCACCATCCGAATGTAGCCGCAATAAAATCATACAATCCCCCGATTAAACCGGCAATAATAAGTGGTTTCGCCTGATTCCCTCCTTTTTCTCCGGATACCAGTACCTGAGTGGTCGCCGTTGCTTCCGGAAAAGGGTATTTCCCATGCATGTCGGATACGAAATATTTCCTGAAAGGGATAAGAAAAAGGATTCCCAGGCATCCGCCCAATAGCGAACTGATGAATACTTGCCAGAAACTGACTGTCAACTCAGGGTATTTCGCTTGCAGGATGTATAATGCCGGAAGTGTAAAAATAGCTCCGGCGACAATGACTCCCGAACTGGCTCCTATAGACTGGATAATTACATTTTCTCCCAGGGCGTTTTTTCGTTTGGATGCACTTGAAAGTCCTACGGCGATAATCGCAATAGGAATAGCAGCCTCAAAAACCTGTCCGACCTTAAGTCCCAGATAAGCAGCAGCGGCGGAAAACAAAACAGCCATCAACAATCCCCAGACGACCGACCAGACGGTTACTTCAGGGAATTTCTTCGACGGAGACATCAGCGGTTGATACTCTTCTCCCGGTTTTAACTCGCGATACGCGTTTTCAGGTAATCCTGTTAGTTTTTCATTCTCAGTATTCATACCATTTTTTTAAGGAGTTATTTTAATCAATTATTAATAAACCATGTATTATACGATGAATTACTACATATTTTTTTCAATTGTATAAATAATAGCATAATGACTATAGTTAATTCTTCTTGCGTTTTCTCCATAGAGCAACACTGTTTTACTTTTTGATATAACAAAACAATGAGCAAGATAAGATAATTTATCAATTTCATTGATGATGCCATTATATAAATTTCGAGCAGCTTGAGGAGCATTAAGGTTTTGTTCAATGTAATTGCCGATATTGTCAATATCAGATATGGCTTGACTCTCAAATTCAATTATATACATAAAAGTTATACTTTTATATCAGCATTGAATCTGGAGTTAAGAGATGATGCTAATTTTTCTTTAAATTCTTGATAAGAATAACGTTTATTCATGATCGTTTCATTATTCTCTTCAATAATTCGTGCCACACGGGGATGTTGCCTGATCTGTGCCAACAACTGTTTCCCTGTAGGAGTATCTCCGTTAATTATTACTGTTGTCATTATACACATCTATTTTTTCTAAAAAACAAAAGTAAGAGTTTTATTCTATATTATCCAAATTTCAAAGGAATAAAATATAGATTTTGAGGAAAGATTTGCAAGCGATGTTGAAATCGTTTATATTTGTATACAAATTAGAAAAAATAGATACATGATACAGAAATATCCTTCGGCTTTATTGGAAAATGCAGTGAATGAATTTGCCAAATTGCCCGGGATCGGCAGAAAAACAGCACTGAGACTTGTGCTTCATGTATTGAAACGTTCTCCGGAAGAAGTATTTGCATTTGGGCAAGCGATTATAACCCTTCGCAATGAAGTTCGATATTGTCGTGTTTGTCATAATATATGTGACAGTGATATTTGTAACATTTGTAACGATCCGGGAAGAGACTCTTCTTTGGTTTGTGTGGTTGAAAATATCAAAGAGGTTATGGCGATTGAAAACACCGGTCAGTTCCGGGGACTTTACCATGTGCTTGGGGGGATTATTTCGCCGATGGAAGGCATCGGGCCTGCGGATCTGGAAATAGAAAGCCTGGTAAGCCGGGTAAGTTCAGGAGGTGTGAAAGAGGTGGTTCTGGCATTGAGTACGACTATGGAAGGGGATACTACTAATTTCTATATCTATCGGAAGCTTTCGTCGTTGAATGTTCGGATAAGTGTTATTGCTAGAGGAGTTTCTATCGGGGATGAAATAGAATATGCCGATGAGATTACTTTGGGAAGATCGATTGTCAACCGAACTGCTTTTGATGATTCGTTTAAAGTGTAGTGAAACATAAATAAAAAGATAACTTTTAATAAAAGAGATAAATATATGATTATTGCAGTGGATTTTGACGGGACAATTGTTGAACATGCCTATCCCAAGATAGGCCGACCCATCCCTTTTGCAATCCAGGTATTGAAACAACTTCAGGAAGAAGACACGCATACGTTGATATTGTGGACGGTGAGAGAAGGAGCGTTACTGGATGAGGCTATAAAATATTGCGAAGACAACGGATTGAGGTTTTATGCTGTCAATAAGAACTATCCGGAAGAAGAGCAGGGTTGTCTTCCCCGTAAGCTGAACGTCGATCTTTTTATTGATGACAGAAATTTGGGAGGACTTCCGGATTGGGGAATTATTTATAAGATGCTTAAAGAAAATGATTTTCTCAATACGGAAACATTATTTAATGTTGATGAGAGTAAGAAAAAGAATATTAAAAAGAATTTTTTCATCCGTTTAGGAGAAGCTTGGGATAAAGCGAAAGGAAGAAATTATTGATTCAATGAAGAAAACGCTGTCTGTCGTTATTGTTAATTATAATGTCAGGTATTATCTGGAACAATGCCTGCGCTCTATTAAGGCGTCTCGGTTGAACAGAGCGATCGAGGTTTTTGTAGTTGACAATCATTCCGCAGATGGCTCTCTGGAGTATATTCGTCCGAAATTTCCGGATGTTATTTTTATAGCCAATGAAGATAACCCTGGTTTTTCAAAAGCGAATAATCAGGCTATTCGTCAGGCAACCGGCGATTATATATTGCTGTTGAATCCGGATACTGTTGTCGGAGAGGATACTTTGGAGTCGGTTTGTTGCTTTATGGATGAACATCCGGATGCAGGTGGCATCGGAGTCAGGATGATTGACGGCCATGGGAATTTTCTCCCTGAATCCAAGCGGGGTTTTCCTTCTCCATGGAATTCTTTCTGCAAAATGTTCGGGTTGTCGAAGGTTTTTCCGTCTTCCCCGTTCTTTGCGAAATATCATCTTCGTTATCTGGATGAAAATGAAATCCATAAGGTAGATGTGCTGGCCGGTGCATTTATGTTGTTGAGAATGAATGTGTTGAAGGAAATCGGACTGTTGGATGAGGCTTTCTTTATGTATGGAGAAGATATCGATTTGTCGTATAGGATTACAAAAGCAGGATATTGTAATTATTACCTCCCCGAATCGATAATTCACTATAAAGGAGAAAGTACCCGAAAAGATCTTCGTTATGTGAAGATTTTTTATGAAGCAATGCTTATTTTTTTTAGAAAGCATTACCCTCATTATGGATGGTATTATCGTTATTTGATTCGTTTTTCCATTTGTTTGGCAGGAGGAGTTTCGGCTATTAATCAATTGTTGTTTTTTTGGAAAAATAAAAAGGAGAGAGAACATTTGTTTGAAAACAAAGGAAAATCTTCCGATGACATTACTTTCAGTACCAATGAAAAGTCCTATCAGGAGATCATCTCAGAGATGAATATTTCCGAAAACAAGAAAAAACGGTATTGGATTTACCATCCGGAAATTAACTTGGCTATTGCGTCTAATGAAGTATTAATAAATCAAGTGAAAAATGGCTTTATTGGAAAATGATATCATTCAACTCCGGGCATTAGAGCCTGAAGATCTGGACGCCCTTTATAAATGGGAAAATGATTCTGACTTATGGACGTATGGTTCGACGCTGGCTCCTTATTCCCGATTCGTATTGAAGGAATATATTTCGGAAGGACGTCAGGACATTTTTCAATCGCGTCAATTAAGATTGATGATTGTTCTGAAAGAAAATAATGCAACGATCGGAACGATCGATTTATATGATTTTGATCCGATGAATCTGCGCGCAGGGATCGGCATTCTGTTGGATGCTGACAATCGCGGAAAAGGATTGGGTAAAGAAGTCTTGGCGTTGATGGAAAAATATGTATTTGGTTTTCTTCGGTTGAAACAGCTCTATGCGTATATTCCTAAAAAAAATGAGGCCAGTATGAAACTTTTTACCCGCTGTGGGTATGTACAAACAGCTTGTTTAAGCCAATGGATCAAAGATCAGGATGGATTTGAAGATGTGTATATATTACAACTGATAAATCCCGGTATGTTCCAATGAAATGTGTTAAATCCCTTATTTTTGTACATTAATTCTACACTAGTGGTCGTAAGATTGATATTTAATAGTATTCTTTTAGATTTTGTAACCGATTGATTTTTAATTGTGTTGATTGATAAAGCGGATAGAGATAAATCTCCGGACTTTTTTTGGCACGATTTTTTCTATTTACATAAGTGCATTATAACACACGATGTACTTGAGACAATTAATCAACATACTACTTCCTGTAGATGTCAAATTTAACAATTTAAATTTGGCTGTTTCCGTATTTATATTAAAGAGAGAGAGAGAGAGAGAGAGAGAGAGAGAGAGAGCCTCGCGCGCGCTTAAGTAAGCATTATCCATTAAATAAGCAAATTATCACAGCCGGTGGTGGGATTTTTTCCTCCATGGGCTGTTTTTTTTTCAGTCTCACAGCCGGGAACCTGCTTCCTTTTCCGTTTTTGTGTATTTGTAAGTGTAAATGTCGTTGCCATTGGCTTGTGAAAGTCGGGGCAGCTTATTTTGTTATTGTGTCAAAATTGATACATGTGTTTCAAGATCGGAAAAGGGTGGTTCCCGGAATATTATCTTTCGCACAACTACAACATATAACAACACTAATTATTAATCGT
>JAVBNR010000035.1:0-27879 GCA_031551395.1 Bacteroidales bacterium
GTTGATGCAGGTAGCATAACCGGTTCCGGGAGCCAGTTGTACATCCAGGGTGTTGAAGGTGTTAGACCACTCTCCGGCCTGTACCGGAATAGAAGTATATTGCGGGTTGATAGCCTGGTATTTCATCATCGAGACCGAAGGATTGCGACGGGCGGTCGATTCACTCAACCAATAGTCACCCGAATACATGTCGCGGAGCGGCGGAGCCACCATGTGCCAGCGGCTGTTAGGAATAGTCATGTCTACCGATGCACTGGTATAAGTAAGGAAATGTGTTCCGGCCACTTCGGCACCATGCTCGAAATGGATGGTATTACATTTAGCGCCTGTAGCAGAAGTTAATACCGGGTAGAAAGAGGCACCGGCCTTGATAGTCACTTCCGTGCAGGTTCCCGGGACGCCATCGCTCCAGTTGGAGGCGTTGTTCCAGTTGTTATCCGCAGCTGTGGTTTTCCAGGTTGATGTTTCAGGACAAGTAAGGCCGTACTCCGGTATCAAAGAAGTTAGTTGTCCGCTATTTCCATAACCGTTCGACCAGGAAGCAATCCGGGTAGGATATGCAGTGTAGCGGTCCAGGGTACGGAGTTTGATCTTTGTATTTTCCGTCGGAGTACCCGAGGTTACATACAACGACACTTTGGCTATAACCACATAAGTATCGCCCAAATCCTTACCGCTGCCACTGGCGCGGTCTGTGGTACGGGAGATTGTAATAACATACGAATTGGTAACGTCCGCATTCGGATTCACTACCGGGAAATTGTAAGCCCCCAAATTCGGGCTGATGAGATCCAGGTCAGCTAAAACAATCCCGGCTGCAGGATTGGCTGCAGGAAGTGCCACTGTCTTACTTTGATTGGCCGACAGACCGGCCACAGCAAAAGAAACGCCTGTTTCAGCGCAAACATCAAAACGCAGGTCTATCCCCGAAAAGTCCCCATTGGCCGAGAGCCGCTCATAAAGTGTCCCCTTTTTGAGCTGAACCAGGAATTCATAGCGCTTTGTCTCTGAATCGTAGGTCATGTGGGTAAAATTAACTTCGATCTTGGAGTCGATTGCTGCGGCATGTGCCTTCAGGGTTGGCAACAGGCAGATGCAGCAAAAGACAATGTATTGAATTATTTTATTCATATCGTTTGAATTATTTGTTTTACTCGTTTATTCGAAATAGTATAATATAGAATTGAACCGGTTGATGACTCCTGAGAGAATCATGGCATCATCGAGGGTATCGATATAACCGTCCATATTGAAGTCCGTATTCATGTATTCGCCTGTACGCCAGCTAAGATAGTCGGCCAGGAACAAACCATAATCGGAGGCATCGAAATACCCGTCCGAATTCACATCTCCTGCCCACATGCACCAGTGGTTTCCTAATTTGACCATCGGAGCGACTTCAGTCTCTGACATCCGGACAGCCTGTCCTTCGGTATCGAAATTGCAGGGCACTTTTCCTGAAAAATCGGAAACGGCTTTGCTCATTATTCCCAGGTGGTTCCTGTGTTTGACAACGATCCGGACTTCTCCTTCCTGGACATTGAACAGAGCCCGTTGTCCATCGATATCCAGTGCCGTTCCATCGGGTTGTAATAGCAGCGCTTTTTGTTCGAGGACCGTACGCTGGTTGGTATTCCAGTCATCGATTCTCCAAATCTCCACTTTGAGCCAGTCCACTACAGGGAAAGTCTCGGCATTGGAATTAATCCCGGGATAATTTACTCCTACTCCATATGGATCTGTTTCAGGCAATTGAGGACTATCGAAATAACTGTAATTTTCATCGGCTGTCTGGATATAGTTATTCATCGCTCCCTCGCTATTCATCGCGCCTTGCAGGAAGACGGTCAAGTCCAGTTCAGCGCCGGTAGTGATAAACCAGGTGCGTTTTTCTCCATCCACACGGGATCTGAGCACGGCTTTTTTGCCGGAAGTGGCAGCTGTGGTTGCATCCATGGTAAAAGCGTTAACAGCAGATCCTGCGGCTGTGGCTTCCACCAGGTCGATGGAAGTTCCGTCCCAAGTGGCCGAAAAATTGTTCAGTACGATTTTTGTCGAGCCGGTGGCTGTCCCCGCTATTGCCAGGAGACCATGGCCTGTCGTATTGTTGTTGGCTGTAACCGGCAGGTAAAGTTCCGCGCCGGTGGCTCCGATGTAACTGCCGTTCATCGTGACCTCGTTAGCTCCGATCGCTATTTTCCCGTAGTTGGTTCCCGGCAGCACTTCTTCTGCCGATGCCGTCAGGGCACAGGCCAGCAGCAGAGCCGGTAACAGCAGGAAAGAGCGCTTCATATAGCGTTTCATGTGTTCTATTTTCTTCATGTTTTACTCTTTTTTGTTTTGTGAATACTTCAACATTAATGCCTTCTTCTTAAAAGGTCTTTTCGGAATGCCAGGTAAAGGAAAGCCAGCAGCAGCAGGCACCACAAGGCATCTGCCACAGGAGTAACCCCGATTTCCTCATCCCCGAAGCCGCTGCTACGGAGTTCCACTGAGTCGGATGTCGATAAATCCCCCGATGACAGGTCACTGCTTGTGATGACCGGTGCTTCCGGGGTTTCATGGGTACAAATCGTTTCCTGCTGCAGGTAGTCGTTTTCCGCATACACGCCGGAAAAAGAACCGCAGGCTAGGAAAAGGATAAGAATCAGTATCCTGACCCTCCCTGAAAATAAAGTCATTTTCTTTTTTCTCATTTTTTAATTGTGTTTAATACGATTAATAATTAGTGTTGTTATATGTTGTAGTTGTAAGTGTTGTTGTATTTTGTAGTTGTAGTAAGATAAAATTCCGGGAACCGTTTTTTCCGATTTCGAAACACACGTGTTCAATTTGACACAATAACCGATTGCTCCGACTTTCACAAGCCAAAGGCCAATACACAAAAACGGAAAGGGGATCCGGCTCCCGGGAATGAGAATAGAATGCACATGCTGTTGCACATCGTATCCATATAAACACAAGCAACCCCTGGAGGGAAAAATCCCGCCACCGGCTGTGACTATTTGTTTATTGAAGGGATGATATTGAATCTGAGCGTGTGCGACTTTCTCTGATACAAACAAAAGAATAGCCAAATTTAAATGATTAAATCTGACATCAACAGGGAATAGTATGTTGACCAATTGTTTCAAGTACGTTGTGTGTTGCAAGTGTACTTAGGTTAGTAGAAAAAATCATGCCAAAACAAATGACTTAATATTTACAAAGATTTCATTTTTTATTTAAAATACAATTGTTCAATGCATTAAAAAATGAGAAATAGATTACTTATTAAAATATATTTCACTGATATCTAAAAGTCTTTTTGGGGAATTATTCAACAGGTTAGTTCTGGTTAACAACACCTTCCACAATATTGATTTACAGGCAGTATAAAATATTATAACTGATTCAATTCGGTATTTATCAGCACTATTGATCCGCATTTCGTTTACCTTTTGGTCTTTTGTGTAGTTGTTATATAAAAAAATGCAAGTCTTCACTTTCTCAAGCTCAGACTTGCATAACGACTATAAGTTATTTAAATTTAACGAAATAAATACTTGTTATATCGGTCGGATCATTGAATCGTCCAACTGAATGATAATCCGATATTCAGCGATTGAAAGTTTGTATATTCCACATTCCAAACATCGTACTTATTGAAAGTGAGATTATATCCGGCTCTCAATTTAAGAGCAAACGGAGCATCCCTGAACTGGTACCTCAATCCGACTTCGGGATTCAATAAAAACGCCCACTGGTTATCGTAATGGTCAAGATCCTGAACAAATGTTTCTTCCGTTATATAATTGACCCCCAATCCAAGTCCGATATAAGGTTCAATTTGTCCGTCCGTGACAAAGTGATAGTATCCTCCTACTTGCAGCGGGGCGCTGACAATATAATTGTAGCTGGCAGCGGTTATCGCTTTCACATTTCCGCTTTTATCCTGAATATAATAAGTTTGTGACGGAACATTCTCAGAGAAAGCGTTGTATCCGAACTTGAATCCGATAGAAAATGCATCCGTCATAAAAACATTTCCGGAAAAGAAGCCCCCCCGAAGGCTGGTCTTCGAGATGTAATCGGAAAAACTTCCCATAGGCTGCGCTATATCCCAACCCACATCATAATATTGTTTTCTTTGAGCTTGCATACTTGTACTGATACCCATTAAGGCAACTAATGCAACAACAATTATCTTCTTCATATCTGTTATCTTTTTATAGGTATTAATTATTTTTGAAACGGCACTGTTTGATCAAAACACTGATTAATAGCCGCAGTCACATCTGTGGTATTATGTGTTCCTGTGTATAATCCTCTGACGACGCCAGTCCACACGGCCGGCACCTTTGTATCGGTTTTTTGCTTCAGGTCAAACATGTCTATAGCCAGTACTCCAACAGTATAGCCTCCTACGATAACAGGATACGGGTATGGATAATAGGGATAATACCCACAACTCCAAAAATACCAGTAACAATACTCCCACCACCACCAGGGATAGCTCACATACTCGTTCGTCGTTTTAACCAATGACAACATAATCCCTAGATCAGGATCTGAACTGGAAGGAGTGTAGCCCAGTCTGGTCATATTATCACTCACGGCGTCTACAAAAATCGGAAGATTCGGATATCTGGGATCCGTTACTTTTACCTTTGTAATTGTCCCATTGTCTACAATTGCAACTGTATCTGCGATAGAAAACGTTTTATATTGGGCGTAGTTAGTGTTTGAATTATAGCTTGATACAGATACCAATTGCTCATCAACATATTCGTCATATCCTGGATAACTTTCGCATGAAACCATGAAAAATATCGAAGACAAAAACGATACTATTCCAATGTTAATCTTACCTTTCATAATTAATCTGAGTTGTAAATTAAGTTTATAAATTCTCCTTATTCAACATTCACTTTAAGCGCTTAAATTACAATCAAAACACTCTTTTCATTCAAAATGTTTTCAGACTAATAAAAAAAATAAAAAAATTAATTAAAAAAACTTCTAATTCTTTTTATTCCGGGGATGATGTTCCAGGATCTCACTTCTCAGAAAATCCCGGTCTATGTGTGTGTAAATTTCAGTAGTGGTAATCTTTTCATGCCCGAGCATTTGCTGGATGGCGCGCAGGTTAGCGCCTCCCTCGAGCAAATGGGTGGCGAATGAATGACGAAAAGTATGGGGACTGATGTTTTTCTTAATCCCGGCTAATTCGGCGTATTGTTTAATCATATGAAAAATCATGATGCGAGACAAAGCGGTTCCCCTCCGGCTCAGAAAGAGGATATCTTCAAATCCCTTTTTTACCGGTATCCGATGCCGGTCTATCATGTAATTCCGGATTTCTTTAATAGCCACAGAAGAGATGGGAACCAAACGTTGCTTTCCCCCTTTTCCGTTTACTTTCACAAATCCTTCCTCCGGATACAGGTCGGAGAAATGCAAAGCCGTCAGTTCGGAAACGCGCAAGCCGCAACTGTAGAGCGTTTCCAGAATCGCCCTGTTTCTCTGCCCTTCAGGCAATGAGAGGTCTATGCCGGATATGATCCGGTTAATTTCGTCTACCGTCAACACTTCCGGTAATTTCAACCCGATCTTGGGCGCTTCCAATAATTCCGTCGGATCTATTTGAATCCGATCTTCCAGGAGAAGAAACCGGTAAAAAGACTTGATCCCGGAAATAATCCGCGCTTGGGAACGAGCGTGAATCCCCATTTCATGAAGTTCGATCAGGAATTCCTGTAAGTCGGCCAAAACCGCTTCTTCCGGCGTCTTGGGGATCAAAGAAAGGTAACTCAACCACTTATTCAGATCATCCATATAAGCTTCGATGGAATTTTCCGATAAAGACTTTTCCAGAAGCAAATAAGAATAATAAGACGATACCAACGGTTCATTTGAAAGCTTTGACATAGAAATATACTTTATTCTGAATAAATGACTATTTTTGCAGTCGAAAAGTTTCATTACACAATCGTCGGCAAAGATACTAAAACTAGCAGGATATAAATGCATGGGTATGAAAATTCAAATTATTAACGGACCTAATCTCAATTTACAGGGAATCCGTGAACCGGAAATTTACGGGACATTCTCCTGGGATGATTTTTTTGAACAATTGGAAAAAAAATACCCCTCCGTCGAATTTTCCTGGTTCCAGACCAATATCGAAGGCGAGATTATTGATAAAATACACGAAACCGGATTTTTTTACGATGGGATTATCCTGAATGCAGGAGGATATACCCACACCTCTGTGGCTATCCATGACGCGATCAAAGCGATAGACACTCCGGTTGTGGAAGTCCATATTTCCAATGTGTTCGCCCGTGAACCGTTCAGGCATCAATCCTTGCTCGCTGCGGCCTGTACCGGTGTCATTTCCGGGTTCGGCCTGGATTCATACCGGCTGGCAGTGGAAGCTTTTTTCACATTTTAAGTACTTTAATTTTTAAAATCATATGCTGAAACATACAAAAATAGTTGCTACTATCTCGGATAAACGTTGCGATGTCGACTTTATCGCTGCTCTATATGAAGAAGGGATGAATGTGGTGCGGATGAATTCCGCTCACTTGGGTAAAGAGGGTTTCGACCAGATCATTACCAATGTACGGAAAGTATCCAACTGCATCGGGATCTTAATGGACACCAAAGGACCTGAAGTCAGGACAACGACATCGGAAAACGCCATTGAATTCAAAACCGGAGATGTCACAACCATCAAAGGAGACAACAACGGATTGACAACAAAAGAGTGCATCTTCGTCAATTATAAAAATTTTGTCGATGAAATTAAAATAGGAGCGCTTGTCCTGATCGACGATGGAGACCTGGAACTCAAAGTCATCGAGAAAAAACAAGACTCTTTGATCGTCGAAGTCTTGAACGACGCCACCCTGGGAAGCAGGAAAAGTGTGAATGTTCCGGGTGTTCGGATCAATCTTCCTTCTCTGACAGAGAAAGATATACAAAACATCAAGTATGCCGTTCAAATGGAAATCGATTTTATCGCTCACTCGTTTGTGCGTACCAAGCAGGATGTGCTGGATATCCAACGGATCCTGGACGAATATCACAGTCCGATAAAGATCATTGCGAAAATTGAAAATCAGGAAGGCGTCGATAATATCGATGAGATTCTGGAGGTCGCTTACGGCATCATGGTCGCCCGCGGAGACCTGGGAATCGAAGTTCCCCAGGAAAAAATTCCCGGATTGCAACGGGTGTTGATCCGGAAGTGTGTGGCTGCCAAAAAACCGGTAATCGTGGCGACCCAAATGTTACATTCCATGATCAACAATCCGCGTCCGACACGCGCCGAAGTAACCGATATCGCCAATGCGATCTATTACCGCACAGATGCACTGATGTTGAGCGGGGAAACGGCCTACGGGAAATATCCGGTAGAAGCCGTCCGGACCATGGCGCGGATAGCCAGTGAAGCGGAAAAAACAAAACTGGCGGAAAATGATATCCGGGTGCCCATTCCTAATGACGACCTGGATGTGACTTCTTTTCTGGCTAAACAGGCCGTGAAAACTTCGTCCAAACTCCATGTGAAAGCGATTATCACAGACAGCTTCACAGGAAGAACAGCGCGTTACCTGGCTGCTTTCAGAGGAAAATCGCCTGTTTTTGCTATCTGTTACCGCGAACGGACTACCCGCGAACTGGCTCTTTCGTACGGAATATGGGCTGAATATCAAGAAGAAGCATCCACTTCGAAAGAGTATATATTGGATGCATTGAACAAACTCCTGCGTAAAGGGATGGTCAACCGCAACGACATGGTGGCCTACCTGAGCGGCAGTTTCGGAGAAGGAAAAGGGACCTCTTTTCTCGAAATCAACAACGTAGGAAAAATACTGGATGGTGCGAAAAAATTCAATCCGCCGGATTTCAGGTAAATAAGCAGAATCAGATCGACCGATGATAGATAAAACATTAGAGGAATACATCCTGGGGCATATCGATGGGGAAGGGGAGTTGCTCGCCAGACTCAACCGGGAAGCGCATGTGAACCTGCTTCGTCCGAGAATGCTCTCCGGACACCTGCAAGGACGCCTGCTCAAAATGTTCTGCCGGATGCTATCGCCGGAACGGATCCTGGAAATAGGAACCTATACCGGGTATGCGACTCTGTGTATGGCTGAAGCTTTATCCGGAAAAGGGCGTATCGATACCATCGAGATCAATGATGAATTGGAAGATTTTATCCGGAAACAGTTCGATCAATCGGCATACAAAGATCAGATCCGTCTTCATATCGGAGATGCGCAAGATATTGTTCCTCAAATAAATGAGGTGTTCGATCTGGTTTTTATCGATGCCGATAAACGCGAATATGCCGCCTACTTCGATTTGGTCTTTGACAAAGTACGGCCGGGCGGGATCATCATCGCCGACAACACCCTCTGGGATGGGAAAGTGATTGAAGAACACGCCCATAACGACGCTCAGACAATCGGAATCAAAGCGTTCAATGATAAAATCGCAACAGACAAACGAATTGAAAAAGTAATTATTCCCGTCAGAGACGGGCTGACACTGATATGGAAAGTAAACGATTACAAAAAATAGAACGACTTGTCCAGAAAGACCTGGGCGAGATCTTTTTGTTACAAACGAAAGCAATGCCCGGGGTGTTGGTTTCCGTAACAAAAGTAAGAGTGAGTCCCGACCTGGGACTAGTGAGGGCTTATCTGAGTATCTTCCCTTCTGAAAAGGGGATAGAGATACTCGAGGCTATCAACCAGAACAAAAAAGCGATCCGCTTTGAACTGGGACAATTGGAGAAGAACCAGTTGCGTAAAATACCCGAACTTTCATTTTACCTGGACGACTCGCTGGATTATCTGGAAAATATCGACAACCTACTGAAAAAAATGTAAGATCCTTGAACCTGTCCTTTTACATAGCGAAAAGATATCTTTTCTCAAAGAAATCCCACAATACAATCAACATCATTTCGATTGTAGCGATGTGTGGTATTGCTGTCGCCACCATGGCTATGGTGTGCACGCTCTCCATATTCAACGGGTTTCAGGGACTGGTGTCGACGATGTATTGTTCTTTCGATCCTCCGTTGAAAATTACCCCCGACAAAGGAAAAGTGTTCGACGCTCAATCCGGAGCCCTACTGAAAGTCAAGGCGATGCCGGAGATAGCTTTATTCACTGAAGTCCTTGAAGACAATGTCCTCTTGCGCTATAAAGGCAGGCAGGTGCCGGCCACACTCAAAGGCGTTTCCGATAACTTCGGGGAACTGACCGGGATCAATCAGGTGTTAATCGACGGGGAGTTCAAGCTGCATGACGAGATCAATAATTTCGGTACGCTGGGAGTCGGATTGGCTTCTAACCTGGGGATGAATGCCGGTTTTGCCTATCCGCTCGAGATTTACGCCCTCAAACGAAACGTGCGCATCCATATAACCAATGCAGCTTCTGCGTATGTAACTGATTATGCCTATATTACAGGCGTTTTCTGCACCAATCAGCCGGTTTATGACAATAACTACCTGATCGTTCCGATCGTCATGGCACGCACGCTCTTTGATTACCCCCGAGAAGTCAGCGCCATTGAGTTAAAACTCAAAGAAGGAGCCGATACCAATAAGGTGCAGGAGAAGATTAAAAAAATCCTGGGGAGTGAATTTCAGGTTAAAAACCAATATCAACAACAGGAAACGGCCTACAAAATGATGAGTATGGAGAAGTGGATCTCCTACCTGATTTTATGCTTTATCCTCGTTATTGCCGCGTTCAATGTCATCGGTTCTTTATCCATATTGATCGTGGAGAAACAACAGGATGTTATTATTCTGCGCAACATCGGAGCTAGCAACAAGCTGATATCCAGAATCTTTCTGTTTGAAGGCTGGCTGATCTCCTCCATGGGAGGAATCCTGGGTATCATCCTGGGACTCGGCTTGTGTTTTCTCCAACAAAAACTAGGATTACTCAAGTTCAGCGGCGCCAGCGGCAGTTTTGTCGTGGATGCTTACCCCCTGATCGTTGAATTCAAAGACATTCTTTTCACGTTTATGACCGTGCTGGTCATCGGGTTCCTGTCGGTTCTATATCCGGTAAGGTATTTATCCCGACGGCTTTTGTAGTCGAAAATAATTGTGAATTACATAGGTGTCAGAGTTGGAATTTTCATAAAAATCAGTTATATTTGTACTCCTATACTTTAATCTTACATGGCATGGAAAAGGTCGTTCACATTGTTGGTTTAAACGAGAAAAAAACGGACTTTATCTATTGGCAGAGCCAGCCCCCTTGGAAGCGATTGGCCGCCTTGGAAGAAATTCGAAAAGAATATAATACTTGGAAATATGTTACTGAACAAGGATTTCAAAGAGTTTATTCAGTCGTTAAACGAGTGTAAAGTCAAATATCTTATTGTTGGCGGATATGCTGTTGCCATTCACGGACATCCTCGTTATACGAAAGATTTGGATGTCTGGATACAGGCCGAATCTCACAATGCTGAAAATCTGATAAAAGCGTTGGAACAGTTCGGCTTTTCGTCTTTGAATCTGAACCTTACGGATTTTACTTCCTCTGATAATATAATTCAATTAGGATATCCTCCAAACAGAATCGATATTTTGACATCTATTTCAGGGGATCTTGATTTTGATACATGTTATCATTCTAAAGTAGAATTAAAAATAGATGATACTCTTGTTCATTTTATCGATCTTGACAATTTACGGAAAAATAAATCAGCAAGAGCCCGCCTTCAGGATTTAGCTGATTTGGAAAATTTACAATGAATAGGGACTAGTGGCCTTCTTTTACCACCCAAAAACCGTTACGCCTGCCATTCTGACGCTCCAGAAGTTTTTTTTGTTGCAAACGACTTGTTATGCTTTTTACCGTTCTTTCCGATTTTCGAATGTGAACAGCCATCTCTTTTTGAGTAGCTTGCGGATGGTTTCTTAAGTATTCAAGTACGAAACACTCCTCCAAAGTGCAATTCAAAGGGCAAATATTGCTCTTTGAAATTGTATTATCCGGTTCTTTCACGCTTTGTAAAAGGTTGTTGGGAGTTTTCGTAATCAGTAAATCCCTATTTCTAAGCGCGTTGTTCTCTTCCAGCAACAAATTACGGAAAAAGCGTTCTACATATTCTTTGGTCGCATGAATACCGTTCTTGAGATCGCTGTAATTAGCCCGAACCAGCGCATTGCGAAAATACCACGAATGCTGAGCAAACAGCGTATTGTTAATATCAAAACCAAACGATCGTAAATAGTTGATTGTAAACACAGCGGTGGTCCTTGTATTCCCTTCTCCGAATGCATGGATCTGCCACAGCCCTGATACAAAGTCAGCCATATGTTGAACGGTCTGAAACAAGTCGATCCCTCGGTAACTGAATTGTTTTTCCTGTTCAAAATCGTAATCGAGCGTAGCGCGAATGCTGTCGGCGCTCGCATAATAGACTGACTTTCCGTTTAGTACCCACTCTTCTTTACTGATATTGTAATCGCGAATTTTTCCTGCAAACGGATAAACTCCTTCAAAAAGTCGCTTGTGAATGGTTATATATTCAGCCGGAGAAAAAGTAAATGTCTTTTCAAACCATCGACATCTTGCAGGCCGATGGCAGTTTGCCAGGCATAACCTTTTTCTTTTTTTTCAGGTTCGCCTTGTCTGGTATATTCTTCAATTTTCTACAAAAATACAACTTTTACGCTTTGATATCAGAAGAAAACGGCATATCGACAACAAAAATACGAAGAAACGGATTAAAAATGGGGGATAGCAAAATTTGTCAGTTTTTTACCCGTCAATTTCTGAATATCTTTTACCATTATTTTTTCTTCTTCCGAGCAAAAAGAAAGAGCCGTCCCGCTTTTACCGGCGCGGCCTGTACGACCAATACGATGGACGTAAGTTTCGGCAACATCCGGGAGGTCATAGTTAATGACCATTTCCAGATTGGCGACGTCTATACCCCTTGCGGCAATATCTGTTGCGATAATCACGCGTGTTTTTCCTGATTTGAAATTGGTAAGTGCACGTTGCCTGGCCACTTGCGTTTTATTGCCATGAATAGCTTCGCAACCGATTCCTCTTTTGTTCAAAATTCGTGCAATTTTGTCTGCACCATGTTTTGTCCGGGAGAACACAAGAACCGATTTATCCTGTTCCTCCTTCAAAATGGTAATAAGCAAATCGCTTTTCTGGGGTTTTTCGACAAAATACAAACGTTGTTCAATCACATCTACAGTAGAAGAAACAGGGGTAACTTCCACTTTAACAGGGTTATGTAAAATTGATTTGGAAAGATTCGTTATTGCCGGAGGCATCGTTGCAGAAAAGAACAGGGTCTGCCTGCGCTTGGGTAGCATCGGCAATAAGCGCTTAATATCGTGTATGAAACCCATATCGAGCATCCGGTCTGCTTCATCGAGAATAAAGTGACTGATTTGATTCAGTGTGATATACTTTTGTGCGATCAAGTCGAGTAAGCGTCCGGGAGTAGCTATCAGAATATCGACTCCTTTTTTCAGTTTTTCAATCTGAGGATTTTGATTGACTCCGCCGAAGATCACAGTATGGCGTAAATCGGTATATCGGCTATAATCATTGAAGCATTCGTCGATCTGTATGGCCAGCTCACGGGTCGGCGTCAACACCAGTGCCTTGATCTCACGCCGTTGTCCTCGGGTTTGAGGATGATCGAGTCTCTGAATAACCGGTATGGCAAATGCGGCGGTTTTACCCGTCCCTGTTTGAGCTATTCCCAATAAATCCCGCCCGCTGAGTGCGACAGGTATCGCCTGCTCCTGAATCGGAGTCGGCATTTCATATCCTTTACTTGTTAAAGCTTTCAAGATCGGCTCTGAAATATTTAAATCTTTAAATGTTATCATCTTTTTGAACGAGGACTATAAGCTGTTTGTTATTACTTTTCCCTGAGCGATTTCAAACTCATTTTTAAGCTTGGCGATTACTTCTTTTACACTGCTGATTTTATCGGTAAGATAGGCGTTTGCTCCGGCAAAAGCATATCCTTTATCCATATTCCCTTTAGCAGCGTTATAAAGAGCCTTGATAATGCAATAAGGACTTTGGGTGTAGTCACAGGTCTTGATACAGCGATACGGGCAACCCTTGGGTTTTTCGTTGCCTTCCTTCACACTACGGATAAATTGACTATTAAAAGCTCGCCCGGGCATACCGACAGGGCTTTGAATGATGATCGCATCTTCTTGATGAGCATCAACATAGATTTGTTTGAATGTCGAAGAAGCATCACATTCATCAGTCGGAACAAAAATACTGCCCATTTGCACTCCAGTTGCTCCCAATCGGATAAAACGCAAGATGTCCTCTCCTGTCGAAATTCCTCCGGCAGCAATCACTGGAATTATTTTTTTATCACTATACTCAGCCGCAATAGCGACTACTTCCGGTATCAAATGCTCGAGCGAATGGACTTCATCTTCAATTTGTTCTTTTTTGAATCCTAAGTGCCCTCCTGCTTTCGGACCTTCTACCACTATAGCATCCGGAAGATAATTGTAATTCGTCTGCCATTTTTCACATATCAGTTTTGCCGCACGTGCAGAAGAAACAATCGGCACAAGCAGTGTTTTACTATCCGGCGTAAGAAATGAGGGCAAATCCAATGGTAAACCCGCACCTGAAAATATGACATCCACCTTTTCTGCGATTGCAGTGTGAACCATATCTGCAAAATTCGATAAGGCAACCATTATGTTTACACCGATAATGCCTTGGGTCTTTTCGCGTGTCTTGCGAAGCTCCTCTTTAAGCCCCCAAATACAATTCTTCAAGTAATTACCGAGATCCTGTTTATACAATAATCCCAATCCGGCGCATGATACAACGCCGATCCCGCCTTCGTTGGCAACAGCAGAAGCCAGTCCCGAAAGTGATACGCCTACACCCATTCCTCCTTGAATGATTGGTAGCCGAATTTCTTTATTTCCAATAAAAAATGATTTCATATGTAATAAATAAAAACAGATCGCCATAGCGACCTGTTTGTTATATTTGAGGTTGTTTATAAGTCATTGATTTCTTTTTCCTACCCTAATATTCTTCTTCATTAAAGAAAAAATCTTCTTTACTGGGATAATCAGGCCATATATCCTCGATACATTCATAAATCTCACCCTCATCTTCAATTTCCTGAAGATTTTCAATCACTTCTAACGGCGCACCGGAACGTAACGCAAAGTCAATGAGTTCATCTTTAGTTGCCGGCCACGGCGCATCTTCCAATTTTGAAGCTAGTTCTAAAGTCCAATACATAATTGTGTAATTGCTAAGTAAAATAATTTTAAGGTCTTTGCTATTTTTTGCGCAAAAGTATAACAATATATTTTATTTGCAAGGATTATGCCAAAAAATTTCTTGTCCCTTTTTGTCAAAAACTTCTTTTCGAGCCAAAACAAAGAAATAATCGGATAGTCTGTTGATATATTTTAACAAATCTGAGTCTGATTCTGCATATTCCGGTATCCGGTAAATACATCTTTCCGCTCGCCGGCAAACGGTACGGCAGACATGCGCCAATGCAGCGCTCTTAGAGCCTCCGGGTAAAACGAAACCGGTCGGTTTGGGCAAGCTCGCATCTAAACGATCGATGGCTTCTTCGAGTACGATAATCTCTGATTGTTGAATGCAGCAAACGCTCGCCTGCCCTTCATCAGTTGCCAGGGAGCATCCGACTGAAAAAAGGACGGATTGGGTATGCTGTAGCAGCTCCCGGCTTTGATTGTCCGTGATTTCTTCGATGAGTAACCCAATGAATGAGTTCAGCTCATCTACCGTGCCGTATGCGTCCAAGCGAATATGTGTTTTCGCTACTCTTTTTCCGCCGACTAAAGAAGTGAAACCTTTGTCGCCCGTTTTTGTGTAAAGCCTGCTTTTTTCCATTATCAAAATATATTTTATAATGTTGTTTATGAATATTTTCCCTCAAAAACACAATACCAAAACGGTATAAATCGATGGAAACAGTGATTTCAGGATTCAGAACCAGATTTTTCCATGTATTCCTCATTTTTTGACTCCCATTAATCCCTTCTATGACAAAAATGGCCTCTTTTTTTGCCCTTTTCAGGCATTTATTAATGACTTCAGGGCAAGAAGCATGTTCAGGAATATTAATGAAAAATAAATCGAATGAGGAGTATTCATTGAACAATTCTTCTGTTTTATCCTGTAAATGACCGATTTCAATCCTGAAATTTTTCAATCCCAGTTTCCGAATAATCCCGGAAGCAAAATTCCCGATATCGTCATTGTCTTCAACAGCAACGCATTCGCAATCCGATCGGGCTGATGAAAGATAAAGACTCATGATCCCGGTTGAAGTTCCGATCTGTAAAACATTCTTACATTGAAAAAAGTTTATCAGACGGAACAACAAAGCCCCGTATTTTTGATTCTGAGTGTCCCGGACAGTTATCCGACTGTATTCATCTTTCTTTTCGATAATCTCTTTCCGTATGTTTTCGATTTCACGGAATACATAGTACGGAGATCTTTCCTCGATGACTTTGGTTATCAGGTTATAAACAAACGGAGAATGAACACCGTGTCCTTTCCGGTGACGGAGTTTCCGGTAAATTTTTATCCCTTTCGGTAAACTTGGCATTTTTTATCCGGAATACTATCGGGCTATCGATGCTCTTAACTGATTTTCTTTTTCTGCCGACCAATAGCCACAATCCAATTCCACAAACACCGAAGTATACGGCATGACATTCTCTGTTTTCAGGATAACGACATTGAACAACTTGGAAGCGCTATCCAATTTCTCAAAAACATCGTTGTGATTGAGTGTCTGGATATTATTTCCTTTTAGTGATTGCTGCAATTGATCCCTGAAAGTTCCAATTCCGGGAACCAACTCTTCCGTCAGAAATCCTAATTCCGTATCCGTATAGAAGATCCCTTTCACATGGGTAGATTTATTTACTTTTCTAACCACTGTATCAAGTACTTGTAATAAATCTGATTGGGTGTCGATGTAAGTCATCCCATTCGCACTTTGTAGAGGGAAAGCTTTATCTACCACTAAGATCCAGTTCCGATGTCCCAATAAAGGAAGAATTTCATCCAACTGCTGTGACCACGTCTTTTCTGATTGTGTTTGTGTATTCATGACTGCTGCTGTTTTGTTAGGTTTATCAACGCATCCGAAAACAATGAGTGATAATAAAATAATAAATGCTTGTTTCATACGTAAATATTTATTTTTATATTATTGTCGTATGGAAACTCGCATTTTCATTATCTATGGCTTACATACATATGTAAATGCTCGTTTTCATAAAAATTGATTTGATCCAATTAACGGGTTCAAATATACTAAATCATTTTTTATTACCGTATAAAATCATAACTTTGCAATAAAAATATCGTTTTAACAAATGAAAAGATCTGTACTACTCCCTGTTTCTCTGATTCTTTCCGTTTTCCTTTTTTCTTGTTCACAAAAAAACGAGAAAGAGAAAATAATTACCGTAACGATTGAACCTCAACGCTATTTCGCTCAACAATTGGCCGGTAATCTTTTTGAAGTGGTAACGATGGTCCCGCCCGGAACAAATCCTGAAACATACGATCCATCACCCGTTCAGATGACTCAGTTGGCCAGAAGCGCCGCTTATTTCCGCATAGGCAAAATCGGCTTTGAGGAAGTCTGGATGGACAAGATCCAAGCGAATAACCCCGGTCTCCGGATTTTCGACAATGGAGAGAACATTCAATACGTTATATCTGCGGTTGAACATGATCATGGAGACCAGGACCACGGAGAGCATGATCACGGCAGTCACGACCAGGAACATGCGCACGCCGGAGGGATAGATCCGCATACGTGGAGCTCTCCTCCGGAGGCGATGATCATCGCTGAAAACATGTGCAATGCTTTGATCGATTTGGACAAAAAAAACGAAACGATCTACCGGAGCAATCTGGCCGTGCTGCAAAATGAAATCAACCAGACAGACAGCATCGTTAAAAGCTTACTTGCCCATGCGACGCACAAAGCATTCCTGATCTATCATCCGGCATTGACTTATCTGGCCAGAGACTACGGCTTGACGCAGCACTGCATCGAGATCGACGGCAAAGAGCCATCGCCGGAACAAATGAAAAACCTGGTCGAAATGTCTCGTTCCGAAGGCGTAAAAATAATTTTTATCCAACAGGAATTTGATCAGAAAAATGCAGAAGTAATAGCCAAAGAAACCGGATGTAAGCTGGTAGTTATTAATCCGTTGTCGTACAATTGGAGTGAAGAGACAATCAAAATCGCAAAAGCGCTATCCGATGAATAAACGGTTGATCGAAATAAAAAACGTGTGTGCCGGCTACAACGGAGAGCTTGTTTTGAAAGATATTTGCCTGGATATTTATGTTCATGATTTTTTAGGCATTATCGGCCCGAACGGAGGAGGAAAAACGACCCTATTAAAGGTCATATTAGGATTATTACGTCCCGAATCCGGAAATGTCATCTTTTCGGACGAAAGCATCAAACAAAGGATCGGGTATATGCCTCAAACAAATTCGATCGACAAGAAATTCCCTATTCTCGTATCGGAAGTGATCGAATCCGGACTGGCAATGGACAGAAACAGTTCGAAGACAGATAAAAAGAACCGCATGCAGGAAATTTTGTCTGAAATGGGTATCGAAGAAATTGCATCCAAACCCATTGGTGAATTGTCCGGGGGACAACTGCAGCGTACCTTATTGGCGCGAGCCATCATCAATAAACCTCAATTATTAATTCTCGATGAGCCGAATTCGTATGTAGACAAACGATTTGAATCGCATTTCTACCATTTGTTACAGAAAATCAATGAAAAAACGGCTATCATCCTGGTATCCCACGACATTGGCACGGTCATTTCGACAGTTAAAAACATCGCGTGTGTGAACGAAACACTTCATTATCATGCGGGGACGGATGTCGATGCTCACTGGCTGGAAGAACACTATGCCTGTCCTTTCGATATCATCGGACATGGGAACATTCCGCACCGCATACTTAAAACGCACGGAACGGATCATGAAAACGAGCATTGACATACCTGTAAGCCATAGTTCATGAAAATGCGAGTTTCCATACGACAATAATATAAAAATAAAAATTCACGTATGAATAATTTTCTTTTTTCAGTCAATGTTGTCACTCCGCTTTTTGTATTAATCTCTATCGGTTATATCGCCCGGAAAATAAAATTTGTTTCCGAATCTTTTCTGTCCGAATTGAATAAATTTGTTTTCCGTTTTTGTCTGCCGGTCATGCTTTTTTACGATATCTGGTCGTCTTATCAAGGAGATTTTTCAAATACCAAACTTATATTTTCAGCCGTAGCGGGTATCTTAATAATCATTGCCCTGTCTTTTTGTATCGTTCCGTTGTTCGTCCGACGAAAAGGGCAAAGGGGAAGTATGATTCAGGCCATTTACCGGAGTAACTTCCTGATCTACGGATTGCCATTGGCGACCGGGATGTATGGAAAGGATGCCGTTGCTACGATCTCCATGTTGATGGGAATCATGATCCCGCTTTATAATGTGTCGGCCGTCATTATCCTCTCGATATATTCCGAAACCGGTAATCATAAAATCTCATTCAAAAGCATCCTCAAAGATATTGTAACAAATCCGTTGATCATCGGTTGCTTTTTCGGCTTATTGGGAGGGATTACGCATCTGCAGCTACCGCTTTTTGCACAAAAACCATTGATGCAATTTGCAGCCATAGGAACGCCATTGGCCTTGTTCGTAATGGGAGGAGAGTTCAAATTCAGGTATTTAGGAAAAAATATTTCCAAAGTGATCGCGATCACGATCGTTCGCTTAATCCTTGTCCCTCTGTTGGCCATCGGTATTTTTGTATGGATGGGATTCCGGAATGTGGAACTCAGCGTGTTTTTAGCGATATTTGCAACTCCCACGGCTATGGCAAGTTATATCATGTCTAAAAACATGGGATGCGATGGAGAATTATCGGCGCAAATAGTCGTGCTCACAACGGCTTGTTCTTGTGTGACCATATTCTTATTTATTTTTGGTCTCAAATCCATGGGATATATTTAATTTTTCAGAGATTGGGCTGTTTTGTACTATTTTTGTAACAAAACTTCTTTTTCTTTGCAGTGAAAAATGAATATCAGAAACATGAAACAATTAACATTCACTGTCTTAATCCTCCTGTTTAGCAGTCTTTTTTCTCTTTTTGCACAAGAAAAAAAGGAAGAATTCAAAGTCTCCGGAAGTCCCATTATCACTGTTTTTGCCAATTATCATGCAGGCATCGGGGCCAGTAACAAGATTTCAGGATTTGAGCTGACCCGGGCTTATCTCGGTTATCAGTTTGACTTATCCTCCACTTTAAGCGGGAAAGTCATTGTCGATGCCGCCGTACCTCCTTCCGAAAGCTTTATGTCTTCCCAGAAAAGAGATATCTACCTGAAAAATGCATTTCTAACATGGAAAGACAACGGTTTGACAATCAACGGCGGGTTGATCGGTTCCTATCAGTTTAATTTACAAGAAAAATTCTGGGGTTATCGTTATATTATCCAGTCGTTTCAGGATTTATATAAAATGGGACCGGCTGCCGACCTGGGAGTTTCAGGCGAGTATGCATGGGCGCCCTGGCTATCAGCCGATCTGAGTCTGACCAACGGAGAAGGGTATAAAAATATCAATATGGACAATAAATACCGGTATGGTTTAGGCCTGACGCTGACACCTCTTTCCGGTCTGACTCTGAGAATTTACGGCGATATTTTCCAACAATCAGGAAGCGACACCGATCAGCAGACATTAGCGTTATTCGCAGGTTATGCGTGTAGCCGTTTTTCTTTGGGCGCCGAATACAACTACCAGAAGAACAATCAGTGGAAAAGTAATCATGATTATTACGGATATTCGATTTATACGACCGTTCCTTTACATAAGCAATGGAATTTTTTCGGAAGATACGATTATCTGGGATCCAAAGACAAAAATGATCAATCCTGGATCAGTTACACCGGAGATTTATGGATGGCCGGATTTGAATATACTCCGATCAAAAATCTCAAGATCGCCCCCAATTACAAATATGTTAAAGATTTGGATACTAAGCGTATGGCTAATGTCACGTACAATGCCGTTTATCTGAGTGTTTATTTCAACTGGTAACGTATCTTTTTATTTGTACCGCTCCCACAAAGAAGATTCTATGGTTTCCCTGGATTGATCTGCTAATTCCCTGATATGCGTTGCGACTTCGCGGATATGATCCGATGAAAGGTCTTCTGTTTCAATGGGATCATGGATGATCAGCTCGATCTTATGCGGATTGATCAGGAACGATTTGGCGGGCATTACTTCGTATGTGCCATTGATAGTCAACGGAACAATCGGGAGTTTCAGGTTGAGAGCCATTTGGTAAGCGCCTTTTTTAAATGTCCCCACTTTTCCGGTCTTTGTCCTTGAACCTTCAGGGAATATAACGACAGAAGCCCCATTCCGAAGTTTTGATTCAGCATTGTGAATCGTTTTGGCGGCTGCTTTCGGAGATGAATTATCCACAAAAATAAATCCGGCTGATTCACAAGCTTTCCCCACGAGAGGAATCTTACGCAGGCTTTGCTTCATGACCCATTTGATCGGAAATCCTAAGTATCCGTATACCAGGAAAATATCGTATGCTCCCTGATGATTGGCGACAAAAACATAGGATTGTTGTTTTTTTAGTTTTTCTCTTCCGACAACTTTCACTGGACATAATGTTATGATACATACTAATTTAGACCAAATCATCCCCGGGTAATGACTAAAAAATTTCTCTCCGCCCAACAAACAGCCGACGGTAGTTGTAAGCGCCGTTAAAACAGTGATTATTAAAAAAAACGGTAGCCAGATAACAACCTGATATATGATAAGGAGGAAGCGTTTCATGGTGCAAAAATAAGAAAAAAGGAAAACAAATTATAAAATGAAAGAAAAAAGGTTGCTAATCGAAAATCAATTAGCAACCTTATAGCATTTCTGCTCATTAGATCAAGCAGGATGAATTGCTTCAGTTGGACATACATCAGCGCACGTACCACAATCAGTGCATTGATCCGGATCGATTTTATAGATGTCGCCTTCTGATATTGCACTTACCGGACACTCATCAATACAAGTACCACATGCAATACAGTCTTCTGAAATTACATAAGCCATGTTCGTAAAATTTTAAGTTAGTACTATTAATCGAAGCAAAGGTAAAAGAATCTGAGTGAACTTCAAAAAAAAATTCCAATAAAAATAATCGATAATGCTATTTTTGACAGATTCAAAATAAGAGGTATAAAAAGGATACTAAAGATAATAAAAAAACAGCGATTGAAAATCAATCGATCGCTGCTTTCTTGAATCGTATACCATCAATCTTTGAATTTAGCCGAAATGAACTCGCGGTTCATTCTTGCGATGTTGCTGATTGATATATTTTTAGGACATTCCTGTTCGCAAGCCATGGTGTTCGTACAGTTACCGAATCCCAGTTCATCCATTTTCGCAACCATTGCTTTCGCCCGGCGGGCAGCTTCAATTCTTCCCTGAGGCAATAAAGCCAACTGGCTGATTTTAGCGGAAACAAAGAGCATGGCCGAACCATTCTTACAGGCAGCGACACAGGCTCCGCATCCGATACAGGAAGCTGCATCCATTGCTTCATCCGCTTTTTCTTTGGAAATAGGAATTGCATTGGCATCAGGAATACCTCCGGTATTAACGGAGACGTATCCACCCGCCTGAATAACTTTATCAAAAGCCGTACGGTCAACCATCAAGTCACGGATAACAGGAAAACCTGCTGAGCGCCAAGGTTCGATCGTAATCGTTTCTCCATCTTTGAATTTACGCATGTGCAACTGACAAGTGGTAATGTCTTCATCCGGTCCGTGCGGATGACCATTGATATAAAGCGAACACATTCCGCAAATTCCTTCGCGACAGTCATGATCGAAAACAACCGGTTCCTGACCTTCATTAATTAGTTTCTCATTCAGAATGTCCAACATTTCCAAAAATGAAGTATCTCCTGAAATGCCATCCAGTTTATAAGTTTCAAAAGCGCCTTTAGCTTTCGGACCTTTTTGGCGCCATACTTTTAAATTTATATTGATTATTTTTTCCATACTCGTCTACTATTTTACGCTTTATAGTTTCTTTGTTGCCTTACGATAAACTCATAATCGAGTGGTTCTTTGATCAGTTCGGGTTCTTTGTCTTCTCCTGTCCACTTCCAACAAGCTGCATAAGAATAATTATCGTCATCACGTAATGCTTCGCCTTCCGGAGTTTGATATTCTTCGCGGAAGTGGCCTCCGCAAGACTCATTCCGATTCAAACCGTCGAGCGCCATCAGGTATCCGACTTCAAGGAAGTCGGCAACACGTAAAGCTTTTTCCAATTCGACATTCAGGCTGTTTGCTTCTCCCGGAATGCGTACATTAGACCAGAATTCTTTTTTCACTTCTTTCAGTCTGACCAAAGCTTTTTCCAATGATTCTTTCGTACGACCCATTCCTACGTAGTCCCACATGATAAGTCCCAGTTCTTTATGAATGGAATCGACCGAACGTTTTCCTTGAATACTCATCAGGCGAGCGATTTTTTCATTGATCGCCTCTTCCGCCGCTTTGAATTCGGGAAGATCGGTACTGAAACGAGGTACCCGGATCTGATCGGCCAAATAATTTTGTATAGTATATGGAAGAACGAAATAGCCATCGGCCAGACCTTGCATCAAGGCAGAAGCTCCCAGACGGTTTGCTCCGTGGTCTGAGAAATTGGCTTCCCCGATAGCAAAGAGACCGGGAACCGTTGTCATCAATTCATAATCGACCCAGATACCCCCCATCGTATAGTGGATAGCCGGATAAATCATCATCGGTGTTTCGTACGGATTATCGTCAACAATCTTTTCATACATCTGGAACAAGTTCCCATAACGAGCTTCTACGGTTTTAAGTCCCAGGCGGTTGATTGCTTCCGAGAAATCCAGATAAACAGCCAGACCTGTCGTTCCGACACCAAATCCGGCATCGCAACGTTCTTTCGCAGCACGAGAAGCCACGTCACGCGGCACCAGGTTTCCGAAAGCAGGATATCTTCTTTCCAAATAATAATCTCTGTCTTCTTCTTTGATCTGAGTCGGTTTCAATCGACCGGCGCGAATAGCTTCCGCATCTTCTTTTTTCTTTGGGACCCAAATTCGTCCGTCATTACGTAATGATTCGGACATCAGCGTTAATTTCGATTGGAATTCTCCGTGAACCGGGATACAAGTCGGGTGTATCTGAGCGAAACACGGGTTTCCGAAAAAAGCGCCCTTTTTATAACATTGTACGGCCGCAGAACCATTGGAAGCCATGGCGTTGGTTGAAAGGAAAAATACGTTTCCGTAGCCTCCTGTTCCAATCACAACTGCATGAGCTGCAAAACGTTCTACTTTTCCTGTAACCAGGTTACGGGCGATGATTCCCCGTGCACGACCGTCGATGATAACCAGGTCGAGCATTTCATAACGGGTATATAATTTCACAGCGCCTTTATTGACCTGGCGGCTTAATGCTGAGTAAGCGCCGAGCAATAACTGTTGACCTGTTTGTCCTTTGGCATAGAACGTGCGGGAAACCTGAGCGCCTCCGAAAGAACGGTTATCCAATAGACCTCCGTATTCGCGGGCGAAAGGAACTCCTTGCGCTACACACTGGTCGATGATGCTGTTGGCGACTTCAGCCAGACGGTAAACATTTCCTTCGCGGGCGCGGTAGTCTCCTCCTTTGATCGTATCATAGAACAAACGATAGACCGAGTCTCCGTCGTTTTGATAATTCTTAGCGGCGTTGATCCCGCCTTGAGCGGCGATCGAGTGTGCGCGGCGCGGAGAATCCTGGATACAGAAATTCAATACATTGAATCCCATCTCTCCGAGAGAAGCTGCCGCCGAAGCTCCGGCCAGACCGGTTCCGACAACAATAATATCGAGGCGGCGTTTGTTCGCCGGATTTACTAATTTTTGATGGCTTTTGTAATTACTCCATTTTTCCGCCAAGGGGCCCTGAGGTATTTTAGCATCTAATTTTGTACTCATATCTGTTTTCTTTTTTAATCTTGAATAAAAATATCAGTTCCTACTTAACTCAATGAAGTAACATAGAAATAGATTGTTACAGAAGCAAATCCAAGACAAAGAACTGTTGCCAATACTTGTCCGACTACTTTCCAACGGTTGAACCAAACCGTATTGTTCCATCCGATCGTTTGAAGTGCGCTCCAGAATCCGTGAGTTAAATGGAACCATAATGCAACATACCATACCAAATAGGCAACCACAATCCAGGTCTGGCTGAAGTAATACCGGACGAAAGCCGCTCCGTCTTGCGGAGACACCATGCTTGTTCCCAGTTCAACTTCATGATGTCCCAATAACTCTGTGAACATCATCTTATACCAAAACTGACTGAAGTGTAAAAACATAAAACCGATAACAATGACCCCCAGTACAAACATATTCTGGGAAGCCCATTCCACATTTTTAGGACGTGCACTTACCTCATAGCGGTTACTCCCACGGGCTTTGCGATTCTGTAATGTAAGGATAAACGCATAGATAAAGTGGATGGCCACAATAGCGCCCAGACCTACAGTTGCCGCTACTGCATACCAGTTTGCTCCCAACAAAGAGCAGATGGTATTGTAAGCCTCCTCCGAAAATATAGCCGTCACGTTCATGGATACGTGGAACAGCAAAAACAAGACAAGAACAATACCCGAGATACTCATGATAAGTTTCTTGCCGATAGAAGAATTAATTAGCCAATACATAGAACTTTGCTTTAAATTATTTTGAGATTATTAATTTCAAACTGCAAAATTATACTAATAAAGCGGAAGTTACAAACAATTATGGAAATAATTCTTTAATTAGAATGAATATGAATAGATGCAATTTTCATATCTTTGCGGCGAAGAATTGAAAACAAAATGGCAGAACTCATCACGATTCTCGGTCCCACGGCTTCCGGTAAAACAGCTTTTGCTGCAATGCTTGCGGATTCGCTTGATACAGAGATAATCAGCGCCGACTCCCGCCAGATTTACCGGGGGATGACCATCGGTACGGGAAAGGACCTGGCCGATTATACCATCAACGGGAAACAGATACCTTATCATTTGATTGATATTTGTGAGCCGGGAGAGAAGTACAATGTATTTGAGTTTCAGCACGATTTCCATCGTGTATTCAATCAGATCAAAGAAAGGAAAAAACTTCCTGTTCTTTGCGGAGGTACCGGTTTATATATTGAATCCGTATTGAAAGGATATAAGTTACTGGCCGTTCCTGAAAATCCGGAGTTGCGCGAGCAACTGAAAGGCAAAAGCCTGGAAGAGTTGGAGATGATCCTGAAATCGTATAAGCAATTGCATAATACCACCGACCTCGACTCGGTCAAAAGAGCCATCCGCGCTATCGAGATCGAAGCCTACTATCAAATTCAGGATCCGGACGAAAATCAATACGAACCCATTCAAAGCTTAATAATAGGTATAAATATCGATCGCGAATGGCGTCGCGAAAAAATTTCCAAACGACTGAAAAGCCGTTTGGAAGAAGGTATGCTGGATGAAATCCGAACATTACTGAATTCCGGAGTGTCTCCTGAAGACCTGATCTACTATGGTCTGGAATACAAATACCTGACTTTGCATGTCATCGGAGAGTTAACATACGATGAGATGTTTACGCAATTGGAAACGGCTATCCATCAGTTTGCCAAGAGGCAGATGACCTGGTTCAGGGGGATGGAGCGCCGCGGGTTCCGGATTCACTGGATCGAATCGTCTCTCCCCAACGCAGAAAAAGTAGAAATAGTCAAAGATCTTTTATCTGGTCGTCGGAAGTAGGGCCGTTGACTCCGGCTGATTCGTACGTTTCAGTCGGCCTGATTTTTTCAACGCCTGATCCAAGATCCACAAGATCTGACCGTTGGTACTTCTGAATTCATCGGCAGCCCATTTTTCCACGGCATCCATGATGTCGGAATCGATACGCAGGATAAAACTCTTATTTTTACTTTCTTTTTTAGCCATTCTTACTGATGTAAAGTTCCGGCATTGACGACCGGTTGGGCCGCTTCATCGGCACAAAGTACAACCAACAAATTGCTGACCATGGCCGCTTTCTTATCATCATCTAATTCTACAATCTTTTCGCGTGATAATTTGTCTAAAGCCATCTGTACCATCCCCACAGCGCCTTCCACAATCTTTTCGCGGGCAGCTATAATCGCTGTAGCTTGTTGGCGACGCAACATGACTGCTGCAATTTCAGGAGCATAAGCCAGGTAATTGATCCGGGCTTCAATCACTTCAATCCCAGCCATCTGCAACCTCTCGTTCAATTCGTCTTCCAGGTGCTGATTGACCGATTCCCCTCCGGAACGCAAAGTGACCTCACTATTCTGACCGATTTCATTGTCGTCATAAGCATACCGACCGGCAACCTCACGCAAGGCTGCATCGCTCTGGATATGAACAAAGTTTTCCAGAAGCTTCATACTGACCTGATTGTAAACGGACGTAGTTGTCAAGGATGACGAATCTATCTCAAATACAGCTTTATAAGTATCCGTAATCTTCCAAACCAAAACCAAGCCGATCATGACCGGATTTCCGGCTTTATCATTGACTTTGATCGGTTCTACGTCTAGATTTCTAGCCCTTTGTGTAATTTTTCGTTTATTCAAAAACGGATTTACCCAGAAAAAACCGGTCTCGGTCAGTGTTCCCTTGTATTTTCCAAATAAAATCAGAATCCGAGCATTATTGGGTTCGTTGGTAAAAAAACCAGGAAAAAGAAAAACAGATAAAATACAGGAAATGACACCATATACCAGATATTCTCTTACAAAGGCAACTGTTGCAAATCCTAAAAGCAGTATTATCAGAACGATCATACCAAATCCGGAAATTTTAATTCCGTCAAATTCAAATTCTTTTGTTTTCATAATGAATAGTATTGATATTAAAATGATATCACAAAGATATAATGTATTTTTTAAAATACAAAGAAAAAAAGAAAAAATGCAGAGTATTTATTGGTAATATTCTTTGGTGTCTTTGGCGCTCGAAAAAGGTTGTAGAAGACAACCCTTTATCCGGTCTGACTTGTTGCTTAATTCCCCAAAAAGATTTTAAGCAGGCGATAACATACTTCCTAATAAGTGATCTGTTTTACATTTTTTAATACATTGATCAATTGTATTTTAAACAAAGATACAACTGTTCATAAATATTAAATTTATTGTTTTGGCATGATTTTTTCTACATAAGTAAATACATTCGTAACACACAGCGTACTTGAAACAATTGCTCAACATATTATTTCCTGTTGACGTCAGATTTAACAATTTAAATTTGGCGGTTTCCGTATTTATATTAGAGAGAGAGAGAGAGAGAGAGAGAGAGAGAGAGAGAGAGAGAGCCTCGCGCGTACATACATGCGCATACCTGTGCGTATGTAGTTAGTAATAATCTTCTTAGAAAACAAATAATCACAGCCGGTGGTGGGATTTTTTCCTCCATCGGCTGTTTTTTTTCCAGTCCCATCATTTCCGGGAACCTGCTTCCTTTTCCGTTATCGTGTATTTGTAAGTGTAAATGCCGTTGTCATTGGCTTGTGAAAGTCGGGGCAGCTTATTTTGTTATTGTGTCAAAATTGATACATGTGTTTCAAGATCGGAAAAGGGTGGTTCCCGGAATATTATCTTTCGCACAACTACAACATATAACAACACTAATTATTAATCGT
>JAVBNR010000004.1:0-11695 GCA_031551395.1 Bacteroidales bacterium
AATGCTACACCCATAACAACAATTACCGAAACAGGACAATATACCGGAACCGTTTCCTGGAGTCCGGCACACAATCCTTTCCAAGGCAGTACACAATATACCGCAACTATTACATTGACACCTAAAGCGGGTTATAAACTCAATGGAATCCCGGCTGATTATTTTACCGTGGCCGGAGCAATCAACGTTACTAATGCGGCAAACAGTGGGGTAATCACGGCAATATTTCCTGTAACTCAGGTGGCACCGGTTACCGTAACAGAGATTACGACTCAACCTTCAGGCGGAAGCATTTGTCTTGGAAGTGATTATACATTTGAGGTTGTAGCCGAAGGAGATGACTTGAGTTATCAGTGGTACAAAGGAAATAATAAGATTGAGGGCGCTATTCATTCGACTCTCGCTATTTCAAATGCCTCTTTTGATGACTACGAGATTTATTATGTTGAAGTTTCAGGTGCCGACAGAAATACAGTTTCCAGTGAAAAAGTCCGTTTATGGGTGGCTGATCCGTTACCGTCACGCCTCTCTTTCATAGTCTGTCCATCTGCTGCAATTGTCGGCCATACTTATCCGATCAAGTTGGCAGGCTATGCGGATGTAACAAACTATACCTGGAGTTATTCGGGAGATGGAGTGACTTTCAGTCCTGAATCCGGAAAAGAGAATGAGACCAATGCCAGATTCTCTGCATGGGCTGTGGGGAAAGGCACTCTTAGTGTGGAACTGGAACATGTCTGTGGAAATCGTACCGTCGTACAGGAAATCGAAGTCAGATACCCGTCAGGTCTTGATGTGGTCTCCAACGAGAAAGTACGGATATGGCCGAATCCGGTTGTGGATCAGTTGAATATAGAAAGCGGAGAGTATGAAATTAAAGATATTCTGGTAACAGATCTGAATGGAAGAATCATATTCCAATTATTTTCTGTTTTCAATTCCCGGTTTTCAGTGAATTGCTCCGGTTGGGGCAAGGGAGTTTATCTGGTCAGAGTGAAGACTGATGCAGGAGACAAAACGATCAAAGTCCTGAAGAAATAAAGCAAAAATAGCTTGAAATACCAGAGCCGTCGGAAAAAAACATCCGACGGCTTCTGTTTTTTACTGTTGTGTGAACCCTCAAATAATTCCTCGGATTCGGTCTTCAAAAGCGGTAAGCGCCGCTTTAGCTCCTTCTCCGATGGAAATCACAATCTGTTTATAGGGAACTGTTGTCACATCTCCGGCAGCATAGATGCCGGGTATATTGGTTCGGCAGTGTGTATCGATCTCTATTTCTCCAAAGCGGTTTGTGTTTACTATTTCTTTGAAAACAGAGCTGTTGGGAGATAATCCGATTTGTACGAAAATACCATCTAATTCAATCATCCGTTCTTGTTCGGTTTTACGATCTTTTACCTTGATTCCGGTTACTTTATTTCCATCACCAACTATTTCTGTTGTTTGCGAACTCATAACAATTTCTACATTAGGCAGGCTTTTTGCTTTTTCCTGGAGTACTTGATCTGCTTTTAATTCATCCAGGAATTCAAGTACCGTAACCTTTGAACAAATACCCGCCAGGTCGATTGCAGCTTCAATACCCGAATTTCCTCCTCCGACAACGGCAACCTGTTTGTCTTTATAAAAAGGACCATCGCAATGCGGGCAAAAAGCTACGCCTCGTCCGATGTATTCGGGTTCTCCCGGAATATTCAGCTTGCGCCAACTCGCTCCCGTTGCAGCGATGACTATGGGTGCAGCGAATGTTTCGCCTCCGGTTACCTGAACGACCTTCTTTTTCCCTTCGATGATCATTTTTTCTACCTTACGATGTTCCAATAGATCGATGTCATATTGTTGAGCATGAATTTTCAAATGGTTTGCCAATTCGTCTCCTGTTGTTTTTGTGACGGATATCAGGTTTTCAATGCCAAGCGTTTCTTTGACTTGTCCTCCGATTCGTTCGGCTAATAAAACCACTTTCAGTCCTTTACGAGCAGAATATATCGCTGAAGAAATCCCGGCAGGTCCGCCTCCGATAACAATTACGTCGTAGTTTTTTACGGAAATCTCAGAATTCATGTCTTCCGATCCGTATTGCGCTTCCAATTTACTCAGTAATTCCCCGAAATCGCCCCGTCCTACATGCAGCAGTTTACCATCGGCAAAAACAGAAGGAACACCTTGTATATTCAATGATTCTACTTCTTCCTGATAGATAGCTCCATCCACCATTTCGTGCACGATTCGATTATTGAGCGTGGTCATTGCATTGAGTGCTTGTACCACATCCGGACAGTTCGTGCAGGTCAATGAAACGTATGTTGCCAGATGAACAGGACCTTTTAATGCTTTTACCCGGTTTCGGATGCTATCGTCCGGAATATTTTTCCCTTTTCCGTCGGAATTTAGAATAGCCAATAGCAGAGATGTAAATTCATGTCCGTTAGGTATTCCCCGAAACTTGATTCCGGTGTTTTTTCCATTTTTTAAAATCGAAAACGCGAGTCCTTTACCCTCGTTTATTTGACATGTAATCTTTTTAGAACAGGAAGCTACATCATTGAGAAGCGCCAGTAGCTCTTCCCGACTTTCATGTTGGGAAGATACTGTAATATCAAGAGTATATTCAGCCTCCAATCCTTCGAAAATGCTTTGTAACTGCTCTTTTAATGCTGATTCTAACATGATTTTTGAATTGTGAAGATTAAGAGAATTGAGAACAAATAATATTATCCGCTCTCAAGTCTCCATGAATTAAATTTTCCCGACTAAGTCAATACTTGGTTTCAATGTTTCATCGCCTTTTTTCCATTTGGCGGGACAAACTTCATTGGGATGAGAGGCTACGAATAGAGCGGCTTCCACTTTACGAAGCAATTCATCGGCATTTCGTCCGATATTATTGTCATGTATTTCCGCAATTTTGATTTTTCCTTCCGGATTCACAACGAATGTACCCCGATAGG
Organism: Bacteroidales bacterium; assembly: GCA_031551395.1. Classification (GTDB taxonomy): domain Bacteria; phylum Bacteroidota; class Bacteroidia; order Bacteroidales; family Azobacteroidaceae; genus BNXB01. The sequence continues at coordinate 2,952 of JAVBNR010000004.1, forward strand.
CCAATCCTTCTTCTTCGATCATCACTCCGAATCCACGACTCAGAACACCTGTCGGATCTGCCAGCATCGGATAGTTGATTTTACGGATGCTCTCAGAAGTGTCGTGCCATGCTTTATGTACAAAATGAGTGTCGGTGCTCACGGAGTAAATTTCCACACCCATTTCCTGAAATTGAGCATACTTTTCAGCCATGTCTACCAACTCGGTAGGACAAACAAATGTGAAATCTGCAGGATAGAAAAAGAATATAGCCCATTTCCCTTTGACATCATTGTTTGTTACCGTTTTAAAACTTCCGTTATGAAAGGCCTGAACTTTAAATTCAGGAATTTGAGAATTGATAATTGATTCCATAAAATTTTTAAAGATTTAAATTGAATATGTATTTTATTTTATGCAAAAATATATAGTTTTTTTCTATTATGAAATATTTTATAATAGATAATATCTATGATAATATAGATGAATTAGATGATGATGTGTATAGATATTCCATTATTTCAGTTTAGATTAAACAAATTCTATATTATAAACCTTGTTTAAAATAATTTTGTTACCTTTGTAAGGAACATAATCTTTTAGTGCAATGAATACAGAAAGAAATGACATAGATATGGATAGAATTCGCATGAATATAGTTGGCGAAACAAAAAGAATTATTCTGGATGAGGAATACGAAGAAAACTCGGATCCGGACTATATCAGCGAAGATGAGGTTCGGAGAGCGGTTGAAAGGCTGAACCCAGATCCACACAGTTTAAAAAGCCGCGGATAAACTGACTGAATGAAACTCTTTTTGTTGATTTTTATAGGAGGGGGATTAGGTAGTATGGCTCGTTATGGCATGACTCGCCTGGTCGCTCCATATTTGGTTACGTTTCTACCTTTAGCGACTTTTGGAGTAAACATCATCGGTTCATTTTTGATCGGATTGTTTGGAGCAATCCCATTTGTTTCAGAGAAAAATTCTTTATTGAGTTTTTTAACGATAGGATTTTGTGGCGGATTTACTACTTTTTCTGCCTTTTCATGGGAAAATTTCAACTTGCTGAAGCAAGGAGACGTGGTGTTGTTTTTCGGATATGTATTATCCAGTGTAATCTTTTGTTTATTGGCTACCTGGGGAGGATATACGTTGGGAAAATCTTTTTTTTAACGAATATGGTTATTTCCATTGGAAGGTAATGTAAAATTGATATGAGAAAAATTGTTTTTTTATTGTTGATGATCAGCTCCTATGCCTATGCTCAGAAATTAGATGTACAACAAGCGCGAAAGATTTTTGAACTTCCGGCGCATTGTATTGAAGTGGAGTTTCCGAATAAACTCGGACAGGTTTTAGGGAATGTGGATGACCTGAAAAGGCCTAAAGAATTACGCCCGATATTTTACGGTTGCTTTGACTGGCATTCATCTGTTCATGGATATTGGTCTATCATCAGGCTAATGAAAGAATTTCCGGATTTGGATAAAGACGGAAAGGTCAGGCTTATTCTGAAACAAAATATTACGACGGCCCATGCGGCTGTAGAAAAGGCTTTTTTTGAAGAATACAACAATCGTGATTTTGAAAGGACTTACGGATGGGCCTGGTTTCTGCAATTGCAAAGTGAACTATACACCTGGCAGGACGAAGATGCAAAGAGCTGGTATCAAACGCTTAAGCCTTTAGAAGATTTGTTGGTCGGAAAGTACAAGGAATATCTTCCTAAATTGTTCTATCCAATACGTACCGGTCAGCATGATAATACGGCTTTTGGCCTTTCTTTGGCAATTGATTATGCAAGAACAGTTGGGAATGAAGATTTTGAACAGGTTATAAAGGAACATGCCAAACGTCTGTATCTAAAAGATATAAACTGTAATCTGGCTTATGAACCGAGCGGAAATGATTTCTTATCTCCTTGCCTGGAAGAAACATTATTGATGAGCAAGGTGCTGGAAATGAACGAATTTCAATCTTGGTTGAAAGCATTTTTACCTGTTTTATTCGACCCTCGGTTGACGTTGAACCCAGGAAGAGTCTCTGACCGGACAGATGGAAAATTAGTCCATTTGGATGGATTAAATTTTAGCCGGGCGACTTGCTTGTATGGAATTGTAAAGAAACTGCCTGAGTTGAAACAGTTGAAAGTCATTGCCGATAATCATTTGAATTATTCGATTAATAATATCACCAATGATGATTATATGGGAAGTCATTGGTTAGGGAGTTTTGCTCTTTATGCTTTAATGAATGCATTATAAAGACTGAAGCCTTTTTTTATTTTTAATCCTGATTTGTTGTATGGAATTTTTATTGAGTTGGGGATATTTGGGATTATTCATAGGTTCATTTTTAGCGGCAACGATCCTTCCGTTAAGCTCTGAAATATTAGTTACAGGACTATTACTTGCCGGAGCAAATCCTCTGTTTGTATTAATTGCAGCGACTACAGGCAACTGGTTGGGTAGCATGTCTACTTATTGGTTGGGTTGGCTGGGCAAATGGGAGTGGATAGAAAAATGGTTTAAGATTACTCCTGAAAAAGTGGAAAAGCAACGGATGCGAATTGCCAAATATGGAAGCTCCTTGGCATTTTTAGCTTGGATTCCATTAGTTGGAGATGTGTTTGCTCTTGCCCTTGGATTTTACAAAGTAGATTTTAAAAAATGTGCTGTTTTTATGCTTATTGGTAAGTTTTGTCGTTTCTTAACTGTCATTATCCTGTATAAATATATTGGACAATGGTTCGGTTGGGAACTCTGAATGGATGTTGTGATTATAATACTATTATAAAACTATAAAACTTAATATGATGACAAAGTACTATTTGATTATTCCGTTATTACTCTTATCCGGAAACATTTTTGCCCAAAAAAATTCTTCATTGAAAACTTATGAGAAAATCGACGTGGGGATAAACGGTTTTGGTCTCGCTCTTGAAACTCCTCTGAACCAAAAGATTTTGTCTGAATTTTATATCGGGCTGGGGCCTAGCTACGATCTGCATGAAGATATTTCTATCAATCATAGCATGAGTTGGCACTGGACTTTATTAGAACCCAGTTTTCATGCTTCTGTATATGGAAAATATTATTACAACAGAGAAAATCGTATGGCTAAAGGGAAATCATTATTACTTAATTCTGGTAATTTTATCGGATTAAAAGTTAAATATATATCAAAATCTCTTTCAGATCCTTCATATTATTCGAATACGATTCTAGCCAATCTGAATTGGGGATTACAGCGGAATCTGGGAAAACATTGGGTGTATGATTTTTCGTTCGGATTAGGTTATGGCTATAATATGGATAACCCTTACAGTATGCTCTATCCGGCATTGGATTTAAAAATCGCTTATGTATTCCCTTTTTTTGATAAAAAGAAATAAGTTCTTCATACCTTTTCTGTATTCTGCTTCCTTCTCCGAGTTCTTCTTTGGAGCAGGGAAAATGGTAAAAAGATCCCTTAAAATTGCCGTACTATTTTTCAGAAACGCAGACTCGAATTTGGTCTCTTTTTTTCTTGTTAGGTTTTCTAGATTTTATCTTGTATATTTGCAGTCAAAGGAATAAAAAATCTATGATAGAGCCCGAAAACTTACAGGAAGATACAGAAAAAGAGAGTATTGAAAATATAGGAAATATTGACAATATAGAAAAAGAACATTCGGAATATAAAGTACCTGCACAAACTGACGGAATCAGCAAACATCAACTGTCAGGGATGTATCAGAATTGGTTTTTAGATTATGCCTCTTATGTTATTCTGGAGCGTGCCGTTCCACATATCAATGATGGATTAAAACCGGTTCAAAGACGTATTTTATATACCATGAGACGGTTAGAAGACGGACGTTATAATAAAGTTGCAAACATCGTCGGAGAAACGATGAAATTTCACCCGCATGGAGACGCATCGATTGGAGATGCATTGGTACAGCTTGGCCAAAAAGATTTGCTGGTCGATTGTCAGGGGAACTGGGGGAATATATTGACAGGGGATGGAGCTGCTGCTCCCCGTTATATTGAAGCAAGATTGACAAAGTTTGCATTGGAAGTGGTTTTCAACCCTAAAACAACCGGATGGAAACTTTCATACGACGGACGGAATAAAGAACCAATCACTCTCCCGGTAAAGTTTCCATTGTTATTGGCTCAAGGTGTTGAAGGAATAGCAGTCGGATTGTCATCCAAAGTACTACCCCATAACTTCAACGAATTACTGGATGCCTCCGTTGCTTACTTAAAACAGGAAGATTTCAAATTATATCCCGACTTTCAGACAGGAGGGTATGTCGATGCCAGTAAGTACAACGACGGAGAACGTGGAGGATCAGTAAAAGTCCGGGCAAAAATCAATAAGATCGACAACAAAACCTTGTCCATTACTGAAATCCCTTTTGGGAAAACGACTGCCACACTAACAGAATCCATACTAAAAGCAAACGATAAAGGAAAGATAAAAATCCGAAAAGTCGATGATATGACGGCCAAAAATGCCGAAATAATAATTCATCTGGCGCCCGGCGTTTCATCAGACAAAACAATCGATGCGCTGTATGCTTTTACCGATTGTGAAGTCAGCATTTCTCCCAACTGTTGTATTATAGAAGACAACAAACCTCATTTCATGACTGTTTCGGATGTCTTGAAATATTCGACAGACAATACCCTGCAACTACTGCAATTGGAACTGGAAATCCAAAAACAGGAATTAGAAGAAAGTTTGCTTTTCGCTTCACTGGAAAAAATCTTTATCGAAGAGCGGATCTATAAAGACAAAGAATTTGAAAATGCAAAAAATATAGAAGCGGCCATTTCTCATATTGATAAGAGATTAGACCCTTTTAAGGCTCATTTTATAAGAGAAATCACTCGGGATGACATTGTTCGTTTGTTGGAAATAAAAATGGGACGAATCCTTAAATTCAATAAGGATAAAGCGGAAGAACAAATAGCCAATCATAAGCTTCAGATAGAAAAAATCATCTTCAATCTCGAGCATATTGTGGATTATACTATCGACTGGTTTACGAACCTGAAAGAAAAATACGGCAAAGAATACCCACGAAAAACCGAATTAAGAAACTTCGACACCATCGAAGCAGCAAAAGTCGTTGAAGCCAACGAAAAACTGTACATCAATCGGGAAGAAGGATTCATCGGCTATGGATTGAAAAAAGACGAGTACATATGTAATTGTTCGGATATCGACGACATTATTATCTTCTTCAAAGACGGAAAATACAAGATAGTCAAAATCAGTGAAAAGATGTTTGTCGGGAAAAATATCCTTTATCTCAATGTTTTCAAACGAAATGATAACCGAACGATATACAATGTGATCTACCGGGATGGAAAAAACGGGCCTCATTATATCAAGCGCTTCGCTGTAACCGGAATCACACGAGACAAAGAATATGATCTGACTCAAGGCCAGGCAGGAAGCCGCATTGTTTATTTCTCTGCCAATCCGAATGGAGAAGCAGAGACTATTAAAGTGATTCTGAAGCCGAAACCTCGTCAAAAATTACTCGTTTTTGATAAAAATTTCAGTGATATCGCAATCAAAGGACGTCAATCGATGGGGAATATACTGACCAAAGCGGAAGTACATAAAATTACATTGAAGCAAAAAGGAGGCTCCACATTAGGAGGACGCCAGGTTTGGTTCGATCGGGACGTTTTACGGATCAACTATGACGGACGAGGAGAATTCTTAGGAGAATTTTTTGCTGATGATTTAATTCTTGTTATCAACCGGAACGGAGATTTTCATACAACCAATTTCGACTCCGGAAATCATTACGATGATAACATTTTAATCATCGAAAAATACAATCCGAATAAAATATGGTCGGCTGCTCTTTTCGATGCCGAACAACAAGGATTCCCTTACCTCAAACGATTTCCGCTTGAAGCCAATGGGAAAAAACAGAATTTCCTTGGCGATACTCCGGATTCAAGATTGATTCTTCTGACCGATGAAGTATTTCCTCGTATTGAGGTCGTTTTTGGCGGACACGATCATTTCAGAGAAGCTTTAGTCATCGACGTGGATGAGTTTATCGGAGTAAAAAGTTTCAAAGCCAAAGGGAAACGAATAACGACCTGCGAAATTGATACAATCAATGAACTGGAGCCGACCCGCTTCCCAGAACCCGAGAAAAGCCAACAAGCGGTGCAAGAAGTTGAAATTGAACCGGAAGAAGAAAAAAGTGCTTCAGATATTCTGGATGAGATCACAGGACAAATGAATATTTTCGGCTCGGAGGATTTATAAAAACACGCTTATGAGGATGAATAAGTATAAAATATTGGTGCTTGTTTTCTTTTTATTTGTTGTTCGTCTGGGATTTACGCAGGAGCAAGAAGAAAAGTCGATCAATCTCGTTTACCAGTCTACAATGCTTGGGGTTGGAAACACATCCGTATATGATACTTATTTGTCTCCATTGCCTTATTCGGGAACGACGTTTGGACTTTATCATGAACAGGTAAGAATGACCGGACTCATGCACGGAAATGTTTCTGCTCAACAGCTTTTCAATCTCGACTTTTCCTGGACAAATAACAACACGGAAACAGCTTCCGATTATACCGGATTCATTGAATACAGCTATGGGTTACACTATCGGTTTAATCCTGCAAATAACTTCCAGGTATTTACTGGAACCCAAGCTAACGGGATACTCGGATTTATTTATAACTCACGCAATGGAAACAACCCGGCTACAGGGAAAATACATTTAAACCTAAATCTATCCTTAATAGCAACTTATCAATTTCAAATAAAATCTCAACCGATCAAACTACGTTATCAGATAAACTCTCCTTTTATCGGAACAATGTTCTCGCTTCATTACGGGCAGTCGTATTACGAGGTCGGATTGGGCGATGACGATAACCTATTCCATTTTGCATCGTTCCACAATCAGATTTCGATGCGAAACATCCTATCGATAGAAATACCATTTAATTCAACAACACTTCGGTTATCCTACATAAATAATATATACGAAACAGATATCAACCATATCCAAACAAGGATTCATTCTAATTCATTCTATATCGGTTTTTCCAAGAATTTTTTCAGTGTTCCCGGAAAAAAAATAAATAACAAATACAAACATGTATTTTAGGAAATACTATATATTCTTAATATACATATGTTTATCCTGTATGTCATGTGTAGAAATAGAGAATTTTGAAAATACTCCCCGTGGAAATTTCGAAACTCTCTGGAAAATAATGGATCAACGTTATTGCTTTTTTGAATATAAAAATGTCGATTGGCAGAAAATTCACGATGAATATTCCGGTCAAATAAACAATCATTTAACCGATGAAGAATTATTTGAACTACTCAATAAGATGCTTCAGGAATTGAAAGACGGACATGTAAATTTATACACTCCTTTTAACATCGGACGATACTGGAAATGGTTCGAAGATTATCCGCCTAATTTCCTGCCACAACTGGTAGACGATTATCTGGGTACAGATTATTCAATAGCAGGAGGAATCAAGTACAAAATTCTGACAGACAATATCGGTTATATGTATTATGGTAATTTTTCAGCCGGACTCGGCGAAGCCAACCTCGATTATATTATCCATAAATTTTCCGTTTGTTCCGGAATTATCATCGACGTACGCGACAACGGAGGAGGTTTACTTTCTAATTCTGAAAAACTGGCTGCACGATTCGTTAATGAAAAAACATTAGTTGGTTATATTCAGCATAAGACAGGCCCGGGGCACAATGATTTTTCCCAACCTTTTGCAAAATATGTGGAACCTTCCCCACGATTGCGATACCAGAAACCTGTGATCGTCTTGACTAACCGCAAGTGTTTCAGTGCTACAAATGATTTTGTCAATGCCATGCGCTATTTCCCAACCGTTACGATTTTAGGAGATCAGACGGGAGGTGGCAGCGGACTCCCTTTTTCTTCGGAATTACCCAACGGATGGTCTCTTCGCCTTTCTGCATGCCCCAGTTTCGATGCTGATATGCAACAAATAGAGTTTGGAATTCAACCTGACATCAAAGTCGATTTACTTCAGGAAGATGCTGAAAAGAAAAGAGATACATTGATCGAAACAGCTCGCCAGTTAATAAAAGAATCAAAATAAGCCAAATCTTTTGTTAAATCAAAAAAAACACCTAACTTTGCGCTCGCTTTTGCGGCTGTGGTGTAATTGGTAGCCACGCCAGACTTAGGATCTGGTGCTGAGAGGCGTGGGGGTTCGAGTCCCTTCAGCCGCACTGATAAAAATCGGAAGATTATGCAAATCTCTGAAAATCAATAGGTTTTCAGAGATTTTTTTATTCCCTGAAACGTACGAAAAAACAGAAAATGCGAATTTCCGCAAGAAAATCGTGACTTATTCGTGTACCTATTGACGATTTTAAAAACAGGTACACGGATAAGTCACTCAAACGATTATAATGCTATATTTGGGCTATGTTTATAAAGAAAAAAAATAAATCGTCAAAGTCAGGTGTTTACGCTTGCGTTTGTCGTTTAAAACAACTAATATTGTACTCCATTGACTATCGGTCAAATTTGTTGAATAGCTTTTCTTCATATCAAGATTCAAAGGAGCAACTGTTGAGGGAGTTTATACTGCTTCCCGTTGGGAGTATCCAGTCAAAGCTGTAAGAGAAGCAATCAGAAATGCTGTTGTACATCGGGATTATTCACTTACAGGAAAAGATGTGAAGGTAGCTATTTATGACGATATGATT
>JAVBNR010000005.1:0-95381 GCA_031551395.1 Bacteroidales bacterium
ACCATCCTCAACAGATGTTTATAGATGGCCTTATCCGGCAACTCCTTTGTTGTCAGGTATCCTTTATTCTTCTGAAATAGTATTTGAAGTTTGTGATTCATATACCAAATTTTGGGACAAATATACTGCTTTTATTTAAATCAGCAGTATAATAATCCCAAAAATAAAACTACTTCGCTCATTTACAGCAATATACATTTTTAAAGGATAGAAATTAGTAATCAGCCATTTTGGTGCAAGGTGTAAGCATCTATATATAGATAGACTTACACCTTGCACCAATTTTTGAAAAGCTAAATCTTTTGTAGACAACGGATTTGTTTTGGGTTCATTTATTTTGTAACTTTGCACCATAGCCAATGCATCTCCTGCCGATTGTGTGAGAAAATTGTCCCACAAAAACGATCAGTATGCACGGCAAAATGACTCAAAAGTGTGGTTGCTATGTAAATTTAATTTTAAAGGTGATTTTTAATTCGTATTTTTGTATGAGTTAGATTATATTACTTGCAACAAAATGAATAATCAAATGTTATTTGCAGATAGGGAAGCGTTCAGAACATGGCTTTCCGAATCGGGCAAAAGTATTCCTTGATGAGTACGGCACAAGTACATCATCCGTTGAATGATGCTGTGTCGTTGATAATTAATTGTAAAGACCAGCGCGAGATCGACCGCTATTGGGGTTACTTTACCCGGGAAGGCGAGGAATCGCAATGCGGCTGGTGTATCGATAAATACGGACTTCGGTGCAGGTGGTTCCTGAAAACATGGAAGAACTGATGAACAAGCCCAACGCTTTTGAAGTCCTGATGAAACAGACAAAGATTATAATTGAAGAATACCTGAAATAAAATGAATAATACCAGAGTCTACAAAATACCTTTTGCAAGTGTCTATCCGTTGTATATTCAAAAAGCAGAGAAAAAGGGACGTACAAAAGCTGAAGTTGACACGATCATCTTTTGGCTGACCGGATATGATGAAGAAACATTGCAACAACACATTGACAATAAAATCGATTTTGAAACCTTTTTTACGCAAGCGCCGCAGATTAATCCGAATGTTTCAAAAATTACAGGCGTAATATGTGGTTATCGCGTGGAAGAGATTGAAGATCCGTTGATGCAACAAATCCGTTATTTGGATAAGCTGATCGATGAATTAGCCAAAGGCAAAGCCATGGAAAAAATTCTGAGGAAATGAACATTGAAGAACTGAGAGAATATTGCCTTTCCATCAAAGGAAGTTCGGAATCGACACCGTTCATCGACCCGTCCGTACTGGTGTTTAAGGTAATGGACAAAATGTTCGCTTATGTTGCCTTGAATTCGAAAGACGGAATTTTCAAAGTAAACCTGAAGTGTAACTCCGAAAAATCAACCGAATTGAGGGAACAATACCGGGGGATTACTCCTACCGATTTCAAAACATTGCTGTGGAATACGGTATATTTAGAAAGCGACGTTCCCGACAGGCTGATTGAAGAATTGATCAGCCATTCGGCAGATGAAGTCATTCGAAAATTACCGAAAAAGATACAGGAAGAATACCGGAACAGCTAATATTCAATTAATCAAAAGGAATACCCGGAACACGTGCTTGTTTTTATATAAAAAAACAATAAAATCGTCATATCCAGTGTTAAAGTCTAAATATTATATAAAATTCAACAAAAAAATACATATCTTTGCAAACTTAAGAAATAAATGTTAATTATGTATCATCAAAAAAACTGCATAAGCGATTAAAAAACAGCTGGTTCCGAATATATCCGGATAAAACTGACCTTTTCCGGATTTAACCCTATAACACATTAATAAACAACTTTTATTAAATTAAAATAAAAAAAGTTATGAAGAAAAAGAAAGTATTTTGGAAAAATCCTCTCAAATTTAAATTTTCATTACGAACTTTGATGACATACGCCTTGCTGTCAATAGTAGGAGTAGGCGTCACTGTAGCCCAGTCTTCAGGTACTGGGATAGCCGTTACCCCGGCGCTTTCAGTTCAACAACAAGAAAAGCTCACGGTATCCGGTAATGTAATCGATCAAAATGGAGACCCTTTGATTGGAGTAAGTGTCATCGCCAAAGGACAACCGGGCGTCGGTACCAGTACCGATGAGAACGGTAGATTCTCCATCAAGGTAAACCCGAAAACAGTCCTGGAATTCTCCTACATCGGATATGTCACATCTGCTTATACGGTTGAAAATTCCACACAGAGCCTGACAATTTCCATGAAGGAAGACATCAACCTGATGGAAGAAGTCGTAGTTGTCGGGTATGGCGTACAAAAGAAAGTGAATGTAATCGGTTCTGTTTCACAAATAAACAGCGAAAAACTTGAAAACCGTACGGTTCCGATGTTGTCTAACGCACTGGCCGGACAAATGACCGGTGTGACAGTTATTCAACGTTCAGGCCGGCCGGGCGACAGTCCCGGAGAAATCCGTGTCCGCGGTGTGGGTTCCATACAAGCAGATGCCAGTGCATTGGTACTGGTCGACGGAGTTCCCGGTTCAATCAATGATGTAAAGCCGGAAGATGTACAAAGTATTTCCGTATTGAAAGATGCCGCAACAGCAGCTATTTACGGAGCCCGTTCTGCCAATGGAGTCATTTTGGTAACAACCAAAACGGGTTCGGAAGGCAAGACCCGGGTAAGCTATAATGGATACGTCGGATTTACACAGCCGACAGCATTCCCAGATATGGTTGATTCCTGGGAATTTGCTACATTATACAATGAAGCGATTGGTTCGCAAACGTATTCTCCGGATCAAATCCAAAAATACAAAGACGGATCAGATCCTGACAATTTCGCAAACTCCAATTTCATGAAAGATGTTTTTTCCCGCAATGGTATTCAAACAGGACATGACCTTTCTGTAGGAGGAGGCGGAAAAACCACTCAATATTACTTGACCCTCGGTTATCTGAACCAACAAGGGATTGTTGAGAAAAACGAATATAGCCGTTTCGATGCTCGTTTGAATCTGACTACCGACATATCATCCAAACTGAAATTATCAACCTGGATAGCCGGTTACTCCTCTAAAAGGGAAGAACCCGGAAATATGTTGTCTCAAATTATTGTCAATTCCGTTCGTTATCCTTCTATTTATGCAGGAAAACTATCCAACGGAGATTACGGACTCGGTCCGGAGCAAGGTGGTACACCGGTAGCATGGCTCGACCGCCAGTCTTTTTTCGAAGTTCCCGAATTTAAATTAACCAGCCGGTTGCGTCTGGATTATACGCCGATCAAGGACCTGAAACTGTCGTTGGTAGGTGGATACAATTATATAGGTAGCACGGGGAAGAATTTTACGGCAACAATGAAACTGAATGATTCGAAAATTTTGAGTCCGTCTTCATTGAATGAAGAGAATAAAAACTTCATTTTCAGTACACTGCAAGCTTTGGCCGACTATAATAAACAAATCGGGAAACATGACATCAGCGCTTTGCTCGGTTATTCATTCGAATCGGAATCCTATCGGAATTTGGTTGCCTATCGTGACAATTTTCCAACGAACGATCTCCCTTATATCAATGTCGGTTCGCGCGATAATATGCAAAATGCCGGAGGAGGCTACGATTGGGCGATCCAATCACTCTTCGGACGCTTCAAATATGCTTATGATCAAAAATACCTGGGAGAAGTGACCGTTCGATATGACGGATCTTCCCGTTTCCCGGAAACAAAAAAATATGCGACTTTCCCCTCTATCGCTTTGGGTTGGAGAATCTCTGAAGAAGCATTTTTTAAAGACAATGTTTCTTTTATTCATAATTTGAAACTAAAAGCTTCCATGGGAAAACTGGGAAATCAAAATATCGGTCTCTATCCGTACCAGAACACCTACACAACGATTCCTTATATCATTGGAGGAAGCATTGCACAAGGAGGATACATCACTTCACTGAAAGATCCTAATATTTCCTGGGAATCCACACGTACGACTGATGGCGGTATCGAAGTAGGCTTTTTCAAAAATGGATTGTTGGATTTTTCTGTGAATTATTTTTATCGTAAAACGACAGATCTTTTAACGAAACCGATGGGAAATGTCTCTACCGTATTGGGATTGAATGTGGACTATACAAATTCCGGTTCATTGGAAAATAAAGGATGGGAATTTGAATTGTCTCACCGGAATAAAGTCGGCCAGTTATCCTACAATATCGGAGGTCTTTTCAGTATTATTCAGAATAAAGTATTGGATCTGGGTGTCGGTGGAGTTCTGCAGAAAAACGGTTTAATTGGTAGCGATGGTAATTTTGTCGGTTATCCGTTGCAAATGTACTATGGATACAAAACAGACGGAATGTTCCTTGATCAGGCGGATATTGATGCCTGGGCTAATCAATCGGCTGTTTTTGGAGCCAAAGTGAAACCCGGAGATCTTCGTTATGTAGATATTACCGGTGAAAACGGAGAAAAAGATGGAAAAGTAGATCCTAACTACGACATGGTATATCTTGGTAGCCGGATTCCCAAATACACTTTCAGTATGAATATGGGAGCCGAATACAAAGGATTAGACTTCAGCGCTCAGCTCTATGGAGTGGCCAGTGTAAAAGGAAGACTGGAATCATATGCCGGTCACGCCTTCATGGCATTAGGGAATATCCAACGCTGGCAAGCCGACGGACGTTGGAACCCGGCAAACCCTCAACGTTACAATGATTATCCCCGATTGGAAGTTATCCAGAATACAGGAAGTATGAACACGCAACTTGCTGATTTCTGGGTGCGGGATGCCTCTTATGTCCGGTTGAAAAACATCCAGTTAGGCTATACTTTGCCTAAGCAACTTTTGGAAAAGATCAAAGTGGCTTCCATACGTATATACGCTAATGCGGAAAATCCATTCTGTTGGAACAAGTATCCGAAAGGTTGGGACCCGGAAATCAATACAAACGGTGAATATTACCCGATTTTGGCTACTTATACATTCGGATTAAACCTTCGTTTTTAAAAGATGAATCATTTATTAACAAAAAAGATCGTTATGAAATATATACAATATAAGATAGCTGCCATTGTGATGGCAACTCTTTGCTTAGCTTCTTGCGCGGATCAATTAGAAGTAGACCCGTTAGACCAACTTGGAGCCGGAACCATATGGGGTTCCGAGCAAAATGCCCTGATTGCTTTATACGGTGCGTACAGAGGAAATATCCAGTACAACAGTGAAGTTTACGAAGTCGATGACTGGTGGGGTTATTACGGTTTGGTGTTTATGGAACTCGCCAGCGATAATGCGCTGGACCGCCGGCGGACAGGATCTCCTTTTGAATCGTTTATCAACGGAACATTGGCTACAAACAATGCGCTGATCTCCAAATACTGGAAAATATCCTACATGAGGATTGCCCGTTGCAATGATGTTCTGACGAACATCGATAAAGTTCCGACCTCAGAAGCCAATCGTGAACGGATGAGAGCAGAAGCCCGCTTCCTGCGTGCAACACAGTATTTCTATCTCAGCCAGTTCTTCTGGGATGTTCCTTTGGTTACAACCCTTTTGACATCAGAAGAAGCTAACAATGTAACAAAGACACCTAAAGCGGAAATGACCAATTGGATCGTCAACGAATTGACTGAAGCTGCAGCCGCTTTACCTCGTTATAAAGATATCAAAGTGTCGGAACGTGGCCGTGCTTGCAAACAAGCTGCTTTAGCATTTTTGGGAAGAACGCTGCTGGGTTCGCAAAAATACGCAGAAGCTGCAGCTGCATACAAACAAATCATCGATTTGGGCGACAATGCAATTGATTCTAACTATCAAACGATTTTCTTTGAATCGAATGAAAATAGCTCCGAAAACATTTTTGTTTCAACTTTTATCAAAGATAAAGCTTCCAATCCGATGCCTCTACAGGCTTTTCCGGCTAAAGACGGAGGATGGTGCTTCTTCTGTCCTTTAAGCGGGATTTTTGAAGCTTACCAGTTTACCAATGGCGACAACTTTTCGTATACGGATTCCCGGTATGACCCGACTGATTTTGGGAAAAACAGAGATCCTCGTTTGAAATATACATTGATAGCAAACGGTGCATATTTCAGAAATTCAATTTACAAATCGCATCCCGATTCTTCTGCCGGAGGAAATACGGACTACACAAGAGTCGGAGCGCAGACTACTCAAACCGGATTCTTGTTGCGTAAATTCTTTGACGAATCGAATTCGTCACAAGCGATTGCTACCATGTACGGCAACGATTTCCCGATCATCCGTTATGCTGAAGTTTTATTAAGCTATCTGGAAGCGAAACTGGAAGCCGGAGATGCAATCGATCAAGGCCTGTTGGATGCTACAATCAATAAAGTAAGAGGAAGAGCGAGTGTAAACATGCCGGCTATCAGAGAATTAGACCGTGCCAAATTGCGTCCGATTTTACGCAATGAAAGACGGGTCGAGTTGGCGATGGAAGGCTTGCGTTACTGGGATTTACTTCGCTGGGGTACTGCTCACGAAGTGTTCCAAGGCAAACTTTGGGGAGCTCCTTTCCCCGGTGCAAAAGCAGCTAATGCCAATAAAGATCCTTACAATCGTTGGGATACGGAAATAAGCCGCAGCTTCCGCACTCAGGATTATAGATGGCCGATTCCTCAATCGGAACAAAACATCAATCCGAACTTAAGATAAATTAATCGGATTAAAAAGAACGGGTTGTCTCAAAAAGACAACCCGTTTTGTTTTCTTTTATAGGAATTGATTGACTAATTCCAGAAATTTTTCCTGCGTTTTTGTGAATCCCTTTGCTTTTTCAGGAAATCCTTTTTCAAATTCTTTTAATTCTTCTTCGTCTATTGAATAAATATCGCCTTCGTCGAATATGCCTTCGATCCCGGTTAAGGCATTGGGATATAATTCTAAAGCCAATAAAGCCGCCGGATATTTTTTCTCTCTGTTCGTTATTTTATATTCTTTCGATGCCTTAAATCCGAAATTTTTATAGTAATCGGGGTCTCCATATATCAGTATAGCCTGATATCCACTTGTTCGGGCTAATTGCACGGTGTGATTGATCAGTTTACTCCCGATCCCTTTCTTTTGATATTCCGGCAATACGCTTAGAGGTCCAAAAGTAAGTACTTGATGCTCTTCCCCGTTGTCACTTGTTATTTTTGTCTCTACATATACGATATTTCCAACGATTTTATGACCATGAGTTGCTACAAAATCAAGCGTTTTGATAAATTGCTTTTTCTCTCTTAAATTGTGGATAAGCAGATGTTCGTCACAACCGGGAAAATGAACATTCCAAAATGCTTCCCGGGTTACTTCCTCGACCTGTCTGTAATCATCTTCTTCTTCCGACCTTAATTTAATTTCCATAAAAAATATTTTTATCATGTGATTTCCGTTTTTCGCAGAAATTTTTTAATCCGTTGCTTAAACTTATATGCAAAATTACAATTTTAAATGATTAAGAGAAGCATTTATCAGTATCTTTGTAACTCTAAAAAATAAAATCATGAGTGTCTCCAAACCTAAAACAGTTGATGAATATATTGCTGCCGCATCTCCGAATGTCAAAGAACATTTGGAACGATTACGGATGGCCGTTTTACAGGCGGCGCCTCAAGCACAGGAAGGAATTAGCTATGAAATGCCTGTCTATAAGTTGAATGGCGTTTTGGTTTATTTCGGAGGATTTACTAAACATGTTAGTTTGTTTCCGGGACCCGATGCCATTGCCGCATTCAAAGATGAATTGACAGAATATAAAACTTCCAACGGAACAATTCAGTTTCCATTGAACAAGCCGATACCTGTGATGTTGGTAAAAAAGATTGTCAAATTCCGTCTGAAAGAAAACCTGGCAAAAGTAAAAAATAAGAAAAAAACGAACTAAAAATGGTCGATTTGCATTGAAACAATAAAAGACTATTCCGGCACATAAATGATTTCTCCATTTTCTAATTCATAGGCGATACCGACTTTTTTCCCTTTTTTGCCTGATGATTGTTCTTCCGAAGGGGTGTATCTGTTTATTTTTCCCCCTTCTTTAGTTATGATCTCCATGTTGTTTTTCCCCGGATTTTTTACGATGGTCAAATCTTCTTTCGTAAAGACTTCGGTCATATTCATGTTCATAACCATCGCGACCATAAGGGCGACGGCAAACACCATCGCGACATCGAACAGGTTGACTACCACACTTAACGGATCGGTATCTTCTTCCTTGAAGAATTTACCGGAGCGTTTGCTTCTTCTCATCTTTGTCCGATTAAGATTTTGGATACATATTCCAGATTGTAAATATCTTTGGCATACCAACGTTGTTTAAATTGTAAGGTTACCAAACCGATGGCGCTTACGACAAGGCCGACGACAGTAGTCGCGAATACGACTTGCATATTGTAGGCCATTCCTGAAATATCGCCGGTTGAAAGACCAACTAAGGCCGGACTCATCGCTATCAGTGTTCCGATAAGGCCTAATACCGGTCCCATTTTAGCAAGCATTTTAGACAGAGACAGGTCTTTATCCGCTTCACTCTCCAGGTTGCCCAGCAGGTATTCGGCGTAGGCCTCACTCGGAGCCGTATTCAATAGATCGCGCAGGTATTTTGTAAATAATGAGTTCTCTTTTTCAGGTAATATCGTTTTTAATTCATCGATGCTACCGGTAGCCAGATTTTTTATTTTATTATCGAATAACTTATCGTTACGACGTTTTACCATCATTTGATTATAAAAACTTCCGGTAAGTAATAAAGATCGACCGAATAAGATAAGGAGAATAATAATATCGGGTATCAATAAGCTGTTGGCGACCCAAAATAATGCTTTTGAAATAATTTCCATAATTTGTAATTAAAATTGAAAATAATTTTTATTTGAACGATTTTTGTTTTTTTGAAGAAATAGACCATTTCCTTTTATTCAGGAGTATTCCGGTCAGAAATGCAACCAGGAATAAACTGACCGAGAGGAGTGCTGCCCGTTGGTCGAACGGTTCTTCTGCCGCAGCATAAGTTACATTACCGTTAACAGTGGTAATAAGTCCGATGACACATACAAACAGGCTGGCTAAAAAATGAACTTCCAAACGGAGCTCTGTTTCAGGACAAAAATAACGGACAATTCTGCTTAAAAAAGGAAGACTTATTGCAACTACTGTCGCCATTATGTAAGCTGTAGTAGTAAAATTACAGCCCGGCAACGCATAAATCGTTTGTGTGAGTAAGTAAAACAGGACAGGGAACAGTAATAATCCCGGATACCAATGCAATATAATTGTCCATAGGGGGGGGCGTTTTTCGGTATGAACAGAACGAAAAGCGACCAAACAAAAAATGACGCAAAACATGGATTCTATTGTGATGAAAACAGCCATATCCTGCATGATATTGTGGTTGGAAAGATAGTCGGCCAATTGTGTTTTCGATTGGAGGATAGCGAATTGACTCGAAAATGTGATGAAAAGAGCACCTGACACACCGAATACCGCTGCTTGCCACCATTTCCAAAAACTGAGTTTCAGAATGGTATTAACCACTATGAACAACATTAATATATGAAGTATCAGTTCCACTGTTATGATTTTCTTTTTTTACGTAAGATAACTAATAAGCCGATAAAAATAACCAATACCAGAGAGACAATAATGACTCCATTCAAAGCGTTTGTTTTGCTTTCTTGCCCATTGGTTATATTTTCTTTTTTAAGTACCATTCCGTTCTTATTGGAACTGACAGAAGTAGTTGCCTCTTTCATTTGTTGTAATTGCTGTTTATATAGGGATGCATTTTGCGGACTTGTTTTTTGAGCAATAAAATCCTGCAACTGGATGTTAGATCCCGAAAATCCTGCACCTGTAGCCCCAAATTCTTTAACCAAATCGGTATGTAATTCAGCCAGTGCGCTTAATTGCTGATCAGACGCTTTCCACATTCCTTTACGGGCTGTTTCCATCATGACGGCAGTGATTTCCTGCAAAGCGGCAGGATTTTGTCGTTTGAAAAAGTTCTGAGTTCCTAATTGATGAATATCTTTTACATATACATCGTATAATTGATTCCACAATTCGTTATCTATCACATCCGGTTTCATAACGTTCCAACCGTAAGTGTTCGTTACGACTTCTGTAATTTGCGAAGCACTTGAAGCACCTCCTTTCATCACTTCCCTGATGTATTCAGGATTGAGAACTGTCGTGCGGGATTCCACGCCGATAGCTTCTTTTAATTCCTGCATTTTCACCCGATTCCGATTCCTGTAATCGGCAAAATAGGCTTCCGGATCTTTTCCTGTAACATTGCGGACAGCTAAATTCATTCCTCCCATGAATTCGTATACATGGTCGAGGCTTAATGCTCCCCATGTATTACTTTGGCGTGGTTGGACAATGACATCGGTATTGTTCAGTACCGCGCGAAGCAGTCCGACCTGGAAATTGCCCCATGCTTTCTCGTTACCATATACTGCACCCATATTGTGAAGGTAAGTTTCGGCAATTTCTTTTTCATTTTCCCACTGATCGCCGGAAGTAACCATACCCTGAATACCTGTTCCGTACATTCCGTTTATACCTCCAAACACACGCATGGTAGACATTTCGCGGGCTGCTTTAGGAGAAATACCTTGTTCGACTAACAACCGTTCGGTCTCGATTGTACTGCTGTTTACATAGTTCTCTGATTTATCTCCGGTTGCAGCCGAAGCCATTTCTACGGCACGACTGATTAGAGTGAGGCGCGAAGCGGCCAGGTCACGGAACTGCCCTGATGTTTGCACTACAACGTCCACACGAGGGCGGCCTAGTGTTTCCGATGGAATCAAACGCAAGTCCGATACGCGTCCGAAAGCATCCCGGACAGGTTCCACGCCAAGCATATAAAGTGCCTGGGCTATTGTAGCTCCTTCGGTTTCTATAAATTCACTGCTCCAAAACGTATAGCTTATTTTGCGGGGATAGTTTCCATGTTGCTTTTTATATTGTTCCAGTGTCGCTTTAGCCAAATCGACGCCTTTCTCCCAAGCGGCTTCTGAGGGGGTAGATTCGGCATTGACAGCATATAAATTACGTCCGGTTGGAACGGCATTGGGACTTGCTACGGCGTCGCCACCGGGAGAAGGGGCGATGTAACCTCCTGATAAGGCATTTAATATGGATTTTAATTCCATTTCCGGACTCTGTTCCAATGCCGCTTTATAAGCAAGTACATTATTAATGGTACGCTCAATTTCTGCAATAGCGCGGGCTTGTTCTTTTTGTTCTTTTGTATAAACAGGTTTTTCAGACATCCTGTTCTTGTTTGTCATAGCCATCATCGTTTTCGTCTCATCCAGATCTTTTTTGGATATTTTGGCAAGTTGACAGATAAAAGGATCGTCTGTTTTTTTTCCATTTAAGATTTGTATTACAATATTTTTTGCCGGATCGAGATAATGTTCTGTAAAAAACACTTTCCGGTTCAATTGTTGTGCGGTTACTATTTTTCGTTGCTGATCGAGAGCTGCCAAGCTATATGCTATCGGATCGACTGTCATTGCCATGACTGAAGAACGAATTTTTGAAGCGTCATAAGGAACTCCTGTCGTGTAAAGCTGGCCGGTCATTTTTTCGTTGGCGATTTCCTCTGCAAAATTTTCTATGCGGGCAATCTCGTCTTCCGAATAAGATTTCGACAAAACACTATCGAGTCTCAATTCACGATGAATCCCCATTGCAATCGTTGTTTCCTTGACTTTCAAAGCCGCTTTGGATCTTTCCGATTCGTCATTGGCTTTGTAATAACCACTGATCCGCTCCATCAAAGTCTTAAATTGTGCGCGGGTGTTACTTTCCATAAACGGAGGAGTGAGGTAGGAAATCGTGGTTGCGTATGAACGACGTTTGGCGATCATACCTTCTCCTACATTTCCGATCGTATAATAATAAAAATGAGGAATCGTCCCAACGAGAATATCAGGCCAATCGTTACTACTTAAGGCGATTTGTTTCTGTGGGGTAAATTCCAAACTTCCGTGTGTGCCGAAATGTATCATCGCATCGGCATTGAATGCATATTGTGACCAGAGGTATGCTCCGATGTATGTGTGAGGAGGTGCTGTTTTAGCTCCATGTACGATAGCAAATGCATCGCCGCCTGATGCAGCCATTGGTTGAGGCAACAATGCTATATTACCCAATTGTATCCGGGCAACAGCCAAATACGATTGATTATCTTTCTGTATGCTCATATATTCTCCCGGAGCTTCTCCATAAGTATTAACGACACTGCTGTACACAGCCTCCGGCACAGATTGCTTAATCCATGACTCATATTCTGCTTTTTCTACAAGATCCGGATTCCCGTTTTTGAGGAAATTGTCGAAAGCGCCTTTGGCATAGGTGCTTAAAACAGGTCCTTGAGTCATGAGTAATTGTTCGAACTCTTTTTCTGTTGCAGGCAGGTTATTTACTTTATATCCTTCGGCCTTCAGGCATTTCAATAGGTTGAACAATGACGGAATAGTTTCCAGTCCTTGTGCCGTAAGCGATCCTTGTCCCGCTCCTTTGAAAAAATAAATAGCTATTTTTTTGTCTACATTGGATTTCTTTTTCAGAGAAATAAAGTTTTCGACAATTTGGGTCAATTTCTTTAACCTTTCGGGTATGGCTTTGAATAAATAAACACCTTCCTTGTCTATTTCCTGAGCATTGATTACATAGGGATAAATCGCTCCGTCCAATTCGGGCATGACCACGCTTTGTGACAAGAATCCGCCGAACATACCCATCGGATCATTTTCCCACTCTTCACGACTTTTGATTATACTTAACGGAGAAAAAACAGGAATATTTTGCTTTTTCAACCATTCTACAGCAGCATCTGCCTGTCCCATAGCCAATCTTCCATGTGGAAAATAGACCACTGCATCCGGATGAATCATACGTAGAAAATCCAATCGTTTTAAACCGGAGGTTACCGGATATACATTCATTCCTGCACGCATGAAACTGACAATCAGACTATCGATATTGTCCCGATTTCCACTGAATGGATCATTCAAACCGCCGATGATAGCCACTTTAGCGCCTCCGTTGATATAAAAATTATGTTTATGTAAATAATCTTCGTAGGTGTCGATGTTATCGAACCACACATTTTCGTCCAAATGGTAGAAAACATCCGAAACTGTTTCTACGACAGGATCAGGCAGGTCGATGAAAAACGTTTTTTTATCGATCTCCTTCCGGATATAACGGGCTAAACTTTGATAGTTTTTTTTGTTACCGTTGTTAAGATAATCCTGTACATTTTTCAGTTGCAGGCTGTCCAAATTACAGATTTTGTTTTCAGGATTGGTCGCAGCGTGGATATAGACAGGAATCCCTTTTTTAGCAGCTTGTTGTATCTGAGCTCTTTGTTCGGCAGTGATACGCATACCCATACCGAATCCGAGTACAAAATCAAATTGGTTCAACTGATCAAACTTATCTGATGATATTTCTTCATACTTGACAAATTTATCTGTATTGGCCTTTATAAGGGCTGCCGCCTGAAAAGGCTGAAAATCAACCAACGCGATTCTGGTTGGAGCTGCTGATTTGCTCCATAAAAACCAGGATATGGACAAGATTGCGATTGTGATAGTTGCTATTACCAGTATATTTTTTCTTTTCATCATTGTCATTCATAAATGAAGGTTGACGGAAAAAAGTTCTCCGCCAACCTGTTTCGATTGTTATCTTATGTCTAAAATCTCTTAATCTTTGTATAGCTGAGCAATATTGAATTTGACATGTCCGGTCACGTCATTTTCATTCTTATATTGTGTGAATTGCACTTTGTAGTAACTTTTTCCATCAGCTGTACGAAAAATATATACAGGCGCTTGTAAATATACCGGCGGCATAATCGAAGATCCATCTTCATTTTTCTTAAATAAGATCACTGTTGCATCAGAGCGGATAACAGTTGTCGTTCCACTCATTCCTTCGGATGTGATGGCTTTGTCAGTTACAAAATTGATACCGGCAGGTACACTCGAAACCGAAGCGAATGTAGTATTTGCATCGAATGTATATACACCGCCCTGAGCATTGACTGTACTGAATTCGCCGCTGTTGGTCCGGAGGTTGTAACGTTGAATAGCAATATCCCAATCTTTACGTGCAGCCCACGTTGCATTGTTTGCCGACGATTCGTCTGCTGAGCCGACTAATTTGCCTTCTGCAAGAGAGTAGTAATTCCATGCTGTTTTTGAAGTTGCGTCAACATATACTTCGGTTGTAGCTCCCGGTTGTTTTGTCGGATCGTCGTCGCTGGAACAAGATGAAAACGAGAGTGAAAATAAGATCGTTGTCAGAATAAAAAATGTTTGTTTCATTGTCTTTAACTTTTATTTGTTTATTGATTGTGTTTTAATTGTGTTTTGAAATTATATCGGACACCTGCCATATATTGGCGCCCGGGGTTTATAAATGAAGTGTCTTTGAAATCAAAGAGATTATCGACTTTGAAAGTAAACTCCAATACATTCTTTTTGAATGAAAAAGGCTTTATCAGGACAATCTTCCAAATGGAGTAAGTTTTTGATTGAGTCGTTATGGCTTGTTGACTGCCATTGGTTTCTGTGACTAGTTCCTGATAGAGAATAGGAGAGTTCATCCGTCCTGCGAATTGCAACGAAAAAGGACTTTTCATGATATGACCATTCCAGGTAGTAGAAATAGTGCCACTGTGTTTGACATTACTCATGAGTTGTAATCCGGTCGAGTTGTCAGTGGCATCACAATAACTGTAATTTCCTTTCAATACAATTTCCTTAAGTAGGGTATAAGCTACATTGACATCGATGCCTTGCAGCGTGGCGCTACTTACATTTTTATAGAATTTTTCATCTTTACCTTGTCCGGTAATGACATCGTATTGAGTTATCTTATTGTCGATCCGGTTGTGATATCCTGATACCGAAGCATTGAAGCTTCCTTTGGTGTATTCTGCCGATAATGAAGTATATATTCCTTTTTCCGGTTGCAGGTCAGGATTTCCATATACCCAAAACATTCCCTGGTGGTCGAAATCGTAATAAAGTTCTTTAATGCTTGGAGCTCGGAAAGAAGTCCCTATTCCTCCCCGGAACTTGAATCCTGCAATCCCGTACATAAGAGATAATTTAGGAGTCAGAGCACTACCGAACTGAGTATTATAGGTATATCGCGCTCCTCCGACAATGTCGAAATTTGTCAATAGCTTATATTGGGCTTGTGCGAACGCATTCATATCATCTATGCTTTTAGTTGTCGGATTACTTCCCAAGGTGCTTATCGAGAAATTTTCTTCATGGTTGTATTCCAATCCGCCGACTAATTCCCATTTGTCGGAAGGAACAAACGTATTCACGGCGCGGCTTGAAAAGTAAGATGCCGTATTGGTCTGTTTTCGTTCGTTATTCTTTTTTTCCAGCACATCATAGTCAAAATATTTATCGAAATTGGCGCTGACCCGGAGCGTGTTTTTTTTATCGGAAGAGAAAAAACCTCCGTTCACACCCAAAGTCAGGTTATTGGTCAGAGCATGCTTCACATTCATGCTGTTTTCCGGGTTAAATGTCTCATGGCGAAAATAACGGGCGATCACATTTAAATCCGATTTTTCCGTTGGTTTATATCCCAGTTTCAGGTTAGCTCCATAATCTTCATAACGGGCAGCGTAAGGGCCGTCTCCGGCGCCTCCGAATCCGTCGGAAGAGTTACGGAAAACACCGACGCGGGTTGAAAACTTTGCTAAAGAGGAGCCCAGATCTATTTTTGTTCGCCAGGTATGATAACTTTCCATCGTTTGGTTAGCCCCCAGTTCTAGATTGTGGACAGGTTCTTTGGTAATGATATTGATGACCGCACCTACTGCGTTCGAGCCATATAGCGCCGATGATGCTCCTTCTACGATTTCAATGCGTTTAATATTATTAACATCGATTTGATCCAGATTGACATTTCCTCCTGCGCTTTCCGATACCAAACGTTCTCCGTCGACCAGAAATAAGATGTAACGACTGTTTAAACCTTTTATACGCATATTGTTTCCCATTGCATTGGGAGAAATAACAATTCCGGGGACATTGTCCTGCAGGCTTTCAAGTGTTGAAACAGCAGCTGCTTTCCGGATATCTTTTTCCTGAATCAATGTGGTAAGCACCGGACTTTCGGAAAGTCGTTTCTCTGTACGGGTCCCGGTAATAACGATTTCATTCAATTCATGAACATTATCGAGAATGCTGATATCAGAAAAATGATTGATTGTATCAGTTTTTATGATGATAGGGTATTCTTTTTCGGCAGGCTGTTGGTTTGCTGTTTTTATATTTCCTGAAACAGTTACACTCTTGGGTTGAGCGGATAAAGTGAGAGAAAATAAAAGGAACAGGATACTTGAAAATATGCTTTTTAACATTTATTTGAGTGTTAGAATTTGACGCTGCAAAATTCCTTCTTTTGAAAAGAATGTACAATCCCGTAAGTTTGGTAAATTTGAAAACCTTTCTGCTGAGATACTCCCAATAGTTTGGTATGGACTGATGTGAAAAACGAGCTATTCGTTTGGGAACAGCTCGTTTTTTAGATTTTGTGGTTTGTTGACTCTAGTGCAAATCGCTTTGCGAAATAAGGTTCTTGAACATGGCATATAAAGTAAGACCGGAAACTGTTTTGATCCCGGTTTTTCGTATAATATTTTTACGGTGCGACACCACGGTGTGAATCGATATGTGATGTTTATCCGCAATTTCTTTATTAGTTAATCCTTTAGCAACGGAAGCGAGGATCTCTTTCTCCCTTTCAGATAAATCAGGATTGTCATCCTCATTCGTCTTTTTCCTGTTGAGATCTTCTTTCGCAACATCCTGTAATTTTTTTATGATTGTAGGAGTATCGTCGCATATATCCAATAAACAATTGAATTCATGGAGTATATCGGAATGAATATACTTATAGAGAATTGCTGCAAACATTGTTTGATTACAGTCGGCGAACAGTGTTTTTATTGAAAACTGCTGATAAAAACTGATGATAGCCGGATTTATAATGATTATGTTTGGAGCGTCATCTGCATGGTTATTCCGGAAACTCTGAAAATCGGAATACATGTTTTGCACGATGAACCCATGGCTTTCATTAAGTAATGTTTTGAGACCTATCCTGACAATGGGCGATGGCTCTATGATTATTACCGTGTATTGCTTTTGATTATTCATTTAATTTTTTGTTCTACCTGCTCGACTAAAGATATTAATATTTTATCTTCCAATAGAGTATGTTTGCATAGATCGGTCTCGAATAACAGTAAATCGATCAATGTGCTCCGATACTTTTCTGTCGGCGATTCATTGGGAAGGTATTTTACAATAATGTTTTTCAGATCACTCAAAGCTGCATCCAGATCACTGTGATTGATTTTATATTCTTTGATCTTATAATTTGAAGGATTTTTTCCGTTGATGAGTGTTTCTATATAGGGAAACACCACCTGTTCCTCATAATCGAAATGAGCAATGACTTCTTTTCTGTATTTTTCGCAGAATTCAGTAAGCATCTCTCCATGCCAGACACCATAACTATTGACCAAACTCAATATTTCCGTGATGATCTTTGGCATCCTGTTTTCAAGATAATCCTTGTGAGAGTTTTTTAAATATTTCATTAAGTCGTTTAACGGAACCTTTGTCAAAGTGCTCGCTTCTGGGATGTAATCATCAAAAGTGTATACATTGCAAACCAGCAGGAACAAAGGAATAGAAACACCTTTTTTTTCACAGATCTGTTTGACGGAAGCTTCTCCGACACCAAATCCTATGTCAAAACAAGGTAACACATAGAGCAACCGGTAGTTGGTAAGCACTAAATCTGCGACTTTCATCTTTTCGGAAAACAGACTGTTGGGCATTGATAGATGATTTTATTTTTTTACAAAGGAACGGATAATGCGATGCATATACAATCCCCAATTTGTGGTATTTTTTTGTTGGTCGAATCCCGATAATAAGGAGGTAATAGCTGTTATTAGCTATAATTAGCTATAATTTGAACAGAGATAAATAAACCAAAAATTTTCATTATCTTTGCAGCTTGTATTTTTTATGAGTGTGGGCGATGTTTAATGTGTTGATAGTAAATCACATTGATCATTACTAAAAACAATAAGGACAATAATGAAATTAAGTAAATTAGTTTTTGAAACGCAAAAAGAGGCTCCTTCAGGAGTAAATATAATCAGTCACGTACTATTATCTCGTGCCGGGTTCATCAAGCAAGTGGCAAATGGTATTTATACATTAGGTGCTCCCGCTCAAAAAATGGCGCTTAAAATAGAAAATATCATCCGCGATGAAATGAACAAAGCCGATGGGCAGGAAGTGAAGTTCCCGGTCGTTATGCCGAGAGAACTTTGGGAAATGTCGGGTCGGTATTTTCAGATTGGCTCTGAAATGGTTCGTTTCAAAGACCGGGCAGATCATGATATGGTACTGGGTATGACGCACGAAGAAGCTTCCGTCCAATTTGTTACAAATACGATCAGCAGTTACAAGCAGTTGCCTTTCATGATCTATCAGATACAAACCAAATTCAGGGACGAACCTCGTTCGCGCGGAGGACTTATTCGTGTGCGGGAATTTACGATGAAAGATGCCTATTCGTTTCATAATACCCTTGAAGACCTCGAAGAATATTATTATCGTCAACACCAGGCCTATACCAATGTCTTCAGGAGAATCGGTCTTAAAAACTGTATTTCCGTCAAATCCGATACCGGCATGATGGGTGGCCAGATTGCTCATGAGTTTATGTTATTGACTCCGGATGGAGAAGATGAACTCGTCATTTGCGATAAATGCGGATACAAATCGAATATGGAAGTCGCAGAATGTGAGCTGGAACAAATCAATACGAAGAATGACTTACCTTTGAGTGAAGTTCCGACAGGAGAACATACTTCTATCGATGATGTGACTGCGTTTTTGAAAATTCAGAAAACGAATGTCATCAAAGCGGTCGTTTATGTAGATAAAGACGAAAAGAAACCAATCATCGTATTCGTTCGGGGAGATTTGGAAGTCAATGAATCCAAACTCAAAAAAATATTGAGAAAAGAAATTCTGCCGTTCGATGCGGCAGGAGACGCCTCGCTTGCATTTGGAAACATCGGACCGATGAATCTGTCGAAAGACATCACTGTCCTTTTTGATAGAAGCATAGAAAACAGGGAAGGCATGGTTGCCGGTGCAAATAAAGCAAAGCATCACCTGATTAATTTCAATGTCAATAGAGATCTGAATGTAAAAGAATTCGTTGATATAGCCAAAGTCAAAGCCGGACAAAAATGTAAAGTCTGCTCTCATGAACTGAAGATTGAAAACGGCATCGAGGTTGGTAATATTTTCCAATTGGGAGATAAATATACCAAATCCATGGGTATGACTGTTTTAAATGAAAAAGGGGAGATGATGAACCCGATCATGGGATGTTATGGCATTGGGGTAGGAAGAGCAATTGCCTCTATTCTTCAGGAAAGTTTTGATGAAAAAGGAATGATTTTACCTGTTTCTGTCGCTCCCTGGACGGTGCATATTTGTCCGATAAGGATTGATGATGAAAAGGTAAAAGAAAAAGCTTTCTCCCTTTATAATCAGTTAAATGCACTCTCCATCGATGCGCTTATCGATGACAGGGAAACAAGCGCCGGTGTGAAATTTGCAGATGCCGACTTGTTCGGAATGCCGATACGACTCGTTGTAAGCCCCAAAGGACTTGACAAAAATGAAATAGAAATTGTTATAAGAAAAACACGGGAAGTCGTTCTTGTGAAAGAAGACGAAGTGATCGAAAAATTAAAAAATATTATTTTAAAACTACAGGAAGAACTTAATTGATCAGAAAGGGATCATTCTAAAACTTTAAGTTCACATCATTTGTTTAATGTTTATTAATTAGACTCCATCTATTCCGGTAAACGGCTGAAAATGAAATGCCTTTTAACGGATAGTAGAATGGTTTAACAATAAACATTTTCAATTATGATTATTCTTTTCATTTCTTTCGTAAAAATACTCGTAATAAAATCTTAACAAAATCGTAATAAGAGTATCTTATTATTGCACTAATCTTGCATTGTGAAACAATTTATATTTAGTTAAAATTTAGATCCAATGAAAAATGTATTATTTGTACTCATGATGGTGGTGCTGTTTGCCGGTTGTAAGCAGCAAAATAAAGGAGATGCGAATCAAAAAATGGATATTTCCGGAGCCGGAGCTACTTTCCCGCTGCCTTATTATAACATAATAATGAAAGATTATTCCGGGAAAACGGGGAATCATGTGACCTATGGTGGAATTGGCAGTGGAGGTGGTATCCGCAGTTTAATGGATAAAACAGTCGACTTCGGAGCTTCTGATGCTTATTTGTCGGACGAAGAATTGAAATCGGCTCCGGCAGAAGTTCTGCATATCCCAACTTGCATGGGAGCTGTGGTGCTGGCTTATAATCTCCCCCATGTCAAGGGGCTGAGATTGAACGGAGAGCTGGTTTCTGATATTTATCTGGGAAAAATAACCCAATGGAATGACGCCCGGATCAAGGCTTTAAATCCGGAATTGTCGTTACCCGATAAAACAATAACTCCGGTTTATCGCTCGGATGGCAGCGGAACAACTTTTGTTTTTACGGATTACCTGGCCAAAGTAAGTCCGGAATGGGCGGAAAAAATGGGAGCAAGTAAATCGCTGAAATGGCCGTTTGGTATTGCAGCTAAAGGAAATCCGGGAGTTTCAGGTATTATCCAGCAAACGGAAGGAGCAATCGGTTATATTGGCTCGGAATATGCATTCTCCTTGTCGATACCATCTGCTCAAATGCAAAACAGCGCAGGAAATTTCATTGAAGCGAATACCGAATCTATTTCTGCTGCGGCCAATGTGGCGCTCCCCGAAAATATGCGGACTATGATTACGAATTCGTCGGAATCCAATGCTTATCCGATCAGTTGTTTTACCTGGATCCTGGTTTACAAAGAGCAGGCTTATTCCGGACGTTCGCTTGAACAAGCCAAGGCATTAGCCGGATGGTTGGACTATATCTTGAGTCCCGAAGCACAGAATGTTGCTGCTAAAGTACATTACTCTCCATTATCGGAAATCGCATTGAGTAACGCAAAAACATTGGTTTCTTCGATGACATTCAATGGGAATCAATTGCAATAAGAATGATGAGAGATAAAATCTTCAAATGGCTTCTGTTTCTCGCCGCCGGCGCGATCCTGCTTTTAACGGCAGGGATCGTCTATTCGTTGGTGTCGCAATCGACAGCGGCTTTTTCCCATTTCGGAGTAGGAGATTTTATCAGTTCTTCGGAATGGAATCCTCGTCCGGAAAAAGAAGAATACGGAGCATTTTCGTTCATTTCCGGAACATTACTTACTTCGATTTTAGCGTTGCTTTTTTGTATTCCGTTTTCTTTTCCTGTCGCACTGTTTACCGGCGAATATTTCAAAGGCAAGAAGATAGCTTCTTTTGTTAGTTCTATTGTGAATTTGCTGGCAGGTATTCCTTCTATTGTCTATGGTTTATGGGGATTTTATGCGCTGCGCCCGCTGATTATTTCCCTGGGTCTGAACGAACAGGGCTTTGGTATATTAACGGCTTCTTTGGTATTGGCTATTATGATTATTCCGTATGCTTCATCATTAACTTCGGAATTTTTATCGATGGTGCCTAATGACTTGAAAGAAGGGGCTTACAGCCTTGGAGCAACGCGCCTGGAAGTCATTCAAACCGTTAGCTTTCCGGTCGCAGGTTCGGGCATTGTCGCTGCTTATATTTTAGCGCTGGGACGTGCTTTAGGAGAGACTATGGCTGTAACCATGCTTATCGGGAATACGAACAACATACCGAAATCGCTTGTCGATACGGGAAATACAATGGCTAGTATCATTGCAAATCAGTTTGGAGAAGCATCCGGACTAAAGCTTAGTTCGCTGATTGCTATCGGATTACTTCTTTTCTTTATCACGGCAATCATCAATTCGGTTGCTAAATTAGCGATGAGGAGGATTGCGAGATGAGATACTGGAAAAACAAGATCTTCTTCTATACCGTCTGTTTGCTTTCGGTTGTGACGATGCTCCCATTGTTTCTTATCATCTGGGAGTTAATAAAAAAAGGATATAAACAGTTCAATTTCAACTTGTTTACGGAAGTTGCACCGACATCGATGGATGCTATGTTGGCTAAGATGAGTAACAACCCGATTTCAGGTGGTGTGTTGAATGGGATTACGGGAAGTCTGCTGATTATCGGGGTCGCTATAGCCTTTGCTATCCCTGTCGGAATCTTTGCCGGAATTTACCTGTCTGAGAAGAAAGGAAGCTGGTTTGCCGGTCTTATTCGTTTTCTGACGGATTTGATACAGGGTATTCCCTCCATCGTCATTGGGATTATTGCTTATGCCTGGATTGTCAAACCGATGCATGGTTATTCGGCATTGGCAGGAAGCGTTGCCCTGGCGATCATGATGTTGCCTTTGGTTATCCGGTCGACGGAAGAAACGCTTAATCTGTTGCCAAGCTCACTGAAAGAAGCCGGACTGGCTTTAGGTTCCTCTTATATGAATGTGATCCTGAAAGTATTACTGCCGTCGGCTTTCGGAGGCTTATTTACGGGTATTCTTCTTGCTATATCGCGGATAATGGGAGAAACGGCTCCTTTGATGTTAACCGCATTGGGGGCTTCTGCCGTTAACTGGGACTGGACAAAACCGACCAGTTCACTCCCTCTGTTAATCTGGGAATTTTATAATGATCCTAATTTAATCGATTTGATTTGGTCGTCGTCATTACTGCTGTTGCTGCTGATACTGACCCTGAACTTTATTGCCAAACAAGTTGCAAATAAATGGAGGATTCAATAAATTTGTATGGAAAATAAATATTTACTTGAATTGAAAGATGTCTGTGTATCGTATACTCCGGGAAAATATGCAGTGAAAAATGTTTCTGCAGGAATTCAGGAAAACACGATAACAGCTATTATGGGACCATCAGGATGTGGTAAGAGTACCTTATTACGTGCAATTAACCGGATGCACGAGCTTTATCCGAACATCAAGACCACCGGAGAAATTTTATTGAAAGGTAAAAATGTGCTGGACATGAATCCCATGGAAGTCCGGCGCCGTGCAGGAATGGTCTTTCAACGCCCGAATCCTTTTCCGACCATGAGTATTTACGATAATGTCCTGGCCGGATATAAATTAAATGGAATTCGTCTGGGCAAGAAGGAAAAAGAAGAAGTCGTAGAAACAAGTCTACGCAATGTCGCTTTGTGGGAAGAAGTTAAGGATACAATGAATAAAAAAGGATCTTTCCTTTCCGGAGGCCAGCAGCAACGGCTCTGCATCGCCAGGGCATTGGCTCTTAAACCGGAATTATTGTTGATGGATGAACCGACTTCGGCTCTGGATCCTATTTCAACCAATCGGATTGAAGAATTATTATTGGAACTGAAAAAACATTATACGATTGTGATCGTGACACATAACATGTCGCAAGCAGCCCGAATCTCCGATTATTCCATGTTCATGTACTTGGGCGACCTCGTAGAATATGACACAACGAAGCAAATGTTTACAAAGCCCCGGGATAAACGTACGGAAGAATATCTGACCGGAGTATTTGGATAATAGAGGAAATTATTTAGTTATTTTTTATTTCTTAATTTAAAATAGAGTGGATACAATCAAATCAAAATATTTAGATAAACTATCTGGAGATTTTCAATTGCTTTCTGAGTTGATTTTGAAACAATTGAGCGTTACCCGGGGGATATTGGAAGGAGAAAAGGAAGAATCGTTGTATGATATCGTCGATAAAAATGAAGTCCTG
This sequence comes from Bacteroidales bacterium, assembly GCA_031551395.1. Classification (GTDB taxonomy): domain Bacteria; phylum Bacteroidota; class Bacteroidia; order Bacteroidales; family Azobacteroidaceae; genus BNXB01. Next base: position 23,892 of record JAVBNR010000005.1, read on the forward strand.
ATCGATGGCCTCGATGTCATGATACGCGACGAAGTAATTAATGCCGTATTTTTATTTAGTCCGAAAGCAATGGACTTACGCAAATTGATTGCGTACCTCGATATGACTTTTTATTTGGAGAGAATAGGCGACCTGATACAGAATATTGCTAACTTTACAAAAAAAGTCCGGTTGGATTATGATCTTTTTCCGGAATTCAGCTTTATCTTGGGTAAAATGCTGAAATCTGCCGAAAAAATGGTGCGGAATGCTGTTTTTTCTTTCACTTGCGAAGACAATACGATGGCGTATAACACCATTGCTATCGATGATAAAGTCGATAAATTATTGTATGAAGTCAATGAGAGAATTCATCAATCATTCAGTGAAAAACCTCTGAGTACGCAGGATTTAATTAATATTACGAGTATAAACAGTATGGCGTATAACATCGAGCGGATAGCAGACAATGCAACGAATATTGCTGAAGCAGCTATCTATCTGATCGAAGGAAAAGATATACGGCATGGAGGGGGGAGAGTTAAGAGTTAAGAACTAAAAACTAAAAACTAAGGACTAGGGACTAAGAGTTAAGTTGGATGTGTGATATGATGGATAATGTAAAAATATTGGTAGTTGACGATGAAGTCGACATTTGTGAGATCCTGCAGTTCAATCTTCAAAGTGAAGGATTTGATGTGGATATGGCCATTTCGGCAGAAGATGCGCTTGTTTTGGTTGAAAAAAATCAATATAAACTCATTTTGTTGGATGTCATGATGGGTGGAATGTCGGGTTTTCGGATGGCTGAAAAACTTCGGAAATCCGGAAGTTCTATTCCGATCATTTTTATTACGGCAAAAGATACCGAAAATGACATGCTGACCGGATTTTCTATCGGTGGAGATGATTATATTTCCAAACCATTTTCTATCAAAGAAGTGATCGCCCGAACCAAAGCAATCCTGAAGCGGACATCCAAAGGCGGAATTACGGGGGATGGGGCAATCACTACGATTCACAATCTAAGTATCAATACGCAAACGAAACAGTTGTTTGTCGAGAAAAAACCGGTTTTGCTGACTAAAAAAGAGTTTGAAATTATGCATTTATTGATGAAAAATCCATCCCGGGTGTTCATGCGGGGAGAAATCTTAGATTTGGTGTGGAAGGATGAAGGGTATGTCCTGGAGCGCACTGTAGATGTTCACATTACCCGTTTGAGGAAAAAACTGGGGGTTTATGCTGCTTATATTACCAATCGTTCGGGCTATGGCTATTGTTTTAATCCGGATATAAATGAATCATTATGAGACTAAAATATAGACAACGAATTTTTTTCTACTTTTTTATTGTGTTCATACTGTTTACGGTAGGAGTGTTTCTTGTTGAACAATCGAGAGAAAAAAAATATAAAAAAGAGATTTTCGAATCAGATCAGAGAGCATATGCCGAACTGGTTCATAGATATATTGTTCAGAACAATATCAGAATGGACAATATGGAAGAATTAAGAGGAATCTTACCGTTATTGCCTCCTAATTTACGGGTAACGGTCATCGCGAATGATGGAAGTGTTACATTCGATAACGACATTCAGCAATTAGATCAGCTGGAAAACCACTTGAATCGTCCGGAAATAAAAATGGCCTTGATCAAATCGTTTGGTTCGAACATCCGCAAGTCGGCTTCGATGAATATGGAGTTTTTATATTATGCGGTCCATTATGATCACTATTATGTACGGGTTGCCTCGCCTTACGATATAGAGGTAAAGAATTTTTTCAAATCCGATGATGTCTTTCTTTACTTTATTATAGTCTTGTTTTTTATCGTATTGATAGCATTGATCTATATCTCTCATGGCTTCGGTAAATCGATCGCCCGGCTGAAAGATTTTATATTGTCTGCTCAAAAAAATAGTTTAGAATTGAAAGAGATTACTTTCCCCGAGGATGAACTGGGAGAAATCGGCTACAAGATTGTGGAATTATACAAACAGATACAACAGAATAAAAAACAAATAATAATGGAGAGGGAGAAATTATTGCAACATTTCCATTCTTCGGCCGAAGGGATTTGTTTTTTTACTCCGTCGCGTAGAAAAATCTATTCCAATTCTCATTTTATTCAGTATCTCAATCTGTTGTCAGAACAACCGACAATGAGTGTCAATTCTATTTTTGAAGATCCGGCATTCAAAGACCTGCAAAATTTCTTAGCCCATGAACCCGTGGGAGATTCAACGGTTTTTGATGCGAAAATGATGAAAAACGGAAAGCATTTTCATCTGAAGGCCATCCGTTTTGATGACCGGAGTTTTGAAATAACCATCGATGACATTACCAAAACAGAAAAGACCCGGTTGATGAAACAAGAGATGACAAATAACATTGCTCATGAATTGCGGACTCCGGTCACAAGTATCCGGGGATTTCTCGAAACATTGAAAGAACAACCCGATATCGATGTGGAGAGACGACAGTTTTTTATCGATCGGTCTTATTCCCAGATCTTACGTCTGTCGGAACTGATACAGGATATTTCCATGCTGACCCGCATCGAAGAGGCTTCTGACCTGTTTGAAATTGAAAATGTGAGGATTGAACCTTTATTGGAAGAGTTGCGCCGGGATTTATCGGGAAAATTGGAAGAACATCGTATTTCATTTGAATTCAATGTAGATAGAAGCGTTCAGGTCAATGGAAACCGGATGCTGCTGTATTCCATCTTCCGTAATCTGGCCGATAATTCGATTATTTATGGAGGAGATAACATCCATATCCAGATCGATAGTTACATGGAAGATGAAGAATTCTATTATTTTTCGTACTATGATACCGGTGTGGGAATTGAAGAAAAACATCTCCTTCGTATTTTCGAGCGGTTTTATCGAGTCAATGAAGGGCGTACCAGAAATACGGGAGGTTCGGGACTTGGGCTTTCCATAGTGAAAAATGCGATACTTTTTCACAAAGGAGAGGTTGTTGCCAAAATACGTAAAGAAGGAGGCCTCGAATTTTTATTTACATTGAAAAAATAAGCTCATTTTTCCCATTTCAGATCAGCTATGATCGGATAATGATCAGACGGATAGCGTCCGTTGTTCATATCCGTAAGCACACCGTATTTCAAAACAGCGAATTTGTTGTCTGTGAAAATATAGTCGATCCGGTTTTCTGGAGTAAAGTCCGTTTTGAAGCCGGTAAAAGTGCCTACAGGCCCGTAAGGAGGCATTTGAGTCACTTTATACGCATCGTTTAATAGTGTTTGCATCGTCTGAATTTGTTCTGTTTCCGGATTGGAATTGAAATCTCCGGTACAGATTACAGGGGCGTTTCCTGCAATTTCTTTGATTTTTTGTACCATCAGTTTTCCGGATTCTATTCTGGCGATTTGACCTTCATGGTCGAAATGGACATTGAAAAAATAAAATTCTTTTTTTGTTTTGTTATCCTTGAATTTTCCCCAGGAACAGACCCGCTTACAACATTTAGCGTCCCAACCCATTGAAGGAACATCGGGAGTCGTACTCAACCAGAAATTTCCGGATTGTAATAACTTGAACCGGTCTTTTTTGTAAAAGATAGAAGAGTGTTCCCCGCTGTCTTTCCCGTCATCACGTCCGGCTCCGACATAAGCGTATGTATTCAGTTCGCAGAGGTCTTTTAATTGATCCGGCAAGCCTTCCTGTGTCCCGAAAATGTCAAAATCATGAAATAAGATCAGCGCTTTAACCATTTCTTTCCGGTTAGGCCATGCGTTTTTTCCGTCGGAAGCGGTATTTAGTCGCAAATTATAAGAGGCGACACGCATGTCTGCTTTTTCTTGAGCCATAGTAGAGAAAGAGATCAGGCAGACAATAAATAATGCTATATTTTTCATTGTACGAACTATTTTAATGAGTTTGACGAGCAAATATAATTCTTTTTTTATTCAGTTGAAAATTGACTGTTATATAATTGGGTGTAGAATCCGTTTTTAGACAGAAGCTCCGGATGCGTTCCCTGTTCAATAATGTTTCCTTCATTCATGACGAGTATGCAATCGGCATCTCGGATAGTCGACAGCCGGTGGGCAATGACGAAGCAGGTGCGTTGTTTCATCAGGAGACTCATGGCTTGTTGTATCCGGATTTCCGTACGCGTATCCACAGAACTGGTGGCCTCATCCAGAATCAATATCCTCGGATTGGATAGCACGGCGCGGGCAATAGTCAACAACTGTTTTTGACCTTGTGAAATATTATTTCCTTCTTCATTGATGATGGTGTCATATCCGTTCGGTAAAGTACGGATAAAATCATCGGCCAGCGCCATTTTAGACGCCCAGATAATCTCATCTTCGGTAGCGCCTTCTTTTCCATAAGCGATATTATCGCGGATGGTTCCTTTGAAAAGCCATGTGTCTTGAAGCACCATCCCGAACAGCAAATGTAACTCTTTCCGTTTGAGATCTGTTATGTTGATATCGTCCACTGTGATGCTTCCTGCGTTTAACTCATAGAAGCGCATCAGCAGATTGACTAAAGTCGTTTTCCCTGCTCCGGTGGGGCCTACGATCGCAATAACTTGTCCGGGTTTAATATCGATACTTATGTTTTCGATTAATGGTTTTTCTTCGTCATAGCGGAATTTAATCTGATTGAAACAGACGGCTCCCTGTGGTTTTTCTATGGTTGCAGGATGTGCCGGATCCGGAGTTTCTTCCGGTTCTTCCAGGATCTCGAATACGCGTTCGGCAGCTGCGACTGTCGCTTGTAGTACATTGACAATACCCGCTACCTGCATGATCGGATGATTGAACTGACGTGAATAACTGATAAAAGCCTGGATCGATCCCAGTGAGATCCGGCCGATAGCAGCCATATATCCTCCTAATACACAGATTCCTACGAAGGTAATGTTACTCATGAAATTAAGTAATGGAAAGATGACGCTTGATGCGAATTGAGCTTTCCATCCGAATGCATACAATTCGGAGTTGATCTTTTCGAACTCCGCATTCGATTTTTTCTCGTGGTTGAAAGCTTTGATTATCTGATGACCTCCGAAAGCTTCCTCTACATGTCCGTTAAGCTGTCCCAAGGCTTTTTGTTGTCCTACGAAATATTTTTGTGAACGTTTGGTAATGAAAGAGGTAATAAATATGCTGAGAGGTAAAGTAATGAATGCGATCAGGCTTAAAAGCGGACTGATTGTCAGCATCATTACCGTTATTCCGATCAAGGTAAATAAAGAGGTAATCAGTTGAACCAAATTTTGTTGGAATGTACTGCTGATCGTATCGATATCATTGGTTACCCGGCTTAAAATTTCTCCATGTGTCTTGCTGTCAATGAATTTAAGAGGTAAGTGATGCAGTTTTTCACTGACATCGTTCCGCATTCGTTGAATGATTTTTTGAGAAATATGAGCCATCAGATATTCCTGAAGATAAGAAAACAGCGAACTCAGCAGGTAAATACCCAAAAGGATGATCAATATCCTGGCAATAGAATGAAAATCAATGCTGGCATTGGCCAGGTGATTGATCTTAGCCATCACACCTTCAAATAATTTATCAACGGCCAGACCGATGATCTTCGGACCGATGATACTGAAGATGGTACTGAATATAGTAAATAAAAAAACGACGATGAGCCCTTTGTATTGAGGTCTCAGGTAGGAGAATAGTTTTTTAAATGTACCTTTGAAATCTTTTGATTTCTCGGCAATGCGTCCGATACCATGACCGTGACCGTGCATTCCTCCGCCACTTCCGCCGGGGCCTCTTCTTATCGGAGCTTTCGATTGCTGTATGTTGTCATTCTTTGCCATTTCAGTCGATTTCTTCCTCCGATAATTGAGATGAGACAATTTCTTTATATATCGGGCTTATTTTCAGTAGTTCGGCGTGTGTGCCCGAGTCGACAATACTTCCTTTGTCCATGACAATAATGCGATCGGCGCTCAGGATGCTACTTACACGCTGGGCTACGATGATTACAGTGGAATCTTTTGTCTCTTTTTTTAATGCTGCCCGGAGTTGGGCGTCTGTTTTGAAATCCAATGCAGAGAAACTGTCATCGAAAATATAAATTTCCGGTTTCCGAACCAACGCCCGGGCGATTGATAACCGTTGTTTTTGTCCCCCGGAAAGATTTGTTCCCCCTTGAGAAATAGCAGATTCGTAATCATCAGGCATTTGTTCGATGAACGAGGCGGCCTGGGCGATTTCACAAGCGTGACGAATTTCTTCATCGGTAGCCTCTTGTTTACCCATACGGATGTTACTGTTGACTGTTCCTGAAAATAAAACGGGTGTTTGCGGAACATATCCGATCCGGTTACGCAAGTCTTCCTGGCTGATCTCCCGGATGTCTGTTCCGTCGATCGATATGGATCCGGATTCGACATCGTAATAACGTAGGATCAGGTTGGCTATGGAAGATTTACCTGAACCGGTTCCTCCGATGATAGCTACGATCTCTCCGGGTTTGGCCGAGAAAGAAACCGCATTAACCGCCGGATTTTCAGCGTGATTGTAACGAAAAGTGACATGGTTGAAAGTCAAATGTCCTTTGCTTCCGGAAATTGTTTTCGGGACTTCCGGATCATTGATCTCCGGATTCATGGATAGTACCTGGTTGATGCGTTCGACAGAAGCAAACGCGCGGGGCAACATGATAAACATCATGGTTATCATCATCAATGACATAAAGATCTGCATCGCATATTGAATAAATGCCAGCATATCTCCGATTTCGAGGTCTCCTCTGTCGATCCGGAATGATGCGAACCATATAATTGCGATGGATAGTCCGTTCATGGATATGATCATGATGGGGTCTAGTACGGCCATTAACCGGCCTACTCGAATCGCTGTTTCCGTGAGGTCATTATTCGCAGAAGCGAAACGCCTTTTTTCGTATCCGACCCGGCTAAAAGCCCTGACAATGCGTATCCCAACTAAGTTTTCACGTAAAATCAGGTTCAGTTGATCCAGTTTCTTTTGTATGGAGCGAAATAAAGGCATGGCTTTTCGGCTGACCAGTAAAATCACAAGAATGACAACCGGAAGTAATGATAATAAGATGATTGATAGTTCTTTGTCTTTATTTATTGCCATGATCACCGCACCGATACACATAATGGGCGAGCGCATCATCATCCGGAGCATCATAAAAATGGTACCTTGTACTTGTTGTATATCATTTGTCGTACGGGTAATCATAGATGAAGTTCCTATCTGATCGAATTCCGAGAGGGAAAACCGGGTCGCTTTTGAAAAAAGAGTAGTCCTCAGATTTTTTCCAATGCCCAGCGCTGTTCTGGAAGACAGGTAACCGGCAGCGATCGAACAGATAATTCCTCCCAATGCAATGACCAACATCATGCTTCCCATCCGGAGAATAAATGGGATATTCTGTTTGGCAATACCGTCATTGACTATATGAGCCATGTAATTCGGAAGAGACAGATCCGCAATTATCTGACCAAAAGTCAAGAAGACAATGAAAAGGATTGTAATGATAAAAGGTTTGAAGAATGTTCGGATCATCAGTTTTACGGATAAATTACTTTTTGTTTTATATCGACCAAAACTTTAATTCGGGCAAAAGTATGAAAAAGGATTTGTTCTACAAAATAAAAACTGCTACTAAATTTTTCGTATTCAGTAGCAGTTCTTGAATGTTCGGTTTTCCCGTTTACTCCTGGCATCTATCTGATAGGCCTGTCGGCATTAGCAATCTTTTTGGACTGCCGGATCAATTTTTCTTCAGTAAGAATGCACAAATCAATAAATAAACAGCGCAAGCGATGATAACCAACACGGAACCCGACTGATTTCCGACGAAATCTGTGACGATACCCATAATCAGCGGGATAAGGGCTCCTCCGGCAACGCCGGTAACCATCAGGCCTGAGACTTCATTGGCTTTTTGAGGCACTTTCTGCAGTGCGATAGAAAAAATAATTGAAAAAATACTGGCGCAGGTAAACCCGACAATACCCACCAGAATGAGGATCGGCAGTTTTTCTGCAATAAAGAAAAGGAAGATCAACGCTATAATGGCGACAACCAGGTTGATCTTAAAAAATTTGACGGCTGAAAATCTGGACAAAATAAACGCTCCGATAAACGCTCCGGCCGTACGACAGGCAAAATAGACGCTGACTCCGTAATTGGCTTCTTTCACAGCGATACCGCAACGTTCCATCAAAATTCGCGGTGTCGCCGTATTCATGCCGACATCTAATCCCACCAGAAAAATAATACCAAGAAAAAGGAGTAAAATCGTTTTATTACTCAACAAACTCCAGACTTCCTTGAAAGAAGAGCTTGGAGCTGCTTCTGCAACTTCCGTTATGGGCGTGAATTGCAGCCAGAGCGAAGAAAGTAAGGTAATTCCGGCGAAAATAGGAAACATCGACTGCCAGTTTCCGAAGTAAGTAAGCGCAAATGCTGCAATAAAAGGCCCGGAAAAAGAAGAAATGGCTTTCACGAACTGACCAATGGTCAAAGCGCTGGTCAATTGTTCTTTTTTGACGACATTGGAAAGCAATGGATTTAAAGATACCTGCAGGATCGTGTTGGCAATACCCAGAAGGGCAAATGCAACCAGACAGGAGTAGTAAGAATAACTGACGAAGGGCACCATCATTGCAAGGAGCGTAATGACATTGCTGATCTGGACCGTATTCTTTCGTCCCCATTTGTTCATCATGATTCCCGTAGGAATAGAAAAAATGAAAAACCAGATGAAAAGCATGAAAGGCAGAAAATTAGCCATCGTGTCGCTCAGGTTGAAATCCTGCTTGACGTAATTGGATGAAATACCCACTACATCACAGAATCCCATGATAAAAAATCCGAATAATACCGGAAGTAATCGGGGTATGGAATGTTGTTTTGCCATAAATACTGCATTAATTTTGTTTTAAATACTCCTATGATTATTTAACGAAAGATTTTAGCATCAATGCTTTTCCCGGACCTTCATTCCTGATTTTATACGATTGGGCATCTGCAGGAATTACAAATGTTTCTGCATAGTTAAACCGTTGTTTCATTCCATCGGCGGTCTCAAGTATGACAGAAGTACCTTCCACCAGCATCCAGACGTGGCATTTATTGTTTGTTTCTACAGTGATTTCTTTGTCGAAAGCATACCTGTGGACATCATAAAAATGGAGTGGATGCGTCGGAAGATGCTCCAGGGTATAGTCCGGCGTTTCTTCCATGATATATGGTTTGGAGATGAATTCTTCTGCTACTTTTTGGCCTTGGCGGGAAAAATCGGCATTTTTCATCCCATGGTCGATATTGATAGGGCGGGGGCGTCCATCCAGATCCAGTCTTACCCAGTCATACATTTTAAACGTGAAAATATAAGGAGCGCTACTTACTTCCAATACCAGGTTATCTTTTCCCGAGGCATGAATAGTTCCGTTCGGAATCAGGAAAAAATCATGTTTTTTAGCCGGAAATTTTTGTACGTACTTTTCGATATCGATTGGATTGGCTGTTTTTTCGCTATCTATAAGTTCTTTATGGAATTTTTCCGGGTCAATTCCATCCTGAAACCCTAAGTAAACATAAGGTGTATTCTGGCAATTCAGGATATAATAAGTTTCATCCTGGGTAAAAGGCATTCCGAATTCTTTCCGGATGTAATCGGTACGCGGATGGCATTGTACCGAAAGATTGCCTCCGTCGAACGTATCGAGGAAGTCGAAACGGATAGGAAAATCGTATTTGAAACGTTCGGCGCAGTCTCCGAGCACTTTTTGGTAGCTATTATACATCAGGAAATCGAAAGAAACTTCCAGGTGATAATCGTCGCTTTCAAACATCAGGCCATTTTCCAGAACCATTAACTCGAAAGACCATGCCAGATTGTTTTCTTCTTTGTTTAATCCTTCAAAATGTTTTTTCATCCAGGAACCACCCCATGCACCCGGTTCGAACCAGGGGCGTACGCGGAAGAAATTCCGGCTCATGCGATCGAGTCCTTTACGCAGATCCTCTCCGGTCATCCAAAGATAGTTGTCCGGACGTTGTTCATCCACGATCAGATCGATTTGAGGAAGTAGAGCCGCTTTCTGTTCGTTGAGAACCCGCCAATCCACAAAATAAAACCGTTTGTACATTTCTCTGAAATCTTCCTGTTTGTCGGCGCCTAAATTAAAGGCCATACCTGCTCTCATCCTGAATTGAAGCTCGTTTTTGGGAAGATCTATGTAGATTAAAGGAGCATCCCATCCGGCCAGACTTGCTCCGCATCCGACCAGGATATTGATGTCGGCTTCAGGGTCCGGTTGAATTTTTTGCAATTTTTCTTTTTCGAACCAGTCTTCCAGTTTTTTATCGGTTATTTTTCCGAAAATAGAATCTTTTTCGCCGAGATATGGTTTCAACAGGAGGTTGATCTCTTCCGGAGATTTCAGGGCGGCATCGGTACTGTACCATTGCGCCTTCTTTCCCATGCGTTTCAGAGAAGTATTTAATTTTTCAACGAGCTGATCCCAGAAAACACCTACATATCCGTCGATCACTATTGTCTTGTGTTGAGCAATCCATTCAGATAAAGAATCCGTCCCTTCTTTTATTTTTCCGTTTTCCAGAGGGAATCCGGGGTATATGTCATAATGACCTTTCGGACTTGATTTTACTTTTTCCGGAGCTAAAAATTGTCCGGTCTTTCTGATTTGCTTGTTTTCTTTCATTCCTGTTTTTAAAATAGATTTTACATTCATCGCCGCACCTATTAGAGGCGCTTTGTCCCAAAGCATACATGTTTTTATTTCTGTTGTACAGCCTTTTTCGTTCAGTAAAAGGGTTAGTTTTTCTAAGAAAAGCGAAGAGGCTTTGGCTATATTTCCACCGATAACCAATGTGTCTGGTTTGAATTTTTGCAGCCAAGGCGCCATGAAATCAGCCAGATTTTTTGTAAATAGCTCAAATAAAGCCAATGCTTCGGGGTTGTTTTGCATGGCATATTGAGCGATTTCCCTGACTCCGGCGACTTTTTCTCCTGTTTTTTCATACCAGGTCTGAACGAACCACCGGGTAGAAAAATAATCATCGGCGATACGATCTCCGAATGGGATACTATACAGATAGCCGTTTACAGGGAATCCCTGTGCTTCATCTTGTTGCAATTGTCCGTCTACGATGAATGAACTTCCCAAACCGGTGCCGAGAGTAATGATCAGGCTTCTTTTACTGCCTTTGGCAGCTCCTGCATAATATTCTCCCAAAGCAAATCCGGAAGCATCATTGATGAAAGCAGTCGGAATAGCGTCTTCTTTTATTCCGGAGAGGATCGATTCCTTGACATTCAATCCGAAAATAGAATCGAATTTATGGACTCCTTCTATAAGAGAAATTCCTCTGTTATAATCGAAAGGACCCGGAATGGCCATGCCGATTCCTGCCACAGGGTTGTTTTTTGATACAACAGAACGGATGGCCGATCGCCAGGATTGTAATATCTCGCTCGAAGAACCATTACTATCGACAGTCGTAGTTTCAATATCTCCTGTTATTTCTCCGGTTTGAGCGTCGACCGGAGCACAGCTAATATGTGTTCCTCCGATGTCCACTCCGATGTAAATAGTTGTATTCATTCTATTTGTTATTTTATTAATTGATCCACAGGTTTATTGCCCATTTTTACTTCCAGTTTAGCACCGGAAACTAATGTCTGAAATGGAATAAACCGTTGGGTATAAGGTTTCCCATTTAAAATGTAATTTTGAGCATAAATGTTTTCATTACTGTTGCCGGTTGTTGTTATTTCGATCTTTTTCCCCGGATAATAATCGGGATTAAGCTTAATAACGATGCGGTCGAAGAGGGGACTGCCCAATCCCATGGAGGGTTGTGCATCGGAAAGTCCTTTGACATCAAAAAGTCCGAGAGATGAAATAACATACCAGGCTCCGAGTTGTCCCTGATCTTCATCTTGTCCATAGCCATAACCGTGGATTCCTTCCGTTCCATAAAACTCGTTGCAGATCGCACGCACCCATTTTTGAGTAAGCGAAGGCTTCGATGTGTAGTTGAAAAGCCAGGATATATGCAAACAAGGCTGATTGCCATGATTATACACATTTTCTAATCCGGAAAATGCGTCGATAGTCGTTCCTCCTCCGAAAATGGATTGCTGAGATACTGTGAAAATACTATCCAGTCGATGTACAAATCGTTGATCGCCGACTTTCTTCACTAATTCGTTTGCATCATGCGGAACATAAAAAGTATACTGATAGGCATTTCCTTCCTGAAATCCGCGCCAGGGCTGTTTGGGATTGAAGTTCTGTACAAATTTTCCGTCTTTTCCTTTCGGACGCATAAAACCGGTACTATCATCAAAGATTCGTGTCCACCCTTTGGACAACCACATCAGTTTCTTATAATCGTCTTCTTTTCCCAATTGTTTAGCCATTTGAGCCACGGCATACGAGCTGAATGAATATTCCAGTGTGTGAGATGCTGCGTATTGTTGTAAATCTTTCATCGTGTCGGAAAAATCAACGTAACCCAACTCATTGAATATTCCCGTATCCGGTTTCCCTGCACCGATCGGACGATTTTTACCGTCCAGTTCGTTTTTGGCCGCCGCTTCATAACCTTTCTGGATATCAAAGTTACGGATACCGCAGTTATAAGCTGCGGCTATGATCAAACTGACAAAGTTAGTGCCTACTCCAGAAACGTATTTGCTACAAGCAATACCGTCTCCCAGCCATCCGGCATCCTGATAAACAAGCAGTTGGCTACTGATGAAATCAGCATAATATTCCGGATAGGCTAAAGCCCACACCTGGGTTAAGTTCCAGAATCCGCCCCAGATAGCGTCTGTATTGTAATGGTTGAATGCCGGAAGGTTATTTTTCATCGGGATCTGCCCAACAGTCCCATCGTGACGCGGATAGGCTCCGTTTACGTCACTGGCGAGGCCTCTTCCCAATACGGCATGATAAAGTCCGGTATAGAATTTGATCAGATCGGATTTATTTTTTCCTTCCACATCGATTCGTCCCAGGTATTCGTTCCAAAGCTTGTGAGTCGCTGCTTTGGCTTTGTCAAAACTCAGGTTTTCGGCTTCCGTTTTATAGTTGAGTCGGGCGTTTTCTACAGAAGTGTAAGAAAGTCCGATCTTAGCGGTAATCTGTTCTCCTTGTTTGGTGTCGAATGTAAGATACAATCCGGCTCCGGGACCTTTGCATTGATTGGATCCTGTAATAACTTTTTCCCGGATGAACGTTCCCCAGGAGGTCGGCTGCTTATCGACGCTGATCGTAAAAAACATTTTGATGCTGGACCCTTTCTGATATCTTTTGACATACTCCGGTTCCGTTTCGACAAAACCTTCGATCCGTCCGTCCGATGTGATATAAACCTGAGCGTTTTTCACATTTCCGCTTTCTCCCTGTTTATTCCCGATGTCGAAGATGATGTGAGATTCTTTCGATTGCGGAAAAGTATAACGTTGAAAAGCGACACGTTTGGTGGAGGTTACTTCGGCTTTGATCCCGTAATCTTTCAGGATAACCGAATAATAGCCGCATTGCGCGATTTCGTCTTTACGATCAAACCGGGAGCGATAACCGCTATCCGGATTTTTCACATCTCCCGGAATCGTTTTCAGTGAACCTGTCGTCGGCATGAGTACGACGCCACCCACCTGAAATTCATGAAAATTCGGAAATCCTTCGATGGAAGTATCCCGGTAGTCATAACCGACAGCTTCCCAACCGCCCGGGTTCCCCAGATGTCCGTTGGTCGACGGACCGGGTTTGGCCATTCCGAAAGGTTGTGCTCCGGGGGCAAAATGGAACCAACGGCAATGAGCAGTTCCTATGCGAGGCTCGACCCATTGTGTAAAGTCTTTTGCAGACAAACTGCCGCAACTTAGCAACAGGAATCCTCCGGCAACAATATTCAATAAAAATTTCTTCATGACTTTATTTTTTTGTAATTTTATGTGTTATTCTGTTACTTTTAATTCGATTCTTCTTTTTTCTAATGTATTGATCAGTCGTTCCTTAACTTTACGGTATTCGGGGCGATCATAAACATTATTCATTTCAGTCGGATCTTTTTTCAGGTCATAAAGTTCCCAACTGTCGATATGCTGATCGGTTCCTTCGCCTTTCCCATACCAATGAATCAGTTTATACCGTTCGTCTCTTATCCCGTAATGCTTCCTGACCATACCGACGGCAGGGTAGTCGTAAAATTGATAGTACAGGTCATCCCGCCATTTGACTTGCTGTTGTTGTAAAAGCGGAAGAAGTGATTTCCCGGGCATGTATTCCGGAACTTCAACTCCGGCTGCATTCAAGAATGTGGGAGCATAATCGATGTTTTGCACCATTCCATTGCAAACAACTCCTTTTTTTGCTCCCGGATAGGCGATGATCAATGGCGTTCTGAATGCTTCTTCATACATGAACCGTTTGTCGTATACTCCGTGTTCTCCCAGGAAAAATCCCTGATCAGACGTGTAAACGATTAATGTGTTATCCATCAGATTGTTGTTTTCAAGATAATCCAGTATCCTGCCGACTTGTACGTCAACACTCTTTATGGTTCGGCAATAGTCTTTTATATATCGTTGGTATTTCCAGCGGATGAGTTCTTTTCCCGTAGGCCTGTGTGCCAGAAATTCCTTGTTTTTTTCATCATACGATTCGTTCCACACCTGAAGTTGCTCCGGAGTCATCGAACTCATAGCGATTGTGAAACTGTTTTTTATATACTCTAAAGTAGGTTCATTTTGTAACTGGGCGACTTTCAAGTCAAAAGCATAGCCCAAATGGTTCGCAACAGAGAGTTCGTGTGTCTTCATCTGATCTCCCCGTGTATTGTAGTCGTCGAATAGCGTTTCCGGTTCCGGAAATTCGATATCTTCGTATAAATTAAGATATTGTAGGTCAGGCATCCAGTTTCGATGAGGAGCCTTGTGATGTACCATCAGGCAGAACGGCTTGTTTTTATTTCTGTGAATAAGCCATTTTAATGCATCGTTGGTAACCAGATCAGTAGCATATCCTTCTTCCCGGATATATTGGCCGTTTGTTTCGGGGGTTTTGAATACAGGGTTGTAATATTCTCCTTGATCTTCGAATAATTTGTAAGTATCGAACCCTTTCGGTTCGGCGGATAAATGCCATTTACCGAATACAGCAGTTTGGTATCCGGCCTGTTGCAGGTATTCTGTGAAAAAATTCACATCCGGTTTCATGCAACATCCCAGGCGCGTTTGTCCGTGCTGATGACTGTATAATCCGGTCAGGAGCGTAGCTCGGCTGGGAGTAGAGATCGAGTTTTCGACAAAAGCGTTTCGGAACAGCATTCCATTGGCGGCGATCCTGTCGAGATTCGGGGTAGGAGCCAGCTTGGAAATCGGATGTCCGTATGCGCTCAATGCTTGAAACGCATGATCGTCCGTCATTATAAACAAGATATTTAGGGGTTTATGCGTTGTCTGTGACAACATTACCGGACTCAAACAGAGTGCAGTCCCCGTGCAAGCATATAATTTGTATCTGTTCATTCTGTTTTTGGTTTTAAATGAGTCCGGCTACTCTATTTCGCCGGACTCTTTTAAAAGATAATCTTATACCGAAAAACGGACTGTTTGTTTAGTTCGCCGGAAGAGTTATTTCCTTAATATCGGTATAATTGTAGCGGTTTGTCGCATCAAAAGTAACCGAAGTTCGGGCGCCAAACCGGAAGAAATATTTCCTTGTATAACTAGGAAATGCAGGAGTTTTCTTGGTCTTTACGATAAAAGTAGTCCCATTCGCTCCTAAAATATCATTGCTTCCGACGCCCATTTGAGCTGGCGTGCATTGAACAGAGTAATTCGGACTGTAACTGAAATCTCCTACATAATTGGTTTCACTTACAAAAAGCCATCCTTCTGCCAACGGCTTTTTATAGGTAGCGTTATCGGTACCATAGGTGATTTTTATCGTGAACTGTACGCTATCTGCTTTCGCAATGGGTTCTCCAACCCATTCCACACGAAGAATCGGTTCCACTTCATAGGTTCTCTCCACGGTACCACTTATATTTATTCTCTCTTCAGCCAGGGGGACAAAAGCTCCCGACGGGATTATCCCGTATTCTCCCTTGAATATTTTCGTATTGTTGAACGTACCGTCCATCATACAGTTGAAATCATAGGGCTGAGGAGTATCGCTCCAGCTATATTCCATCATACGGATACGAATACCTGTATTTCCGATAGCCGTCTGGAACGGTTTGCCTGTTCCTTTATCTATAAACTTGCCTCTAAATGTCTCTTTTGGTTCCGGGTAGTTATCATCTTCACATGAAGTAATTCCGGAAAAAATAAGTAAAGACAAAATGATATACAATATATTTTTCATAGGTGCATTTTTTATTTTTCACTAACGATTTATAACTCTTAATACCCGGGATTCTGCTTGCAATTCGGATTCTTGGTAATCTCAGCCGTTGGTATCTGTTGATAATAATTTTTAGTATTAAAATTAAAGATATAGTTATTTCCGGCTTTCGATTCCATGTATCTTGCGTCAAGAAAATACTTATCAGCATCTGTCGAATAGAAAGGATATAAAACCTTGTAACGCTTGTTATTTTGTTCGTCATAAATGATTCTCCAACGTTTCAGATCCCAATAGGTTTTATGTTCGAATGCAAGTTCTTTTCTTCTTTCCTTACGTACGATATCTATATTATTAAGATCTGAGGAAGACGCCAACAATGTTGCTCCTGCCCGTTCCCTGATCTGATTGATACAGCGGAATGCTTCGTCGCGATAGTTTTCTCCTGTCGAAGCTGTTGCTTCTCCTGCCTGGAACAATTCATAAGCTGCTTCGGCGCGGTTAAGCAATACTTCTGCGTAACGCAATTCGATCCAACTTTGAGTCGATTTATTGCCATTATTGTCCGTTTGGTTGGGGTTCATGTATTTGCGAAGATAGAAACCACTGATATTACCAAAGTCCCATCCGGTTACAATGCCACTCTCTCCCGATCTTTTCATTTTAGTCCCGTTTTTCAGGGTAATCGCATTCGCAGCCTGATTATTGAATGTAAAGTCGTTGGAAAGTTTCAGGTCACTGGTAGTCGAATATACAGTCGTATAATCAGCCACGCTTCCTGTCGGCATCAGAGGAGAGATTCCTCCACTTGCACTTCCCGTCCATATTCCACGGCGAAGATCGATGGTTTTGTTCATGAACTGATCCATAGGAAGGATTACCGTCGCTCTTAAACGAGGCTCACAATTTGTAAAAGCATCCAATGGAGAACCATATAATTTATATTTTCCATTGGCATCCAGATTGGCAAATGTGCCGTCTGCGTTTTTGTCTATACCATCAAACATTTCGATGAAATCGAGTGTCGGGCAAATTTCGGAGTTATTTCCTCCCGAAGAGGTCTGCATCGGTTGAGCTGAGTCATCGAAGCTATGAACCGACTCCGGATTTTTATAGTATCTCACGAAGATGTTTTCTTTCGTATCTGTAAGAAAGATGGCACCGAAGTTTGTGGCAATTGCAGTGGCGTTGCCTGCTACCCAATATCCTTTGAACAATCCGTATGCAGTTGTTTCGTCCAATACCTTGGATGCTTCATAGGCCGCTTTGAAATAAACACTAGCCTTGGTAGCCGGCACACCGCAAATTCTTTTGCCGTTATGCTCTTCGCTGATGGTATTGTATTTGGCAATAGATCCGGCATGGAGCATCGCGCGTGATTTCAACGCCGCTGCAGCATATTTGGTCGCTCTTCCTTTTTGATTGGTCTTAGGTAGATTAGCAATAGCGTAATCCAGATCTTCTGCAATAAAATCCCAGATTTCTTCTTCCGAGTTGCGGTAAAGTTGCGTACCAGCTAAATCGACCGTAGCTGGATAATCGATCACATAATCCACTTTAGGTACACCTCCGTAACGTTTAACTAATGAATAGTAAAGAAACGCTCTTGCGAAATGAGCTTCAGCCAGAAATGTCTTGTAATCACTGGCGGAGTGAGCGGATTGATATTTAGGAAGAGTTTCCAAGAATACGTTTGCATCACGGATAGCTGTGTAAGGTCCGTCCCAGTAAGTTGCGCTTTCAATCTCCGCTCCTTTGGTATCACGTCCTAATGCTTCTCCGGTAAGACAACTCTGCTGTTTGAATTTCGTATCCGTTTTGTTGAACAAACCGCTTCCATCGTAGTAATAACGAAAATCTTCCATAGGAAGCGTACTGTACATGCGCATTACATAACTCATTGTTCCATCAG
Source organism: Bacteroidales bacterium (assembly GCA_031551395.1). Lineage (GTDB taxonomy): Bacteria > Bacteroidota > Bacteroidia > Bacteroidales > Azobacteroidaceae > BNXB01. The sequence goes on from JAVBNR010000005.1 coordinate 42,156, forward strand.
AAGTTCCGAATATTTCCGGATCTCCGATTATATTCTTGGGAGGTATATCCAGGTCTGTACAAGCAAAGAATGTCCCCAAACAAACCAGTAAAATATATTTTAATACTTTCATAATATTTACATGTTTAGAATTTCACATTTAATCCTACCGTAACAGTCTTATTGAGTGGATAATTATAACCGTAATCGGTTAATCCACCCTTACTTTCGTCAGGGTTTGTATAGAACTCAGGGTCCATATATTTCAAATCGGTAAACGTCAATAAGTTATATGCACTGAGATATACTCTCAGGTTTTGTATCCCTATTTGCGTTGTCCATTTTTTTGGTAAAGTATATCCTAGTTCGATAGTCTTAAGCCTCAAATAAGCAGCATTCTGGATATTGAAATCTGAGTTGTAGTTAGGACTTGATCCTGTGTAGGCATAATACCCTTCAGTCCATTCGGTAGCCGGATTATAAGGACTGGCTGTAGGATCAGTCGGACGCCAGCGATTTAAGAATTGAGTCAGCGCATTGGTGTCTGCCCAAAGTGGTTGGTACAAGAATTGGCGTGGAGAAACATATCGTTTGCCTGCTCCTTGCCATAGCATAGATATATCAAATCCATTCCAGCTTCCGGATAATGTAACTCCGTAATAAATAAGCGGAACTACACCGTTCATTGCAAGAGGGTGTACATCCAGATCGTTGATCCATCCGTCATTGTTCCAGTCCTGATACTCATAGTCTCCCATTGTCGTTCCGCGACCGATATAAATAGGATTATTATAGATCTCATCCCAGCTGGTAATGCGACCATTGCCTGCATATCCCCACCAGATGTTGTTATAACGATTGTTGTTATTATTTCTCCAATTCAAATAGGAGTTACCATCTTTAGCCCGTTCATAATATAATGTTTTCATCCGGGTATATGATATATTTCCTTTCACTTCGTAATGGAAATCTCCGATCTTGCTACGATGGCTCAATTGTAATTCAAAACCTCTGGCAAGGTCGCTATTCAAATTTTCCTGAGGCTGTTTGGCTCCTACGATTCCAGGAATTGATGCAACACGGGTAGCTAGCAAACCGTGACGCTCTCTCTGGAAATATTCTGCAGTCACACCCAGCAAACCATGCCATGCATCAAGATCTACTCCAAAATTCCACAAATCGGAATTATACCAGGTAATTGCTTTGTTTGCGATCCCTTTGCTATTTGAGCTGTTTATGAATGCGCCGTCAACAACATATCCAGAGGGCAACCCTGCACTATTCCCACCTGAAGAAGGATAATAATACCCTGAAAGAAAGTTGTATTCGTTTGTTCCCGAATCATCAAGCATACGAGCATACGAAGCGCGCAATTTGAGGTTATTTATAAAATTAAGACCTAAACTTTTAAAGAAACCTTCTTCCGATAGACGCCAACCTACTAATGCGCCAGGAGTACCTGCCCAGCGGGAATTGTCAGGAAATCTTGATGAAGATTCATATCTATAAGTAAATTCAGCCAGATATTTACTTGCATAATCATATTTAAGACGGCCTACATAAGCGTTATATGCGTAATCGTATAGAGATGCATTGGCTTGACTTTGACTAAATTGCTGATTGTCGGATATCCCTGCAAATGTTTGGTCAATAGGTAATAATGCAAGCTTACTGCCGTAGAAATTGTCACCGTCTTTGTGAGTGTCCTCATAAAGTGCCAATGCAGATATGCTATGTTTTCCAAATTGTCTGTCAAAACCGATCTGAACATTCCAAAGCATAGCATTTTTGCCGTAGTAATACCTGGAAATTTTGTTAGGAGCCGTTTTTGTTTGAGAATCTACTGTATAGGTTTGAGAGTTCCATGTATATGCTTTTCCTCCGGAATCATACAGTTTATAGGCTGTTAAATATTCTTTGTTTTCATTCATTGTGAAGTCGTAGCTATACATCCCTTGTGCATACAACCCCTTGATAAATGGGAAGTCATATCTTAACGAAGCATTAGACTGGAACCACTTGCTTTTATAGACATTTGAGCCGGTCAGATCTTTATTCATCATGGCTGCCGGATTCTGTAGTCCTTTATTGGTAGGTTGCCAATAAAGACTTTCTTCTTCGTTATAATACACTTGATCCATTGGTTGCATCAGCCACATACCCCGTATAATATCGTTTGAGCTGTATACAGATGAATTTCTTGTATCCATTAAACCTGCTAAATTGAGGGTAAATTTGAGGTTTTTAGAAATTTGTGAAGTAACATTGCTCCGGACAGTATATTTCTCATAATTCATCGGGTTTGATTTTATGAAACTTTCCTGAGATTGATATCCGAAACTTGCAAAATAACTTAGAGCTTCTGTCCCTCCACTAGCGTTGATCGTGTGATTGGATTGAGGTGCAGTTTCACGGAATATTTCTGATTTCCAATCCGTGCTTTTCATTGTCCCGCTACGATAAGCATTGATCTGCTCATCTGTATATGGACGTGAAGGACTGTCTACACTGTGCATGCTACGTTCATTAAATAATATCATCCAATCGACAGCGCCTGTCAAGCCCGGGAAATTAGAAGGCATCTGCCAGGAATAGTTTCCTGAATAACTCAGGTTTGTTTTGCCCTTTTCTCCTTTTTTAGTTGTGACAAGGATTACTCCGTTTGCAGCATTTACTCCGTAAATGGCAGCCGAAGCATCTTTAAGTACCGAGACACTTTCAATGTCTTCCGCATCTAAACGTGCCATATTGCCACGAGGTACCCCATCAATAACGATCAGAGGACTACCCAAACCGCGGATATCCATCGAACCGCTGTACTGTCCGGGTTCGGAAGAGTTTTGTACGACACGCAGACCAGCAACTTTACCGGTCAACATGTTCTGAACATTTTCGTTTTTAGTGGTAATAATTTCATCACTCTTTATCGCAGAAACAGCCCCGGTTAGTGTGACTTTTTTCTGAGTACCATATCCGACGACGACGACTTCATCCAGAACTTTACTGTCGGGGACCATCGTTGTAGTAATCACTTTCCTGCCTCTAACGGAAATTTCCTGACCTTGATATCCCAGATAAGAGAATGTCAGGATGGCATTAGGAGCGACATTCAGTTTAAAATTACCGTTTTCATCAGTTGCAATTCCGTTTTGTGTGCCTTTTTCGAGGACTGTAGCGCCGATAATCGGTAATCCGGTTTCATCGACTACAGTACCGGAAACCTCTGTTTTCGTACTGCCTGCAGTGCCTTGTTGTCCATAGATATAAAGGTTTGTACCTCCAACCAGTAATAGGGCTATCATACAAACTTTATACAAGTTGAATAAATTAGATTGACATTTCATGCTTCCCTGTTTTTTAGGTTCATAATACTTCGTGATTTTCGCAGCAATGCCGTTTGTTTTATGTTTGGCATTGTAGATAAGATTGATAAAAGGTTCCTCATAGGCGATTGTTTTATTAAGTTAATAATTGATTGTTTTATTCATTTGTGATTTTTAGCGTGATACATTCAAACGGTTTAAGCCAGAAAGAAGAAGTGTCAAACTCACTGGTGGTCTTTTCCCTGTTATCGCATCGGTAGGCTTTCCTGGCTTTCATACTTCCCCATTGGAAGGAAGAATGAACCGTGTTTTTATTCATATTTTGTAACCTGAGAATATATCCTTTCCCGTCGTCCGAAGGCTTGATCGTGGATACCGCAACCTGATTTATTCCGGTAAGCCGGAATAAATTGTTTACCGGCTCCGGTTGGTCGGACAGGATTCCTACCAATTGTTGTGCCTGTTCAAGTCCTTGCTTTTTCAATTGCATATCGTAAGGATCAGCTATTTCAATCGAGTAATTAAAAGAGGCCAACCCATCCTGAGATGCTTTGTAGTTAGTTCCCCACGAATTATTCATGACCCAGGAATATATTGTCGGGGATAGAAGCGCCGAAGCCATCCAGCCTGTTCCGTTTTTTGCTTTACGCCAGTTCTCTGCGGTCATTTCGCCTAATTCAACGAAAGGAGCATCGATTGTGGTTAGATAGATTCCGTGGTTTAAGTTGTTTATTCCCAGTCCATTCTGAACGGAATAAAAATCTTTATTCGATCCGTCTAATTGTTCGCGTTCCGGGTGTACTTCACTCATGGCCATATCCAGGGTTATTTCTGCATTGGAAATGTTGAACGGAAAAGAGAATCGCACATTTTCTTTGCTGTAAATATTGAGCTTATCCACCGTGTTGGTTATATCAACCCTTCCGAGATTTTTATACACAGTGATATCACGTTGCAGGGAGCGGCATCCGGGAGCATCCGATTCAATTCGGAGAGTTGCTGCGACTTCTCCATCGTTTAATACGATTATTTGTTTGATATGCTCCACTTTACGCAGATTAGTCAGCATTCTGCCGGAGTACACATAGCCATTCAATCCTTCTTCTGCTGCATAGTTAAACTGATCTCCTGATGCAGAAAGGGATTCGATAGTTCCGGTCGTTTTATTTATTTGCAACCGGATCATGCCATTATCCATGACATTATCCTGAATCAAAGACTTGAAAGTTTTATTCTTTCTTTTATCTTCTACAATACGATATACAGAAGAGCCCAAAGGCGGTATGTCCCTGGCAAGAAATATCCATTGACCGTTATTCAGTTTTTGGATGGGAATTAATTCTCCGGAAGCAGATTCCAGCATTTTACCATTGAAGTCGATCCCGGAGTCCAATTTGACAATATCGCTTCTCGACCACAGATTGGTATTGAATACCTGTATGTAATTGCCTTTGTTTTTATTGAAAGTAGTGAAAGCTTCCTGGTAAAGACGTTGGGATTGGATATCCGCACTGTCGGCAAATGATTTTTTTACCTGCCACAGGTCTTTCGTGAATTGAGATTCAGGCTCCGGACCACTGGCTGAAGCTCCCCAGGTATGCTCCGAAAAGAGAATCACATTTTTCCAGGCTTCTGAAAAACGTGTTGCCGGAAATGCTGCCGGGCGGATCATGCTCCACAGTATCTCCGCTTGATTCAGGCGTTCGGCACTTGTCCGGTTCATCGTCAGCTCACGGGCGGTAGAAGCCGCTCCATCTTCCCAGACAGGAGTCATGTCTCCGGAGTAGACCGGTAAATAATCTCCGTATTTCTTTTCAAAATCAGTAAATAATTCCTGTGTCGTTCCGATGCAGAATTTCGGATATTCGTATTTCTCATTCCACTCCCTGATGATATCCGGCATCAGTTCATCGGGCGGACCATTATCTCCGTTAACCGTATAACGCAGATAAGTCATCCCGTAAGGATATTCTCTTGTTTCCAGATCGGATAGATATTCCCAGATCGGGTCTAATCCGCAGGAAGATAAAGATCCGATCAGCCATCCATGGAACCAGGAGTATCCCTTACCGGTTTGCCAACACAATATTTTATCTGTTCCTGACTCGGATTGCCAGTAGAAAGGCCTGTCTCCCCATTTGACATGAAGCAGAGCCGCACGATCACATCCGGTCTTGCCCCAGAAAGGAACATAGTTCGGAGCCGGAGAATAATATTTGACGCCGTTTTGTGCAAGCGCTGTGACAAAACCCCAGGATTGACCGGGAACATCGCTCATCATAGCGGTATTGATCTTCGTTCCGGTCTGTTCGGATATCAGGTGTGCATCATCGCAAATATGCATCAGTTCTTCCTGCTTACAAATACCGGTCAGGATACTGCCGAGAGTGGCGTCGATGCCGATATTCCCTTTGCGGATTTCTTCAATCAGCTTTTTCGCTTTGTCGGTTCCCTGGTAATGATCCAGATAACCTTTAACAGACCAGGTAGCTTCCGAATTCCATTTGAACCGGGATCCTTCCGGATAGTTTGCCGTGCGGTCGGAAAGCTCCATCGCCCGTTCCAGATTACGCCACTGAAGCTTCATTACATCATCCTGACGATGCGTATAACCGATATCCTGATGGGAATGAGGAAGGAAGTATACCGTCCATTTCCGTGCCCCCGGAATTTGGATTGTTTTTTGTAGGGTGGCCTGACGACTATTCAGCTTGAGCTTTATGCCGGCGCTTTCTTCCATGTATCCCGACGGAAATTTTCCTTCCAGAGAGCAAACACCGCCAGGATCTGGTTGGATAAGCTCTTTCCATTGTTTCCCATTGACCTCCAATATCAATTCTCCGCCACAATAGAGCGGAGCATTGAAATTCACTATGTATTCACGAGTCGGGCCTCCGGGTGTCTTAAGATATCCTTGTGACGCAATGAATGAGATCTCTTTAACCGGTTCCAGTCCGGATACGGGCGTTTTTTCTTTTTGATAAAACCGGATTTCGCTGAGGCCGTAATAGTTGATATTCTGTTTCATATCAGCAGCCTGACGCAATGTGCGTGCGTCATTATCGTGGTAATAATTCCCTTCTTTTGAATCAGCCGTGATACAAAAATATTTCATAAAGATTCCTTTTGTTTCCAGCGAAAAATCGGCCGGTTCGAGCGATTTACCTTTTGACTCGGGAATGATAAAATAATCCAATCCTTTATTTTGGATCGTTTTCCACGTTTTTCCATCGACGGAATATTCCAGGTATACTTTCTTTAGTCCGCGCCGGGTGTGCTGATTCTGATTGTGGTTCCATATCTGGATATAATCAATCTGAGATGGCGTTTTGAATTCAGTGACTAACCATACGACTCCTTTGTGCGTATGTTCATTGGCCTGTGTTTGCTTTGTCGATACCTCGGATATCCACATATCTTGTCCCAAGTTGTGAGACGTATGCATTCTTCCCTGCATTCCACTTCCGTCCACCGTTAAAACGGGTAGAAATTTCTCCAGTGAACTACTGGCGGTTACGCTGATTTGACCGGACGGAATAGGCTGATACACTTCAACATTCTGAGAGAATATAGATGTGATACTCAATAAATAAAAGATACTCAATAAATAGCTGTATTTCATTGTTTGATGATCCAATGATGATTGATTATTTATCCGTATCAGGCAAACCGATACCCCATGATGTATTCGGTTTATCTCCCATTTGCAGGATCAGTGAACCTCCTTTCAGTAATTCGGAAGCCGGAAACCAGAATGTTTTCAGTTCTTTCCCGTTCAGGATAGCGCTTTGTACATATTTATTGACTTTGGATGCTCCTTTGGCTTCGATCACAAATTGATCGCCACGGCCATAACGTTTTCCCAGATCGATGACTACTTTTTCGTATAAAGGACTTGCAATCTCATAGATCGGATTGACGTTACATCCTCCGTCGGTTTGGAAAAGTCCGAGTGCTGCCATGACCAGCCAGGCGCTCATTTGTCCCTGATCTTCATCGCCCAGATAAGCATTGGCTATGCCACAACCATAGTATCCGTCAATGATAGAGCGGCTCCAGCGTTGTGTCATCCATGGATGGTTTACCCAGTTGAACAGAAATGCGAAGTGCATGGATTGCTGGTTCCCCTGAACGACAGGGTAATCCCAGTATTGATCGTTCGGAGCATTGTATCTCCAGGGCTCACTGGCTGTAAATCCCCAGTCAAGACGTTCTACGAAATCCTTTTCTCCCAGTATTTTAGCTAATCCGGGAACATCTTGGGGTACAAAATAGCTTAATTGCCATGCATTTCCTTCCACATATTGCTGATTGGCTCCTGAGCGGAACGGATCGAACTTCGGAACAAACTGTCCTGTACTATCACGCAAATGAGCGTAACCGTTTGCCGGATTGATGGCATTTTTCCACCAGTTTCCCCGGTCTTCAAATGTTTTGTAAACAGCTGTTTTGTCTAAAGCTTTGGCCAACTGAGAGACCGTCCAATCATCGTAAGAATATTCGAGCGTATTGGAAAAACGACCTAAATTGGAAGGCACATATTTGTATTTCATGTAAGACACTAAATCTCTGTTTCCTGCAAACCCGCTTGCAACAGGCTGTGCCGGAGTTGTCTGCATTTTAACCATGGCATCAAGCGCTTTGTTGGCGTCGAAATCCCGGATCCCCATTTGATAGGCGCTGACCATTAACGGAATTTCATGTTCGGCCACCATGACCGGAATGTATTTCATGCCGGCCGGACCTTTAGCTAACCATCCATCGGCATCATACATGGCTAATTGCGAATGAACCCATTTCGATGACCATTCGGGAGTGACCAGGTTCCAGAATTGATTCAGGTTCCAGAAAGTGTTCCAGAAAGCGTCGCAACCTAAAGCAACATGTTCCGGGTTGTTGAATTTTTGTACTTTACCTCCGGCCGACATCCATTCTCCGTTTACGTCGCTCCAGGTATTGCGGCAAAGCGCCCGGTACATGTTTGTATAGAAACGGAGTTTTTCCATCCGGTTATCTGTTGTTATCGAGACCCTCGAGAAAATATCGTTCCATACTTTTTTCTGGTTTTCCACCACTTTCAGATAGCTCCATCCGAATGGTCTGGAGATTTCTGCCGATAAATTTTCCGAAGCATTTTTCAGGCTGACGAGTGAAATACCTGAACGAACCTGAACCACAGGCGTATTTTTCGTGTCGAATTCCACATACACACCCGCATCTTTAATGTTTTTTGCGCTGATACTTGTCGATGAAGTAACCTGATTATTGATCCATCCGCCCATGTTCTTGATAGGACGATCGAATTCAATAACAAAATAAATGGTGTATTCCTGGTCGGCATCGTTACTCCATACATGCGGACGAGGCGATATCTGATGGCTATGTCCTTCGATTCGGTAATCACTGACCTTATCGACTTTAACATCCAGCAGATTATAATCGTATTCAGCCTGGACATGCAGGTCGATCATCACTCTGCCATCGATATCTTTAGGAAATGTATAACGTTGAAATCCACAGCGGGTAGTCCCTGTGACTTCCGCCGTGATGCGGGTATCCGTCATATAGACTTTGTAATGTCCGAGAGGAGCTTCTTCGCTCGTCTTATCTATTCTTGAGCGGTATCCTCCATCCGGATCGAACTGATCGCCTACTTTCGTTTGTAATGCGCCATTGGTCGGCATCAACCCAAGTCCTCCCATCGTCCATTCGTGAATATGACTGAAACATCCGACAGTCTCGAAAGTCGGTTGATAACCGGCTTGCCATCCTTTGTTTTGGTTGTCGGGACTCATTTTGACCATACTGAAGGGCATCCACGGGCCGGGAGCGATCATCCATCTGGAGTGCGCCGTGCCTATTTTAGTATCCACGTAATCTGCATAAGTTTGCAACTTTTGCGGAGTCCGTTGTACGGTTCCCCGAGTAATGGATCGACCGTCTATCAGCACGTTATAAGAACTGTTTTTGACGGATGAAACAGCAGGCATGGGAACTTCAAACTGGTAACGGGTCGTATCCACTGGGGCTGTAAATATTTTTTTGCCATCCAGCTCCACACTCAACTCCGGTCGGCCTTTCAGATGCTCAACATCGATCAGTAGGGGTTGATAGCGTTTATTTTCTTTTGAGATTTCATATGGACAAGGATAAATATCCCGGATGAAGACTTTGTCCGGTTGTTCAAGTCTGACGCTTGATGTAGCTTCCAGTCTGACATCATCGAAAACAACCCATGAACCTTCCAATACGGTCAATGTAATCTTATTTCCTCCTTTTCGGATGATATCATTATTAACCGCGATTTCAATCGTACGACTTTGTATACCGGCGTTTTTACCTATCAGGCTGGAGTCTGATTGCCCTTTCAATAGAAATTTTTCGCTTTGTTTATCATTGATCGTTACTTTGAGAAGCGATTTCTTGGGATTCGAATCGACCAAGTCTACGATCAGCTTGAACGTCGTGTTTTTATTGATTTCTTCCATCCCGAAAAGAATATTGATCTCATGGGTACGCCATCCTGAAGTCGACCATGTTCCTCCCCAGGTGTCGTCAGGGCCGGGAATAACATAAGGAAAGTCTTTTCCGGGAAGAGATTTCCCGATGAGATAATAACGGTCTTCATACCCAAAATCATTAGCAAGGAATTTTTTATAGTCCGATGGTCCTAATGCCAATTCAGCAGATGAATTATCATTAATCCCAATGTTCCAGATCGTGTTTTTTTGCGCATTACAAGCGTAGTGGCAAAACAAAATTGCAACACAGATTAAAAATCTTAACATGGTATACTATTTAAGGGTTAAAAATGAATATTAATTTTTTATTGCTTTTTATATGCCTTCCCAACACTCCTATTCAGATACTTTTTCATTATCTATGGCTTACATGCATGTCAATGCTCGTTTTCATGGTATTGTTAATCACAGATTATGTGTCTAATGATAATATGTATATATGTATGTACATATCAACAAGACTGCAAAGTAAGCGTATATGTTTTAAAAATCAAAAGAAAATTGAATATTTTTTTTATTTTTTAACACAATATGTACGGTGTCAGAATTGTTTAATTGATAAATAGATCGCCAAATGATTCGGATAAGTGATTTTTTAATAACGAATTATTATTAATTGGCTAATTAATTATTATCTTTGTCAATTGTATAGAATAGAAATCATCTCTCTATGAAAATATCTCTGAATTACAATAGTCATGTACCATTGTATGTACAAATTGAAGAACAATTAAGGAAAGAAATTCAAAATCCTGAGTATAAAAAAGGGAAAAAATTACCGAATGAAGTTGATTTGTCCCGGCAATTGGGAATATCGCGAAGTACCATGCGGCAGGCTATTAATAAGTTGGTGTACGAAGGGTTATTGATCCGGAAAAAAGGAATAGGAACAGTGGTTGCAGACGTTGCAATTACATCGAAAGCGGGTAACTGGCTCAGCTTTTCTCAGGAAATGAGAGCGATGGGCGTCGAGGTCAAAAATTACGAGACATATATTGGCTGGACGAGGCCTACAGAAGAATTATGCCGTTTTTTTAATATCACAGAAGATACAAAACTATTGAAATTGGAGAGGCTTAGAGGTAAACCTGAAATGCCTTTTGTGTACTTTATTTCGTATTTTAATCCACGGATAGGGCTTACAGGCAATGAAGATTTTTCCCGGCCGCTATACGATATTTTAATGGATTATAATACGGTGGTCAAACTATCCAAAGAAGAAATCTGTGCGAAGGCGGCAGACCGCCTACTCTCCGAAAAATTGGAAGTGAAGGTCGGAGATCCTATCCTGAGAAGAAAGCGCTTTGTATATGACCCGGGCGGGCGGCCGGTTGAATGGAATGTGGGCTACTACCGTGCGGATAGCTTTGTCTATACGATCGAATCAGAAAGAGAGGTCTGAATTTAGAACTGATATTTTCACAATAATTTATTAGAGTTTAAAAAATAATTTTACCTTTGCCGTGTGCGCAAACGGTTTTTTGTGTGCGCACACAGAATGAAGTTCTATCATATAAATTTTTGATGCAAATGAAAAACAGGTTTGATATTAAGGATAAAATAGCTGTAATCACAGGAGCCGGCGGCGTATTGGGAGGAAGTGTCGCCCGGAGTTTGGTGCAGGCCGGAGTAAAAATTGTCGTATTGGACATCCGGAAAGAAAATTTAGATAACCGGATCAAGGAGCTGCAAGAGATGGGAGGAGAAGCTATTGGTTTCATCTGTAATGTATTGGATCTGGAAAATCTGAATTCTACGGCAAAACTTATTGTGGAGCAATGGGGACGGATCGATATCTTGATCAATTGTGCCGGAGGAAATCTTCCCGGTGCAACATTGACTCCGGATCAGACTGTTTTTGATATGAAAGTGGAAGATTGGGAAAAAGTAACGGATTTGAATTTACATGGAACTGTTTATCCTTGTTTTGCATTCGGGAAGGTCATGTCCCAACAAAAAAAAGGAGTTATCATAACGATTTCTTCCATGGCGACTTACTCGGCTCTGACTCGCATTCCGGGTTACTCTGTCGCTAAATCGGGTGTTAATATCTTTACTCAATGGATGGCCGTGGAAATGGCTCAGAAATTCGGAGATGGGATTCGTGTGAACGCCATCGCTCCGGGATTTTTTATTGGCGATCAAAACCGGGCTATGCTGATTAATCCCGACGGTTCTTTGACGGAACGTAGCCAGAAAATCATAGCCAAGACTCCGATGGGACGCTTTGGAGATATTACGGAACTGAATGGGGCTGTTCAGTTTTTGTGTTCCGATGCAGCTAGTTTCATTACGGGAGCTATCATTCCGATTGATGGTGGATTCAGCGCTTATAGCGGGGTCTGATTCAGAGTTTGTTGAAAGAATAAAATTGAATGACTTTTTCCCCGTCGCGGGTTTTATTGATAGTCTCTCTCTGCAAACTGAACTCGTATTGATTGCCGTAACGTTGCCAAACCTTCCGGAAGCTCTCATTTCCGCAAAGGAAAAACCCTCCTGAAGGCATTTCTTTTTCAAAATTACGGAAATTGTTGTCTAAATAAAAATTAAGAGCATACATATTGCTGTATTCCAGTAAATTGTTCATGACGTAAACGGGATGCTTATCCAAAGGAAAATCGGTTTTGAGATCTTCTGCAAAAGGCTTGATACTGACCCCGTCTTTATAGGCAGGCAGGAATATGCCGTCTGCTACAAGATTAAGGGCAAGAATAACTCCGATTGTAGCATACAATAACTTTAGTTTATTCTTTTTCTTTAATTGGTAGAATAAGATATAAAGAGACAGGAAAAGTACCCCAATCAACGTTATATACAATATTTTAGGCTTGTTGAGAGCGCCCCAGATAACGGCCACATCACTCAGGGTTTTCTTGTTTTGCGTGAAAGACTCTACCAGTTGTACCGGATCAATGAGTCTGGTTACAACCGTACAGAGGCTAAATAACAAAACGATAACTCCTAAAATGCCAATGATTATACTGAATATCCGGTTGGCTGTACTGCGGTATTCGGTAATATAAAGAATGAATTGCGCCATAAAGATGGCCATAAAGGGATAAGCCGGCATCAGATATACGCTTCTTTTACTCAGGGGAATGCAGTAAAAGATAAAGATGACAATGGCCGCAACGAGTGAGAAAAGTTTTACCTTTTCCATGGAGAGCAACCCGTTCCGGATCGTTTTTAGCCCCGGTATTTTCAACGTGTATTTTATGAAGAACAAAGCTATAAACAAAAAGATCGTCCAAGGCATAAATCCCGACAGTAAAGTGACGAAATTATACCAGATCGGTTCCTCATGCCCTAGATTGTATTGAATATCCAGATCGTTGCTGCTGAAAAATCTTCCGAAATTCTCAGCCCATACGACATCAACGAATTCTTTTCCTCCTTTTTGATAAGCCAGTATATACCAGATTGCCGGAATAATCAGGGAACAACAGGCTACCAGAAGCAATTTTCCGGTAATTTTCCAGAAGTTATATTTCAGTAATAATAAATAAACTCCGAAAACAAGTAAAGGCAGGATAATGGCGACAGGACCTTTGACTAAAGCTCCGAATCCTAGAATGATAGCAGTAACGACCGGAAACCCGGCTATTTGTTTTCGAACTTCCCACTTATAAAGACTCAACAACCCCAATACAATAAAAAACGTAAGCAACATGTCGACCCGCGAAGTCATCGCTGCCCGGTGCAGTTCAAAGCTGGTAAGCAATATCAGACAGGCCAGAAATGCTTCCTGAAACTTAAGTTTTCTTCCGAAGAGGAAGAAACTGACGATGATAACTCCGATGAAAGCCAGAGCCGAAGGCAAACGGGAGGTCCAAGGAGTGACTTCGCCCTGAGGAAGTGAAAAAATAGCTGTCATCCAGTGTTTTAATGGCGGTTTGTATGCGATTTCATCTGCATATGCATGAGGCAGCATCCAATCGCCATCTTGTATCATCGAAACAGAGACAGAAGCTTCGCGAGGTTCTCCTTTCGTGTAAAAATCGCCCATTCCGATCCAGCATAATACACTGAGTACTGTGATAATTATTAACAGAACCAATGGTTTTTGCAAATAAAGATATTGTAATGTCCTCGTCCTCATTTTAATAACATCTAAATGACAAATATAACAATTTTAAGCGAAAATGATGCCAATTATCAATAATATTCCGAAAATAATTGTATTTTGGGCGCTTTGTTCCAGTATTTTATTCAGTTCGCGTCCCTGATTGATCCGGCACATTTCTTTCCATGACAAGTAATGTGGAATCAAATACAAGACAGGAAGTCCCGCAGCAGGTTTTAGTCCGGATTGATAAAGGAAGGAACAGAGGATGACGGCCGCTATGCCGTTGAATAAATAAAACCATTGGCCGAAAGTAGCTCCCCAAAGGACGATTGTCGTATTCTTCCCGGAGATCTTATCCTGTTCTCTGTCCCGGTAGTTGTTTGCAACTAAAATATTGGTGGATACAAGTCCGATGGCTAATCCGCAGAGAGTGAGCGCTGAAGTCCATTCGGCGGTTTGTACGTAACAGGTAAAACCAACAGGAATAACTCCATAAAATAAGACGACGCAGACATCTCCTAATCCGTTTGCAGCCAAAGGGTAGGGGCCTGCCGAATAAGCAAATGCACCGACGCAGACGCCGATTCCGACCCAAAGGATTTGCCAACCGGTGTAGTAAATGAGGACGCATCCCAACAGGCATGCGAATATTGTTAACAGGATAGAGGCCGACAGCATGTCTTTCGGTTTGATCCAGCCTTTGGAAACAGCCCGGTCGGGCCCTAGTCTGTCACTTCGGTCTGCTCCGTGTTTGTAATCGAAATAATCGTTGAGAAAATTGGATACGATCTGCAGAATGAGAGCAAACAGAAAACAAACAGCAGACGGGATCCATTGGAATAAACCGGAATGATAAGCCAGCGCACAGCCGATCAGTACCGGCATGGCAGAAGCTGCCAACGTTTTCGGACGTGCAGCTGATATCCAATAATGAAATTGAGATTGTTTCATGCTGCGAAATTAAAAAAAAATAAAAAAAGTCCTCGTTTTTTATGCAACGTTTTGTATATTCACACATTTAAACAATGTCACGTGTAATGCATGAATGAATTAGAGCTAATAAATAAATGCGTATCGGGAGATAATTCTGCACGCAAAAGACTTTATGAAATCTATTCACGCCAAATGTTGGCTATCTGTTATCGTTATGTCGGCGATAAGATGATAGCGGAAGATATTTTGCATGATGGATTTATTAAGGTTTTTGTCTCAATTCGTTCATTTCATTATAGAGGGGAAGGTTCTTTCAAAGCATGGATTACTAAAATAATTGTTAATACGGCATTAGAACACCTGAAAAAAGAAGAGATCCATAGAAATACGCTCCCTCTGGAGGAGTGGAACGGTGCGGATGTGATGATGGAGGAGGAAGAGTATGAAAGAGTACCGAAT
The DNA here is from genome assembly GCA_031551395.1 of Bacteroidales bacterium. Lineage (GTDB taxonomy): Bacteria > Bacteroidota > Bacteroidia > Bacteroidales > Azobacteroidaceae > BNXB01. The sequence continues at coordinate 57,437 of JAVBNR010000005.1, forward strand.
TCGGTGTTGATGAATTTTATAACAAAGCTTCCGGAAGGTTTCCGAACAGTATTCAATATGTATACATTTGAAGAAATGTCACATAAAGAGATCGGAATATTACTGGGTATAAATGAGAGTACTTCAAGATCGCAACTTTCGAGAGCAAAAGCAATATTAACAAAACAAATTAAAGATTATATTCAATCCAATGAAGGATAAAGATGATGTATTAATAAAAATGCTTCGTGACAGGTTGAAAGATTATGAGCAGCCTGTTGGAGATGATATCTGGACATCCATTGAAAAAGAATTGGCTGAAAAATCCGGACGTTCTCCCGTAAGCATGTGGTGGAGGTGTGCCGGCATTGCAGCTTCTCTTCTGATTCTTTTGGGGATAGGACTTTTCTTTTATCAATATCAAACACTCAGAAAAGATCAATTGGCTGTCAATCAGGAAATAGTTGGTGTGCAAAAACGGGCTGATTCCGAGAGGATTATCCCGGAAAGAAATCGGAATGATATAGAAAAAAAAGTCCATGAAGAACGATTATCATCCGTTGATAAAGAAAATAAAGTAGAAGATGTCCAAGTTAAATACCTGATTGAGAAGGAAAATCAGGTGGCTGCTGAAAATAAAACCAAAAGAGAAGAAGAGAAAAAAGTCGCTGCTGAAGTTCGATCAGAAGAGAAACCTGTCAAGGAAAAAGAAGTTACTTCTCAACAGAAAGAAGCGAAGCAACCATTCCTGAGTGACGCCTCTGAGCCGGATCTCTGGAAATATCCGAAGAGTAAGAAAGAGAAGAAAAAAGGGATTTCATATGCATTGGCTCTCGGAGGAAATTCGGTGCCTAATCAGGAAGAGACAAGCGTCATTGAGACTAGAGTCGCTTACTCGGAATCCAAGTTAGTAGGTAACTCGAATGAATTTATTTTTTTAACGGCGGCTCCCGGCAAGAAGGCTGTTGTTCCGAATGATTATCATTATGACCGGCCTGTATCTGTCGGATTCTCCGTACGCAAACAAATTTCCAATGCATTCGCCATAGAGAGCGGGTTGGTCTACACTCGTCTTTCTTCAAAAGAAACGCCCCAGGCGCCGACTTCTTATATTGCTAAGGATATTGACCTGAATTATCTGGGAATTCCGCTCAGGGCGGTTTATTCATTTTATGAAAATAATCGTCTGACGATCTATGTTTCCGGAGGTGGAATGGCTGAAAAATCGATCTATGGAAAGGAAACAACGGTAAACAACAATCATCAGGAAAAGACCAATCGCATCAATATATCCGAACTTCAATGGTCTTTATCCGGGAGTGTGGGTGTCAATTACCGCCTGATCGATCATTTGGGACTATTTATTGAACCCGGGGTTGGTTATTATTTCGATGATGAGAGTGAAGTAATGACCATACGTAAAGATTCTCCTTTTAACCTGACTCTGCAAGTTGGGATCCGGTTGACGTATTAGCAAGAAAGTTCTCCGCTGAGGGAACAAGCCATTTGTTCTCTGACTTGCTTGTGCGTCCTTCCATGCCCGAATAAAAACATCAATTTTGTGATTGCTGCTTCTGTTGTCAGGTCGTAGCCGGATAAGACACCCGCATCGGCCAGAATTTTTCCGGATTGGTAACGTTGCATGTACACTGAGCCCGAGGCGCACTGACTGATATTCACAATCACAACCCCTCGTTGGATGGCTTGAGCTAACATGTCCAGAAAATCTTTTTGTTCAGGAGCATTTCCGGCGCCGTAAGTTTCCAAAACCACACCTTTAAGATGTTCGTTGTTAAACATCGGACGGATGATATCTGCCGACATCCCGGGAAAAATTTTCAAGATCATAACATGAGGATTAAGCTGATAATGAAATTTTTGAGTCCCGTTTTTTGCCGGGGCATTGATGAGATGATGTTCGTAACGGATATGAAGTCCGACTTCAGCCAATGCCGGATAATTGTAGGAGTGGAATGCCTTGAAGTTTTCCGCATTGACCTTTGTTGTTCGGTTTCCTCTCATCAGGAAGTTCTGAAAAAAGATGCAGACTTCCGGAACAATAGCGTTACCTTCCGGATCTTTGTCTGCGGCAATCTCTAAAGCAGTAATCAGATTTTCCTTTCCGTCTGTCCGGATTTTGCCGATAGGAAGCTGAGAGCCGGTAAGAATAACCGGTTTGTTCAGGTTTTCCAGCATAAAACTCAAGGCCGATGCCGTGTAAGCCATCGTATCTGTCCCATGCAGGATTACAAATCCATCATACTTATCATAATTTTCTTCAATGATCCGTACCAATTTACACCAGCCTTCCGGATTCATGTCTGAAGAATCGATCGGAGGATTGAACTGAATATTATCTATTCTGAAGTTAAATCTCTTTAATTCAGGAACATGCTCTTTGAGGTGGTTGAAATCAAAAGATTCTAACAATCCGGTTTCCGGATTTTCTATCATTCCGATAGTTCCTCCGGTGTATATCAGCAGCACAGATGCCTTTTTATCAATCATGATCGATTAAATTTGAGTAGAGTAGATGTCAAAATGTTAGTTTTACTTTTGCAAAGATAATCATTTTTTGATTTTGCATGTTCCTCAATTTTGATTTTTAAACAGTTTCTAAATTGCCAGATTGAATGTTATACAATCTGAATCAGAGTTCCGGATAGTTTAATTTTCTCAATATCTGCGAGATATCGTATGGAATCGATGATTTGTTTTTCAGGATAGGAAGTTAATGCTTTGATCAGTTCATCGACGGTGTGGTCTTTTTCTTGGACCAGGCAGATTATTTTTTCGCTTATTTCTTTGAATATCAAATGGTTTAAATTCTGATTTTTATCGGCCAAACAAACATCGCATATCCCGCAATCGGTTGATTTTTTTTCTCCGAAATACATCAAAAGGTTCCGACTGCGACAGAGATGATTATTTCCGGCATAATCGGTCACACTCTGGATCCGGGATTCGAGTTTTTCTTTCCGCTCCTCGTAGACCGGACGAGGAATGGTCATGTAATGTTTATCTTCCCTGTTTTGCGTATAAGTAATTGTCGGAAGAGCCTGTGCCGGGATATAATGTATAATCTGACAGCTTGAAAGCATTTTCAATATTTCGTATACCTGATGATGCGTCAAACCGGCCCGGGAAGCGAGAAAATCCTCTTTGATGTAGATGTATTCCGAAAATAAACCGGTGTATGAACGTAATAACACTTGAATCAGGTGTTCTACGGAAGCGTTGAAGGAGGAAAATTTATATAATTCATCCCTTTCGATGGTAAAAATGACTTTGGACTGTTTTTCTGTTTCTTCCAGGTATTCAATGTATCCGGATAATTCCAATAATCTTAAAGCATTGTGAACCTGCGTATAACTGAATTTGAATACGGAGCAAAAATGCTCCATACTGAAGTTGTGAGTCGTATGAATGCCCGAATTGACGCCGATTTGAAACAGATAAGCCAGTTTTTCATAAACATCTTTGATAAAATCCCTTTCAGGAAACTCATCTTTGATTCGTTTTTTTAATTTGGCTTTATCTCTGGCTGTGTAAAGTGCAATCGCGTATGCTTTCTTCTCATCCCTTCCGGCGCGTCCGGCTTCCTGAAAATATTCTTCCAGCGAACTGGGCATTTCAAAGTGGATGACACACCGCACATCCGGTTTATCTATCCCCATCCCGAATGCGTTCGTGCAGACGATTACCCGGCATTCTCCCGATTTCCATTTGTTTTGTTTTTCGATTTTCTCATCCGGATGAAGTCCTGCGTGAAAATAATCGGCGTTAATCCCTTGGTTGATCAGTTCGTTCGCTATTTCTTTTGTGTATTTCCGGCTCCGTACATATACCAATGCTGTTCCGGGGACTCTGTTTAAGATATGAATAATTTCAGATAATTTGTCTTCGGTTTCACGTACGATATAAGCAATGTTTGCTCGCTTGAAGCTTTTAGTAAATACATTTTTTTTTCGGAATAATAGTTTTTCCTGGATGTCGTTGACAACTTCGGGTGTTGCTGTTGCCGTCAGAGCCAGAATGGGGGTTTCCGGGAGATGATTGCGGAGTTCGGCAATGCGCAGGTATGACGGACGGAAATCATATCCCCATTGCGAGATGCAGTGGGATTCATCCACGACCAGCATGCTCACTTTCATGTATTGCAGCTTCGTTAAGAATAAATCGGTAGATAACCGTTCCGGAGAGACATATAGGAATTTGTAGTCCCCAAAAACGCAATTTTCCAGGGCTATGATGATTTCTTCCCGATTCATTCCTGAGTGGACTGAAGTTGCTTTAATTCCACGTTGTTTCAGATTATCAACCTGGTCTTTCATCAAGGCGATCAGGGGCGTGACTACAATGCAGATGCCATCCAGGAGTAAGGCCGGCACCTGGAAAGTCAGGGATTTTCCTCCTCCGGTGGGCATTAGTCCCAATGTGTCATTTCCTTCAAAAACAGAAGCAATGATATCTTCCTGTAAAGGCCGGAAGTTGTCGTAACCCCAGTATTGTTTTAAAACGTCATGAAAAGCATTCATGTTAAAGGTGGTGTTGTGTGAACTGTGAACGAATGGATCCGCTCACCATTCACCGCTCATTTCATCTGTCCGGATATCTTTGATCAACAGTTGAATCATTGTATTATTGTTATAAGTATTTTCTTCGATAGTATAACAGACATCAAACGGCTCTCCGGCTTTGATATGACTGCTGAAGCGATGCATACCGAATGCAATGGCAGGCATGGCTGTATCTGCCGATTGGTCGATCAGATCCAGTTTGATGTGTTCCAGTTCTTTTCCTACTAATTTGCTGGTACCGAAATCTTTCACATCAAACGTACAGAACACGGGTTTTTGATTGTCCGGGCCGAATGGTTGCATTTTTTTGAGATCTCCGATCAATTTGTAATCGATTTCATTGAATTGAAGGTCCAAGTCGATGTCGAGCGTTTGTGTCATCTGCTCTTCAATCATGTGGATATCTGCAAAAGCTTCAAGTCGATCTTTGAATTCATTGAGCCGGTCTTCTTTGAGCGTCATCCCTGCGGCATAGGTGTGCCCTCCGAAATTTTCAAGCAGGTCTTTGCAGGATTCAATGGCTTTATAAATATCAAATCCTGTGACGGAACGGGCGGATCCGGTAATGAATCCATTGGATTCGGTCAAGATGATGGCCGGTTTGTAATACCTTTCGGTTAATCGTGAAGCGACGATTCCGATGACTCCTTTGTGCCATTCGGGATTGAAGATAACAATTACTTTTCCGTCTGTCAGACTGGGGTTTTCTTCCAGGATAACATTGGCTTCATCGGTCGTTTTCTTATCTAATTCGCGACGATCGTCATTGTATTGATCGATGTTCTCGCTTTTGACTTTCGCTGTTGCGTAGTCTTTGGCCAGGAGCAGGTCTACGGCTTCTTTCCCGTTCATCATGCGTCCGGATGCATTGATACGCGGGCCGATCTTGAAAACAATGTCACTCATTGTAATCTCTTTTCCCTGTAATCCGCAGACGTCAATGATCCCTTTTAACCCTTTACTCGGGTTGTGGTTTAATTGTTTCAGCCCGTAGGCGGCTAAAGTCCTGTTTTCTCCGGTAATAGGAACGATGTCGGAGGCGATACTGACGGCCACCAGGTCCAAAAGATTTTTCAGCCGGGAGAACTCGATGTTATTACTGATAGCAAACGCTTGCATGAATTTAAATCCGACTCCGCAACCGGATAGATGTTCGTAAGGATAAACGGAATCTTCGCGTTTGGCATCCAGAATAGCTACTGCATCAGGGAGGGTATCATCGGGCATGTGATGATCACAAACGATGAAGTCGATGCCTAAAGATTTGGCATATGCGATTTTTTCAATGGCTTTGATGCCGCAATCCAACGCAATGATCAGCGAAACACCGGTTTCTTTCGCATAATTAATCCCTTTGTTGGAAATGCCGTAACCTTCATCATACCGGTCGGGTATATAGTAATCCAGATTCGATTTCCAACTGTTTTGCTCTAAGAATTTATAGACCAATGAGACGGCGGTGGTTCCGTCTACATCATAATCTCCATAAATCATAATCCGTTCTTTGTTTCCCAATGCCAGGTTTAACCGGTCGACAGCTTTTTGCATGTCTGGGAAAAGAAACGGGTCATGTAAGTCTTTTAAGCTCGGATTGAGAAATTGTTGGACCTCTTTGTCCGTTGATATTCCCCTTTGTACCATCAAAAGGCAAACAGCAGGAGATAAGCCGAACTTCGCCGAAAGTTCGTTTTTTCTCAATAACTGCTCTTGTGTAGGGGGTTGATAATTCCATTTGCTTGTCATTATGTATTGTTTTTTCTTTTTGTCGCTCATGGCCGGAAAAATGATCCTCTGTTCCAATTAAAAGAATGTTTTCCGGTACTTTTTATGATCTTTTTTCGTTATTCTTAGTAAGATAAAAGATCAAGTCATGCATATTCGGTTGTAATACAGTGTAAACTCGTGTAAATAATGTAGGTACAGTCCGAAATTTAATAAAATGAACTTGTAAAATTATATATTAATAATGAATATCTGCCTATTTTTTCTAAATATTTTTTATATTGATTACATTTGTATCGAAAATGAAGATATGGAACTGAAAGAAGATATAAATAATACCCTTTCCGTTTTAAGAAAAGGAGGGGTTATCCTTTATCCGACCGATACCATTTGGGGAATTGGTTGTGATGCTACAAATACCGATGCGGTCAAACGGGTATATGAAATCAAACAGAGGGCTGATTCTAAATCGATGTTGGTGCTTGTCGATTCCTCCGCCTGGTTGGATTATTATATAGACGAAGTGCCTGATATCGCCTTGGATCTGATAGAAATGGCCGACAAACCATTGACGATTATTTATTCCGGAGCCCGGAATTTAGCTCCCAACCTGATCGCCGAAGATGGCTCGATAGGTATTCGTGTCACTCAGGAATCGTTCTCCCAGGCTTTGTGCCGCCAATTCAGAAAACCGATCGTGTCGACTTCTGCTAATAAAAGCGGACAACCGGCGCCTGCTAATTTTTCAGAAATAGAGGATTATATTATCCGTTCGGTTGATTATGTCGTCGGTTACAGGCAGAACGATCAATCCAAATCAAAGCCCTCCGGCATCATCAGGATTGGTAAAGGAGGGGTGTTTCAAATAATAAGACCTTGATACGTGATGAAAAAAAATGAACAGATCCGGAAATATCTGATTGCCGATTTCTTTTCAGCAGCAATTGCCTGGTGTATCTTTAATGTGGTAAGATACAATGAAGTGGCAATATATCAGGGATATAGCTCTGTTTTTTATTTTTTATCTTCTTTTCGCGTATTTGCCGGACAAGTGGCAGTGCCGTTTTTTTGGGTAATATTACACTATTATTCAGGGTTTTACAACAAGCCGCTGGAGAAATCCCGTTTGTCGGAGTTTTTTGTGACATTTCAGACGATCCTCATCGGAACGCTGATTATCTTTTTTACAATATTGTTGAATGAATTGCCACAGTCATTCCATATTTATTACAAGCAGTTTTTGATTTTATTTTTATGTACGTTTGTGATTACATATTTTTTCCGTAGTCTTATTACCAGTCGCAGTGTGGCCAAAATCCGAAAGAGAGAATGGACGACTAAAGTGTTGGTTTTGGGGGTGGGAGAAAAAGCGCTGGGCATAAAGAAAATATTGGAAAGGCCTGTCGATGCGATGGGGTACACGATTGAAGGATTTGTCGATATAGGAGAAAATAGTCGCTCTGAAAACAATTTAACCTTGTCTGTAGTCGGAAAATTGGAAGATTTGAGCTCGTTGATCAAAAAATATGAGATAGAAGAACTGATTGTTGCGTTAGACACAGAGGATGATCATGTTCTATTGAATTTATTGTACTCGTTATATCAATATAAATTACCTATTAAGTTGCCTGTCAACTATTCCAAGGTTTTGATGGGAGGGGTTAAAATCAAGACAATAACAGGAGTCCCTCTGGTTGATGTGACAGATAATAATTTTTCCGAAGCAGAAAAAAACATCAAACATTCTTTGGATAAACTTATTTCTATTATAATTTTGATACTTTTGTCCCCTCTTTATGTTTATTTGTCCATTCGGGTAAAAAAGGATTCTCGGGGACCGGTCTTTTTGAAACAAGAGCGGATTGGTTATATGGGAAAACCGTTTCATATCTACAAATTCCGGACAATGAAAGAAGATGCGGAAAAAGAAGGTCCGTTGCTTTCATCGGGAAATGATGATCCGAGGATTACTAAATATGGTCGGTATATGAGGAAATACAGACTGGATGAGCTTCCTCAGTTTTGGAATGTTCTGAAAGGGGATATGTCATTGGTCGGGCCGCGTCCTGAACGGAAATTTTACATCGACCGGATTGTAAAACAGGCGCCGTATTATTATCTGCTTCACAATGTGCGTCCGGGTATTACTTCCTGGGGAATGGTCAAATACGGCTATGCCAGTACGGTGGAACAAATGACGGAGCGCATGCAGTATGATATTTTGTATTACGAGAGTATGTCATTATTATTGGATATGAAAATCCTGATATATACAGTGAGAACCATATGCACAGGGAAAGGCATTTGAAATGATAATAAAAGATTGGTTTAATGGAATGCTCTCCTGGAGGGAGAAGCATATCAAAGAGAAGAATTTTATCCTGGTCATCAGTTTCCTGGTGGGGATTGCTACTGCTTTTGCCGCCATCCTTCTGAAAGGAATGATTCATGCGATTCAGCATTTTCTGACTGAGCGGATGGATGTGACGAATGCCAATATTCTTTACCTGCTTTATCCGGTAATCGGGATCTTACTTTCCGGTTTATTTGTAAAATACATAGTAAAAGATGATATCGGACACGGTGTGACCAAGATTTTGTATGCTATTTCTCAACGTAAAAGCCGTATCAAACCTCATAACACCTGGTCGTCCATCGTTGCCAGTTCGATTACGATCGGATTTGGAGGATCGGTAGGAGCTGAAGCTCCGATCGTGCTTACCGGGGCTGCAATCGGTTCCAACCTGGGCAGGGTATTCAAAATGGAACAAAAGACCTTGATGTTATTGGTCGGATGTGGCGCTGCAGGCGCTATTGCCGGAATCTTTAAAGCCCCTATTGCCGGTCTTCTGTTTACCATCGAAGTATTGATGCTCGACCTGACAATGACATCGGTAATGCCTTTGTTAATTACTTCGGTTACAGCAGCAACCGTCTCCTATATTTTTACGGGAACGGATGCGATGTTCAAATTTACCCAGCTGGAGGCATTTGCTATGGGACGTATCCCTTATGTACTTCTACTTGGCGTCGTTTGCGGATTAGCTTCATTATATTTTACCCGGGTAACCCTTTGGATCGAAAGTGTTTTCAGAAAACTGGGAACTTTTTGGAAAAAATTTATGCTTGGCGCTGCTATTCTGAGTGTCCTGATCTTTTTGCTTCCTCCTTTGTATGGAGAAGGGTATGATACGATCGGAACACTTCTGGGTAAGGAATACAGCCGTTTGTTGGATGGTAGCTTTTTTTATGATATGAGATCGAACTATTGGGGAGTTGTCTTTTTTATGGTTCTGATCATATTGCTTAAGGTTTTCGCTACGAGTGCCACTAACGGCGGTGGGGGTTGTGGTGGTATTTTCGCACCCTCCTTGTTCTTGGGAAGTATTGTTGGCTTTACGTTTTCTCATTCTTCAAATTATTTTGAAATGTTCGCCTACCTTCCGGAAGAAAATTTTGCATTGATGGGCATGGCAGGAATGATGGCGGGAGTGATGCATGCCCCGTTGACTGCCGTTTTCCTTATTGCGGAGCTGACCGGAGGATTTGATTTGTTTCTGCCTTTAATGATTGTGTCTATCAGTTCCTATCTGACTATTTTGTCATTTGAACGCCACAGCTTATACTCCATGCGTTTGGCGAAAAAAGGCGAATTGCTGACTCATCATAAGGATAAAGCGGTGTTAACATTGCTGAATCTGAATACAGTGATTGAAACGGATTTTTCAGAAGTACATCCCGAAATGACACTGGGAGATATGATAAAAGTCGTTGCGAAATCGCATCGGAATGTTTTTCCTGTGACAGACAGTCAGGGAGTCTTAAAAGGAGTCGTCTTGCTCGACGATATCCGGAATATCATGTTCCGGCCTGAACTCTATGATCGTTTCAATGTTCAGAAGTTTATGATATCTCCTCCTGCAAAAATTAAAATTACACTTCCTATGGAGAAGATCATGCAGATTTTTGACGATACAAACGCCTGGAACTTACCGGTTATCGACGATGCCGGAAAATATATCGGTTTTGTATCGAAATCAAAGATATTTAATGCTTATCGAAACATCCTGGTAGAAAACTTCTCGGATGAAGGTTGAAAGTTGTTGTGAAATGAATAAAAAAGATTTAAGGATTGTATTTATGGGAACTCCCGACTTTGCTGTCGAGAGCCTGAAAGCATTAGTAGAAGGAGGTTATAATGTGGTTGGTGTTATAACAATGCCGGATAAAGCTGTGGGAAAAAGCCACAGCGTGTTGTCTCAATCTCCGGTAAAAGAATATGCATTGTCTTGCAACTTACCTCTTTTACAGCCGGAAAAACTGAAAGATGCGGAGTTTCTTCATGTGTTGAAGTCTTGGAAGGCTGATCTGCAGATTGTTGTGGCCTTTCGGATGTTGCCTGAAGTTGTTTGGAGTATGCCGCGCTTGGGGACATTTAATTTACATGCTTCTCTCTTACCGCAATATCGTGGAGCTGCTCCGATTAACTGGGCGATTATGAATGGCGAAACCGAAACCGGAGCCACTACTTTTTTCCTGACCCATGAGATCGATACAGGGAAAATCATTGCTCAGGTAAAGATGCCTGTTTCGGATACGGATAATGCCGGTATCATTCATGATCGATTAATGACTCTGGGGGCTTCTTTGGTTGCCGAGACTGTTGATAATATTCTCAATGATTCCATCTGTCCGGTTGCTCAGGAAGAGGCTTGTCGGAATGAAAAAGAATTAAAACCGGCGCCCAAAATATTCAAGGAGACCTGCCTGGTCGATTGGAATCAGGATGTAAAGAAAATATATGATTTCATCAGGGGATTGTCTCCATATCCGGCAGCATGGACTGAGTTGAAAACCGAACAGGGTGACTTGCTCCAATTAAAAATTTTTGAATCGGAAAAACGCATAGGTTCGCATAATTACAAACCGGGTACGGTTATCAGTGATGGGAAGAATTTTGTCGATGTTGCCGTTGCAGATGGATTTATCCGTTTGTTGGATATTCAGCAGGCTGGAAAAAAACGGATGTCGGTGGTCGATTTTTTACGTGGAAACGGACGCTTGTTTGTTCGTTGAAACAGAGAAGAGTGAATGATGTTGAAACCCTCACTCTTCACTGTTTGAGTATTTTACGCTTTTCCTGCGCTGCCTAATACATTTTCTACTTTATGCATATAGAGCTTCTTCAGGCTTTCACGAGCCGGACCTAAGTATTTTCTCGGATCGAACTCGGCCGGCTGAACGGCAAATACTTCACGAATAGCTGCAGTCATAGCTAAACGACCATCGGAATCAATGTTGATTTTGCAGACAGCAGATGCAGCCGCTTTACGTAATTGTTCTTCAGGAATACCGATCGCATCTTTCAGTGCACCACCGTACTTATTGATAGTGGCAACCTGATCTTGAGGAACAGAAGAGGCTCCATGGAGCACAATAGGGAAACCGGGTATGCGTTTTTCAATTTCTTCCAGAATGTCGAAACGTAAAGGAGGAGGAATCAATATGCCGTTGGCATCGCGGGTGCACTGGGCCGGAGTAAATTTATTCGCTCCGTGAGAAGTCCCGATCGAAATAGCCAAAGAGTCGACACCGGTTTTGCTTACGAAATCTTCTACCTGATCCGGTTCGGTGTAAGTGTGATGATCGGCTACGACATCATCCTCGATGCCGGCCAGAACACCTAATTCACCTTCTACCGTAACATCGTATTTGTGTGCGTATTCTACGACCTGACGGGTCAGTTCGATGTTTTTTTCATAAGAATGATGTGAACCGTCGATCATGACAGAAGAAAATCCCATTTCGATACAACTTTTACAAAGTTCAAATGTGTCGCCATGATCCAGATGGAGTATGATTGGAATATTATATCCGAGTTCTTTGGCATATTCTACAGCCCCTTGAGCCATGTAACGGAGCAAAGTCTGATTGGCATATTTTCGTGCGCCGCTTGATACCTGAAGGATGACCGGAGATCTTTTTTCAACACAAGCCTGAACAATTGCCTGCATTTGCTCCATATTGTTGAAATTGAATGCAGGAATCGCATATTTCCCTTCAAATGCCTTTTTGAAGATTTCACGGCTGTTTACCAAGCCTAATTCTTTATAACTTACCATTGTGCTTTTAATTTATAGGGTTTATAATCATCTATTCTGAAAAATCCTACAAAGGTAATAAATTTGACGTTAAAAACGGCTTAAATTTTTCAAGAAAAGATTTTGAAAAATGGAAATAGACTTTTGTGTAGAACTTGATTGGATGAAAGAGAAAGACAACTTTGAAAAAATAAATGAAAAGTTTTTTTTATTTCATAACAAATTCGTACCTTTGCAAGCCGAATTGAAATGAAACAAGAATAACAAAAAAAATAGATAGCAATGAAACAAGGACTTCACCCGGAAAATTATCGTCCGGTCGTATTTAAAGACATGTCGAATGAGGATACATTTATCACTCGTTCTACAATTAATGCTAAAGAAACCATTGAAATTGATGGGGTTACTTATCCATTGATTAAGATTGAAATCTCAAACACTTCCCACCCGTTCTATACAGGAAAACAAAAACTGGTAGATACGGCTGGTCGCGTGGATAAGTTCATGAACCGTTACGGAAATCGTGGAAAAAAATAATCAGAATATCCTGAATACAGACTAGAAACCCTGTCGATTTTTCGACAGGGTTTTTTATTGTGTTTCAACCGTTTTAATTGAAGTCGCCGGTTGTTGTCGTTAATTACTCCTTAAAACCTTGCTTCTGTTGTATAATAGCGTTTCGATCTTCCGGATATAAAAATGAGGAGTAGTGCCGGTTATTTCTTTGAATTGGGAAAAAAATACACTCCTCGACTTAAATCCGGAAATGTCGGCATAATGTTCGATGGAAAATTGCTGACTGTTTTTCATCATGCTAATCGCATATTCGATCCGGTAGCGGTTGACAAATGTGTAAAAAGACGTATTCAGATCATGATGAAATAATTGAGAAATATAAGACCGGTTGGTGCATAAGGCTTGCGCAATGTCTTGCATCTTCAGATCCTTGTTCAGATAAGGCTTTTGCTCTTCGAAATAAATCAATAACCTTTCTTTTAATACGACCCTTTTGGCATGCGATTGAGATAATTCATGGAAATGATCCTCATCGCTTTCTTCCGGAAAATCTTCGGGATGCACCAGTTCTTTTTGACGCGATCCAATGATGAAAATGCTGACAAGTAATATGCATGAAAAAAAACCGAACAGAACCTTGTACAAGATGTCACTATTGACAATCCTTATGATATGTAATGTGGCTAAAGTGATGAATAATAGTAAAATGTACAACACCCAATGAATCGATACTCCCTGAAAAGAATAGTTTTCCGAAATAAATTTCTGATAATTGAAATGCATCCGGAGGATGTCGTATACAACATAAATTTCATAGAGGGTCAGGTATATAAAAGCAATCAGCCGCAAAATGATTGTTGGATTGTGAATAAATTGAAAACATTCTTCGATACTGTTGATCCCTTCGACCCGCCCATAGATACTATGACTGATAATAACCAATAATAATAAAAATAAATAAGGAGCTATATTTTTAATAAAAAAAGGTTTTTTTAATTTTTGAGGTTGAAGCAACGACACGAAATAAAAATAGATACAGATAACAACCGGAATGGCTATTAAACTGTCAACTATCCGAAATGCCTCGTAATGATCTTTGTAAATATACCGGTCGAAGATAAAAAAAGTGAGTAAGCTATTTCCAATGATTATAAAAAATGTACATAGATATGAATTAGATCTGGATTGCCTTTTTCTTGTTAGTAATATCAATGCAAAACAATAAGATATTGTCATTGATATTATGTACATTATTATTCCTGGATCTGAATAGAATATCGTTTCCATTTTATTTATTGGATGTATTCATTGCAAATTTATTTATTGTTTGAAATAAAAACAACAAAAAGTGTCAATTTTTTACGTTTATTGTGTCATTTTGTTTTATACGGATATTTTTTTTACGCATACGTACATTTTTAATTCTTAAATATACAACGATAGATTCAGCCAGATTGTTTTTGTTTTTTTACTTGTTAGATTTGTATAACTACTTTTAACATACACAAAAAAGAATTTAACAAACTAATAAAAGCATTCACTTATGAAAAATTTATTACTTATTTGCTTTGTTTTAATTACTTTTATTTTTGTAAGCACACAACCTGTATCTGCCGACGGATCCCGTGATTTGTATCCTGCCGGTGCAACAGGAGGAAGGGCGGCAATATTCAGCCATGCTTCACAATTAAGTGGAAATGAGAGAGGCGCTTGGCCTTGGGAGAATTTGGGTGTTCACTATGTATATGCTAAGGTTGGAGAGTATATTACATTAGGTGTGAGCAGTGAGGGTACGGGTGGAAATAATAAAACGGCCATCAGAGTTTATGCTCCGGGCGGAGGAATAAATCCTACCCAGACTTTTAATATTAGTGGAAATGCAACGAGCGGTCGCATTCCCGATCGGGTTGCAGAATTAGCCGGACCGGAATTCCCGTTGGTATCAACTCCTACTGGTGGAAAATTTATTCCTGTAACCATACAAGTCGAAACGGGACAGGAAGGAATCTGGAAAGTCGAATTTATTGGAGGATCAGGGGCGACTGCAAGTGGTCCCCTGGATAATAATAAATATAATAAGGAGAAGGCCGACGATGCGTGGTCTCAACCTGAAAAAATGTATTTTATCAGTGCATGGGACGTTTCTGTTTGCAAAATGAATACCGGTAATGATTGGGAATGGCTTCCCGGTCGGGTATATACAAACATCATGACGATGAGTCTTTCAGACTCGTTTGAAGAGGGCTATGGCTTTGAAAGCAGGATGTATGTCCTGACCAATGACGGATATCGCTACATTGTCGATGGCAATGGTTTGAGCGCTGTTGGTTTTACCTATTTCGTCAATAACAAAGGTTTCAGAGATGCGAATGGGAATCCTATTTATAAGAGTGTCGACGATGTGGATCCTACGGTACATAATGCCTGGAATCCGAATAACGCAGACGATGCGACCAATTTCACTCATAAAATGTTTTATGTCAAGCCTGCCGACGACCTGCCATTGAGCTCTTCCGGTCAGGTTCCAGGAGGTTCAACCTGGTTGAAAGTACCGCCGGTACAACCAAATCCGATAACTGTTACTGTTTCTGATCTGACTATTGTAGGAAAAGAAGGAACGGTTAATACTACGGATACAGTCAGTAACGGAACGGCAACCATCACATTTAATTCTTCTCACTCCGGAAGATATGTCGTTACCATAGAAGATAATATTAATCCGACACCTTCATTTGAACCGGCTTGCATATCCGGTAATGCTACAATCGGATTGAATACGGTTCAATGGGATGGAAAAGACGGAAATGGAAATCCGCTTCCGTCAGGAGATTGGACTTTGAAAGTAGAAGTAAACAGTGCGTACGGACAAGTCCACTTTCCTTATCTGGATATGGAAATCAACCCAAGAGGAATTATTATCGAATCGTATGACGAAACTTTTACCAATGTATTATCTGACATCGTATTCTGGGACGATAGTCCGATTACAGGAGGAGCCGACTCGGAGAAATCCAATCCGATAACAATGCTGGATGGAATTGAAAGCAATATAAATGGTCACAAATGGGGAACATACTCCAGCTCGACTACCGGTTCCGGGAATTCAGGGACGGGACTTTACAGTTTTGGCCACGGAAAAGCAATGGATACCTGGACATATTATCAGGGGATCAAAGGCGAAAATACAGTCACATTCAAGGTAAGAGTAGCCGACCTTGCTACAACAACGACTTGTCGGATCGTATCTATTTCTGCCGGGACAATTGAATATACTGTTACAGTCTCAAATCTATCAGGCACTGAAGCAAAAGATGATGTGTTTGGCGCTCCTTTCAGTTTCACGGCTCCTACCGGTTTTACAATCACATCTTGTTCGTTTAATGATGCGGGTGGAGCAACGGAGTCAACGGCCGGAACTTTGAATGGACTGGTTTATAATTCTAAACTGGATATTCCTATTGGTAAATCCGGAGTATATACGATAGCTGTCAAAAGGACTGCTGGAGTATTGGTCAATGGTGCTGATTATGTGGGTACTTCCACTATTATGCGTGTCATTGGAGTGCGTGATGTCGATGCTACGACTAAAGATCAGGCGCCTGTCAACCCATATACCGAATGCGGTACGGCTGATCCTCCGACATGTAATAATATTTCGTTCTGCTCGCTTAAGGTTCCTACTATTGTGGCTACATACGATCCTCATTGTGTCGGAGGAACAATGCTGATAACACTTGAAGCCAGCGAAGGAGCTCCGACCGGAATTTATCGTTTACATAAAGGGAAATTCCTCAATTTGCTTGGAGAGGTCCTGGGAACATTTACCGGAAATACATTGGAGATTTCATTGACAAATTATGTTTCAGGAACGAATCATTTCCATGTTTCATCGGATAATGCTTTTGTTTCTGATATCTCAATTGTTCTTAACCCGAACCAGGCTACATGGAAGACTGCTCCTGTCAATACAACCTGGGAAGATGGGCAAAACTGGACGGCTGGTGATGGAGGAGAAGGAGGGTATCCTATCTGGTGTACGGATGTGGTTATTCCTTCCAGTGCAGCTGACTATCCAACGTTGGTCGATGGGGATGAATGCCGTGATATTCATTTCGATCATGGAGGTTCCGTAGGGAAAATACAAAAATTAAAATACCGCTATGCGACTGTCGACTTGACAATTGCAGAACGTTCCCGCTGGCACATGCTTTCAGCTCCTTTGAAATACATGTATTCAGCCGATTATCATGCGGATCTTACTTGGGAACAAGCAGTGCCTAAGCTCTTTATGCGTTATTTTAATACGGAATATAAAACGGGGAAATTAAACCCGGACGGAATTGCGGGAGCATCCTATGGTAATTTCTCCAAATCATTTGCCAAACTGGAAGAGCCTCTAAATACGGCATTGGGATATGTCGTTTGGTTAAATCCTGAAAATAACGAGGCCGGTAATTTCAATGGTACGTACCATTTCCCGAGACGATTGAGCGATGGTTCGGATGTAGAATATAAATACCATTATGGCTCCGGAGAATTTGCCGGGAATGTTGTTCCGTTGCAACGTGGAAATCCGACTAGTTTGACTTCTGCCTGGACGGCAACTTCAACGCCTGACCAAGATAATCGCTACCGGTTTATTTATGAGGGTGCTGCCTCTATAGATTTCCCGATAAAGCCGGAAAGAACTGAAATATTAGGGAATCCGTTCATGTCGCATTTCGATTTTGAAGCGTTCTATAATGCCAACAACATGGAAATTCAACCTTATTACCGGATCTGGAATGGAAAAGAAGGACAGTTCTTCACTTATATTATAGGAGGGCTGACTCCGGTATGGACAGGATTAACGGGTATTACTACCAATACGACAGATGCCGTTGTCAGTCAAAACATTGCTCCGATGCAATCATTCTTTATCGAAACCATTAGGAATGCATCTTCTGTGACAATCCCGGAAGCATCTTCTGTGGCAGATGCCGGAGTTCAACTTCGTGCAGGAGAGGAATCTGATTTGTTAAGGTTGTTCCTGACAAAAGGAAATGCTAAAAGTCAGGCAATTGTTGCCTGCCGGTCCAATGCGAAAGATAAATATGATTTGAATGAAGATATATTCAAGCTCTTCTCTCCGGATCTGACAGCTCCTGAAATCTATACCATTTCAGATGAAACGGCTGTTGAAGTCAATGTTTTAGGGATGGATCAGAAACAAAAAATGATCCCGATAGGAATGAAGACCAATCAGACCGGAGAATTCACCCTTTCAGTAACAGGTTGGGAAAATTTCCAGATTTATGATGTTGAAATATGGGATGTACAAGCCAATATTCATTATGATCTTTCTGAAATTGAACATATAAAATTCAATAAAGACGGATCGGATAATCTGGAAGGACGTTTTTATTTGGTTTTGAGTAATAAAACACCGACAGGGATTGATCCTGTTGCGAATCAGATACGTGTATCTGTGAACAACAAGGTCGTCATTGTCAGTTCTCCGCAAGATAAAATCGATACAATCAATCTGTATGATTTATCAGGACGTTTGATCTACTCACAAACAAAAGTAAACAGTAATTATACTTCGTTTACGCCCAAGATAACACAAGGTGTTTGTATCCTTGAAGTTATAACTGCCGGAGGGGTCAAATCTTATAAGATAAAATTATAATAAACCTAAAAATGAAGAGCTATGAGAACGAATAAATACAAAATAAAGGGAAGACAAATTCTGTTTATTATTTTACTTGGAGTAGGTTTCTTCTGCTACGGAGAAGCAATGGCGTATAATCCTTTTGTTTATAACAAAAAGGCGGATGTACCATCTCAACGATATCTTACGGAGTTCAAAGCGACAACATCCTGGAGTTATGGGTATAGTGCTTATGAATTCAAAAATAAGAGAAGTGAAATGGAAAATAACTTTTTGATGAATACAGGAGGATACGATCCGAATGAAGACGACCCGGATGTGGGATTGCTACCTGTTTCTGATGGTTTTTTATTTCTTCTGGGTTTATTAGGTTTCTATCTATTATTTAGAGCTATTTCTACTAAAAATAGAACAAAAGATCTGTCAATTTAGTTAATATATTAATTTAATTAATATATGTGTGTATATTAAATAGGATTGTATGATTGGAGGCATCTGAGAAGATCCCTCCAATTGCTTTTTAAGATTCGTTGAATTCAATTTTCAGTTGTTGGTCGTCTTTCTTCTTTTTTGTCGGTTCGACCAGGATTTTCCTCAGGTATTCCGGCCCGGTTTCCTGCACGGTCGATACGGCTAATTCGTTGCAGGTAATAAAATACCGCGCCCGTTTCATGACAACACCCATCTTTTTCAAATGATCGGAATTCAGCCGCCCGTAACGCCGGGAGGTAATAATTAACTTCGCTGATTTGACTCCGATTCCCGGTACGCGCAGGATTAACTCATAATCCGCCTGGTTGATATCGACAGGAAAAAGTTCCGGATGACGTAAGGCGTAAGCTAATTTAGGATCCAGTTCTAAATCCAGATCCGGATACATGTCGTTGACAATTTCGTCTACTTTGAATTGATAAAAGCGCATCAACCAATCGGCCTGATACAGACGGTGTTCGCGTACCAAAGGCGGAGTGGTTAGTGCAGGCAAACGCTTATCATCGTTATTTACAGGAATATATCCTGAATAATAAACTCTTTTCATGGCCGGTCGCTGATAGAGGGCGGAGGCCAGATTCAGGATTTGTTTGTCATTTTCGGGAGTAGCCCCGATAACCATTTGTGTGCTTTGTCCTGCCGGAGCAAAACGTGGCGCATGACGAAATTTTCGTTTATCTTCTTTGCTTTCCAAAAATCCTTGTTGGATATAATGCATCGGTTGAAAAACACTCTGGTAGTTTTTATCGGGAGCCAGTAACTTTAAACTCTCTTCTGTTGGGATTTCGATATTCACACTGAGCCGGTCTGCGTATAAACCGGCTTCAGCAACCAGTTCCCGACTGGCTCCGGGGATACTCTTCAGGTGGATATACCCGTTGTAACGATGTGTTAAACGTAGTTCTTTGGCTACGCGGACTAATCGCTCCATCGTATAATCCGGATTACGAACAACTCCCGAACTCAGGAAAAGTCCTTCGATATAATTTCTTCTGTAAAATTCGATGGTTAATTCTGTGAGCTCCGATACGCTGAATGTGGCTCTTGGAATATCATTGCTTTTTCTGTTGACACAATAAGCGCAGTCATACATGCAATGATTGGTCAGCATGATCTTGAGCAAAGAAACACAGCGACCGTCTTCCGTAAAACTATGACAAATACCCCACCCGGAAGTAGATCCGAGACCTTTTTCCGTGTTTTTTCGCGTCGTTCCGCTGGAAGCGCAGGAGACATCATATTTGGCTGCTTCTGCGAGCGTTTTTAATTTGTCGAATATTTGTGGGTTCATGGTTACAAAGATAATAAATCCGGTAGATGACAACTAAAAAACGGCGGACGAAAATAAGTGAATTAACTTTCGTCCGCCGTTTTTTAGTTGTTTATTCCGGATTATCTCCTGGCTCTTTTCTGATTTTCTTTCGCCCTTTGCTTGGCCAAAGCTTGTTGTTGGCGTTGGGCTTCTTCAATTCGCGCCATAAACCCGGATTTCTTTTTCGCAGGTTTCTTTTTATTCGCTTCCAGTTGAGCAAGTAATTTTTCTTCGTTTACAAAATAACGGAACCCGATCGTTTGTAAGATCGTGATCAACGTAGAAAGAAAATAATAGTAATTCAATCCGGAAGGATATTGATTCAAAAATATAAGCATGAAGATCGGCATGAAATACATCATCACTTTCATTCCGGGCATCTGTTGCTGTCCGGTGTTTGTTTGATCCATGTTATATTTGGTATAAAAAATATTGGTAATGGTCATCAACAAACAGAACAAGCTGATGTGATTTCCGAAATACGGAGTAATGAACGGAATGTATTGATCCCAACTGATAATGGCATCGTAGGTAGATAAATCATTGGCCCATAAAAAACTTTCGTGCCTCAGTTCGATGGCTGTAGGGAAAAACATAAACAGCGCAAACAGGAAGGGCATCTGGAGCAACATGGGCAAACAACCGCTCAGAGGATTCACTCCGGCCTGTCGGTAAAGTTCCATTGTTTTTTGCTGACGCGTCATGGCATTTTCCTGTCCGGGATGTTTTTCGTTGATTTCTTCTACCTGAGGACGCATTACACGCATTTTAGCAGAAGATAAATACGATTTGTATGTGAAAGGAGAGAGCAGGATTTTAATGCTGATTGTCAATAACAAAATAGCTAATCCGACATTCCCGCAAATGCTTGTCCAGAAATCGAAGAGAGGAATGATCAGCCATTTATTGACATAACGGAATAAGCTCCATCCCAACGGAACCAATTTCTCCATTTCCATGTTTTGTCCCTGGAAATGTGTTTTGTCGTAATTCTTTAACAGGGCATATTCATTAGGTCCGAAATAAAAGTAAAAACCCGTTTTTTTGCCGTCCTTCGGATCAAATGGAATACTTGTTGTCGTAGTGTATTGCTTGAGGTATTCTCCATCCGGTATGAACTTAGAGTCTAATTTAGATGCTTCAAAACTTTCGTCGGCGATTAAAACGCTTGAAAAATACTGGTCTTTATAACCGATCCATTTGAGTTTATTGGAAATACTTTTCGAGTCATCTTTGGAATCTTTCATTTCTTCCATATCATCGGCCAGGTATTTGTAGACCAGGCGGGCATAACGTTCTTCGAATTTTCTTCCGGTTTCCTGCCGGCTGATGTATTGCATCCATTGGATGTCCAGCATGTTGGTGCCTGAAACTAAATGTTTGTCGAAGTTGTTGGGAACGATTTCAAAACGAACCATGTAATCGTTGGGCGCAAGCGAGTAAACAAAGCTCAACGATGAATGATCATCTGCTTTTAGTTTCATGGTAACAAGACTCGGAGTAGCTTGCGGCTCGAAATACAAGTCTGAAGTGTTGATGATGCGATTATTGGCGGTTACCAGAGTGGCGTTGAAAGAAGCCTCTTCTGCATCAAAAAGGGTAACCGGTAGTGAATCGTAGGCTGTAAACTCTTTCAACCGGGCGGAATAAATTCGTCCTCCCTTGGTCGACAATTTGATTTCGATTAATTCATTTTCCAGTGTGATCAATTGTTCTTCTCCGTTGGCGGAGGCCGCAAAAGAACCGTATTTGTTTGAAAGTTGAACGTGTTGTAACGAATCAGCATTGAGCGTTGAATTGGCAAGAGAATCCGCCTGCAATGTTTGCTCTTGAGCCATAGCCGCTTGCATTTCCGCTTGCTGTTGTACGACTGCTATAGAGTCCTGATACCGTTTTTGCGCTTCTATTTTTTCCTGAGACGGACGATTTAACCAGGTAAACCCGATAAATACCAATATAATTAATATGAAACCAATGATCGTATTTCTATCCATTTTTGTAGTTTTACATTAGACGTAATCTGTTTACGTTGTTATTTTATTTAGATTTGTTTGTGATTGAATGCTGTTTGCCGAAAAGGTCATATGCCTTTTGTTATCCTTTTATAGCTGCTTCTATAAAGCTCATAAATAATGGATTAGGATTTAATACCGTGCTATTGTATTCGGGATGAAACTGGACTCCTACATACCATTTTAGTCCGGGGACTTCCACCATTTCAACCAATCCGGTTGCGGGATTGAGACCTGTACATTTCATTCCTTTTGCTTCAAACTGGCTTCTGTATTCGTTGTTGAATTCATACCGGTGACGATGACGTTCCTGTATGAGTTCTTCTCCATAAGCCTGATAGGCTTTTGATTTTTTCTCTATCTTGCATTCGTATGCGCCCAACCGCATGGATCCTCCCTTGTTAATAAGGTTTTTTTGCTCTTCCATCAAGTCGACGACTTTATACGGCGTTTTATTATCCATCTCGGTGGAATTAGCGTCTTTCATATCCAATACGTTCCGCGCGTATTCAATGACCATGCATTGCATGCCGAGGCAGATACCAAACGTTGGTTTGTTGTTTTCCCGGGCGTATTTCAACGCTGCGAATTTACCTTCAATACCTCTTTGCCCAAAACCGGGAGCAACCAGGATACCATCCATATCCGCCAGTAATTCTCCGGCGTTTTCATCATTCAACTTTTCTGAATGGATGAAATGCAGATCCAACTTCCGGTAATGATAGGTTGCTGCCTGGAGCAAAGATTCATTGATAGACTTGTATGCATCCGGTAGTTCTACATATTTCCCTACCAATCCGATTTTTACACTTTTTTCTGCCGTGTTCATCCTGTTCAGAAACTCTTTCCAGGGTTTCATCTCAGGCGTTTCTCCGATTTTCATATTCATTTTCCGGAGAATGATTTCATCCATTTTTTGTTCCGCTAAGACAATAGGTACTTCAAATATGGATGCTACGTCATACGATTGGATGACTGCACTTTCTTCCACATTACAGAATAAGGCGACTTTTTTACAGATCTCTTTGCCTAATTCCCGTTCCGTACGAAGCACCAGAATTTCAGGTTGCACGCCCAACTCCTGCAATGCTTTTACAGAATGCTGAGTCGGTTTTGTTTTGACTTCTTTTGCCGCAGCAATGTAGGGAACATATGTCAAATGAACGCATAAGCAGTTGCGGCCTAATTCCCAGCGCAATTGGCGAACGCTTTCTATGTAGGGCAGCGATTCGATATCGCCGACAGTACCTCCGATTTCCGTGATCACAAAATCAAATTGATTTTTAGTGCCGAGCAGCATGATGTTGCGTTTGATTTCATCCGTGATGTGAGGAACAACCTGAACGGTCTTGCCGAGATAATCGCCACGACGTTCTTTGTTGATGACATTCTGATAAATACGACCGGTGGTAATGTTGTTTGCTTTTGTTGTAGGCACATTCAGAAACCGCTCATAATGACCCAGATCCAGGTCTGCCTCGTGTCCGTCGTTCGTGACATAACATTCTCCGTGCTCATAAGGGTTGAGTGTCCCCGGGTCGATGTTTATATAAGGATCAAATTTTTGGATAGTAACATTGTATCCTCTGGCTTGTAGTAATTTACCTAATGATGCGGCAACGATTCCTTTGCCTAAAGAGGAGACTACACCTCCTGTTACAAAAATGTACTTTGTTTCTGACACGACAATTATGAATTTTAGACTTTTTTCATTCTGGATTAAGAGGGCAAAGTTACATTTTTTTTTGATATTTGCACGTAAAAATCAAAGGCATTTTTTTAATGCCCTTAACCGGATGAAAAAAACAGGACAATTAAATTTTTTGATTATGAATTATTTTAACAGTTATTAAGATAATAGCGTCCCGGTTGATGATCAGGATTGAATGTCAATGCATTATTTTATGCGCCAATTCTTTCAGCAGTTCTCCGGGGGATACGGAAGTGTTTCCGAATCCTTTGCCTTTTGCATCGAAAGTCCGGATCAAAGAAATGATCTGCATTGTTTTAGCCGGTCCGTAAATACGCATGGCGCTCATATAACTGGCCGACTGAAATCCGGATCTCAGTCCCAGTACATTTCGGATATTGGCTTCGCTTTTATCGGCCTCATAATGGCAAATCATCAGGTTGGAGAAGAAATTGTATAAAACGGTCAATGTAACAAGAAAAGGGTTGTTTTTCTGATTTTGTTCAAAATACCTGATGATACGGTTTGCTTTCAGAATGTTCCGGACGGCGATAGCATCCTGCAGCTCGTAATTATTGTAATCTTTACTGATTCCGATGTTTCTTTCGATCAATTCCGGTGTGATTCGTCGTTGATCTTCCGGAAGAGAAATACACAGCTTGTCCAGTTCGCCGGTTAGCTTACTTAAGTTATTTCCCAGATAATCTGTCAGAATTTGGGATGATTGATGGTCGATGGTTACTTTTTTATCTTGCAGATAAGAAATGATAAATGATGGTATTTGGTTGTCATATAGTTTTTTAGATTCAAAAACAATGCCTGTTTTGGCAATTTCGCCGGCAAGTTTTTTCCTCCCATCCAATTTTCCATGTTTGTAATTCAAGACCAACACAGTGGAATTCAATGGTTTGCTTACATAATGAATCAGATCGTCGATGTTTTTCAGGCTTTGCGCTTCGCGCACCACAACGAGTTGCCGCTCCGACATCATCGGAAATCGTCGTGCTGCATTCAGTACGGTTGCAACATCGGAATCCGCGCCGTAGAGCAGTATCTGATTAAAATCACGTTCACTTTCATCGATGACATTTTCCAGGAGTAAGTCGGTCAACCGGTCGATGAAATAATCTTCTTCGCCTTGAAATAAATAGACCGGCACCCATTTTTTTTGCAGGATGTTCCTTTTCAGTTCTTCAAAAGTTTGCTCTTTTGCCATATATTACCACTCGAAGCGTAGGTGTTTAACGGTTTGTTTATTGTCTATAATGTTCCGTAAAGATTTAATCCCGATCATGACATGCTCTTCGACAAAATTGGCAGTGACTTTCAAATCGCTTTTTTCTGTTTTGATCCCGTCCGAAATCATCGGTTGATCGCTTACCAGCAATAAGGCACCGGTAGGAATCTGATTGGCAAAGCCGACAGTAAACAGTGTTGCAGTCTCCATATCAACGCCCATCGCACGGATTTTCCGTAAATAATCTTTGAAATCTTCATCGTATTCCCAAACCCTGCGGTTGGTTGTATAGACAGTCCCGGTCCAGTAGTCTCTCCCTTTGTCGCGGATGGTGGTCGATACGGCGCGCAAAAGACTGAAAGCGGGTAGGGATGGCACTTCTTGTGGAAAATAGTCATTGGAAGTCCCTTCTCCCCGAATGGCGGCTATGGGTAAAATATAATCTCCCAATGAGTTGTGTTTCTTGATGCCGCCACATTTCCCAAGGAAAAGTACGGCCTTCGGCTTGATTGCACTCAATAAATCCATTATAGTCGCAGCATTGGCGCTACCCATACCAAAATTGATGATTGTTATTCCGTCGGCGCAGGCATTGGGCATATTGACATCTTGCCCAGTGACAGGTACATCGTAATAGTTCGCAAATATTTCTACATATTTGTTGAAGTTGGTCAACAAAATATATTCCGAAAATTCCTCTAAATTTCTTTTGGTATACCTTGGTAGCCAATTTTCAACTATATCTTGTTTTGTCTTCATACTTTTGTGTTTTACAATGATGTATAAAAAACAAAAGTACGGATTTTTTTTTACATGGGAAAATTCTATCTTTGTAAATTATCCGTATTAAATCTCCTGGCAAAAAATTAAACATTAATACTTAAGTGTTCTATTATGAGTTGTTTGAATCTTCCGCAATTTGAATTGAAAGTAAGGGAAAAAAATAAAAAAGATTACATTTTCGATCGTTTGCGGAAGCAATATTTCCGGTTGACGCCGGAAGAATATGTCCGCCAGCATTTTATCAATTACCTGATTGAATATAAAAATTATCCGGAAGCTCTTTTGGTCAATGAAGTGACCATTGCATTGGGAAATGTAAATAAAAGGTGCGATACGGTACTGTATGATAAGTTCCTGCAGCCGGTTATGATCATCGAATATAAAGCTCCGCAAGTTACAATTAACCAGAATGCCTTTGATCAGATTGTCCGGTACAATATGAAATTACAAGTTCCCTGGTTGATTGTAAGTAATGGATTGCAACATTTTTGCTGCCGGATAGACAGGACTACCCATGAATATACTTTTTTAAAAGATATTCCCGAGTATCAGGAAATCTAATTCAGGATATTCGATCAGGGCACAATCAAAGAATCTCGACGTACATCTGTTGCTCGTCGTCCCATTCAAATTCAAAATTGACAGGTGCAGAAAGAATGACATCCAAAGCCGGATTGATAGATAACATTTCTTCGGGATAGACAGCTTCACAATTAGCCGGATTGTCTAAGTAATCTTCATCTTCGTCGCCATACAGGAAACGCCAGCCGCTGTCGATATTTGTTTCGGGATAATCTCTGTAGCAATAACCGATATGGTCGGTTTCCAACGCTCGTTTGGAAATATAAGCGTATTTTTTTACTTCTTCAGTTTCCTGCGGTCGCCCGGGAACATCTTCTTTAGGTTGTTCTACCATCATGTTTTTTCGGTTTTAAGAATCCAAGGGCAAAGATACAAAAGTTTATGACGAAACAAAACAGGTTGAATGAGATAAAAAGAATTTACAGTGATTGGAATAAAAAAATGAGGATAAACATTTTCAAAAAAAAAGCCGGAATAATCATTCCGGCAGTTTTTCTATGATCAGAAATTTGTTCTGTTATGCTTTTGCAATCGGTTCGATGGAAACATACGATCTGTCGTCTTTCTTTCTGATGAATACGACTTTTCCGTCTACCAGAGCAAATAAAGTATGGTCTCTTCCCATACCTACATTCTCTCCCGGGTGATGAGTTGTTCCTCTCTGACGAACCAATATATTACCGGCTTTGCATACTGCACCGCCGAAAATTTTAACGCCCAATCGTTTACTTTCCGATTCGCGTCCGTTCTTTGAACTACCGACTCCTTTTTTATGTGCCATTTTTCTAAGATTTTACGGATTAAGCTACAATTTCTTTAATTGCAATTTGTGTGAATTGTTGGCGGTGACCGTTTAATTTGCGATGACCTTTTCTTCTTTTCTTGTGAAAAACCAACACTTTATCGCCCTTTACATGCTCGATGACTTCTGCTACTACTTTCGCTCCATCGATTGTCGGCGCGCCTACTTTTACAGTCCCATCATGGTCGGCCAGCAGAACTTTCTCAAATTCAACTTTAGCTCCAAGGTCTGCATTGATACGGTGGACATACAACTTTTGATCTTTTTCTACTTTGAATTGTTGTCCTTGAATGTCTACAATTAC
Organism: Bacteroidales bacterium; assembly: GCA_031551395.1. GTDB lineage: Bacteria > Bacteroidota > Bacteroidia > Bacteroidales > Azobacteroidaceae > BNXB01. The sequence continues at coordinate 85,202 of JAVBNR010000005.1, forward strand.
GTACATCTGTTTTTGAATTACAGGTTACCTCCCGGGGGTGGACCTCTTTCTAACGGTCACTTGTTCTACCCTCTGCAGAATTTTAGGCGACAAAGGTAGTGATTTATTTTGAATCGACAAAAAAATGAACGAAAAAACTAAAAACTCTTCACTCTTAGTTCTTAACTCCTCACGCTTCTCCCATAGGTCCCATGATCGGCGGAGCAAAACCTTGTCCCTGCAGTTTGATCTCTCCGAACTGAGATTCGTATTTATTGATATTGTCGATCAATGCCATCATCAGTCGTTTAGCATGTTCAGGCGTCAGAATGATGCGGGATTGCACTTTTGCTTTCGGAAGTCCGGGCATAAATCTGACGAAATCGACTACAAATTCAGAAGATGAGTGAGCGATTACTGCCAGATTGGAATAAATACCTTGTCCTGTTTCTTCGGTCAGTTCGATTTGCAAACCATTGTTTTCCTGCTGTTTTTCCATTGAATTGCTGAATTAAATGAATTTAGATTTTTATATTGCTACAAAGGTACGTTTTTAATTTGTTTTCCGAAAATTGTGAAATTTAATTATTCATTCTATCTTTATCACGCAAAAATAAATCGAGTGACTTACTTTGATAATCTAAATGAATCGATATGAATTTTCTTGAGCGTGCATTTGAAGGTGGAAATCAGTTTTGGAAGTATATACTGGTCGTTTTGGTTGCTTTTTTGGGTGGTCAGATCATAGGATCTATCCCGCTTAGCCTTGTGGTTGTTTTTAATGCGATGTCAAATGGCGGTATCGATATGAGTGCTATAAATGTGCTTGATTTTGAGGCGATTGGAGTGTCGAAAAATCTGGCTTTGTTTTTACTTATGATCTCTCCGGTTGTATCATTGGTATTGACTATCGTGATGATAAAGATGATTCACAACCGGTCTTTTTCGGAAACCGTCAATGGGACGAATAAAATACGTATCGGTCGCTGCCTGGAAGGAATTGCGGTTTGGGGGATAATACTCGTTCTCTATATAGCAGTTGACTATCTGATTGATAAAGAGAATTACATTCTGCAATTCGATCTGGGGAAATTTATTCCATTGTTGCTGATTTCCTTGATAATGATCCCGCTCCAGACAACGTCGGAAGAACTTTTGTTCAGAGGATACCTGACCCAGGGAGTCGCTGTATGGACAAGGAGCCGTTGGATGGCTATCCTGATCCCTTCATTGATATTCGGGTTAATACATGCTGCTAATCCGGAAGTCAAAGAGTTCGGGTTTTGGTTGGCAATGCCTCAATATATTTTCTTCGGACTTCTCTTTGGATTTGTCGCGGTAATGGATGACGGAATCGAGTTGTCGATGGGGATGCATGCTGTGAATAATGTCTTTTTATCCTTATTTGTAACCAATAAATCGTCTGCGTTACAGACAGATGCCGTGTTCGAACAAATCCATGTTTATCCGGTTAAAGAAACAGTCGTTTTGGGAGTGATGGGTATTTTGGCAGTTATTTATTTTGCATGGAAGCATCAATGGGATTTTCGGATATTGAAGGGTCTTTCTTATTCATGACCTCGATTTGTTGCCTGATCGATTCTTCGTGTATTGCTTCCAATACGGTTTTCATAAATTCAGGAGACATGCCTGCCTGTGCCGCTGCAGCGATCCTGTTCGTAAGGATTTCGTTGTAACGGGAGGTTTGTAGAATCGGAAGATTATGTTCCTTTTTATATTGTCCGATTTCACGGGATATCCGCATCCGTTTATTGAGAATGGATAACAGTTCGTCGTCAATAAGATCGATCTGCTTGCGCAACGCCGTAAGATTTTCTGTCGTTTGTGTAGAGTCTCGTATAACCAGGTGTGCAATAATGCGAGATAACACTTCCGGTGTAATTTGTTGTTCTTTGTCGCTCCAGGCTGTTTCCGGAGTACAATGAGATTCAATAATCAATCCATCGTAATTCAGGTCCATCGCTTGCTGGGAGAGTGGGGCTATCAGTTCCCGTTTTCCTCCGATGTGGCTGGGATCACAGATCATCGGCAGATTAGGAATCCTTCGTTTGAGTTCGATGGGGATATGCCACTGTGGAGAATTTCGGTAGAGTTTTTCATCATAAGAACTGAATCCCCGGTGAATGGCTGCGATTTTTCTGATACCTGCATTGTGGATCCGTTCGATGGCTCCAATCCACAAATCCAAATCCGGATTGACGGGATTCTTAATCAATACCGGAATATCGACTCCCGCTAAAGCATCCGCAATTTCTTGTACCGCAAACGGGTTAGCCGATGTCCTTGCTCCGATCCAAAGCATGTCGATTCCGTGTGTCAACGCCTCCAAAACATGTTTTGAAGTAGCAACTTCGACGGCGACATACATCCCTGTTGTTTCTTTCACTTTTTGTAGCCAAAGCAAGCCTTCGCTCCCTATTCCTTCGAATCCTCCGGGTTTGGTACGCGGTTTCCAGATGCCGGCACGGTATATCTTGATGCCAATGGAAGCCAGTTCGTTGGCTGTTTTTATTACTTGATCTTCGGTTTCTGCACTACAAGGCCCTGCAATGACTAAAGGTCGTTGCAGATCGATTCCTGGTAATAAAATAGATTCTAATTCCATCATTGCAAATGTAGCATTTTTTTAATTCCCAAACAAAATGACTTGATTTTTTGCAATAATTAGCTCCTTGATAACGTTAAGTAACTAATGTGATTAAAGCTTATACAATGAATTCTCGTTCGGTTGTTTTATTTATATGTTGTTTCCTCCTCTTCAGTTGTAGTGGAAAAAAAGTTTACAGTGAGGGGAATCCGGAGTTGAAAGTCAGAAGATTTGATACCGCCCTGTATAATTATCTGAAAGGAACCGCTTCGGAATCGGATTTGTCCGGTTATTCGGATTTTATGACGATATTCGGCTCTAATATCATATACATAGGTAAAGCAGACTCGACCGGATTTGATTCCAGGCTAAAATCGTTTTTTTCGGAACCGACCTTGATGGGTCTATATGCCGATGAACAAAGTAAGTTTGCTGATATAGGATTCATCGATGAGGAGTTAACTCCGGCATTCGAAGCTTTGCTGAAAGAATTTCCCGCACTGAAACAACCCCGGATTTATATGCATGTTTCCGGATTGAATCAGAATGTGATTGTTACGGATGATGCGTTGTCTATCTCAGCAGATAAATACCTGGGATCCGATTATCCGTTGTACAAGGAATTTTATTATGATTATCAGCTACAGAACATGACTCCGGAAAGGATTGTACCCGACTATCTATTGGGGTATATGATGGCTGATTTTTCTTTCAAAGGAGATGGTAATGTTTTGTTGGATAGGATGTTGTATGAGGGTAAATTGCGATACATCCTTTCCCGGATATTGCCGGAGAGACCAATATGGGAATGTATGGCCTATACCCAAGATCAGTACCAATGGTGTAGTGATAATCATTCCCGGATCTGGAAATCCATTTTACATAATAATCAACTCTACGATTCAAATCATCTGATTGTTTCTCAATACCTTAATGATGCACCCCATACGACTTCCCTGCCTCCCGAATCACCGGGAAGAGTAGGCGTATGGATTGGTTTCCAAATAATTAATTCTTATATGAAGCATAATCCGGAAACCACATTGCAAGAGTTAATGAATAAAACCAATGCCCAGGAATTGCTTAAACAGGCCAAATATAAACCTTGAAATTGTATCTATTTCTTTCTTAAAAAAAAGTAGGAAATATCTGTTTCTTATCTTGATCTGAAAATCAAAAAGTATTATTATTTTACTCTTTTTGATAAAATTGTATTTTTTTTCAACAAAATTTATTCCGAATTGTTATTAAATTAGGGAGTTATATCGTATTTGTTTAGTATTTTGCTCTATGGACGTAACATTGGTGTAGCGAAATAAGCCCCAAAAAATACTAAAATGCCAATAAACCAATCTCTGTTGTTTTTAATGGATTAATTTTAATAACGTTAGTTTAATTTGAGAAAAAATTTATGAAAAGATTTACTTTGTTTTTATCATGCTTTCTGATGAGTGTGAGCATGGCGATTTCTCAGAATAGAGAGATCAAAGGAAGCGTCTTTGATGAGACAGGGGAACCTATTGCCGGAGCCTCAGTACATGTCAAAGGAGCGAATTTGGGTACGACGACAGAATTTGACGGTACGTTTACATTGACGGTTCCGGCAAATGTTCGTATTTTGACTTTTAGTTACTTAGGGATGACTACGCAAGAACTACCCATTCAGGCGGAAATGAAAGTAATTTTAAAGATAGATCCCCAAAGTCTGGAAGAGGTGTTGGTTATCGCTTACGGAACGGCGAGAAAAAGTTCTTTTACCGGTTCTGCGGAAGTAATTAAGACCGAGAAGATAGAAAAACGTTCCGTTTCAAACTTATCGAAAGCACTGGAAGGGGTTGTCCCGGGTATACAATCTACATCGGGTGGAGGACAACCCGGTAACGCATCTTCTCTTATGATCCGGGGAATCGGATCGATCAATGCGAGCTCATCTCCTCTGTATGTCGTGGATGGAGCTCCTTATGACGGAAATATCAATGCATTAAATCCGAATGATGTTGAATCCATTTCCATTTTGAAAGATGCTTCCGCTTCTGCATTGTACGGGGCTAGAGGAGCGAATGGCGTTATTCTGGTTACAACGAAGAAAGGGATTCAGGGAAAGACGAGCGTTAATTTGAAAGCAACCTGGGGGACAACGTCCCGTTCCATCGCAGATTATGAAAGAGTTAATGAGTATGATTTCATGGAAATGTCGTGGGAAGCGTTGCGGAATCAATATGTATATGAAGCGGGACAACCAATGGCCGTCGCTAATCAATTAGCTACTGCAAATTATATGAATAGGTTGGGGGGCGAAATTTATAATCCGTTTAATATCGTATCAACCAGTTTGATCGATCCGAATACGGGAGAAATAGATCCTTCCGCTCAATTGAAATACCATGATGATTGGTTAAAGGAAGCTGAAAATGAGAGTCCTTTGCGCCAGGAGTATCTGCTTAGCTTAACAGGAGGGTCTGATCAATTGAAATATTTGATGTCTCTTGGGTATTTGGATGAAGACGGATTACTCCGGAATTCAAGTTTTGAACGTTTTTCAGGACGTTTGAATCTGGATGCTAAGTTTACAAATTGGCTTTCCGGTGGAATGAACACTGCTTTTTCTGAAACCAAACAACGTCTGGTTCAAGGTACCGGAAGCTCTTATAGCAATGTCTGGTTTACGGCCTTGATGACGGGTCCTATTTATCCGGTTTACATCAGAGATGAAAACGGAGATTATGTTCTGGATAGTGAAGGAAATAAAGAGTATGACTATGGTCCGACACGCCCGTATGCAAATAATTTTAATACGATTGCAGTTTTGGAAGAAGACAATCAAAACAATACAGTAGACAATTTCAGTACCCGTATTTTTACGGAATTGGGAGATAAGAAAAATGAAAATCTGGGGTTTTTCAAAGATTTCAGGTTTCAACTGAATTTGAGCGTCGATTATCGCAATACGAATGATATGTTGTACTGGAATCCGGAACAAGGAAATGCCGCAGGTTACAGGGGATATTTATATAAAGAGAACAATCGTTTGTTGAGCTATACTTTCAATCAGCTGTTATATTATCAGAGAAAGTTCGGAGACCACGACCTGGATATCATGCTGGGTCATGAGTTTTATTCCAGAAAATATGCGATATTATCCGCAGCCCGAAAAACATTTCCGTTCCCTAATCTGTATGAATTAAGTACCGGCTCAACACTTGACGGCGCTGATTCTTCGTTAGACAGGTATTATGTAGAGTCCTATTTGAGCAGGATCAATTATAATTTTCAGGATAAATACTATTTGTCCGGCAGCTTCAGAACTGATGGTTCTTCTCGTTTTTACAAAGATTATCGATGGGGAAATTTCTGGTCGTTCGGAGGCGCCTGGAGAATGAGTGAAGAAAATTTTATGTCGGATGTTTCATGGATTGATAACCTGACGTTGAAAGCTTCATACGGACAACAAGGGAATGACAACATCGGGACATTTTATGCCTGGCAGAGTTTATATGATTTGGCATGGCCTAACGGAACAATTCCGGGAACAATCTTGATGAGCCTGGAAAATAAAGATTTGAAGTGGGAAAAGAATAACAATATGAATATTGGTTTTGAAGGTCGTTTCTTGAATGGTCGGATTTGGGCTACTGTGGAGTATTTTATTCGTAAAACTCAAGATATGTTACTTCAGAAAACAATGGCGACTTCTACCGGTTTCGACGGCTTCAATGCGAATGTCGGAGATATGAAAAATAAAGGTGTTGATTTTACGGTAGGAGCAAAAATCCTTGATCTTGAAAATGTAGGATGGGATATTAGCTTTGTAGGGTCACATTTCAAGAATGAAGTGACGAAATTAAATTATCAAGGGCAGGAACTGATTGATGGAAGTCGCATTATAACAGAAGGAGAGCCTGTTAACTCGTGGTACTTATCTAAATCGGCAGGCGTCGATCCGTTGACAGGGAAACAGTTGTATTGGTATGAAGAAGACGGAGAGATGAAAATAACGGATAGTTATAACAGAGCGACAGCCAACCGTTTTATTTTGGGATCTCGCTTCCCGGATCTATACGGATCTATTACCAATGATTTTCGTCTGGGTAACTTTGATTTATCGATCCTGATGACCTATTCTATCGGAGGAAAAGAATACGATGGGGTTTATGCTAATTTAATGACCATGCGCGATCCGGGCACCAGTTGGCATAAAGACATGGAGCGCCGCTGGAAGCAACCCGGCGATCTGACGGATGTTCCGAGACTTGTGTTGGGGAATATAGATGCTACTACGGATAGAAACCTGATCGATGCCTCCTATTTTGCAATCAAAAATATTACGCTGGGTTATTCATTACCGAAAAACTTATTGAAAAAGATAGGAATGAATCAGGTCCGTGTGTTTGCCGTAGGAGATAACCTGATGACTTTTACTCATTTGAAAGGTCTTGATCCTCAAAACAGTATTTATGGAGGTCAATCATTTTCTTATGTGCCTGTAAGAAATATATCTGTCGGAATTGATATTAAGTTTTAAGAACAGACAATAACATAAATGAAATAATACGATTATAAAAATATGAAAACAATACAATATTTAATAATATGTTTTTTTCTGTTGGGTTTTATTGCTTGTGAAGACAAACTGAATACCGACCCGACATCTGAAACGTCAAAAGAAAAAGTGTTTGAAACGGCAGACAATGCTTTTGCCGCCATCAATGGGATATACCGTTCTTTTTATACGACCGGATGGTCAGAGGGTTATCCGACTGAAAATTTCGGACAAGCATCGGTCAATCTCGCTGCTGATATCATGTCGGAAGATATGGTTGAATATGCCCCCGGAAGCCAATGGTTCTGGTATGATTATCTCTATTGGGTCAGAACATCCTACAATAATACGTCCGACCGCCCGTATGTTTGGTGGAATATGTATTATACCTGGATTTCCAATGCAAACTATATTATTGCTTTTGCTCCGGGTGCTTCGGGAGATCCGAGAGAAATTAACAATATCGTAGGTCAGGCTTATGCTTTGAGGGCTTATTGTTATCTGTATTTAGCTCAATTTTATCAACGAACTTATATCGGGCATGAAAATGATCCGGGAGTTCCTATTTATACGGAACCGACTACAAATGAAACGGAAGGAGCTCCTCGTGGGACCTTGAAAGAAACATACGACCAGATCAATAAAGACTTGGATGAAGCGATTAAGTTGCTGAGTGATGCGACTCCTCAGAAGCATAAATCACACATAGACCTTTATGTTGCTTATGGAATTAAAGCGCGGGTTTCGTTGATTCAAGAAAACTGGAGTGAGGCGGCAACAGCAGCAGAAAGTGCATTGGAAAAACCCAATCTGGCTTTGATGTCTACAACGGATCTGCTGTCGGGGATGAATAATATCGGTAATGTGGAGTGGATGTGGGCTTCTGAAATTGTATCGGATCAGGCTGGTACCTGGTATTCTTTCTTCGGTCACATGGATGCATCGGCAGGTTATCACGCAGCTACAGCACAAAAATGTGTGAACCGTTGGTTGTATGATATGATCTCACCGGATGATATTCGCAAAAAGTGGTTCAATGGAATAATGACGGTCGATCCGTCTGAAGCTCTACCGGAAGATGTGGATTATTGCCAGAAAAAATTCAGGGATCCTTCGACCTCATTGGATGGAGATTTAGTGTATATGCGTGCTGCTGAGATGTATCTGATCATGGCTGAAGCTAAATGTCAGCTGGGAGATTATGCCGGAGCGCGTACAGCGTTGAAATCTTTGATCGATTATAAGTATCCGGGTTATGAAGCGGAATTGGCTAAGCGTACCGATTCAAAAGAACTGACTTTGAAATCAACGGAGTCTAAAAACGTACAAACCCTGATGGATGAAATTATATTGCAACGCAGAATTGAACTTTGGGGAGAAGGTTTCCGGGTTTTGGATATCATGCGTCTGAAAACCGGTTTTGCCCGTGTTTATCCGGGAACGAACCATACGGATGTCACAGCTCAGTTCGATATAACCGATCCTGAATCCTGGGAATGGATTATGATGATCCCTCAAAAAGAATTTGATGGAAATCCAAACATGGATCCTGCTAAAGATCAAAATCCGGAATAACTTAATAAATGTGATAAGATATGAAACATATATTATTCTATTTAGCCGTAGCAGCAATGAGTGCTGGTTTTCTGTTCTCTTCGTGCGATGATCAGACTCAAGGAACTGTATATGACCTGCAGGGAAAAGACTATGTGTCTTTTATGAGTGATACTCAATTGGAGTTGATCAATGAAGAAACAAAGGTAACCGTAAGCCTCTACCATCTGAATACTTCTGTTTCAGGAACTACCGCTACATTTTCGATAACTTATGGCGACGATTCTGAGGGTTTGTTTACGGTATCTGCGACTCAGGTTACTTTTACGAATGAAGCAGCAGCTCCCATCGATGTGACGTTTAATCCGGAAGATCTGGAATTTAATAAGGATTATACCATCACTTTTACGATAACCGGAGGAGCTGAAATCTCTCCATTGCCTACTGCTCAACCTTCTATTGAGCTGACAGTCAGGCGTGCTTTGACATTTACAAGTTTGGGTACAGGATTATTTATCTCGAAAATTTTTGGAAGCCAATGGCCGCAGGAAGTACTGTTGGCTGATCAGATAACCCTTTACAGATGTCCGGAATTATATGATACGAATAAAGACATCGATTTCTTACTGGAAGAAGATGGCGTGACCGTTTCTGTAGCTCCTCAGCCTGCTTGGGTAGATCCTGATTATGGTACTGTTTATGTGCGGGGTAGTGGAACAAAAGAGGGGCAGGTCATTCAAGTCAATTTGGAACATTATGTTCCCGGAGTTGGTTCTTTTGGTGTTTTTGCTGAAGAATTGGATTTGCCGTAGGTTTGGGTTTTTCAATAAGATAGAAAGGGGCTGTCCGACTTTTTGGACAGCCCCATATTAAACAGATGAAATTATATATCTTTCAACAAATAAAATAGGTAGTGTCTATCGTTCGACTTTTTTCAAAAAGTCACTCAATCCGCAAACTTCCACATCATTTTTAAATGGATAAGATGCTGATACGGGAGAAACAATATATGTTTTATCCGGTTTTATAGTTTCTATAGCACTCCAAAAGCCTTTAGTTACCTGTGGTGCCGATGAGGCTTTGCATTCTACGGCTATCGTCCTGGTACCCCTCTCAACAAGTAAGTCTAACTCATCCCCTGTAGCACTGCGATAAAAAGAAAATTTGCAATCTTTCAATGAAGAAATGATATTTTCAATGACAAAGCCTTCCCAAGATGAACCGAAAACAGGGTTGCCCATCAGGGAATTGAAATCATCCACTTGCAGCAGTCGATGTAATAACCCGCTATCTCTCACGTAAACTTTGGGAGATTTAACCAAACGTTTCTTGATATTCTTTTCAAATGGTGGTAACGAACGGATAATAAAGGTTTGCTCCATCAGGTCGATATATCGGCGAATAGTTTGATAGGTTACACCTAGCGATTCTCCCAATTTGGACGAATTAAAAAGTTGCCCTTGATTGTGTGCGCACATAGTCAGCAAGCGACGAAGTTG